>CAZSKK010000004.1:0-28118 GCA_964607415.1 uncultured Candidatus Saccharibacteria bacterium | reverse complement strand
TGATAGCTGATAGCTGATAGCTGATAGCTGATAGCTGATAGCTGATAGCTGATAGTAATCTTGTATAAAAAATGACTCATCACTCACAATCTATAATTGAAGATCGTAGGCATCACAAGCCTAATCTCACAAAGTATATTTTAGTTACTTTCATAGTTCTTTTTCTTTGTTCAGGAATACTTTTTATTCTTCGAGGCTATTTTTTGGATAAAGACCAGCTTTTTGATAACTCTAACTTAATTTCAAATCTTAACGAAGTTGTGAAATTTAATAATCCAATCAGATCTGATTCAAAACCAAACACAAAAGGAGACACAATAGATTTTGGCAAGAATATTAAAAACGCTTTCAAACCAAACGATTTAAGAAAGATATGGGTTATGGCTGAAAACAATATAAGCGTTGTAATTGGTTATATTGATACTGATGGAAATTTTAATACGGTTTATACACTGCCAAAAAGCGTTAGATCAATAAATCTTTACGAAGATGAATCAATAACTTTTATTCAATCAGAAGATTCAGATACATTTGTAGGCCAAAAACCTGGAGAGCAGGGTAAGGCAATTCTTACTTTAAGAAATGGTGAAAATTTAATTTCTGCTTTTTTTGAGCCTGAAACAAAAGTTTTTTATTTTGTAATTAAAGATGAAAATGAAGAAATTTTTATTGACAGTATGGATTTAAAAAAGGCTCGAAATCAAATCTACAAAACTGATTTGCTTGAACAGAATTCCGAAATCCTTTTTGCAAACAGTACAAATTTATGGTTTAAAACTGATGATTCATGTTATATACTCAGATTTTTTGATAAATCTGTACAAAGTTTTGATTGCAAATTTATAAGGTCAAATTTCGAGGGAGTTTTATATACCTCCAATGTCAATCCTAATGGAACATATAGCTCACTTATTGCCGGGGAAATTTATCAAATTAATCAATTAACTCAATCAGAAGCGAGTTTTTTTAAAGGTTCGCAGGGTGATGTATTTTCAAATATTTCTTTTTCAAATAATAATATAGTTTTTTTAAAAAGTAGATTATTGCCATCTGCAAACTTTTATGTGGCTATCCCTGAATCAATAAGTTTACTTTCGAATAATTCTTTATCTTCGCTTACGAATAAATTTCCGTCAGATACGTTTGTAGATGTTAGATTTGATGGCCAAAACATATTTTTAATTTTGAAAGATTCCAGCAATAAACATAAGATCTACAAGTATAAAGAACAGGTGCCATCTTCTTATCCAGTAAACAATGACTTCTGGACCGAGGTAAAGCTTGGAATAACTTCTCTAGACGAGCTTAAATTCCTTTAATGACGCGGAAGTGATAACATAGAAGGTAACAGGTAACAGGTAACAGGTAACAGGTAACAGTATAAAATAATAACTATTGACCATCGACTATTAACGATTAACTAATAAAAAATGAAAAATTTCAAAATCCTTGCACTTTCAATTCTTCTTACTCCAATTATTTACCTTGCACTTACGGGCAATGTTAAAGCGTTAAGTTATGATTATCCAAACTATGACATTGTAATTGAAATAAACAATGATTCAAGCTTTACGGTAAAGGAGACCGCAACATATAAGTTTTATGGTGAGGCTCATGGATTAAGAAGAGATGTGACTACATATGATCCATATTTAACTTCAACTTGTGAAGGTAACATCAATTTAACATGTGGAGGTTTTGATCGAATTATTCCTATAGCCATCTATGATGAAGGTAAAAAGTTAAAAGAAAACGATTGGACAACGTATGAAGTTACCGATGTGAGTGGGAAAAAATCCCTAAGGTTTGAATGGGAAATTTGGCCAGATGGCAAAAATTTGAATGGTGAAGAAGTAACCTGGACTGTAGAGTATAAAATTTTAGGGGGAATTAGCTGGCAGTACGAGGATTCCAGAAGAACAGGAGAAAAAAGACCCTTTTTTTACTGGAATGCTCTGCCAGAAGACAGGGGAGGGAATGTAGAAAGCTCAAGAATTACTTTGGTATTTCCGGAAAGTGTAGATCTTAACGAATCTCAATTTGCTGAATATTCGAGTTTTGTGGCTAAAAAAAGTTTTAATGCTTCTAAAAATACTATAACTTTGCTACTTTCAAATTTAAGTTCTTATGGACCTTATACTGTAAGCTATGTTTTTAATTCAGGTGAATTAACTGAACCAGGAATAGTTAATTACAAAATTAAAAGCCCATTATTTGGAGCAAAAATTTATGTTGATGATCTTTTAATTTCAGAAAAAAACGAAGATTCCATTAAAGGCTATCCAGCTGGTAATCATAAAATTAGTTTTAAAGCCTTTGGATACAAACCAGAGACTAGAGACTTGAATTTAAAAGCAGGTGAAGAAACTAACCTTGAGGTCACTTTAGAAAGAACTGCCTGGATGCAGTTAATTTACTTTGGCAGTATACTAGTTGCGATTTTGGGCTGTATAATAATTCCATTTGCGGCAATGTATGCGTATGTTTTATTCCAGAAAAAAGGTAGAGATAAAAATAAATCCAAAACAATAATTCCTCTTTTTCATCCACCAAAAGGAGTAAAACCATACATAATTGGAGGTTTGGTTGATGAAAAAATTGACAAAGAAGATGTCGTTGGTTCAATAATAGATCTCGCATATAAAGGTTTTATAAAGATAATTGAAATTAAAAAGAACAAAAATTATAAATTAGTTAGGCTGCCAGGCAAAAAAGGTGAAGTTTTGGATCCTATAGAACAGAATTTACTGGACTACGTTTTTGATGGAAAAGATGAAGTTGAAACTAAATCCATGAAGTCATATTTTCCAGCCAAGTATTTGCTTATTGTTAGTAAAATTAATAGTGAATTGACCACTAGAAATTACTATAAGTCGTCTCCCAATACTGTTAGAGCAAAATATTTTGGCCTGTCTATCTTTTCGATCATATTTGGGACTGCAGGTTTTGTGGGCTTAAGTGTTTTAGGATCTGGATTTATTGGAGTTGTGGCTCTTTGTACTCCAGCCCTAGCGTTAGCTGTATTTGGACTGGCACTTTTCCCTTTCGCATATTTTATGCCAGCAAAGACTGAATTAGGTAGTAAGATTTTGAACGAAGTCTTGGGTTTCAAAATGTATTTACATACTGCAGAAAGGTTTAGACTTCAAAAGTTAGGCCCTGAAGAATTTGAAAGATTTTTATCTTACGCTGTTACTTTCAAAATTGAAAAAGAGTGGGCTGAAAAGTTTAAAGATATTTATAAAGGTGTACCTGATTGGTATGAAGGTTCTACAGATGGAGTTTATGATGCACTTTTTGTTTCGTCTTTAATGAGAAATTTTTCAAACGCAACAGTTGCAAGTGCAACTCCTGTATCAAGTTCAAGTGGTGGTGGATTTAGCGGAGGAGGGGGATTTTCAGGCGGATTTTCTGGAGGAGGAGGTGGTGGAGGTTCAAGTGGTGCGTGGTAGGTAAAGGTAAACAACTGCAAAGCGGTAGATTTCTGTAATCCAGAAATCTACCGCTTTTTTTGCTTTAATCTCTATAATTCTAAAATAAAGCCTGGATATGATGCTCCATTTAGTACTGCAGCAACCTGACCAAAATCATGGATGTTAGGTACGTGCTTACATTTTATTCCAGCATTGTTTAAACTATTAAGTTTTGAACCAACTGCGTTTATAACTCTTTGCTGATTAATATTGTCACCTTCAGATCCAAACATTATAATTGGTAAATCACTTGTTGCTTTAATATCTATTTCACCGTCAAATCTTGCAATATCACTTTCCTGTAGATTGGAAAGATTTACTAAAACAACTGCTTCTCGTTGAGGGCCGGTGAAAGCACTTTCTGAAACTTGCTTTAAAAAATCAGTAATATTGCTAAATCCAAGATTTGCGGGGTCTACTTCTGTAACCGCATATGTTGGCCTGTCTATAGTTTCAGATGTTTGATAAGACATAGGTAGCGTCTAAAAAATAAATTCAAATTCTTGTATACTTATGCTTCGTAAACGTTTGGACTATCGTGTCTTATGACTGGTCGCATATTTATTGGTCCATCGGCAAGTTCCACAGTTTTTCCTGCATGCTCCAAAGCACTAGTAAGTTTAGCAACAATTTCATGTAGTCCATTTGTGTTCATATAAGGTCTTACATTGCCACCAATTCGTATGCTCACTGGTAGTAGTTTTGCTGTTTCAGGCTCAATAGTTCCATCAAATTTCATTGATTCAGCATGTGTTGGAGTTACACCTGCTATTGCACCAGTTAAATCAATATATAAAACATCTGCAGGTACTGGCCCATTAGCTGTAATTTGTGCCATTAGTTCTTCTATACTATTAAATTGACAGCCATCAATATGAAAAACTGAAGTTATTTTTGAATCTCCAGCTTCTTGTTTTACTTGACCTTTATCCATATTTATAAAAATAAAATATTAATTTATGGCAATTTTAGCAGTAAAACATATTTAATGGTTAAAGATAATTGTTATAGGCCAGAATTTAGATACCCTGATTTGCCAATTACAAGTCCAAATTAAACTCGGCTTTTTAGAGTCTTAGGCTTCTTCTTGTTCACCCGACCAGTGCTTTCCATTTTTTACATTTTCTACTTGTTCCAAAACTGTGGGATCTGAAACGTGCTTTGCGCGGATATTAGCATTATTTAATATTTGTGAAAAAGCATATACTATTGTGTTGGTTTCATCAGTATTGGATTCGTTAGCGCTATTGGGACCATAGATTACAGTTCCTCCCCATGAAGCAAGTATTCTTAAATCTTCAGAATCTACTTCTCCAAGGTAGGTCTTATTTGTTTTACTTAAAT
The DNA here is from genome assembly GCA_964607415.1 of uncultured Candidatus Saccharibacteria bacterium. GTDB lineage: Bacteria > Patescibacteriota > Dojkabacteria > J137 > J137 > CAZSKK01. The sequence goes on along the minus strand of CAZSKK010000004.1, from coordinate 23,301 downwards.
CCACAAGTATATAAGGGTTTTCATGCGAAGCAGCCTCTGCCATTCTATTTATTAAGGCCCCGATTTCATTAAAGTCTATCGATTCAAAACTAACCATAAAAGAAAAATAAAAAATAAGATTCTGTAAAACAATGACATTGTATCAACCAAAATTATCAATTTGTTAAAGATAAATATTATAGGCTTCACATGTTACCTGCGACAGTAGTCTTAAATAAGTAATGCGCACAAAAAACAGACCGGATTTCTCCGGTCTGTTCAAATTCTAAAGTAAGAAAAAATTACTTCTCTTCTCCTAGGATTTTATCCATCAATCCTCTAGGTACTTCTGCATAGTGAGACGGCTCCATGTTAGGTGCTGCAGTTCCAGATGTAAGGTTTCTAAGATCACCTACATATCCAAATAGCTCAGATAAAGGGGCTTCGGCAATAATTTCTTTAGTTTTACCTCTTTGTATCATGTCTTTGATTAAACCTCTTCTTGAAGATAAATAACCCGTTACAGCTCCAACATGGTCTTCAGGAACATTAATTGTAACTTTCATCACAGGTTCTAGTAGTACAGGATTACATTTCTTCATTGCATTTTTAAACCCAAAATATGCACAAGTTTTAAATGTATCTGTATTTGAGTCAACATCGTGGTAAGTACCATCAGTAATTTCGGCTTCGATATCAACAACTGGGTATCCTCCTAAAGGTCCTGCAGTAATTGAATCCTGAAAACCTTTATCGATTGCGGGAATATACTCTCTAGGAATTGCTCCTCCTTTGATGCTATCTACAAAGTTATAACCTTCTCCTCTAGCTCTTGGTCTTAAAATCATTTCAATGTCAGCGTATTGTCCAGCACCTCCAGATTGTTTTTTTAGAAGTTCCCTGTGTGTGCCTTCTGCTGTTATTGTTTCTCTGTATGCAACTTGTGGTTTACCAACGTTTACTTCAATCTTATATTCTCTTCTTAAAATATCAACCTTAATTTCCAAGTGAAGTTCACCCATTCCTGCAATAATAACTTGTCCAGTTTCTTGATCAGTTTCTGCTTTGAAAGTAGGATCTTCTGATGTTAACTTTGCCAAAGCTTCAGATAATTTATCATGGTCAGATTTTGTTTTTGGCTCGATTGCAAATCTAACAACTGGTTCTGGAAAATCGATTGATTCAAGAACAACTTGATTATTCTCATCACAAATAGTATCTCCAGTTCTTGTATCCTTAAATCCAACGACAGCTGCAATATCACCGGCCCTAACTTCATCAATATCTTCTCTGTGGTTTGCGTGCATCATTAAAATTCTTCCTACTCTTTCTTTTTTCCCTGCAGACGAGTTATAAATATATGAACCAGACTGTAATTTACCAGAGTAAACCCTAAAGAATGCAAGGTTTCCAACATGTGGGTCAACTGCAAGCTTAAATACTAAACCACTAAAAGGCTCAGAATCTTCAAGTTTTCTAGTCATCAATGTTTTTGTTTTTGGATTCGTACCTGGAACTTCCCCTTTGTAAACAACTTCCTTTCCATTTTCGTCTTCTTTTGTATAACTTTTCTCTGATGGAGATGGAAGATACATACAAACGAAGTCTAATAGTCTTTGAATACCTTTATTTCTTAAAGACGATCCAGCTACTACTGGGAACAACTTTAGGTTCAGTACTGCATTTCTGATTGCTTCTTGCAGTTCTTCTTCTCCGATTTCTTCTCCATCTAAAAATTTCATTGCGATATCGTCATTTTGATCTGCAACAACTTCAATTAGCTTATTTCTCCATTCAAGAGCCTTAGCCTTCATATCTTCAGGGATGTCTGTAACTTCTACATCTTTACCCATATCATCTTTGTAGATTGTAGCTTTCATTGAAACTAGGTCAACAATTCCGTTAAATGCATTTTCAACACCAATAGGAAGATTAATAGGAACTGCTTTTTCAGTTAAATGATCTACAATACTTCCGTATGATTTATAGAAATCTGCTCCAATATTATCAAGTTTATTAATGTAGCAAAGTCTTGGAACTAGGTATTTCTCTGCCTGGAACCATACTTTTGAAGACTGCGGCTCTACACCCATTTTTCCGTCAAATACAACAACTGCGCCGTCTAATACTCTTAAAGATCTTTCTACTTCTGCTGTAAAATCTACGTGGCCCGGTGTATCGATGATATTAATTCTATAATCTTGTTTATTAACTGTCCAGAATGCTGTTGTTGCAGCAGATTGGATGGTAATACCTCTTTCTCTTTCTTGAGCCATGAAATCCATTTCAGCAGCTCCTTCATGTACTTCACCAACTTTATGTTTTCTTCCTGTAAAGAAAAGAATTCTTTCTGTTGTTGTAGTTTTTCCTGCATCTACATGGGCAATAATACCGATGTTCCTGTAGAACTTAATATTTTTGACTTTTGAATAATCTAAACCGGCCATTTACTAAAATTAAAAATTTAAAAAACTCGTCCCTAATTTATTTCGGGATGAAAAAATTGAAGCTTTTAACTTGCTTGGAAATGATAACAAAAAGAGCAGTAGAGGTAAAGAGCAATATAGCGAATTAGGTTTAAGGTATGAGATTGAGCAAAAGAGCAAAGATACGGTATACGAGTTTAAAATTACGAGAGGTCAGGTCTTTTTAGTAACATGCCTCTCGTAATTCGTTTCTCATAATGCGTAGTTACTACTCAACACTCAATTCATCAATTAACCATTCGTCATCATCTTCCACAACACGCATAGATAGTTTGTCACCATCTGCAGTTAAAGATAAATCAACAACTTTATCACCATTTGTATAGCTATAACTGAAACTGAAACCCTCTACAAAATCTTGAAGATCTATTTTGTCAAGTCTATCGGAACAAGCCCCGAATAAATCTTTATTGTCATTATAAAATCTTGCAAATTCAGTATAAGAAACATCTTTTTTATATCTTGTAGTAAAGTGGTTATTATAAACATCTCTTAGCTCTGAATTTGAAGCATTACAAACATCATCTAAAACCTGCTCATTAATCTCGTCAATTTGTCCAAATGCTAGGCTAAAAATAGACCCAAAGAAGAAAAATGTTGTAAAGCAACAAATAATGAGACAAATAAATATAACAATACACCCGACCAAAAGCCCTTTGCCAAATCCTCCTTTTGATTTTTTTGTTTCTTGTTGCTTTGGTGAAGCTTCAACTTTAACTGGTTCTGCCTTATTTGCCATAGTGTGAAAAATTTAATAAGTATAAGTTTGGTAAGTATATATCAGTATAGCTGAAATTTAGTGGCTTGAGAATAATGAAAACCTCTCCCGGCTCACTATCGTTCGCCATTCCGAAACAACATATTGTGTTGTTGAGAATAAAGTTAATCAAAAGCATAATATGCTTTTTCGGGGTAAGGTGATTGCCTAGCTCTGAATAAACGCTTCAATAATTAGCTCTTCGCTTTGTTCTTTTGTTAACCCTCTAGATTTTAAATAGTGAATCATTTCAGGATCTATATACCCTATAGTGGCGCCATGTCCTCCCTTAACTTCATTTTCTTTTATTTCAAGGCTTGGAACTGCTCTTGCAAAAGCTGTATCACTCATTACCAAACAATCTACTTTTAAATAAGTATCTGTGTTAGATGCCCCTTTTTCAATTATAAGAAGTGGTTCGACATCAAATTTTGCATTATCAAAAACCACTGCTTTTATGTGTACTCTAGAAGTAATATTAGGTTTTTTATGTATAATTTTGATTTCTGATTTGATGGAATCAGAGCTCCTACCTATGTATAGTGCTTTGAATTCAGTGTTTTCATTTACAATTAATTCCAGGTTTGGTTGTGATAAATCTAGTGTTCTTAAATGCATGTGTTGATTATATGATAAGCGAATAGCAGATAGCAAATAGTCCGAGAGAATTATTTTCCTACTTCTCTAATTGAAAAATCTCTTCTTGAAAGATCAGCACCAAAAATATCTGCAAAAGAAGGATCGTAAACAAATACATGCGCTGGTTGATTAGCGTTAGCTCCTAAATTAATACTTCTTCTTAAATCAACAAGATTTGAAATAACGGAACCTTGAACATACAATCCATCCCATTTATTGTTATTACCATTAATCTGGTCGGCGGTTGTTGTAAATTGATTAGATGCAATTAACAAAGCTCTAATAATATCGTACTGAGCAAGTGTTGTGCTGTTTACAGGAACTGCAGGGTTTGTTTTGTTAGAGCCATTTTCAATTGTAATATTACCTCCTGATATAAACATACATCTATTGCTTCCTGAAAAGTTAAAATCTGGTCTGAGTACAACATTCCCACTTATAAATATAATTGCTTGAACATCACAGGTGGAGTTCGATTCGATAATAAAATTATCTCTTTGAATTGTAACAATTCGTTTTGTGTTTGCAGCTATTCCGAGGCTTGAAGAAACGTTCCCTGATATTCCTGTAGCATTACTGGTTGCTATACTGGTTCTATCATTTAAGGTTACAAGATTAAGCAGATATTGATACCAAGAGGATGTACCTGATCCTAAAGGAGGACTGGATGCTAGGTTGTTATAAGTTAAAGCAGTTTGATTATTTTTAGAAACTCCTGAAACTCCTCCATTTACAATATTTGCATTCCCGCTAAATACTGAATAAGTTGATAGATATGCAAGACCAGTATCAGAAGTAAATGGAACTGTAAAATTTGGATTATTTGGAATTCCAAATCCATTGTATCCACCAGCAGCAGATATTGAATTTTGATAAGAGATTAACCATGGGATTGGCGATTGTAAACTTGAGGTACTTCTTGAAATGTTACATGCAAGATCCTGCCCAACTAATCTGAAAGTATAGGTTGCATTTAAAGCTGGCGTTAAATCATTGTAATTGTGATTTCCTAAATTACCGATATTAACTCCTGCATTTGAAGCAGTAGGATAATCAAGCTGAGCGTTAGGAGGGTTTATTGTTGAGTTGGTAGTATTATCACGTATGCTTGTTCCAGGTTGATTTGCAAAAATATAGGACCAAACATTAGTTATGCCATTTCCTGGAGCTTCAGCATCGCCGGCAGCCCATAGAACATCAAAGGATCCATTGCCTGCAACAGTAGGAGTTCCAACATAGATAGACGGAGGATTAACATCAACTCTCCAGGAACCGGTTCGGTAATAATTAAAGTTTTCAAAAGCAGACGCATAAGATGTAACAGCTGTTCCATCGCTATTAATCATCAAAGCCGCTGCATAAATATTATAGTTACCTCCGTAAGATCCGTAAGGAAAGTTATCATTAAATCGAATTGTAAAGGTACCATTTGCAAAAGCACCATTTCTGGTGAATGAAGCACTTAAGAGTGTTGCACTATTGGGTTGATTATTTGCAGGAGTTCCAGTCCATGCCCCCCATGCACCGCTTGCTTGTATAATATTTACTGCACCGGTTCTATGTAATCTGATTCCTATTGATCCACTTCCTCCAGCATAAGCTTCAACTGTTGCTCTATCAACAATCTGGCTATTAATTACATTGGGCACTAATGCCAACCAAATTTCTTCAAAAGTATCAGATTCACTATCTCTAAACGTAACAGAATATGTTACAGGGTTTGTAGCATTGGGTTGGCCAAACCTTCCAGAAATTCCGTTTGGAGTTCCATTACCGTCAGAGTCACATGTATCAGGATTAGTGAAGCCACTACTTATTACAGTCGGAGTTGAATTAATATAAAAAGTATAATCTCCAACGTAGGCTGCCTGGCCATTATTATGTTCACCCACAGTCCAACAATATCTTCTTCCCCAATCCAGATTATTAAATGTAAAAGAGTTTACAGATGAGCCAATCACGCCGCTTATAGCTGTATAACTTCCACTACAGTCAGGAGATATAAAAACAATTTGGTATAAATTATTAGGACAGCCTTGTCCCCAGGATGCTGTAGGTGCCCATGTTACAGTTACATTATTATTGGGCATTACAGATTCTGGTGCTGGTGTTAAAAGAGTGGCAGATCCTGGCGGAACTTGTGTACAACCTGGTGGAGGAGGTGGGTTACCTCCAGGAGGAGGAGTATTAGGATTTGAACAACTACCATTTGGATATGGTGCAGTACAATAGTAACGACTTTGTTCACCAGGTACATTAGTGTAAGCGTCGCAAGTACTCCAGTTCGTGCATGTTGCAGAAGTCTCACCATCAGTAAGGCATCTGTTAAAGTTAAAAGGACACCCACAATTAATACAAAGCCTTGTAGTTTGAGCAGAAACTTTAAACAAGAAAAAAGTTCCAGCAATTCCCGCAGTTAAAATAATTATAGCCACTATAAGCTTTAATCTACGCATGTAATGCTATTAAATTTAATATTTTGATTCTTTTTAAAATCAAGCATTGCCAGGTTTACCTCTAATTTATTACAACTTGATGGAGGAAGGTATATATTATCTTCCAGCTCTATCCATGATTGAAATTCTTTGATACTTTCAGAATCTAATTCTATTTTTACAGATGAGCTTTCTTTATTCAAGATTAAAATATTTGAACTGAAATCAATTTCTATTTCAAAATCTTTAGGATTTAAAACGTAATTTATGGATCTGGAGTTCTGATCAAGTTCAAATTCGTTTTGCCTAATAAAAAGATATGCACTTAATGGTGCAATTACAACTAACACTAAAAATATTATTAAACTAATTATTTTCATAAAGTTCAATTAAATCTGTTTTATAAATATTCTCACCCAAGTATTTAACCATCGTGATTTGGATAAACAATCCAGATTTTAAGTTTGATAAAAACTTACTTGAGTCGATACTTTTAATTAATCCATCATTGTTAAAAAATGTTACAGGAGCTTCTGGCTTTTCTGGCAAGGTAATTGATTGTGAAGATTCTCCGTTTTGATCAGTAACTTTTAGACTAATCAAAATATTTGAGCCATCTTTAGAATCGTCATTCTCTATGGAAAAAATTTCTCCACTTATACTATAACTTTCGTAAAAGTTTTCGATGTTCTTGTTATTGGGAAGTAGCCAAAGGCCATCTTGTTGTGAACTATTTCCAAAGTAGTTTAGCGACTGGTTATGAGAATAGAGTATGTAAAAAGTTATACTCAAGGAGATTCCCAAAAGAATTATACAAATTAGAAAAACAATTGTTTTCATTAGATTTCAAATTGCATTTGTAAATCAAAAAAAGGTGCAAAGCTTTTTCTGTGTATTTCACAAGGTCCTAAGGTTCTAATTGCATGTCTATGTTCTTTGGTTCCGTAACCAACATGTTTTTCAAAGCCATAATTTGAATATTTTTTAGCAAGTTCAAACATTAAATTATCTCTTTCAACTTTAGCCATAATTGATGCAGCAGCAATGGAATAATAAGTACTGTCTCCTTTAATGACCTTTTTAGAGTTGTTTACAAAACTGGATTTAAATTGTCCATCGATTAAAAAAAAAGTATCAATCGAATTATATTTTTCTATAACCGACATTATTAAATCTTCCAGAACTCTTGCTAGGCCCTTTTTATCGATGTCAGAATTAGTACCCAAAGCAACTGTAAATTCATGCTTACACAATTTATTATACACACTTTCTCTGTTGGATCTACTAAGCTTTTTAGAGTCATGAATTCCTTTGTAAAATTTTCTTTCGAATACATAGGCACCTACTGCAACCGGACCAGCCAGACAGCCTCTACCAGCTTCATCAATGCCAACAACACGTTTATAATGGCCACTTTTTATAAGGTCAAGTTCAAATTTGGGAAGAAGATATGAAACTTTTTTTGATTTACACTTCATGAATTAAGAGTAACTTTCAATATAGGATAATTTTAGAATGGAAAGTGAAAAAAACAAAATGTATCTAAGTTAATAACCGGGTGTGTAATTAATTGGTGAGTAAGACTAATTAACCTACTTTATATTTAGCTAAAATTTCTTCAGCTGTTTTAGCGTCAAGCTTTGGATAATTTAGGCTTTTTGAAAACTCACTTAATTTACCCCCAAAGGTTTTAGATTCACTAGGAATTATATGTATATGAGCATGATTAACTCCTTCGCCATGAACAATAGAATAGACATATTTGTTGCCTGATTTATCTTGGAAATGTTTTGCAATTTTCTGACAAGTTTTGAAATATCCACCTATCTCTTCAACCTCCCAAACAAGATCAAAATGTTTTTTGGGAATTACAACCGTATGCCCATATTCCATAGGGAAAATATCTAGAAAAGCAAGGTAATTGTCATCTTCGTAAATGGTATAAGAGGGAATTTCTTTTTGAACTATTTTACAGAAGATACAGTCATCCATAATTAGTAAATGGTAAATGGCAGCAAGTAAGTTCAAAGTATCAAAGCTTTCAAAATAATTTTCAATTAACAGGTAACAATTTTCAAACAAAAGCCATGAAAATTCTTTAGATTGAAAATTATTAATTTTATTTTGATGTTTGCAATTGTTCGAGCCAGTCCAAATACAAAGACTGTTCTATGAAGATTTATTCACCTTTACTCTCAGACTCTTCAACAACTGGTTCGCTCTCAACCTCTACGGCTGTTTGGCTATTTGCCTCTTCTGCTGTATTGCTCTCAACCTCTAGTACTACTGGTTCAATTTCTTCTTCCGTTACAACTTCATTGGCATGTTCTTCTGGAGTAACTGCTTCGCCAGCTTTTAATTTCATAGCAGCTTTTCCAACTCTTCCTCTTAGGTAAAATAATTTAGCTCTTCTAACGCTTGAATGTTTTTGGACTTCAATTTTAGAAATATTTGTGGAGTAAAGTGGAAAGATTTTTTCTACACCAACTCCATAGCTGATTTTTCTTACAGTGAAGGTTTTATCATTTCCTTTTCCTGACACTGCAATAACAAGCCCTTTAAACTTTTGAATACGCTGCTTATCTCCATCTCTGATTATTGTATCTACAACAACAGTATCTCCTATCTTTATTGCAGGAACTTTTTTTGTATTATGTTTGTTTGTGAATTTTTGGATTAATTGATCGCTCATTGTTTTTCTATAAAAGTCAAATGCTCTGGAATTATATACTAGTATACGCCAGTTCGCAATGAGAAACACAAAGAATTTTTAAATGAACTTAATCTTTCTTAGCTATCAAGTTCCTTGGTTTGAGATAATAATTTAATCTCTTGTAACTGTTTTCTGATATCTCTTAATGCAACTTCAACGGCTCTTAATCTGGAGGAAACTTTATATTCTCTTGGATCAGAACCTAAAAAATATGTAATTGGTTTTTTGAATAGATCAGCAAGTTGAAGTAATTTATCAATAGGTGGAGCAATTCTTCCAGATTCATAACCACTAATTGTTTTATCTGTTACCCCTAGAGATACTCCAACTTGAAGTTGAGACATTCGAGCTTCTTCTCTGGCAACTTTGATCCTTTTTCCAAGCTCCATCATTAGTTCTTTTTTTCTTTTTTCATCCTCTATAAAGAAGTTTGAATTAGTATACAAATCACTGGCTGCCATTATCTCTATTTAAAATATATATTGTCGAGTGATTTTATCAGAGAAGAGTAGCTTAAGCAAGATTTTGTTAGTACCTAGACGACTTTTACTGGTAAAATCAATTCATGCAAAGGAAATTCGAAGCAAATAAGATTTTGAGAGATGAATTTGGAAGACCAAGTGGGGTCTTACTTATTAATAAGCCGAAGTGGATCACTTCACACGATGTTGTAGATAAGGCAAGAAGCACGCTAGGTACAAAAAAAGTAGGGCATGCCGGCACGCTTGATCCATTTGCAACAGGACTGATAATTATTTTGGTAGGCAAGGCTACAAAAACTTCAGTTGATTTTTTAACCTTGGATAAACAATATAAGGCTAAAATTCTTTTTGGTGCTTCTACAAATACAGGAGATGTTGAGGGCGAAATACAATCTATATCTAAAAGATTTAATCTAAAAAAATCTGATATTAAAAAAGCTATCCAATCATTTCAACCCGAATATATTCAATATGTGCCTGTTTTTAGTTCTGTAAAAGTACAAGGCAAGAAGCTAAGGAAGCTTGCTCGTTCATCTGATAGGTTTGAGATTAGGGATTCGAAGCCAGAAAACGGCGAGGAAGTAAAAGAAGTTTTTTTCTATGATGAACAAGGAAAACTTAAGGACAAAATCAATTTACCTAAAAAGAAAGTACATCTGGATATTAAAATCGATAATGTCGAAAAAATAGCAGTCAGTAAATTGAAGCAATATTTTAATGATGAAAATTTTGATAATTATAGTAAACTTAAAGAAGGTAAAGAGTTTTTTGTATTGAACTTAGTGGTTGACTGTTCTAAAGGGACTTATATCAGACAGTTAGCAATTGATATAGGAAAAAAGCTAGAAATACCATCAATGCTAATTGAGCTTGAAAGGACAAGAATTGGAGAATATAAGAGCAAATCTGCTATTGAGGTTGAGAGTATCAGATAAATAACAAAGATAGTTTAGAGGCTTGAGTAATGCATAAATAAGATTTTAGCTGTCGGTTCTGCAAATGGTAACAGATTTCAATAGACAGATTGGAAGCTGTAATTTCCCATCTCGAAGTAACAAAAGTACAAATTAACAATTTACTAATCCATTAATTAGACTTTTATTTATGAGAAAAAAAATCGCAATAAATGCTCTAACCTTCCTAATTATTCTTATAATCACCGCCAGTGTGATTATTTTCTTAAGTGATAAGTTAGGGTTTATAAAACTATCAGAGATAAGAAATAGCATTCAATCCAACCTTGAAAATGTTAATGAAAATAAAGAAGACTCAGCACAAGTAATTGATGAGAGACCGTTGGAACTAGATTCAAAAGAAGCAATAGGTAATGTTTATGAGGGCCAAACTGCTGTTGAGGTAAAATCAAATAAGAGGATTCGTATTGATCAAAGTAATAGACTTAATTTGTTTTTTATAAAAGAGGATAAGCAGGGTTTATGGTATGTTTTAGAAATAAATAACATAGGTCTTGGAGACTCAACTGTTAAAGTTGATTTTAAAGATGAAGCGAATAATGTAAAAACTTTAACTTATGTTTTATCAAGAAAAAGTGTAGGTTTACCTTCAGGTGTTTCAAGTATTCCAGATTGGCCAAATAGTGTTTATATTGTAAATGGCAATAACTATACTAATATTGTTGACCGAACTCACAAACTAGTGGATACATACGTGCCGGATGCCAATGATATCGTTGATTTGAATAAAGACTATTTGTTATATACAAATTCAGAAGGTATAACTTTACGATTGGAAGCTGCAGATAATTTAAAGCTTATGCTTTCAGCACTTCAAGCAGAAAAAAATGTTAACTTGGTCATAGCTACAGGTTACCGATCATTTAGTGACCAAGTTAAGCTTTATGCTTACTGGTATACTCAAAAAGGGCAAGAAAGTGCAGATATAACTTCAGCTCGACCTGGCTTTAGTGAACATCAATTGGGTACAGCAGTTGATTTTATAAGTCAGGAAACAAATTATGCTTTGACTCAGGAATTTGATAATACGATAGGAGGACAGTGGCTAAAAGAGAATTCGTATAAATTTGGATTTGTACAATCTAATCATGCTGGAGTAGAGCAGGTTAATGGAGTGCCTTCTGAAGCGTGGCACTATAGATACATTGGAGTAGAAAAGGCTACAGAATATAAACAAAGTGGGCTAAGTTTTCCTGAATGGATAAAAAAGGAGAATGGTAACTAGTAAAAAATAAATAGTAACAGGTAACTTTTAGTAACCCTTTAACCCGTTAACTAGCTAACTCGTAAACAAAGTCGCCAAGATATATGTATAATGAAATTATGCAAAATTTTACTACTAAAAAAATTTGTATTTTTACTCTGTTGATTTCTATTGTTTTTATAACTTTTTTAGGTAATACTTTAGAAGTTAGCGCAGCGGATGTAACTGTTAATGTGACTCCTTCTGATATTTCAACTACGCAGGATGTGATTATTACCTACACTGCCTCAAGTGCAGTAGAGCTACCTGGAACTTTATACTCTGTTTTTATTTTTCCTGGGTTGCCTTCCAGCATTTCAAATTGTACAACACCAGATACTGATATTGACCCGGGCAGTGGAGGTACAGGAAGCTTTATAAGTTTTTCAAATGATAGTGCAGTTTTCAACTTAGATACAGCTACTTCAACCACCACCAGATCGTTGTGTGTTAGATTACCTAGTGCACCACAAGGCTCTTACACACTAACAATATCAACTTCAAGCAATGATTTCGGAGCTACCACACTTGGGGTAGGAGGAGTAAGTCAGGTAGATATAACAGCTCAAGTTTATTCTTGTGAATTAAATATAATTATTTATCCAGAAAAAAGAATTCCTCAAATTAATAACTGGGATACTTTACTAGATATTCAAATTTTTAGTAACCAAACTCAAGTTGCAAGTTTTCTGGCTCCAAGTAATAACTTTGGTGTTGCAAATTTTCCACTCTGCTTGAACAATTATCAACTGACAAGTGGTAATTATAATTTTTACGTGAGAGGCTTTTCACATTTGAGAAGAAGATATATAAATGTAACAGCATTTGATACTCAAACAGAAACACTGGATTTACGACCGTTTGGTGAAATGTTTGCAGGAGAAACAAGTGTAGTGTTTGATAATTATATAAATGTTTTAGATGTTTCCACGCAAATATCCAACATGTATACTAGTAGTATCAAAAATGATTTAAATCAGGATGGTTATGTTAACACGTTAGATATTTCTAACACTATTACAAATTTCTATCTTAATGGGCAATAATGAAAAAGAGTCTTTTTACTTTAAGTTTGGTTGGTGCTATTTTCACTTTTAGTGGAATTTTTTTTGGTACTGATGCAGCCAAATTTCACTTTAACCCGTCAAATGGGTTGTTTGGACAGACCTGTATAAGCAACGTTAATGTTGATATAGATTCTGAGGGATCAAGCTCCAACGCTGCTGAAGTAATTATTAACTATAATCCCAGTGAGATTGAGATTATAGATCAAGATCCAAATATAACTGGAATTCAGGTACGAGGGGGTAATGCTTATCAAAATTATATTTACAACATTGTTGATACAACTAATGGAAGAATAACTTTGGCTGGAGCATCGTTTAACAGCTTTCTTCAATCAAGAAGAGTTTTCGCAACTATTCAATTTAGATCCCTAGCTTCGATTGCGACTACTAATTTTACAATCCAGTACAGTGGTTTTGGAGTAACAAATGATAGTAACATTGCTGATTCAACAACAAACCTGGATCTTTTGGATGGAGTTACAAATGCAACTTACGATTTTGAAGTCGCAAATTGCCAAACTTCAACAAGTGTACCACAAGTTGAATTCTTAAATATTTCAAATGGACAGACAGATGTACCTTTAGATTCGAATGTAATTATTCGTGTAACCGACGAACTTGTTGATATTGATTTAGAATCAATTGTTATTATGGTAAATGGAAGAGCTTACACTATCCATAGTCCTGAGCTCACATTTGAAGGTTCCGATGGGGTATATACTTTCACGCTAAATCCTGAAGTTGATTTTCCTGATCAAGAATCGGTTATAGTTAGTATTAGAGGTAGAAATGTTGCCAATCGAGAATTTTATGATTATATAATATTTAATACACCAGGAGCGCCACCATTAGAATGTGAAAATGTTATAGATACTACTGATATTACGGATTTAGATGAGTTTTTCAATAGTTTTGATTCATTTGGTAATAATTTTTTTGAAGGAACTATTTTTGAAGGAATAGTAAAAAATATAGGGTCATCCGGCATAGTTTCTGCTTCAAGCTTGCTAATAAGTGGCCTATCTTTATTGTCATTTATTTACCTTTTAACTACACCTGGAGCTTTATTAAAAGTTGTATCAATTCTATGGGGCAAAAAAGTAAAAAAACCTTGGGGAGTTGTAACTGATTCCAGAACAGGTAAGGCTGTTGCTTTTGCAATTTGTGAACTTTATACGGCAGGGTCACAATATAGAATAAGTCAAACAGTTACCGATTTGGATGGAAGGTATGGTTTTGTGATTACAGCGGGAGATTATAGGTTGGAAATTAGACAGAGTGGATATAGAAAATTTAAAAAAGATATAACAATAAAAGAAGGTCAGGAAAGCTTTGTTTATGATGTGGAACTAGTGCCGTTAAATAGTACAAGACCAGCAGTTAGCAAAAGTGATTCTGTCAAGCTTGCAATCTACTCGGTTTTTGAAAAAATATCATCATACATGTTTATTATTGGCTTTGCTTTTTCAATATTTGCTTTGATTTTTTCTACAAGCTTTATTAATATCTTAATTTTTTTGATTTATTTGCTAATTATAATTGCTTTGCTTTGGCTTACTTTTAAAAAAAGAAAAAGTATCTCTTCAGTAATTAACTCCGAAAATAATTTGAGGGTTCCTTATGCAAAGATAAAAATTTTTGACTCTAAAACAGGCAAAATGGTTGATGCACAAGTTAGTAACTATAACGGTTATTTTGATTTTTATACTGAACCAGGGGAATATGCGCTAACAGTTTCAAGTAGAGGTTATCAATTCCCTGGTAAGCGTAATCAATATAAACTAACTAAAAATAAACAAATGGCATTGGTTAATATTAGAAAAGGAAGGAATAAGATTAATGCTTACGTAGACCCAGTTCAGTACGATCAAATTAAGTCAGAAGGAGATAACTTATCATCACCATTTAACTAGGGTTTTGAAATTGCTTACCTAAATCTATTGTAGTCTTTCTTCTAGGTACATTCCTTTTTAAATGTCTTACTCTTGGTTTTAGCACTTTCTGGGAGTTAATATTTTTGTAAATAGTAAAAATCAAAATAACTATTAGAATCAGAATTATAAATAATGCGATCAGTTCAAAAGGTAAGCTTAAAACTTGTTTTTGAACAACTATTTCTTTATCATTTACAAATATCTTTTGCTCAAATTTTATCAATCCAATTCGATCAAGAATATTTCTTCTGTCTTCAAACTTTGTTTCTAAAAAAATGGTTTCAGTTGGATAAATATTTGGCGGAAAATTTTGAGTTAATGACAAAGATTCCAACCTAGAGTTTTCTGACAAAACTCGAACTTCACCCCCTCCTTCAAGGAATAGCTTAGATTCATTTACAACTTTAGAAGATATATTGTAGTTTTTGCCAAGACTAATTGAGCCTAATGAAAATTTTGGCTTAACTTCTAAATCACTTTTTATTTTTAGTAAATCTTCATCCGTAATACTTCTATCTAAGAATAGGCTTGCAAGTTGCATGGTTGTTCCAATTTCTTTACTTGAAATTGTGGACTCAGCAAATGTAACTCCTAAAATGTAATTAGGTTCACTTTTTATAAACTGCGCCTTTATGACTTTTGTCTGCTTAGGGTTTAGTTCAAATTCGGTGGGCTCAATTACTAAATAGTCTGAAAAATTTATGCCTGTTTCGTACACAGGTATTACTCTTCTTTCATTTGGCACAACTGAAAACGCAGAAGGGATTGCCTTATATAACTTTAGCTCATCAGAGTTGTTTTTTATGGTTAGGTCATAAGATTGGTTTGGTAGAGCGTTTATTATTGCAGGTCGAACAGTTACTGCATCTGATTCTAAACTTTGAGCTGTAACTTTACTTGTTAGAAAAGCTACAACAAACAAAAATGTAATTATAATTCTAAAATATCTATTCATTAAGGATTAGCAAGCATTGTAAAAGTTATAATATCAGAGTAAGTTCCTGAACTATCTCCTACAACTGACCGGGCTTTAACTTCAATTCCACCTCTTCCGGCATTAATTTGCCCTTGGTTCCCACTGGTATCATCTGTAAAGTAAATTAAAGTACTAGATGTAGAAATCGCTCCAACAGAAGTTGAGTTTGCAGTTATGTAAGTAGCTCCGTCTTGTAAAGGTCCAAGTGAAGTTTCTGTACTATTAATATTTTTAAGACCATAACCACCATCAGCTCCAGAATCAACATTTAAATCTTCAGTTTGAGATGGAACAGATGAACCACCATTTACAAGCCCACTATTGGTATCTCTAACATAAGTACTAAGACCCGATAAAATATTAGTTCCTAGATCTAACCAGATTCTATTCGTTGCTGTCACAACCGTATTTGGAACAAGTGCTCCCAAACTTATTACATGTGGTCCCGCGTTATTTGATGAAATTAATGTACCGGAATCAATATCAAGACTAAGTGTAGGATATTCAAGGGTTACATTTACACTAGGACTGTATTGAGTTTCAGTAAAATCGCCACTAAGAGCCCTTACGCTTACACTATATTGTCTGCCAGGAGTTAGACCATAAACGTTATATCTTTGTAAAGTTGCGTCCCAAAATGGATCACCATTAGTAACGCATCCACTTCCAGCTCTGGGATCACGGCCTTCATGGCCACAAATTGTCATATAATCATTAATATCGTAATTTGTGGCTACAGTATGCGTGCTTTGAACGTAATAAGCTGTACTAGTAGTTGTATCCGTCAATGAGATTAGGTATAAAGTATCAATTGGATTATTTTGATGATCTATTTCTACCTTGATTCTGTTGTAACAACCAGGTGTTCCACACTCTCCTTGGGCTCCGTTTGCATTAGGAAAGTAAAGACAAAGGGATGGGGTGGAAGAAGTTGTTGTAGCTTCGGCACACCTTACTAGTGGTACATTTGCTTGAATTCCGCTTGGAAAGCCAGACCCCAAAGCGTAAGAACCACTGGTTAGTCTGGCATCTGCTGTAGGATTTCCAAAAGACTGCAGAATACTATAGTTGGTAGAATCACTTGCACCTCCACCACTATCAATCGTAGAATCCAGAATTTTATAGTTTGTGGAGGATAACTCTTGTGCTCTTACACTAAAGCTCACACTCAACAGTAGCAATATTGTAATTAACGCCAAAACTTTAATTCGCATATACAATTATTTAGCTTTTCTGCTTCTTTTCTTTAGTGATCTTTTTATTAAAAGCAGAAGAATTAAGATTAAGATTGGAACTGCGATCACTATAATTAAATGATACGGCAAAACCCAGAAAGTTACACTATCTTTGTACGGTGGGTTAGTTCCAGCAAAACCCTGGATCTCTGCTTTGAATTGACCTATCCTGAAATTTTTAATTTCATAAATAACGTGTTCAAAGAAAGTTTTTGGAAGGCTATCTTCTTGTTTTTTGATCTCTAAAGAATCTCTTAACTCTTCAATATTTTCTTCACTCCAAATATTTTCGTACATTTTACTTTTCCCTGGGAAAACTCTGTTTAATCCGGGATTTAACTCTATGTTATCAATTTTCTTACCATTTTTAAAAATCTCGATATTTGCAGCAGGAATTACGTGGACATTTCCTTTATTTTCAAAACCTGTTTCAAATCTTACAGGTAGATGGGCAAAAAGTTTTTGATTATTCTTTGTTCTAAAAAAAGTAAGTGAAGTATCGTTTATTTTTTCTTCATCTATGTTGATTAAAAGCTGATAAACAACTTCGCCACCAATTGCAATTTGAGCACCACTTCCATCAACATCGGGTGGAGCTTGAGTAACTAAAATTCCCGCATAATGGCTACCTGCTGGTGCATCTACAGGAACTTGAATTTGATAACCTACATCAACAACATTATCGCCATTTGTAACGCCGATTGTAGCTGGTTTAAAAATTTGAGTCTTATCTAATGTTATCCAGTTTGCAAGGGTATTTTCCTCTGGGTCTGGATCAACAAGATCTAGCGTTGGTTTTTCACCTTCATACTTGCTTTGTTTTATATATAGATAAAAGGTTTCAGGATCTTCCTCCTTGAAGAAAACAGAAAATTTACCTTCTATAAAGTCCCCCCTTTTTAGATTCACATCTAAAATAGGTGGTGAAACAATAATAGCTTTTACACTAAAAGCAAAAATACTTATTAAAACGAATGCAGCTGTTAGAATGCTTGAAATTCTTACAAGGCTTTTATTGATCATGTGAACAAAGTAATAAATTATTTAAAGTACCTGTATTTTAATATAAAACAGTTAATGAATAAAGAGAAGTTTACAGGTTAGATTGATTCTAGAATTATGAAAATTATCAGTTTAAACAAGTTACAATTTGCACTGTAACTTAAAATGTTTTATTACTATCTCTTACTTCAAGCGCCCTATGCATAAACTTATGGGATATAGTAGGCTCTATAAGTAACGACCTGATCGTAACTTCCTACTACTGTTGATGAAGTAATCGATGCTCTGTGAGTTACTGTAGTCCAGTTTGCAGTGTTGGAATCATCAACAACAGTAGCTCTTTCTTGAAATTCTTGTTGGGTAGTAGTAACAGGATCATCTCCAGCATTAAATGGAGCAATTAACGTCCACCCAGTGCCAGCGGTTAAAGTTACACCATGTTCCTCTGAACCAGCAGTTACAGTTCCATCAGCTACATTATTTATATCATTTGCACCGGAGTTTAATAAGTTATCTGCAACTACGTGCACGCTCATACCTGCACTTCCATTAGTACCAGCGGCAATTCTATATGCGCAAGTATTAACAGATGCAGGATTTAAAACTCCTAAAGCACATGAGTTTGTATTTGCAGTAGTACTAGGATTCCTAATTGATAAAGATAGTACTACTGGAACAGTAGCAGTCACTGTAACATCATTTGTATCACTTGCAGCAATAGTTCCGACATAAATCAATGCAGCGGAATTATCCGAGTCATTCGTATCACTAATAGAAACAGAGTAGTTTCCATTGGAAGCTGGTGTAGTAGCTCTAACACAAATTTCAACACCACTGGCTATTGCAGTAGTTGTAGCTGCTGTAAAAGTATATGTAAATGTATTGCCGTTTACTGTTACAGCACCATCTGTAGTAGTATCTAAATCTGCGTCAGTTGTAGATGATGCACAAGTTGCTGGTGAAGTAAAAGCTGCTGGCAAAGTTATAGTTATTGTATTTGCTGCAGCAAATTGAGTGGTGCTTGCAGCATATGAAATGTAAAAGTTTGTAGCAGTAGAAGTAGCAACCTCTGGTTGTGTGGTGACTGTTGCTGGTGCAACATTAGGTGCTGAATCAGCAGTCAAATCAATGTATGACCTAACTTCAGCAGCTTCTACCTCATTCTTCCACTGAAAACCAATAACAACAGTTATAGCACTAATAGCTACTAATATAGCTAAAACAGTCCGTGCGGGTTTTTGGATATAATTTAAAAACATAATAAAAAATGTATATTATAAAATTTCTTAAGGAGTATAGTAAGCTCTATACGTAATAATTTCATCATATGCGCCTGTTGCAGTCGCCGATGTAATCGAAGCTCGATGTGTTACTGTAGTCCAAGTAGCAGTATTCGAATCATCTACAACAGAGGTTCTATCTTGAATTTCTTGTTGAGTAGTTGTAATTGGGTCATCACCTGAGTTGAATGGCGATGTAAGAGTCCAACCAGTTCCTGCGGTTAATGTTACACCGTGTTCTTCAGATCCCGCAGTTACAGTTCCATCAGCAACATCATTAATTGTATTAGCTCCAGAATCTAAGACACCATCAGAAACAGCTTGAACACTCATGCCTGCACTTCCATTAGTACCAGCAGCAATTCTGTATGCACAAGTATTTATAGAAGCAGGGTTCAAAACACCCAAAGCACAAGAGTTAGTGTTGGCTGTTGTACTAGGATTTCTTATTGTTAAAGAAAGAACAACTGGTACAGTAGCAGTTACGGTAACATCGTTTGTATCAGCAGCTGCAGTAGTTCCAACATAAATTAAGGCAGCCGATGTATCTGAATCATTTGTATCACTAATAGAAACAGAGTAATTACCATTGGCTGCTGGGGTTGTGCCTGCAAAGCAAAATTCAACTCCAGTAGCAACTGCAGTTGTAGTTACAGCTGAAAATGTGTATGTAAAAGTATTCCCGCTTAGAGTTAATGCCCCGTCGGCTCCGCCAGTTCCATCAGCGTTTGTTGTTGAAACAGCACAAAGAGCCAGACCTGTAAATGCTGTAGGAACTGTTATTGTAACAGTATTGCCTATTGCAAATTCACTAGCTGATGCAAGATATGATATATAAAATTCATCTGCGGTTGAAGCATTAACTTCGGGCTGGGCTGATATTGTTGCAGGATTTGTCGCTGCCTGTAAAGTTAGGTCTATATATGATCGTACTTGTGCAGCTTCAACTTTATTCTCTTTAATCGTTGCCAGACTAAAAATTCCACTTAAACACAATATTAATGCAACAATAAATTTTAGTGATTTGTTTAAATACTTGAAAAACATAAGTTAACAGTTAAAAATACTAATTATAGATAATCACTTCTTCTGATAGTTGTCAATAGCAGCAGAAAAAAAAGATTATGAATTTGCAATTAAAGATTTTAGATTCAGGAATCTATAATAAAGGAGTAATTATGTTGTATTTGGTAACAATTTATTGTAAAACAACTAAATTGTCATTAATGTATTGCTATTAATGACTATAAATTACTAACTATATTATTTCATAAAACGCCTTACTACTTTTAACGTCTTACCATTAAGGTGTGTAGTAAGCTCTATAAGTTACAATCTGATCATAACTACCGGTTGGGGTAGCTGATGTGATTGATGCTCTATGAGTTACAGTAGTCCAGTTAGCTGTATTTGAATCATCCACAATTGTTGCTCTATCCTGAATTTCCTGTTGAGTGGTTGTAATAGGGTCATCACCTGCATTAAATGGTGCTGTTAAGGTCCAACCAGTTCCAGCAGTTAAAGTTACACCATGTTCTTCAGATCCTGCAGTTACAGTACCATCAGCTACGTTATTGATGTCATTACCACCTGAATTAAGTAGGGCATCTGCTACAGCTTGTACACTCATACCAGCACTTCCATTGGTACCAGCAGCAATTCTGTATGCACAAGTATTAACAGAAGCTGGGTTTAATACCCCTAAAGCACAAGAGTTGGTATTAGCAGTAGTTGATGCATTTCTAATAGTTAAAGAAAGAACAACAGGAACGGTAGCAGTGATAGTAACATCATTAGTGTCAGCAGCTGCGGTAGTTCCAACATAAATTAATGCAGCAGAATTATCGTTGTCATTGGTATCGCTTATAGAAACAGAATAATTGCCATTGGCAGCAGGAGTTGTAGCTGCAAAACAAAATTCAACTCCGTTTGTTACAGCAGTAGTTGTCGCAGCTGTAAATGTGTACGTAAATGTATTTCCGTTTAAAGTTACAGCTCCATCAGGCGTACTGTCTAAGTCTGCATCTGTAGTTGATGCTGCACAAAGCGCAGGAGACGTAAATGCAGTTGGAATCTGGATAGTAATAGTATTTGCAGCAGCAAACTGAGTTGCACTAGCCTGATATGAAATAAAGAATTCGTCGGCTGTTGAAGCATTAATTTCAGGCTGAGTAGTTACTGTTGCTGGCGCAACGCCTGGTGCTGAATCGCCAGTTAGATCTATGTAGGACCTAACTTCTGCAGCATCTACTTTTGAAGTTTCAATGCTTACTAGGGCAACGAAACCACTTAGTGCGATTGCAAAGGCTATTAGGGTTTTAAGTTCATTTGCTATTCGCTTTTTCATAAGAATTAAATAAAAATTAAGGTTAATAACAATTTTTAAAACTTTATTAAAAATCAAATTATGGTAAATAATAAGCTCTATACGTTGCAACCATATCATAACTACCAGTCGCTGTAGCAGTAGAGATTGATGCTCTATGAGTTACAGTAGTCCATGTTGCCGTATTTGAATCATCCACGGCAGTGTTACGATCTTGAAATTCCTGCTGAGTGGTAGTGATTGGGTCGTCACCAGTATCAAATGGTGCTACAAGAGTCCAGCCAGTTCCAGCAGTTAAAGTTACACCATGTTCTTCAGATCCTGCAGTTACAGTACCATCAGCTACGTTATTGATGTCATTACCACCTGAATTAAGTAGGGCATCTGCTACAGCTTGTACACTCATACCAGCACTTCCATTGGTACCAGCAGCAATTCTGTATGCACAAGTATTAACAGAAGCTGGGTTTAATACCCCTAAAGCACAAGAGTTGGTATTAGCAGTAGTTGATGCATTTCTAATAGTTAAAGAAAGAACAACAGGAACAGTAGCAGTTACGGTAACATCGTTTGTATCAGCAGCTGCAGTAGTTCCAACATAAATTAATGCAGCAGAATTATCATTATCATTATTGCTGCTTATCGAAATGGAATAATTGCCATTGGCAGCAGGAGTTGTGGCTGCAAAACAAAATTCAACTCCAGTTGTAGTTGCAGTAGTTGTTGCAGCAGTAAAAGTATATGTAAATATATTACCATTCAAGGTTAAAGCTCCATCCGCACCACCAGAACCGTCAGCATCTGTAGTTGATGTTCCGCAAAGTGCTAAGGCAGTAAAAGAAGTAGGTACAGTAATACTTACAATATCAGTATTTGCAAATTCTGTTGCTGATGCTATATATGAAATATAAAACTCATCCGCTGTAGAAGCATTAACTTCAGGCTGTGATGATATTGTTGCTGGATTAGTCGCGGGCTGTGCGGTTAAGTCAATATAAGATCTAACTTCTGCCGCCTCAACTTTTGCAGTAAAACTTGCAACAAAGGCAAGTCCACTTAACGCAATTGAAAAAGCTGAAAAGAGTCTTATATTGGCAGAAAAATTCTTGCCTAACATAAGGTTAAATTTTTAAAAAATAGTATAAAAAGTGCTTAGAACAAAATACTCTTAAGATTCAATTGAGCTTTATAGGCTCAAGCTTTTCGAGGGCTTTTAATCTTAAGTATAGTTGCACAAACAAAATTTCTAATTATAGCTAAACATTTTTTTTGACCATTGTCAAGGGCAGCAGTAAGAGGATATTAAATAAATATTGAAAATTAAAGATTAAAGGGCCTTTTAAAATCTGAGGTATTTATTTAGATTACTGATTTTGATTAGAAGTAAATTTTAGAAAATGGTGAAATAAATTGTTCTGACTGTCACCGGACATCATTTTGTTTGAATTGGTTATACCTAATTCACTATTTGCGATTCTTTTACAGTAGTCATTAGGTATTGGGTGGTTACAGAAGTTTCCAGTGCGCGACAGCTTTCTTGACTTTAAGAGGTAAATACTTTAATTTATTATATGGGGAGGTTGCACCCTCCAGATTTAGTGTTTAGAGATTTTGTTGGTGAAATTTACAATTACTGCCCGAAAACTTAAACCAGCGTTGATAGCTGCTTCATTTGCTATCTCTTTTGTGTTCTTGTTTTCATTAAATTCTACACAGAAAGTAAAAGCAGCTTCAAACACACTAACATTTCAAGGAAAAGTGGTGAATTTGAGT
>CAZSKK010000003.1:0-93554 GCA_964607415.1 uncultured Candidatus Saccharibacteria bacterium | reverse complement strand
AGCTATCAGCTATCAGCTATCAGCTATCAGCTATCAGCTATCAGCTAAAGTTAATGCTAAAATAAATCATAACTATTAATCCTTTACTATGAAAATCTACACAAAAACTGGTGATAAAGGGGAAACAGGTTATATCGGAGGCAGAATCTCAAAATCTTCTGAAAGAATTGAACTCGTAGGTAATTTAGATGAACTAAATGCAAGCATTGGTTTGATAGCATCAAAGACAAAAAATGATAGAACTTTTGTAAAACTTAACCAAAAATTATTTAAGTTACAAAATTCACTATTTTCTTTAGGAGCAATAATTGCTGGTGGAAAATCAGAAGTCAATTTTAAAAAAGAAACAGAAAAATTAGAGAAAGAAATTGATGCAATGGAAAAATTATTAAAGCCTTTAAAAAATTTTATACTTCCAGGGGGTTCTGAAGTTGCAGCTCATATTCATTTATCTAGAACAATTTGCAGAAGAACTGAAAGACAAATGGTTAGGTATTTTGATACGATTAATTTTACAGATGAGGCTTCTGAAAATCTTTTGTCTTATCTAAACAGGCTTTCAGATTATTTGTTTGTACTGGCAAGATTTACTAACAAGAATTTGGGAGAGGAAGATGTGGTGTGGAATGAAATCACATAGAATTCATTTGAGCGTAGATGAAAAAAGAGCTCCGCAAAGCTCCACTCAAAAGCACAATGTGCTTTTTCGACTTGAGGAAATTTTTTGTTTAGTTGATAATGTTAGGGCAAATCTATTTTGGGTTAGCAATTGGTATAAAATTTTAAATTTAGTCACCTCACCCGATTCTTCCGATAAATCGGAATCATCACCCTCTCCTTCAGGAGAGGGAAATCCGAGCTTTGCGAGGATGGGGTGAGGTATTCCTTGTATGAATCTTGAATCTATCAAGGGCCTTACAACAAAAGAAGTAAATAAAAGAAGAGCGTTAGGACTTGCAAACTCTAATATAGATTCATATTCGCCTAGCCTTGCGATTATAATTCGAAGAAATACTTTCAATATAATAAACACAGTTTTAGTTCCATTGATTATAGCTCTTGCATATTTTGAACAATGGAGGGAAACACTTGTATTTGGAGTTTTTGCTGTTGTAAATTCAGTTTTAACAGCAATGGATGAGATCCGAATAAAGAGAAGATTGGATTTATTAAAGCAAGAATTTCAAAATACAGCTGTGGTAATTAGAGACGGTATTGAACAAACAATCCCTGTTTCTGATATTGTTAAGGGTGATTTTGTTAAAGCAAAAGAAGGCGAAGGTATTCTTGCTGATGGAAAAGTAATTGCTGAGAACTACCTTCAGTTAGATGAATCAATGTTAACAGGTGAATCTAACTATATTAGAAAAATAAAAGATGAAGAAGTTTTATCGGGTAGCTTTATAGTTACAGGTGAATGCATTTATGTTGTGGAAAGCGTAGGTAAAGATAACTACCTTAATAGGCTTGGAGCTGAAGCTACAAGATATGCCAGAGGAAGAAGTAGTATTCAAAAAGCTGGAGATAGTTTTACCATCTTTTTTATAATATCTGCTTTAGCAATAGGTTTTTCGAATTTTTTGGTAACAAAAGATTATGGCTTTTCAGTTGAAGACAGGTTACTTGCTTTAACTACAATAATGGCATTAATCATTCCTCAAACACTGATTTTCTTATATACACTATCTTTTACTATTTCTGTTACAAAACTTTCTGCCAAAGGAATTTTAATTCAAAAAGGAGGTGCAATTGATGATCTTGCTACTATAAATGTAGTGTGTATGGACAAAACAGGGACAATAACAACAAATGATATGAAGTTGAACTCTTCACGATACTGGAATTTGACAGAAGAAAAGATAGGGAATTTTTATACTTCTGTTGTAGATAAAATTCTGGGTAAAAATAAAACACAGGATGTTATAACTCATACTTTTGATTCCTTTAAAGCTTTGCAAGTAAATGACTTTGAGCAAGTTCCTTTTACTTCAAAACTTAAATATAGTTTAATTCAAGGAGAAGTAGGTAAAAGATATATTAGAGTTACATTTGGGGCTCCTAGCGTTTTAATTCCTCACGTAAAAAAAGAATTAAGGCTTAAGGTTCAATCGTATATAGAAGAGCAAGAAGATAAAGGTTTTAGAACTCTTTTAGGCTTATACACTGAACACAATAAAAAACCTAAGCTGGATAAGCACTTTGAAAGTAATAGCATTGTAGTTTTCAGTATAGAAGAAACTTTAAATCCCGGAATTAAATCGGTTATTGATAAATTAAAAGAGCAAGATATAGCTATAAAAATAATTTCCGGCGATAACTTAAAATCAGTTTCAAAAATTGCTCAAAAAATTGGAATTCCAGTAGAAAATATTGTTGATATTAGCCAATCGAATATTTCAACTCCAGAGCTTGCTTTAGAAAAAACAGTATTTACGCGTGCAAAACCTGAAGACAAATTAGACATTATCAGGTCCTTGCAAAGGCAAGGTTACAAAGTAGCAATGATTGGAGATGGTGTGAATGATGTTTTGGCAATGAAGCTTTCCGATGTTGGAATTTCTATGGAGACTGGATCAAAAATTACCAGAGATATTGCGGATATTGTGCTTTTAGGAAATGATTATAAAAAAATTCCTGACATATTTTTTGAAGGTAATAATATTATCTTTAATCTCAAAATTGCAACAAAGATTTATTTTGCCAAAGCAATATTTACAATAATTTTAGGCGGAGCATTTACAATAATTTTCAAAAAACCTTTGATGATTTTCCCATCCTCTACCCTAGTTTTTAGTTTTGTAGGAAATAGCTTGCCAAGCTACGCTCTTTCTGTGACCAGGCAGAATGTTCAGAACAAAATTCCATTCGTAAAGGAAATTCTTACATCTTCAATCCCACCTGGAATTCTTTTTGGAATACTTTCGATCTATGTTTATGCTGTAACTGAATTGGAAAAATATAACAAAGTTCAGACTAACACAACATTGATAATGGCTTTATTATCTTTTAGTCTTATTTATACTTATTACTTGATGTGGGAAGCAAAGAAAATTAAAAGTATCAAAGTTATTGGAGTGGTATTCTTTTTATCAATGGCCACAGGTATTTATCAAACATTAGCTCCAGTCACTAACTATTCAAACAAACTAATTTGGGTAGGATTTTTTGTAGCGCTTATTACATTTGCTTCAATATTAAATTACTTTATAAGAAGTGCTACAAAAAATCCTAAGACAAGAAGATTGGGGTTGCTACTTTTTTTACCAGGGATTCCAGCAGCAATGTTCTTTCCTTTTAATGATTACTACGCAATTGTAAGGGTGCCAATTTATATTTATTTGCATATAGCAATTGCAACTTTGATTGGAACTTTGATAATGTTGTTGGCACAAAAAGCGACGAAGAGGTTACTGAAATTAAGTTACTAAAAGTAACAATTTTCAAGTGACAATTTAAAGAATTTACAATGACAATTTTCAGGTAACAATTTAAAAAATTTACAATGACAATTTTCAAGAACAATTTAAAAATTTTCAATTAACTACTTTCTTGGGGCGTTTACTGGCTATTTTGTTGAATATTAAAGTTAATTCATGAGCTTCTTTTTTTAGCTCAGATAAAGCTTCATTATTAAAGATATCTAGTAACAGTTCTAACCAGTAAGTTGTTTCTTGCGATTCTTTTTTACAAATTATTATTTTATAGAAAAAATCTTGTTTTGAAATTGCGTTATTAGCTTCCATATAGTTAGCTCCGATTGATGTTCCTGAACGAATTAACTGGCGCTTTATTATCCTAACTGAATCGTCGTCTTCTATATTACGAATTTCTTTTAATAGTTTTTTACTAAAAAGAAGCGTTCTATCTCTAAGGTTGTATTGGAGCATAGGTGCTAATTATTAATGGAAAATGTATTTGTGCGGGGCGAGTGAATTTTACCATAAATCTAAATAGCACTTTGAAAATTCTTTTGAGCTGAAAATTTTTAATTGATCTTTCGCTGCCCTTTTGATTTATGTATACTGAAAGTGGATAATTCCCAAAGAACAATTTCAAAAATTTTCAATTTAAAATGTGTTTTTGCTAATGCTTAAATCAAACAAAAAAAATCTATTCGAAAAAGTATTACATTTCTCCCGCACCCACTTCTGGGTACTACCTGCAATGTTTTTTGTAGTTTCTATTTTTGCAGTAAAAGTAAATGCTCAGGTAATACAAGCTAGTCCCTCAAGGTTTAATTTATTAAGCTTCGGGGATCCAGAATATTATCAAGCTAAAGATAATTGTTCGGTTAGGCCATTAGAAGGCTTTGTAGGTGGTTTGGTGGATGCAATTCAACAAATAACTTCCGGGGCAGATGCAACTGATTATATTTGCTTAAAACAAGCACAAGAAAATGGTGCTACTGCAGAACAATTGGAGCAAAAGTTTAGAGATATTTATAAACCTGGACTTAACGATTATGTTTCTGTTGCTAATGCTGTTGTTTTAAATGAAAGACCTGCCAGTGGAACTAATTATATCGAACAGCAAGTCTACGCTCTTTCTAACCCAGGAAAAGTTAGTGCTCAGGAACCAGGATATTATTATCCAGGTACAGGATTTAGCTTGCAAAGACCAGTGCAAAGTTTCTGGGGATGGAGCGTTAATGTAACTTATGGATTTTTAGTTATTTTAATAATTGCAATTGCTTTTGCAATAATGTTTAGAACTAGACTTGGAGGAGCTGCATCAGTTACACTTCAAAGTGCAATCCCTAATATTGCTATTGCTATGATTTTGGTTCCCTTAAGTTATGCAATTACTGGCTTATTTATTGATGGTGTAACTTTAGGCACCAATGTTGCTCATGAATTTATTATGGGACCAGGCTCTCCTGCCCGAACAGTCTATGAACTTAGAAATGACAGGGATGGTGATCCTGCAACTCCAGAAGAAAGAAGTGAAATAAATATTCCTATTTTTGGTGATAAACAAATTAATGATCGAGGCTTATATGCCGATGATCCAAGGGTTTCCTGGTATGGTATATTTAGTACAGTTAATGTTGTAGATGAGCTGACTGCAATTTTACCCGATGAAGGAGATGACCCACCTGCCTTGATTCAACTGGTCTCTGATATATTGGATTTATTCGCTGCGGGAGATCAAAATTTAGATACGTGGATTGCGGAGCTAATAAATGCAGTAATTTCATTAGTGATTTTTTTGACTGGGCTTAGAATTTTTGTACTATTGGTTAAGAAGTATATTACTTTCTTACTAAACCCGATTTTTTCACCATTTATATTTGCGACAATAGCAATACCTGGAACTGGAACAAAGAATATAATGACTTTTTTGAAGCAACTTTGGTCTGCAACAATGTTTTTTATAGTTGCGTATACGATGACTTTACTGTCAATAGTTTTAACAAGTGATTCGTTTTTGAATACAATACCTGAGGCATCGTCAAGCGGCTATGTTCCTCCTGGATTAGGTTTACAGGGCTTACTGGCAGGATCAACAGCATCAAATCAGATTCTAACAATAATGTTAAGTATTGCAGGAATTGGTGTTTACTTAAATATACCTAAAACTTTAAGAGGCATTGATGCAAAGCTTGGTACAGACAAATCTGCTTTAATGCCAATTTTAAATGATACAATGACATCTTGGAGACAGAGTGTTGGAGTTGGAAGAGCGTTTGCAAAGGCACCTGGGAATTTGGCGGATAACTATGATAGGATTAGAGGTAGAGAGCCTGGATCTGGAGCATCGATAAGAGGAAAAACTAGAAGGGGAATTGCGGGACTAAGGCAATCTGCAGGGAATCTAGCTACATCTCAGGGACCAGGCAGATTTGTAGGTAAAGCTGCAAATGTAGCTTTAGGTGGTGCAAGTAAGTTTGCTGGTTCGGATTATTTAGGTAAAATTGATCCTACAAAACCTGGAACTTTAAAGGTTGCAATTATGTTGGTTGTAGAAGAAATGAAAGGAGGTGCATTTAACATAACTCAGAAAGAATTAATTGCTATGAGAGGTGAAGCAAGACGGTTAAATGCAGGTAGAGCGCCAGGTGTACCTCCTGTTCCTTTAGTAATTTCAAATAAATTTACATTAACATTCACCGCTGAGAATTTCGTTCTTCCAAATAAAATATCTCAAATTGACATACTTAGCACTGTACCAGTTGCTGGCGGGCTTGAAGCACCAGGGTCACCAATAGGGACTATTACTGCAGGTGTAGATGTGTTTGAAACTGCACCTATGGGTGCTTATTTGAGAGCAGCAGCAGGACCTCCTTTTGATGTTACTGATGGTAAAGAATTTAAAGTAAAACTTGACTTTGTAGTTACAGATCCTGAAAATTTCTTCGATTTAGCAATAAATACTTTGGGTGGATTAAGAGGTGTCTTTAATCCAGATAAATTCTATTTTAGAGCAATGGGAGTTACTACAGCAAACAATCTAAGGTTTATAGTAGATGTAACAAGAGGATCAAACTAGCTTCTGTCTGTAAATTATTTTTTATCACCACCACCCTTTCCTTGTAGGTCATTTGAAAGCTGTTTGATGGTTTGAAATAAAGCTTTTGCTGCTTTAGGAGCTGCAGATGGAGTTCTTAATATTGCTTTTATACCATTTTCACCAAAAAAGGGGCGTCTGAATGGTTTCTTTATGCTTAATTCCGATATTGGTGTTTTTTTAGAATATAAAATCATATCTCTAGCATTTGCCATTTTATCTATAATTCGGAATGGTAATGGCCTTGGATTGGCATTCCTATAAGCAATGTTGAAACTAACTAGATCGATTTTTCTGGGATCCCCTCTCATTGCGACTACTCTTTCTGCAATTGCAATTTTTTTCTCATATCGATCAACAACTCTTTTATTTAGATTCCTTTGCAAAACCAATTCTGGGATTCTTTGTTTTATTTTTGCAGCAGTAGCTCTTTGTTCCAGCCCCATCATCCTTTGCTCAAGCTTTTGTGCTTTTTCTATTTGTATTCTAGCAAGAAAGCCTCTATCTAATGGATCAATTCTATATTTAGTTCTTTGAACTTTTCTTACTTGAGATTCTTGGTTTCTTCTTTCTAACCAATTAAGCTGAACCTGACCAGGCGCTTGTGGAGCGACATTTCTTCTGGCGAATGGATTAAAAGCTATATTCTGAGGAGGATTTAATCTTTTATCAAGTTTTATTCCTGTATGGATAAGCTTTTCGTAGGCATTTCGAAGTCTTGGGTTGCGTACTTGCTTCAATGGACCTTCTTCACCTCTTATTTCTTCCACAGAAGTGTTTATTGTTGTCTGCTGTTTCTCAAGTTGCATAGTTAACAGATCTTCATTTTTAATAACTTCAGAGCCATTAGGAATTTTTTTTAACTTTTCTAATTTACTAATCGGAAGATTATTTAAAGAAGCTGGGTATCCAGCTTGTCTTAACTCTGCTATTAATGTTTCTCTTTGAGAAGCACGTTTTTGAATCTCCAAACTACTGGGATTATTTTCAATTTTTAAACCTAATAACGTTAAATAACCTGCAATTTGTTCCCTGGTTTGTATTGTTGAATCATTAATTATTTCACGTAGTCGGTCAATTGAAGTGTCTTGTTTTGACAACTCAGCTAAATTTTTGTTTTCAAAATTACTCATTTTTAATTGTTTTAACTACAAAATATTATAACTTAATAATGCCTTCAATGGAGACTTGCTTGTAAGATAAGCGCACAAATAATAGAATGTATTAATCGGTAATCGGTAATCGGTAATCGGTAATCGGTAATCGGTATAATTTTTAAACATACCTGGGTGATACCCCTCACCCTACCCTCTCCCAAAGGGAGAGGAAAAACATTTATGAATCCAGCTAACGAAGCTTCACAACCTAAAAGTTTACCTTTTGGGCGAAAGCCTAAGCCATCCGAACCAGTTATGGGAAGAAAGATGGAAAGCACACAGGAATCAGGCTTAAGATTAGCTTCAGAGCAGCAAAGAAGACAAGCTCAAGTTGAAGCTAATGCAGAAGCACAAAGAACAAATATACTTACTAATAATGCAAGAAAATTTGCTATTCAGGCACTGACAAAGTCAATTAGAGGGGGGATTGCAAGCGTTATGGGAGGTGCTAGCGAAGTTGCATTAAGAGCTTATAAAAATAGAAAGTATGTTAAATATGTAGTTCTAACTTTTTTTATTTTTCTTTTACTGCAAATGGCACTTGCTTATAATATAGCTTCAAACCTATATGAAAACAAATCAAAGCTTGCTAAAACTATCGTGGAAGTTCTTGTTGAAAATGGATCTTGCAGAAATCTGGCTGGAAAAAGTGTTGGAGATAAAGTTTTAGGTGGTTTATATGACCCAGATTTAAACAGTGATTTTCAAAATTGTACGGTTTATATTTTTACTGAAACAGATCTTCTTCGAACGAATGGAAGCAGGTTGAATCCTGCGGATTAGAAGCAGCACTAGAGGTGAAGAGGTAGAGAGCAAAAGAGCTCTTGAGTAATTAGTCATCTACCCTCTGGTTTCTGACTTCGGACATCCTTCTGAAACTGATTTCTGATGACTAACTGGTTGGCGTTGGTTCGTAATACCTTGAATCATTTTGAGGTGGATTGGTATTATTTGTAGCCGGTAGATTAGGAATATTTAGTGGTACGTCTGGATCGTATTTAAATGTAGTTGTAGGTTCAGCTGTAGTTGGCGTGCTTGTAGGAACAGTAGGTACAGGTACGTTGTATGTATTAACATTTACTTCGGGGTAAACAGGTTGAGTTGCAGTTACTGCGCTAGGACTAGTAGAAGGTGTTGCTTCGTACATACTAGTATAGTCAGGAACATAATAGTTAGCTGTAACACCTGGAGTTACAGTTGTGTATAATCCACCAGAACTAGAGGAATCGCTTACAGGTGGAACATATGTTGTTGTTGTACTCGTAGATATGGTGTCACCCTCTTCTTTATAATATTCATCGTGATCATCTTTTTTCCACATACTATATACAATCCAAGGAATTGTTAACAATATGGCACTTAGGCAGCAAATTAATACAAGCAAAATCAAAGTACTTCTGGCAATTTCTCTTCCAGCAAGAATAAGCTTTTCATCTTCAGTATTATCTCCGTTTTCTCCACTCGGCTGTTCGAAAATATCAAATACCCATTCTTCTATTGCTTTCTGGCTAGTTGAGTCTTCAATTTCTACTTTTATAGTATGTTTGCCTGCTATAGAAATTCTACTATCTCCAAGATTACACAAAAAACCTGTTTCGCTAACTTCGCACTTGTCTAAAAAGTTTTCTCCGTCAACTTCGATTTTGAAAGTTTCAGGTCTTATGGTTGCGTTTTCAGATGGAACAAAATCTCCAGAAATTGTATCAACGCCAGAAACGCTGGTATCCTTCTCCGGCTTAACGTTAACAATTAATGGCTTACTAACATTATCTGAATCAGAATTATTCAAAATACTGAATCTATCAGATCTTTTTGAAATGCTAGAATTTTTACTGTCTTTTACAACGAACTGTAAATAATAAGCACCATCTTTGATTTCTGAAACATCCCAATTAAATTCCGAAGTTGAATCATCAAATTTTCCTAGCTCTGTCCAAGCTATGGCATCAGAAGAATAATTTAGAATAATCTCTTCAATTCCATCAGGGTCATCGATTTGCCATTTTATTAAATTATTCTCACCTTTTAAAACTGAGTTCTCTTGTGGAAATTCTATAACTATTGTCGATGATTGATTAGTAGTATTGTCTGATGTCCCTGAATTATTATTTTGGTTAGAGCCATTGTTGCCTGTATTGTTTGAAGGAGGAGGAGCTACTGTTTGCCTAATAATTGAAAAAGTAAATTGCTGAGTTGCAACGCCTCCCAATCCATCATCAACTGATAAAATTACTTGATAGTCTGCTCTATTAACACCATTTGCTAAAGTTCTTGGATTCGTATTTGTTTGAATTAATCCAGTCGAATTGTTTATATTTAAAAACGTTGGCGCTACATTTAATCTGTAGGTCAGTTGGTTGTTATCTGGGTCATTAGCTAAAACCTGATAAGACCATGTTCCATTTTCATAAATTGTTGTCCCTTGAGGTGTAGAAGTTATATTTGGTGCTCGATTATTGTTAGCTAAAACTACAACCCTTGAGCTACATGCTGAATAAGGCGTCCCTGTGTCGACCAGACTTACACAAACTCTTAGACAATATTGGCCATCAGCAAGATTTGGATTTGTAGAAGTTGATCTTGTATTCCATGTAATTACACTATCGTTAGCAGTATGTGAAGTTAATGTGGATTGAGATGTTATAGATCCGTAAAATGTATTTTCGCAGGTTGCCCTATCGTAAAGTTGTGCTGTAAATGGAATAGCTCCTTGTTCATCATCATAGGCTCTAATTGATACATTGATAGTTCCAACAACAATTTGATTTGGTGTTGGAGAATTTACAACAAATATATCGTTTGCATCAGATAATGTATATGAAAAGACCTTACTTACAGAAAACAGATTGACAAGCAAGGTAAATATTATCGATATATATATAAATTTTTTCATTCGTTGATTGGACTTATATTATCTGGTCAATTATAGCATCATGAAGTCGTGACGTCGATGCCGTTAGGGTTCCCAAAGCTGCTGGCTTAACTCCCTCACCCTGAGACTGCATATTTTGCAGTCGAGTGGAGCTAGTTAACCGCATTAGTCTTACCCTCACCCTCCCCTCTCCCAGAGGGAGAGGGGTTTCAAATTGGGCTGAGGAAAATTTTTAAGGCAGGTTCCCTTTGCTATTTATTAATTGCTGAACATCATCTTGAGCAGAAGTTAGTGTTCCTTGAGAAGCTCCTCCATCGATGGCTTCTTTCATTCTGTTTCTAACTTCAATTCCCTTAACCTGATACCATGTTTTTGCAAAAGGTAGCGATTCATTAAAAGTTTTTAAATATTGATCACTTTGCAATTCTGTTGCCATATCTTTTCTAGGATATAGAATTCCAAAGTATTTATTGCTATTTTTTTCATTATCGCTAAGTTTTTTTAATTGTTCAGGTTGTGTTAACCATCTTAAAAATTTCCAGGCTTCTGTGGTATTTGCTGTTGGTCTAGATAAAGCAACCATATTTCCCCAATAATCAGCCCAATTGATTAAAGATTCACTTTGTCCTTGAAGTTGAGGAATTTGAGCTATTGCCATGTCGATACCAATATCGTATGTATCATTAAAATAAAGAAGGTCTCTGTATCGCCAACTTGTTCCAATAATCATTGCCGCTTTTTTATCTAAAAATGATGCGGCATCATTTTCTAAGGACGTATTCCAACTTCCAGAACTTGTTGCAAAGCTTTTATAAAAATTTAATGCGTCAACAGAGTCAGAATCATTTGCAAAAATGACTTTGTTGGAGCTATCAGTAAATTGAACACCATTCTGTGCAAATAGTAAATATAACATTTGTGTAGAGAAACTAACATTATTTGTAGTTCCTGCAGCAAATCCTGCTTGAGTAATTGAATTGTTAGATCTGGTAGTCAAATCTACTGCTAAATCTTTAAATTCTGGCCATGTTTTTGGAGGTGCCGTCACTGCCTCATTTTCAAGAAGATCCTTATTATAGATAATTGATAAGGTATCCATCCATAAAGGAACACCATACACAGTTTGATTTTTTGCAAAATCTTCAACTATTGCTGGATAAAATACATTATTAAAGTCTGTGTAACTGTAGGTTGTGCTTTGTCTGGAGTATTTTTCATAGTCACCTGTCCAAGTATTATGAACCATAAAAATGTCCGGAATTTTTTCAGATTCACCAGATCTTAATAAAGTATTTAATCTACTACGATAATCTTCTTCCTGGTCTTCAAAATTACCTTCAGCAATCCACTGGTTGGCGTACTCGATAGTTACATTATCATTCTGAGCTTGATATTCATCAATAAGTGGTTGAACAACATCTTCATCTAAAAATACTCCCCACCATTGAAGTACGACTTTTTGATTAGAAGTGTTGTTGTTATTTTGTGAGCCAGTATTATTCAAAAGCAAGGCTAAAAGTATAGCTAGCAAAACTAATCCAGTTACAATAAGGATGATAATCGGAAGCCTAGTTTTAGCTCTAGCTGAAGGTTGGTTTTGCGAAGGTTGAGTTGTATATGTATTGAATCCAGGATTATTATAGCTGTAACTTTGTGTTGTATAGTCGTAATTCGTATTCATAATAGTAATTCTATAATAATGAGTAAATAGTAACAAGTAAATTGTAAATAGGCCGATTCAAGATCCAAGCGTCAAGAGGCTTAAAAGTTCTAAGGATGTAACGTTTCAACATTGGAACTTTACAACATTTCAACTGTTTATTTTTTCTTGTATACTAAACTAGAGATCAGGAGTTCTCGAGTTTAGGGGTTTAAGAGTTTGTAATTCTATTCGATATTCTTTATTAGTTATTCGTCATTTACACATGTCAACGCTTTATCAATCTGCAACAAATGCTAGAAAAATCATATTTGTGATTTTAATTATGATTCTTTTGATATTAGGTTATGACGTTGGTTCGGGATATTTAAAATCAACCCCAGAAACAGTTTTGGAAGCACAGAGATTTTATATGACAGCAGATAAGGCTTTCGGTAATGTCGGTGTACCTAAAATTACTTCATTTAAGATTGATTCGGATAATAATGCATCATATCTATTGCAAAATTTTCACGGAAGTTTTCCTGATGTAGCATATGTATATAAAATTGAGCAACCAAAAGAAAAATTACTATCTTTTGAGGAAGCATTAAAAACAGCTGAAACGCTTGGTTTTGAAAAAAATAGCTATGCTGATTTAGGTAGTAATAATTTCCAGTGGCAGACTCAAAACAGTACCAAGACATTAAAATATAATAAAGTAAGTCAAATTTGGGAGATGAATACAGATTATGTTAATAATGTTAACGCAATTGCAAGAAAAGTTATTGATACCCCAATAGAAAACTATGCATCTCGAGTTAAATCACTTGTGAATAAGCTAGGGTTTGAAACTTCGGGATTTCCAAACGGAAAAGTGGAATTGAGATACGTTTCTTTGGGTTTTGATGGAAGTTTTGAAACAGTTGAAAGATCAGCAGATGCATCCTACATAATTGCGGATGTTTTTAGACAGTTAGATTTAGCAGATCTAAAACCGAGCGGTGAGCAGCCCAAACCTTCTGTAGGTGAGGAAGTGCCCAAGCCTTTTGATGGATATGTTTACACTTCCGATCCAAGAAAAGGCCAAATAAGGTTTGTAATTTCGAATAATCTTTCAGACTATTCCAGAGATATTTTTGACTTGGAGTTTACAAACTATGAGTATAGTACATTGCGTGCAAAATACTTTATAATAAGTGCAGATGAAGCTTGGACAAAGATTCAACGTGGACAGGCAAGCTTGGTTTTGTTGCAACCACAAGGAGATGATTACTTTTCGGAAAATGCTGAATTAAATGTAAGAAGATATGTTGCAGATGCAAGAAGGACAGAATTAGCATATTGGGAGCCAGAAACATGGGATGGATTTGTTTATCCAATCTATATAATTAGAGGAAGGGCTGAATTGGAAGATGGAAGGCAGGCATCATTTGAGTTTTATGTAGATGCATTAAAAAGAAGCGAATAAACCGAATCGCTAACCAGGTTTAGCTTAGAGCTGAGGTTATGCAATAAATTTATCAATTTCAATAAAAATTTATGAGAAAATTTTTATTTTATATAACTATAATAGTTTTTGCAGGAATTTTTATCATCTCTTTAGTAAGGAATGATGTAAAAGAAGTATCTGCGCAGTCTAATTCCTGTATTAACTCCAGGTTTTTTACATCGGACAAATTTAATTTTAACGGTTTTAATCAAGAATTTCCTCCTTGTGCTAATACACCTAGATGTTTTAAACGTTTTAATTCTGAGGCTAATGAGTTTGAATATTGTACGCCATCAAATCCTCATATGGCTTCTTCTGAAAGTTTTGCTAACAGCAGAGCTGAGGATAAGGATGAGTGTGTACAATTAATTTCTCAATATATTTCAGATGTAAATATTAAGAATGATTTTTTGAATGCAGCTTCAGACATTAGTGACTGGGGTGGTTTTTATATGGAAGTAACAACATCAGGTGGAAATGAGACAAGGGATATTACTAAGTGTGATCCAAATGAAACCACATCTGATTCGGGAGTACAGTGTCTTAATAACTATTTTTCAAATAATAATTTTAATTATTTATCATATGTTTCAAATCATGGAAGGTGTGGTGTGACCCCACAATGTTTTACAACTAAAGAAGGTGATTTGTATAAATTTTGTCAAACAAATGGAGTATTCGAAGAACTTACCGATATGACTAGAGCAGATCTTGATAACTTCAGAGATGACTGTACATCCAAGCTTTTGCCTTATTTTACTAGCGATACTATCGCAAATAACTTTATATTAGATTTTGAAAACGAATCCAATTGGAAAGGATTTCCTTTTGAGAATCAAGCTACTATTTCTCAGTGTAATACAATTGATTTATCATCTGTACAGCTTAGAGAAGAAATGAATGGTTGTGATACAAGATATAAAAGTTTTAACCTAATAAATAGAAGAAATTACGATGATATTGTTAATAGTAATCACGGAGGGTGTTCTATCCAAAGGTACGAAGGCTCTTCTTATGAACTGCTGCCTGCTTGTCATACAGATACAATCAATGGTGAACAGTACTATTGCCCTGACGAGACTTCTCCGAGAGGAGCAGATGCAGTATTATTAAGTGATTATCAGAATAATACTAGTGTAGAGAATCAAGCATTGGAGGCACAAGGATGTCTTGCACTACTAGAATCTAAAGGTTTAGATGTAGGTACAACTCCACCGATAAATAGTTTATGCCCATGGCAAGGAATTAACTATGACGTGGCATCAACTCAGCTAATACCCAGAGATCAAATAGTGATAGATTTTGCTGAAGATGAGTACTCAGTGGGAGAAGATGATTTAGGATTTAATGTTTCTTTGCTAATATCTCCTACACCGATAGGTAGAAGCATAAGTATTGATCTTGAACTAAAAAAAGATGACGAAATAATAGATACAAGCTCTGTTATATGGGAAGACGGTACTCAGGATGCAACTAAATCTGTGGGATTAAGCCTTCCTGCGAATAAAAAAGTTGGTGATGAATTTTCCTTAAACTTGGTAAACCCAAGGGTAGATAATGCTACAGAAACATCAATTGATCATAAAGTTTTAGCATCAAGTACTATTCTTGGAATTGAAACGAACCGAGGTCAAGTTATTTCTCAGCTTGTTGTAGGAGATATTAATGTCAAAAGAACTTTAATCAAAGTGAAAGTAATAAATGCAAGAATAGAAGGCTGCGCACTTGAAGATGATGGACAGCCTAATGCTTCGTGTCAAAAATGTATAGATCAAGGAGGAGTTTGGCTTGCAATCGGTTGTGTAGACCCAACACCACTTGGAATTATGACCAGAATAATCCAAACGGGTATAGGTGTAATGGGCGGTGTAGCATTAGTACAGCTGATAATTGTAGGCTTATATTTGCAAAGCGGTCAGGAAGCGAAAATTGCCGAGGCAAGAAAGAAGCTAATTGCAACACTAACAGGAATTGTTGTTTTGGTATTTAGCGTATTGATTTTAAGAATTATTGGTGTAAATGTTTTGGATGCAGTGCCAGGAGGATTTCTTTAGGAGCACTTAGAGGTAGAGAGCTGTAGAGCAAGGTTTGAGGTTACAGGTATGAAGCAAAGTAGTAATACCTAGTAATTAATTGTAATAAAGTTGTTTTGAATCTTAATTCTATTCGATATTCTACTTTCGATATTCAATATTCTAAATTTATGACTTTCAAAGAATTTTCACAATACCTACAAAAACTTGAATCTATAAGTTCCAGAAATGAGTTAACTTTAGTACTTGTGGATTTATTAAATGCACTTGATCCTTCCGAAGTTAAAAATTCGATGTACTTAATCCAAGGTAGACTTGTCCCACAATACGTAAATACTGAATTTAACTTTTCAAGTAAATTAATAGTTAGAGCTTTGACAGGCAAAGCTCTGGATTCAGTTGTACTTGAAAACCAAATAAAATCTATCCTTTCAGTAAAAGGTGATATGGGACATGTAGTTGAGGATTTACTAAATCAAAAAGATTTTTTAAATAATTTCCAATTAGGATTAGATTTTTCTCAATCTTCAAATAAGCCTACTATTGAAGAAGTCTACAAAAGCCTAAAGAATATTGCAAATGCTTCTGGTAAAGGATCTCAGGAACAGAAAATGGAAATGTATTTTAACCTTATTCTGTCATTAGATGCTTTAAGCGCAAAATATGTAACAAGGATAATTATTGGAGATTTAAGGCTAGGATTAAGCGATAAAACAATTTTAGATTCTTTAAGCTGGTTTTGCGTTGGAGATAAAAGTATCAGAAAAAGAATTGATACGGCTTATGGGAATAGAGCCGACATAGGTGATCTGGCAGAACAGCTAGTTAAGAGTAAGTTTAAGATTAAGAGTGAGATTGAGGATGAGGCTAAGAGTGAAAATTTACAATGGTTTCAGCAAGTTCTAAATTCTTTTACTTTAATTCCAGGCACACCTGTAGCAAGTAAACTTGTTGAAAGGGAGTCTGATTCAGAAAAAATATGGGAAAGAATGCCAAACTGCTTTGTTCAACCAAAACTAGATGGACTTAGAGGCCAAATGCATTTTGTAAAAGGTGAAGCTTTTATTTTTAGTAGAAACATGGAAAACATGTCCGAACAGTTTCCTGAGATTCACAAAAGCCTGGAAGCTTTGGGTGTTGATTCAATCATTTTGGATAGTGAAATAATTGGATTTGATAAGTTAACTGATAGCTTTCTTCTTTTTCAAGAAACAATGAAAAGGAAGCGAAAATACGATGTGGTGGAAACTTCAAACAAAATTCCAATTAAGGCAATGTGTTTTGATATTCTTTACCTTAATGGAATAGATTTAACTCAAAAGCCAATAGAAGAAAGGCTTTCTTTGCTTAAAAATTTATTAGATAAAAATGTAACTGATAGCCTTGAAATGTTAGAAACCCAACAAGTTCATTCTGTGGAAGAACTTGAGGATTATTTTATTAAATGTGTTAGTAAAGGTTTAGAAGGAATTATTACAAAAGAAGCAGGAACAGATTACGAACCAGGAACCAGAAATTTTAAGTGGATTAAATTAAAAGCAAATACAAAATCTGAATTGGTTGATACGATTGATGTAGCAGTGCTAGGTTATTATTACGGTAAGGGCTCTAGAGCAAAGTTCGGCGTTGGAACTTTACTTGCAGGTGTTTATAATCCAATTGAAGATAAATATTACAGTATTGGAAAAGTGGGAAGTGGATTTACCGATGAGGCTTTAGAGCAAATTTATAAAGACCTTCAAGAATTAAAAATTGATGGGCAACCTGAAAATGTAGTTGTTCATAAGTCTTTGGCACCTGATGTTTGGGTAACTCCTAAAATTGTAATGGAAATAGTTGCCGATGAAATTACAAGAAGTCCAGTTCACACGGCAGCTATTGGTGTTAAAGCAAAAGTTAAAAACGACGATCCTGAAAAAGGTTTATCAATAAGATTTCCTAGAATGAAAAAGTGGAAACGTGATAAAGAGTATCCAAATACGGTTGATGAGATTATTAGAATGTATGAGCTTAGGAAAGGCTAAGAGCAATAGAGGTTTAGAGGTGAAGAGGTAAAGAGCCAACGAGCGAATGAGGCTAGGAAAAAAAGTGTGTTGATTAGTTAACAGGTGAAGAAGTTAATTAGTACACAACCAGTTAACCTACAACTAATTAACAAATTAACTTGCTTTTGCAATCTATCTTCTGGCTTCTGATTTCTGACTTCTAGTTATAAAACACATAACTCTGGTGGGGCTTATATGGTTTAAACTCTTCTGGAATAGTTTGTTTTGTTATCTTATCTGCACCAGGCCTTAAATATTCATCCATTTTAAAACTTTGCAGGTTTGTACTAAAAAACAAAATCCCATTTCTTTTTAAAAGTCTTTCCTGCAAATTTTTTATAAGCTTGGCGTGATCTTTTTGAAGATTAAAAACCTCACCTTTGTTTCTTGAAAATGAAGGGGGATCGCAAACTATAACATCAAACTTGGTTTTGGTTTGCATAGCAAGATCGATAAATTCAAACGAATCCATTTTCCAAATTGAATTTGCTCTACTCTTTTCACCTTCCAAATTTGCTTCAATTTCATTCACAATGAAATTTTCTTTAGCCCATTTGCAATAAGTAGATGACAAATCCACTGTGGTTGTACTTTTAGCTCCTCCTTTTGCGGCGTACACACTAAACGACCCTGTATATGCAAATAAATTCAAAACCTCTTTACCTTTAGCGTGAGACATTATCATTTCTCTTGATAATCTATGATCCAAGAATAATCCAACATCAATATGATCTTCCATTTTGATTAAAAATTTCATATCATTTTCAATAACTGCAAATTCTTTTGGCGCTTTTTTACCAGCAATTAACTCGGTATGATTAAGTTCAGTATCAAATCTTCTTTTCAAGTAGATTCCCTTAAGATCGTATTTTTTTAGAAGCTCTTTTCCTAAGATAGAAAGATCATCTACAGATTCTGAGTAAAGATGTAAAACACCGTGAGTATCAAATTTATCCAGAGCGTACAAAAGTTTAGAACTTTCATTATCACTAAATTTTTGAGTTAATCTGTAGCAGTTAGTCATTAGTTATTTGTTTTGAGTAAAGGGTTTGTGTTTAGACTTGGGTTTATTGTACCATTAATTAGCTGATAGCTGATAGCTGATAGCTGATAGCAAATAGCGATTAGCATTTAGCTGGATTTGTAAATTAATTAGTAATTTGAGCTTAAAGACATTACAAGGTATCGCCAATTTATTTGTGATAAAATGAAGCCGAATGATGAATAGTTATTAATCACTAATGCCTTGTGGATTACGCAGATATCAGAACAAAAATTAGAGCAGTTATTTTAACTTCGGTAGGAGTTATTGTTGCTTTGTTATTTTTAAGAGTGGCACTCGATTTAATCAGCGCTTCAGATAATAACATTCTTGTTGGATTAATAAATTCAATTACAGATTTTTTTGCTTCGCCTTTTAAAAATGTTATTGAAATCCCTGAAGACACAGGAATTGATAATTTAAATGTGGACGCACTTGTAGCTGCTTTAGTTTATGTGCTTTGTGGCATTGCGCTTTCGGAAATTGTTACTGCATTTGTATACGAAAAGGTAGAAGATATTTTTCAAAACTTTGTTGATGGTTTGTTTAAAATTTTAGAATTTTTGATATTACTTAGAATAGTATTTTACTTTTTTGATATCGGTTTAAATAGAAGTATTGCACCATCATTTATAAAAATTGTTTATGATTTAACTGACTGGACTCAATCAACTGGACTAGGAATTACATTTTTAAAGGATTATTTAGATTGGAATGCAATTGTGATTCTAACCATAATTGTTGTCCTCGACTTGTTAGCAGAAAGATTTTTGGATAGCATTTTTAAGAGAATTGAAACTACATATGCAAGAATAAAGCCTCAGCCCAAACCACCTGGGCCGGTTGCACC
Source organism: uncultured Candidatus Saccharibacteria bacterium (assembly GCA_964607415.1). Lineage (GTDB taxonomy): Bacteria > Patescibacteriota > Dojkabacteria > J137 > J137 > CAZSKK01. Next base: position 73,917 of record CAZSKK010000003.1, on the reverse strand, counting down.
TGCATTAAGCGTTAGTACACCTTTACCGCAACCTCAACAAATTATAGTTAATGTTCCAGTTCCACCGGTACAACAAATACCTGTTCCAGTCTCACAGCCGGTTCCACAACCACCATTAAATGTAAATATTACGAATCCTATACCAGTTCAATATAATCCCCCTTCACAATCTGTATCACAAGCTCCACAATATGGAGTCCCTTCACAGAATATTCGTGTTGATCCGAATGGAGTTAAGGAAGTGACGGGACCAGCGGCGGCCGGTTAATAGGTTAATTAGTTGATTCGTTAATTAGTTTAACCAATTAACCAAGGCACTAATTAACCATATAGTTACTATTTTGAACTTGAATACTGTGATTTGTTATTTTACTATGAGGCTCTTATTCCGCAGTAACTTATGGTAATTTTTTGCGAATCTGTGCGCTTCATCTCTAATTCGTTGAACAATAAATAAGGATTCACTTCGACGTGGAAGTAAAACTCTTTCAAATTTATTGTCAAAGGTTCCGATAGGTTCATTTTTAAATTGCCCCCTTATTTTGAAAATTTCCTCTTCTCTTTTTGCAAGCCCAATCACTGGTATATTATTTTCTAATCCAAAAAGTTTCATTACCTCGTAAACACTGCTTAGCTGGCCTTTACCCCCATCAATTATTAATAAATCAGGCTTTTGAGAAAAACTTGCATCAGGTTTCCAGGATTTTAATTTCTTTCCAAGACCATCTTCTTCCAAAATCTCATTTCTTTTTAAAAACTGTGCAAACCTTCTTGCAAGAACTTCCTTTAGCATTGTAAAGTCGTCTGGTGTTGATTTAGATCTAATTTTGAAACGTCTGTAAAGTGAAGGTTGAGGTACCCCATCTATTGATACAACCATAGATCCAGTTGAATTTGTCCCTTGAATGTTACTTATGTCGTAACATTCAATTCTGAAACCTTTGTGAGCATTTAGCTTCTCAGAATTAAATCCTAGTTTTTCTATAAGTTCTAAAATTCCGGCTTCTTTTTGCTCTTTTTTCTTGGACTCGATAACCAAATCATCATCATTGGTGTCAATTTTAATTGCGGTTGTTACATATTTTATATCGTTAATCTTGTCCCTTACTTTTGCTGCTTTCTCGTATTCAAGAGTTTTAACGTATTCTTGCATTTCTCTTTCTAGCTCATGGAGAATTTCAATCTTTTCGCCTTGAAAAAATCTGATCAAGTTTTTGTACTTTTTAATGTAATGTTCCTTGCTCTCAAGCCCTTCACATGCACCTTCACAAAGGCCTATATGGTAGTAAAAACATGGTTTTGGATTTTGAGTTTTGATTATTAAAGGACTGCTGCTTTCTTGGTAAACTAAATGTGTAGAAGTTCTATAAGGGAAAACTCTTCGTAATCTTTTTAAAATTCTTTTTATTGGTGTTGAATCAGGAAATGGGCCAAAGTATAGTGCACCATCATTTGTTTTTTGTCGTGTTGTTGTAATTCTGGGAAAATCCTGGTAAACAGAATTTTTGGTTGGAATTGGTTGATTAGATTTTCTAATTCTTTCAAACCGAACGTAGATGTAATTTTTATCGTCTTTCATCATTGTATTGTATTTAGGACGATATTTTTTGATTAGATTGTTTTCTAAAATTAAAGCTTCAAACTCTGAATCAACGGTATAGGTTTTTATATCTTTAGCTAAAAATATCATCTGCTGTATTTTTACAGGAAGTTTATAGTAATTAATAAAATAACTTGATACCCTATTTTTTAAAATCTTTGCTTTACCTACATACAACACTTCCCCGTTCTCGTCGTAGTAAACATAGCAGCCAGGAAGTTTTGGAACGTTTGCTACTTTTTCTTGAAATTGTCTTTCTTTTTTTGATAGAAAATTTTTACTCATGGATTTATTATAAACTAATCGTAAAACCGCGAACTTCAGTTCATTGGAAGTAGATTAGTTATTAAATAAAGTTTTACCTTAACTAAAAAATACCATCGGACTTTAGTCAGGAGTATTTTATTATACCAACGGGTTGGCGGGTTTACGAGTTAATGCGGTAAATACTAAACTCTAAATCAGAAATTCTGAACAAATCATAAAATAAAAACCTGAAAGTTTGTTATTTGTGAGTTATTGCTTTAAAATTTGTTTGGAGTTTATAATTTAGCTTTTTCGAATTTAGTTCTTTTTATATGGCCGATTCCATTCCAGTTACAGAAATAGCAAGACTATTCAGTGTCGTAATATTCTCCATGACCTTTAGTTTTATGATTGCATTTCCAATAATTGCACTTCTTTATAAGTTTAATATTACAAGAAGAATGACAGTGGATTTCACAACTTTGATAGAAAAAAGGAATCTTAAAATCGGCGTACCTATAATGGGAGGATTAATAGTGATTGTAACTGTTTTGTTTGTAAATATAGTTTTGAATCCTTACAGGGATAATAAAGGTATGATTTTAATGCTTTCTATCTTTGTAATTTCAGCACTTCTTGGAGGTTTTGATGACGTACTTAATATTTATGGTAAAGAACGAAAACAAAGAAGTCTTTCGAGAACATTGACTTTAATTAAAGTTCATAAGAGTTTTAGAAAAAGAATAATTTTAATTATTACTTTCCCATGGGAAGTTTATAAAAGATTTTTCTTCATTCTGGGCTCAAATCCTGGAAAAGGAATTCAAGCTCATGAGAAGATTTTAGTTCAATCTATTGCGGGATTACTCTTAGGAGTTGGGCTTTTTTCATATGCTTCAAGAACAAATCCTGGAGAGCTATGGATCCCAATTCTTAATTCATCAATCGATATTGGGATTTTAATTATTCCTTTTGCATGGATTACAGTTCTATTAATGACAAATGCCGTAAATTTAGCTGACGGAATGGATGGCCTTTCTGCAAGTGAGTTATTTGCCTCCTTTTTGGGTTTTTTAATAATTGCTATTTTAAAAGAAGATTTAAGGTCCGCTTTTTTGATTGCAAGTGTAATAGGATCTTTAGTTACATATTTATATTTTAATATTCCTCCTGCAAGGTTTCAAATGGGAGATGTAGGATCACTAAGTTTGGGAGCACTACTTGCAGCTATTGGATTTATGGTTGGAGAACCATTGATGTTATTAGTAATTTCATTTCCTTTTGTTGTAACTTTAGCTTCATCCGTAATGCAAGGACTTGGAAGAAGGCTTTTAGGCAGACGCATTTTTAGAATGGCGCCAATTCACTATCATTTTCAGATGAGCAAAGAATGGAGTGAAGAAAAAGTTGTAATGAGATTTGCATTGTTTAGTCTTGCTTGTGCAATTTTTGGGATCTGGGTGTTTGTTGTAAGCAAATAAAAACGTTTGAAGTAAAAGTCTTTGCGAGTGTAACGAAGCAAACCCTGTACAAACAACACATTAGCCTAAGAGCATTGGTCGTACAATGCAAAGAGATGGACGTTAGAAGTTTGACGTAGGCATGCAAGGCTTGTAAGATGAGGGTGTTGCAATGTTATAAGGTATGAAAGTTTTAACGTTCAAACATTATAACTTTACAACTTTAAAACTAACTAATCCAAATTTAATATCCTAAATTATGACTAAAGTAAAAGTTGAACTTAGCTCAAAAATTGTTGTTTTTGCATTTCTTCTTTTTGGAGGAGCATATCTTTCTTTTTTAATTAGAGATGTACTTTTAATGCTTTTTTTTGCTTTTATTCTAAATTCTGGTCTAAGACCATTAGTGAACAAACTTCAGTCTAAGGGCGTTCCAAGATCTTTAAGCATTTTCATTATCTATGTAACTTTTTTTGCAGCCGTAATTGCAGTTTTTGCTTTAGTTGTAGGTCAACTTGTGGATCAGATTGTAGAACTTGCTAATAGTTTACCAGGGTTTGTAAGGGATGCTCTTAACTTTGTTAAAGAGAATATTCCAGGTGCAAAAGAATATTTTGATAATAACGATATTAATCAAATTGTTAATGATGTGCAAAAGGCTGTGACCGGAAACGGTGATATTTCTAATCTTGATGCCCAAGGTATTGCAAGAATTCTTCTGGATGGAATTAATATTGTTAGTACGGGAAGTATTTCAGTTATAGAGACAGTACTGGGTGCTCTGCTTTCTATTTTTGTAGTTGTAATAGTTTCTGTTTATATGTTGAGGAGAGAAAAAGATGTGTATGATGGGGTTTTAAATATTGTCCCTGAAAGATATAGTATAAATTTAAAACGACTTCTTAAAAAAATTGAGGAAGGCCTTGGTGAATGGTTGGTTGGACAAATTATTGTAATGTTCGTTATTGGATTTTTAGCCTATGTAATCGTAATGATTCCGCACTTACTCTTTCCGAATTTGGAAAATTATAATTTATATAAATTCGCATTAATTATTGCTTTACTTGCAGGGTCTACAGAAGTTATCCCTCAAATAGGAGCATTTATAACTTTTGTTTTTACAGTTTTATTGACAATGATTAGTAGTCCTGTTCTGCCGATTATCATTTATATTGTAATTATGTTCCTTGCTTTGCAACAGTTAGAAGGAATTTTTATAACACCTACAATCATGAAACGAGCTGTAGGTGTTGATCCAGTGTTTACAATTTTGGGTATTGTAGCAGGATTTACTTTAGGTGGACCATTTCTAGCACTTCTAGCTGTACCGTTAATGGTCGCAATAAGAATTACAGTTTTGGATTTAGGTTTTGAATGGAAAAAACAGGAAGCAGTGAATGAGCAATCCAATAGGAAAGAAGACAACAAGGAAACAAAATCTTTGAAATTTTCTTTAAAGGAAAAATGATATGAAGTTAAGATCAAATGTTGGAATTATTGCTTTAGTTGCTCTAGTTGTATTTATTTACATATCTTTTTTAGTAGAAGTTGATAAATCTCTAGAGACAGAAGGATTTGTTTTAAGTAGTCTTGGAACTTTTCCAAACTCTGCCTTTATTTTTAATTCAGGATTAATCATAAGTGGAATTTTCCTTACCTATTTTCTTCACCTGGTATTTAGTAAATATAAAATAAGTGAGTTTCAAAAAATATATTTAAGTTTTCCCGGGTTTTCTCTAATTGTAATCGGTATGTTTAGATATGATTATTTTCCTAGTGCCCACTGGATTGCTGCACTATCCTTTTTTATTAGCTTTCCAGTGGTCATAATGGTTTATTCTTATTTGCGTTCGAATAAAGATTGGAAGGGCTTATTTATACTAACAACTGCCATTTTACAAATTACTGGTTTTGCAGTTTTGGGCATGGATGAGGTTATGGCTCTAGCGGCAGAGTTGTGGTTCGGAATCTTCTTTTTTATTCAGGTGATATTTTTAACAACAACGATTGAGGATGCCTCACCCGGTTCTTCCGATTTCATCGAAAGAACCACCCTCTCCCAAAGGGAGAGGGATTCGTAGTGCTTACGAGCATCCAGTTGTTGTTCCGCAGTCTTCACAAACTGAACAAGAACCATTTTTTCTTACATTCATACTTCCACACTGCCCACATACGTCTCCTGTGTAACCCCTAGCTTTTGCAGTTAAAACGTCACTACCTATCCCATCGTCTGCGTGTACTTCAGCTTTAGCTGCTTGTTCTAATTGCATTTGCATAGGTTCTACTGCGGTTTCAGTATTAGGTAAATGAGTGCTTGTAATAAATTCATCTACGTGAGTACCACTTGCTTCTATACTTACATACCTTGTGGCTTTTAATTCTGTGTGACCTTTACCGTTGATTATTGGAATTAACATTCTATACTTGCTTCCAACTTTGTATGCTTTATCTACAAGTTCTTCATTATGGAATAATTTGGCTGTGTCCTCATCTAAAAATTTTAAAGCTAACCATCTTCCGATATAGTCAACTAAAGATTTGGCAATTGGAATTTCTTCGTTTGTAGTCATTCCTGCAGGTTCAAATCTACTGTTTGTAAATTTGCTAACCAAAACTTCTAAAGGAACGCCGTATTGAAGATTTAAGGATAGTGATGTTGCAAATGCATTCATAATTCCAGATAAAGTACTACCAGCTTGGCTTACGATGATAAATACTTCGCCAGGAAGACCATCCTCAAATAGCCCTACTGTAACATAACCTTCATGTCCAGCTACAGAAAATTTATGTGTAATACTGTGTCTTTCCTTTGGTAGGTGTCTTCTTACTGGTTTATTAATCTGTTCTTTTATAATTACGGTTTGCACTTCTTTTGTTGTTAGTGTGTCATCAGCATCATCCTCGGAAAGATTAAATAACTCTGCGTAAGCACTATTTCCAGCCGATGAATTTAGTGGCTGGCTAAGCTTAGAGCCATCTCTATATAAAGCATTCGCTTTTAACATTAATTTCCATCCTTCAATATATGCTTCATCAACGTCTTTAAGAGTAGCTTCTTCTGGAAGATTTACAGTTTTACTTATTGCACCACTTATAAACGGTTGAGCTGCAGCCATTTGTAAAAGGTGACCCATTGTAGATATATATCTCTGACCTTTTGCGCCACATTTGTTTGCACAGTCAAAGATAGGTAGGTGTTCAGGTTTTAGGTGTGGTGCACCTTCAATTGTCATTGTTCCTGAAACATATTCTTCAGCTTTTTCAATTTGTTCTTTGGTAAATCCAAGTTTTTCTAAAATATTTCCTGAATTTAAATCTTCATCGCTTAACCCCAAAACTTCTTTACAAAATTGTTCACCCAAAACCCATTTGCTGAATGAACTTTTTAGATCGAATGCACCAGCCAGAGAACCTTCTACAACCATTAATTCTTTTTCAGTAAAACCTTTTTCTTTTAAAGTTAGCGGGTTTATAAATGGAGCTCCTCCAAGTGTTGCGTGACCTACAATATACTGTTCAATGTCTTTAATTTGCTGTTCAGAATAGCCAAGTTTTTTAAGTGCAGGTCTAACCGATTGGTTAACAATCTTGAAATATCCACCACCTACAAGTTTCTTAAATTTGACCAAGGCAAAGTCAGGTTCAATTCCAGTTGTATCGCAGTCCATTACAAGAGCAATTGTTCCTGTTGGCGCAATTACTGTAGCTTGCGCATTTCTGTATCCAAACTGTTCACCCAAAAATAATGCATAATCCCAGCTAGCTTTAGCACCTTCAATCAAAGATTTGTCTTCAATTAAAGTTTCATCAATTCCCATTGGTTTAATAGTTAATCCTTCGTATTCGTATTCTGCTGCATTGTATGCTGCTCTTCTATGGTTTCTCATTACTCTTAACATGTCTTTTTTGTTTGGTTCATATCTTTCAAAGGTTCCAACTACTTTTGCCATTTCTGCAGATGTGGCATATGATTCTCCACCTAGAATTGCACTAAGGGCACCTGTAATTGCATAGCCTTCCTCACTTTCATAAGGAATTCCTTGTACCATCAAAAGAGAACCAATATTGGCATATCCAAGTCCTAAAGTTCTGTATTTATATGTAAGTTCCGCAAGTTCCCTACTTGGAAGGTGTGACATTAAAACTGAAATTTCTAAAACCATTGTCCAAATTCTAACTGCATGTTTGTAACTTTCTACGTCAAATTTTTGAGTATCGTAATCATAAAACTTTATTAAGTTTAGCGATGCAAGGTTACAAGCTGTGTTATCTAAAAACATGTATTCAGAACAAGGGTTACTTGCGTTAATTCTTCCGTCTTTAGGACATGTGTGCCATTCGTTTATTGTTGTATCAAATTGAACTCCTGGATCAGCTGAATTCCAAGCAGCGTCAACAATTTTTCCCCAAAGATCTTTAGCTTTTATTGTTCTTGCAACAGATCCATCAGTTCTATTTATAAGATTCCAATCTTTATCTTCGTTAACAGCTTCAATAAAATCATTTGTGATTCTGATTGAGTTATTAGAGTTTTGACCTCCAACTGTTGAATAAGCTTCTGATCTAAAGTCTGTATCATATCTTTCTAAAGAGAATTCATCTGCGCTAACACCGTTTTCAACCAACATCAGAACTCTTTTTATGTAGTTTAGAGGAACAAAATCTTCGTTAGCTTTTTTTATTAATTTTTTTAGCTCAGGATTTTGCTTAGGATCAATTCCTTTTTCCTCAGCAGATTGCATAATCTTTTTTAGATGAGCATAGTTCATGAACGATCCAGTAACTAAAGCTGCAACTTTTTGTTCCTCTTTAACTTTCCATTGAACAAATGTTTCAATTTCTGGGTGGTCTATATTTAAACAAACCATTTTTGCAGCTCTTCTGGTTGTTCCACCAGATTTAATTGCGCCTGCTGCAGCATCAAAGACTTTAAGAAAGCTCATTAAACCAGATGATTTTCCTCCACCCGAAAGGGGTTCGTTAACAGCCCTCAAGTTTGAAAAATTTGTTCCAGTTCCAGAACCGTATTTAAATAGTCTAGCTTCTTTGGTTACAAGGTCAAAAATTCCTCCTTCGTTTACAAGATCATCATTAACAGATTGTATATAGCATGCATGAAGTTGAGATCTGGTATAGGCATCCTCAGAAAGTTTAGGTTCTCCTGTAGCAGGATCTGCATAATAGTGCCCTTGTGGGATTCCAGTTAAGCCATAAGCATAATTTAATCCTGTATTAAACCATTGAGGGCTATTTGGAGCGGCCATTTGGGTAACAATCGAATAAGCAATTTCGTCTTCAAATGCATTGGCATCTTCTTTAGAATCAAAATATCCGTATTTTTCTCCCCATGTTCTCCATGCTCCAGCAAGTCTATCTGCTACTTGTTTGATTGAAGTTTCACCTCCTAGAATCACTTTCCCATTCTTATCTTTTCTGATTTCTCCTTTGGAATTTTTTTGAGGAACTCCTTTTTTCCTAAAGTATTTTTGAGCCAAAATATCGGTCGCCATTTGGCTCCAGTATTTGGGAACCTCAACATTATTCATTTCAAATACCACCGATCCATCTGGATTTATTATTTTTGAAGTTCTGTAATCAAAATCAATTCCATCGTATCTATCTAATCCTTTTTTTGTGAATACTCTTGGAATTTTTAAACCTTTCTTTCCGATATTGTTGTTGATTCTCTGAAGAAGAGCTTCGTCACTAACAACACGGTCTTTCTTACCTGTCTTCATTGATTTAACATAATAAGTAAAAGTAGCCTTCAAGTGTTATCTTGAAGTTAATCCTTGAGGTACAAGGATTAATAAAAGTGCAACAAAAGTAGCACCAATTATCGTTTCATATATCTAAAAATCTATTTAGTTCCATTCAACTTCTTCAATTCTTTTTCAACATCTTCCAAACTTTCAAATTCTTTATAGACAGCCGCAAAAAGAAGTGCCCCTAATTTATCAATCTTGCTAAGCTTTTTTAGCACCATTTGCCCTATGTCAACTGATCTTATAATTTGCTCTTCTCTAACCATTAATGTATTTTCAATATCATCAATTAGATCATCAATTGTGTCTTCAGGAATAGCTCGCTTTTTTACTGCTTTCATTATTCCTCGCTTTAGCTTTTCTCTATCAAATTCCTCTACTCTACCATCTCGCTTTAAAACATTTAATAAAACTTTTTCAATTCTTTCATAAGTTGTGAATCTTTTATGACATTCTTCACATTCACGTCTTCGTCTTATAGTATTTGTTTCGTTGTTGTCTCTTTTATCAACAACTTTGATTTTTTCACTTTTGCAATAAGGGCAAATCATTGGCTTAATTTAAACATGTTTTCTTTTAATAATATACTACAAATTGTGGTATTTTATCAATCTACACACAATCGGTTGTGGTGTCAAGCGAAAATGTGCAAGTTTGAGCTAGACCGTGAGTAGAAGATTCCAGAGGTACATATTTATGCTATGGGATAATATTGATGAAAATTTTTAGGCACAATTTTATCAGTTTCTAGTTAACAAATTTTCTTCGAACTCCTAATAACCCCTCCGGCTAACGCCACCTCCCCTTTGATTAAAGGGGAGGAATTAAAGGAGGGGTTGTGATAGCATGTTTTTGTTATAATCACAGTATATGCAAACAAACACTCAACCAAAACAAAAGTGGTTTCATGCTATTGGGGTATGTGGTAAAACAACTGCAAATATTGCGAAAGCATTTTCCGATATGGGCTGGTTTGTAACAGGGTCGGATATGCAATATTTACCACCAGCAAGTGAATTACTTAAAAATTCCAAAGTTCATACTGTTGAAGGTTATGACTATCGTCATTTAACATCAGAGTTCTGGGAGAAAAAGCTGCGAGCTTCGAGCCACGAGCTTTCAATCGGAGAACAACCAGATCTTGGACTCGTGATGAGCTTTTTGACTCCTAAAAATAAAGAATATAGATACGCTAAATTACACAATATAGACATTAGACCTTACGCAAAAGTTCTTTCAGAGTATTTAATTAAAGAAAATTCGATTGTTGTTGTGGGAACAGCAGGAAAAACTACAACTACAGCACTTGCAACATATGTTTTAGAAAAATTAGGGCTAAATCCTTCATACATGATTGGAGCTGAAGTTGCCAACTTTGAAGATTCTGTCCGAATAAACGATTCCAAATGGTCCGTAATTGAAGGTGATGAATACCATAGTCCTGAAATTGAAGGTCACGCAAAATTTATGGAGTATAAGCCAAAATATTTAGTAATTACTAATATTGGCTGGGAGCATCAAGATATTTTCCCAACACAAGAAAGCTATATTAACGAATTTCAAAAATTAGTTGAACTTGTACCTGAAGATGGCTTGATTGTAGCTAAAGCGGATGATGAAAATATTGATAAAGCACTAATTAATGCAAAGTGTAAGGTAATCAGATATTCAATTGCAAAAGGCGAATTACGAGAGGGAATCTGGACAATTAGCTATGAAATTGACGAACATAAGCTTCTTGGTGGACATGACTATCGAATTTCTGATAACAAAGGCAATGAAGTCTTTTCTGGTACAACAAATTTAATTGGAGAATATAATTTTGAAAATATTTTGGCTGTTGGCACTCTTGTTTCTAATATCCCCGAAATTAAAGAACTTTTACGGTCACATATGTTTAGTAACTTCTTTGAAATTTGCGTTAAAGAGTTTAAAGGTGCCAAAAAACGACTAGAGATACTTTTTGAAAATGAAAATGTAACAGTGGTTGACGATTTCGGCGTTGCTCCAACTCGAGCCAAGAATTCGTTAAAAACCTTAAAAGAATACTATCAAGATTACAAAATTATTGGCGTATTTGAGCCAAATTCTGGAAGTAGGCCAAAGGATCTGGAGATTTTTAATAAAATTTACAAAGACGCATTCACAAATGCGGACGAAATTATTATTCCGGATCTTTCAAGCTTTAAGGATGAATTTATTGATTCAGAAGAGATGATAAAAAGGCTGAGTGACTTGAACGTTAAAGCAACATATGTTGAGAGTGAGCAATTAGTTAGCCAATTAGAATCAAGAATCAAGAATCAAGACACAAAAGTACTTGTGGTTTTCTTTAGCTCGTATAGGTTGACACAAATAGCGAAAGAGCTCGTAAGTAACCTTACCAATTAGCTTTGGAATAACCCCAGCGGCTAAAGCCACCCGAAAATGCACATTGTGCATTTGAGTGCAGCTAAAACCGAACCTCTATAGCTTCATTCGAGTGCATAATATGCACTCTCAGGAGGAATTAAAGGAGGGGTTATTGCTAAACATTCTAATTCTTTAATCTTTTTTAATGTCTGCAATTAAATCAGCAAAAGATTTATTAATTTCTCATGATTTCCAAAGCGGAATTTCTGATGGTAAACGCCATCCGTCACATGAATTTCAGGCATACGCTTATAGATTGGCACATGACTTAAACGACCTTGGTAATCTTAAAATTTATATGCGCCTTGCTAAAAGTGTCGAAAGATCTTTGATGGAGCAGGCATATAGCTTTGCGGTTGATTCCAGGTTTGAAAACCGTGGACCAATATTTTTATGGAAATTGAAACAAATAAGAGCCGAGGTTAAAAAATTAAGAGCACAAAATAGCTTTGACTATAAATATATAAGTAAATCTTTGGCAATATTTAAAAACAAGTACTTTAAAGCAATTTTAGAAAAGAATGACCATGAGTTTAAAGAAAAGAAAACTATGTTCCACGAAATATTTGCCAGTATTGAAAGTAGCCAAATACTGTCCGATAGTGTGAAACACCAAATTTTATTCATTGGAATTGATTCCCAGAAATTATTAAAACACTTTATTAAAAATAATTTCAGAATATTCGGAATTGATGTTTCCAAAAATGCTGTAAAATATGTAAAAACAAACTTAAATATAAAGTCAAATTTAATATCTAAAGAGTTTTTTAAGAATAATTACAAAGAAAAAGCATTTGATTTGATTTGGATTGATAGTTTTTGGAATAGTATTTCAGAAGATCACGAAACTGAGTTTATAAAAGAGCTTTTAAGAATTAGAAAGGAAGAATCATGCTTGGTAGTAGGCATAAAAACATCAAAAGAGCTTATTCAGAAGTGGGAAGTTGTAAAAGGAAAAACTGAAAATATTGATGTTTTTGTTAAATATTCAAATGTTACAAAGGTTTTAGAAAAGTTTGAAAGATTTGGGTTTAAATTGGTTGGTAAATTTGAGTCGGAGGGGAAGGTGTATTGTGTTATGTGTTAGCGAGTTGTTTCTGGGTTTACGAGTTAGGGTTTTGGTTAAAGTTAACTGGTTAATTGGTTTACAGTTAATTAATTCTGACCACAAATTGACCTTTAACTAATTGACAAATTAACTTATCACTATATGTCCGTACAAATTGAGACTTCTTGGAAAAAAGTATTAGAGCAGGAGTTTGAAAAGTCATATTTTAACGAGCTTACAAAGTTTGTTAAAGATGAATACTCTTCAAAAGTAGTTTTTCCTAAAGGCAATTTTATATTTAGAGCATTTGATGAATGCCCTTTTGATAAGGTAAGATTGGTAATTATTGGCCAGGACCCATACCATACACCTGGAGTTGCTAATGGGCTAGCTTTTTCAGTAAATCCAGAGCAAAGAATTCCGCCATCATTAATTAATATCTATAAAGAGCTGAAAGCCGATTTAGGAGTAGAACCACCTAAAACTGGTGATTTGACCCGTTGGGCAAGGCAAGGAGTTTTACTTTTAAATGCAACGTTAACTGTTAGAAAAGGAGAGCCTGCATCGCATCAAGGTAAGGGTTGGGAACAATTTACAGATGAAGTAATTAGGATAGTTTCTGAAAAAAAAGAGCATGTTGTTTTCTTTTTATGGGGAGCTTACGCGCAAAAAAAGGAAGCATTAATTGATTCTTCAAAGCACTTTATAATCAAATCTGCACACCCTTCACCATTTTCAGCTGATCGCGGGTTCTTCGGCAGTAAACCATTTAGTAAAGCAAACGAATATTTAAAAAGTAAAGGATTGGGGGAAATAGAATGGTGAAATTGTTAAAGAGTTCGCGGGTTAACGAGTTCACGTGTTTGGAAATTACTACTGTTCGTTTTGGTTATACATGAATTCGAGCCGTACTAAATTTAGTGCAAAGATTGAGCCAAGTACTGCAAAAACTTCTGCTTCCTTTTCTAAATCGTGACAATAAAGTAAAGTTGAGCAAACAAAGCAAATTAAAATTGCTGCAGCGTTATGTGCAATTGCTTCTGTAAACTTTAACTCAAATCTATATTCCTGGGTGTCGTTTTCTGACAGCTCATCGTTTAAATTATTTGGCATGAAAGTTTAGAGATAAATTATCAATTTACAAATGTAAAGAATTTTCAAAGTGACTAACTTGAAAATTGATGCTTTGAAATTGAAAATTGCTAGTCTTCTGGTCATTAGGAATTTATACTAGGAACGAACATATTTATATTTCCCAATAGGTTATTCTGAGAACTGACAATTAAGAACTGAAGACTACTTGGTGCTCTCTACTCTAACCCAGGTCTTAACAAAATCTTTCTTTACCACTCTACGTTCCCAAATAATCATAATCCAAAGCCACAATCTTATAGGATATAAACAAATAGACCAAGCTAATTCTTTAAGGTTTTTAGCATATTTAAACGGAAACCAGAAGTACTCCAGCTCTTTTTTTACTGATCTAGTTTTGGTTTCAGGTTTTACAAGGCCATATTCCCAAAGCTGAACGTAACCTCCTGTTGACCTTTTCTTTTGCTTAAAATAATCCTTAAGATTTGTCGCGTATTTTATGTAGGCAATGGCATCTTCTGCGTACGCAATTTTCCCTCCATTATTAAATACTAAATATGAAATGTATGCATCATCCACAAGCGTATCTACAGGAAATTTTATTGATTTATCTGCACGCATTGCATAAATATAGCCACTCACAGGGAAAAAGCCCACTTTTTTTATTAATTTTGTGCTTTTTCCCACTGGGTTATCGGATAACTCAAGTTTTCTTTTATGGTCAGCTGCGTCTGCAAGTAAATGTCCAAAATAGCCCATAATATTACTTTTAGTATCACCAGATACAGGCCTACCAGTAGTTAGTTTGACTGATTTATCATTAAATTCTACAACAAGATTTCTAACAGCATTTTCACCAAAGTAAACATCACCATCTGTAAAAATCCAAATCTGACCTTTTGCTTTTTCCATTAGCATGTTTAGTGCTGTAGGTTTTCCTTTCCCTGGATCCTTAACATGCGTGAATTTATCTTTTAAACCAAGCCTTTTAATTTCTTTTTCGGCTTCCAATCTTGTCTGCTCATCCGGACAGGCAAGCAAAATCTCGAATGGCTGAACTATTCCAGAATATTCGCTATCTGCAATTGAACGAATACATTTAGCAATTGTTTTATCCTCTTTCCAGGCTGTAATTAATATAGAGATCATTTGTAAAAGCTTAAATTATAAGTTGAGTCCCATGTCGATGGTAAATGGCTAATAGCTATAGCGCTTTAGCAATTAGCTCTAAATTTAAGGATATTATACCAGAATAGAGGTTGGAGGTCAGAGGACGGGAGCCAGTTATTTCATTTCTATTTACTGACTTCTGGTCTCTGGCTTCTGCTATAATATTTTAGTTTAAAATCAATTTATGGTATACAACACACAGATCACATTATCCGAAAAATCTCAACTTACAAAAAATGTCTGGGAGTATAAATACATTGTTCCAAAGGATTTGGTTTTTGAACCGGGACAATTTGCAAGTATTGTTGTTAAACCGCCTTTAAGAAGATCTTATTCAATTCTAGAGGTTAAAAATGGGCTAATGACATTGATCGTAGATTTATCTCCTGGAGGGCCTGGATCACAATTTTTTGCGAATGCGAAGATTGGTGAAGGTACTACGGCTCTACTTCCTCTTGGTGTTTTTAAATGTAACTACTCTGCTCCAAAACAGGTTTTTATTGCAACAGGAACAGGCCTTGTGCCTTTTATTCCAATGATTGATAAATTGCTGCAAGATAATGCAGATAATGAAATTGAATTCTTTTTGGGAACCAGGACTTTAGCCGATAACAAAGCGTATGATAGTTATTTTAAAAAGTTTTTAGGTTATAAAAACTTTAAGTTTTATAGATGTATAAGTCAGCCTGAAGCTTATGATGAATATACAATTGAGGGAAGAGTTACAAAAGTTTTACCGAAAAAAAGTGAGTACGTATCGGATACACAATTTTACATCTGTGGTGTAAACCAAATGATATTTGACATGCAGGACGTGTTAAAAGGACTGGGGATTCCGGAAGGACATGTGTTTTTTGAGAAATATGGCTAACAGCTAAAGCTGTCAAACTCGAAATACGAATTACGAAATTCGAACAATTAATAACCCCTCCGGCTCTCCGAGCCACCTCCCCTTTAATTAAAGGGGAGGAAGGTGCGTAGCACCAGGAGGGGTTATTTAAGATTCTCTTCAAATTCTTCCATAAACTTCCTTACTTTAGGGTCTATAATAACTCGGCAGTAGCCAGCGTTAGGATTCTTCTGATAGAAGTCTTGTTGATCTTCTTCAGCTTTGTAAAAGTTTTTGTATGGCTCGATTGCACTTACTATAGGATCTTTAAATGTTTTGTTTTTCTCGAGCTCTTTTTTCATTTCTTCAGCGATTTTTTTCTGATTTTTATTATGGTAAAAAATCGCTGATCTATACTCTTCTCCGACATCATTTCCTTGTCTATTTAATGTTGTTGGATCATGAGTTTTAAAAAAGATGTATAAAATGTCTTTGTAAGAAATGATTTCTGGATTAAATTCGATTTGAACTGCTTCTGCGTGACCTGTATCCATTGTATGCAGCATTTCATAGGTTGGATTTTCAATATTTCCCCCTGAATATCCAGATGTGGCTGAAATTACACCGTTTACTCTTTTAAAAATTGCTTCTGTGCACCAAAAACATCCCGAAGCTAATGTTGCTAGTTCTTTCATAAATATTTTTAATCTTCATTTAAAGAAATCCCAATCTTGGAAAGCTCTTGGACCATTTTTTCATAAAGTCTTATATTTTCATGCTCATCGTCAAGTTTTATTGTTCCAATGCCTAGCTGTTCCGCAGCAATTAATGTCTTTGCAATCAAGATATTATAAATGGCATCCAATCCGGCAGCGAAAATATCAGAATTTTGATTTCTTTGGAGTTCTTTTTTTACTTGAACCGATGCTTCTACAATCGCATCAAAATCTTCTTTTTCGTTTTCAGCATTTTTAAAAAAGCTATCTACTGCTTTCTTAAGCTCAAACTCTGTACTGGTTGCATCTAAATCTGTATATGCACTTACTTTAGTTTCATCAGATTCCCTTGCCAGTTGAAGTAGGTTTTCAATAATAATTTCTCTATCATTGATTTGAGATGCAATCTCATTTTCAAGGTCCAGTTTTTTAGCAAGGTTGATCATAATATCTGCAATGTCTTCTATTTTTTCTGTTATTACTTTACTTTCACTTTCGTTTGGCTTAAAAACTATCAAAGGCTTATGATTTTTTATTTGAAGAGTAATATTTGGGTACATGCAAAAAATGTAAAATTAAAAATGTAGATTTTAAAATTATTATAACATTGTAAAAAGATTCATAAATCTTATTAGGTTGTAATTAATGGTAATTCATTGTAGAACTTGGGTGTTCTTACTTACTGATTAAAATTTCAAACTATTGATTTTCTGTTGTATAATTTCCGTATTTAAAAACACCGATATGCCTGATGATAACCTTCCTCCAATACCAGATAGTGCAGGAGCTTCCTTTGAAAACATTCCAGAGTTTGAAAAAAACGCAAAAGCTTTTGAAGAATTTGTTTTGTATTTGGTTGAGAACGCTGAGGATTATAGGTCGGAGGCAAGTGTTGTAATTTTAAGATCAACAATCAGTGATCGCTTAAATTGTCAAACGCAAATAGCTGGTTTAAAACTACGTTTGACAGAAGAAAATTTGACTGATGAATACAAGTCTCTAGTTGCAGATCATCCTACTATCACAGTTGAGTACATCAGAGAAACTATAATAGAGCAAATAGATAAATTGAATGGCAGAATGGAGAAAGCTGAAAGCGAGTATGCTGAAGGCATTGCCAGAATAGAACTTACTTTTGTTGGCAAAAATCAGGCTACTGCAGAAAGCTGGCTTAAAAAAGACTTTAATAAAAACGCGCAAGATTTTCAAGGCAGATTAATTTTAATAAAGGAAGAGCCTTTGGGTAGTGGTGTGTACCAAATAACTTGTACTTTTGAATTTGGAAGCCCGGAAAGCTATGCACATTTACAGGAACAATAATTATTGATTGGGATGCTATAATTGCTAAATTAATTTATTAGCAAGTTAGCTTTTTATGCCTAATTTAGATTTTGACTCCGAACCCACAGTTCCTTTATTTGAGCAAAAAAGTAACGAGTTTTATGATTTCCTTAAATCTTTTTCTACAGATGAATTGGGACTATTAGCTGGTGGAATTCAAATAACCAGATCTACAATTGATGATTACAAGGAAATTCCTGCTCGAATTGTTGAATTAAGATATGAGTCTTCAGGAATTGGTTTGATAAAAAAGTATGAGAAATATAAAAATAGATTTCCATCTATTACAATCGAACAGCTCCAGGAAAATACGCAGACAAAAATCCATGCTTTAAATACTAAATTGGATACAGCAGATTACGAGTATGTTAAAGGGTACGCTATTATTGAATTCAATTTTGTATGTGGAAGTAAGCAAAAAGCAGAAGAGATTTTGGGAAAAATAAGAGATAAGATTGGAATACTTAAATCAGAATTAGACATTTTATATCCTTTGGAGACATCTCACGGGATGTATGGTTTTAAGTGTGTTGCGAAATTTGTAAATTAGCTCTATATTACACCATGGATAAATTGGTTACAAATCACGGCGAGATAAAATTCCCGGCATTTATGCCGGATGCAACTTATGGCTCAATTAAAACCGTAAGCTTTGCGGATGCAAAAAATGCTGGTATTGAACAAATAGTAACCACTACACTTCACATTGAGCAAAAAATAGGCAGCCAGTTTATAAAAAAATTTGGCGGAATTCATAAATTTTTTGGCTGGGATAGGCCCATATTAACTGATAGTGGTGGTTGGCAGGTCTTTTCTTTAATAAACAGTAAACGTGGAAACTCCCAGAATTCCGCAACAGAAGTAGGTTGTAGTTTTATAGATCCTAATACTGGAAAATCAAGTTTACTAACTCCAGAATCTTCAATGGTTATTCAACATAATTTAGGATCGGATATAATGACTGTTCTGGACTTCCCAATTATTGGGAATTCAAGTTTAAAAGAGCGAAAAGAATGTGTTCGGATAAATACAAAATGGGCTGAAAGGGCAAAGAAAAAGTATGATGAGCTCCATGGGTCGTCAAGTGATGGGGGAAAAAAAACAGCCCGAATGCATAATATGCATTCTCGTCCCAAAGGAGAGGGTAACCTGAGACCGTTATTAGGGGCTGTTATTCAAGGTGGGGATGATTTTAAACTTAGAAAACAAAGCGCAAAAGAATTAATCGATTTAGATTTTGATTTATACAATTTTGGTGGAGTACCTTTAAATTCAGGTTTAACCTGGAGAGATGATGAAGACAAAGGAAAATTCTATAAAGAAATGTTGCAATTTGTGTCGGATTTGATTCCTAAAGATAAAATCAAATATGCAATGGGCGTTGGGCAACCTGATGATATTGCATTTTGTGTAGAAACTGGGTGGCATTTATTTGATACAGTTTTGCCAACCAGAAATGCAAGGCATGGATATTTATATGTTTCAGAAGAACAAGGCGACGTACAAAAGGGCTATAAAAACTTAAAATACGATGTTTTGCATTTAAGATCTGAAAGATATAAATTTGATGATAAGCCTGTAGATGAAAATTGTGATTGCGAATGTTGTAAAACGGTGTCTAGAAGTTATTTAAGACATTTAATCCGAATTAACGAATCAAGTGGACTAAGACTTGCTACAATTCATAATTTGAAGTTTTATTCTGATTGGATGAATAAGTTCAAGTAAAACTACATTTGTAAGTTTACACCAAATCCTCCATGTGAACCTTGTACAAGAAAAGTTAACGTATCAAGAAATGCTGGATCTATATCATCACCTCCTGTAATAAATCCACTTACATTACCGATCCCATACTGCCCTTTTAAAGTAATTTGTAAATCTGAACCTGAAAATTTAATTACAGTTGCTATAAAACCTTCATTGGCATGGTGGGATTCGCTGTTTTGATTGATAGATTTTATCTGTTCTGCAATAGCTAAGCTTAAATCTGTTTTTAATTTAGCAAGTGGAGATTGGGGATTTTCACGATACCATCTGATTTTATTGTTTGTTCCTGCTGGATCGGATTTGTAGTTTGAATTTATTTCATCAATTTCATGTAGAATTGACTCAAAATCCATCTGTTCGTATTTATTGTATGACAACTCTACGGGAATTATAGGAATAGGCTTATATTCAAGAGATTTATAAGAAGTGTCTCTATTTGCTTTTTCTTCTGTAATCTCATTTTGTAATTTTCTTCCTGCATCAGCTTGATTTTTCAATGCCTCATTTACAATTGCAACATGGGTGGGATTAGCCATAATATTTTCAAATAAGAAATATAATTATATTATAGATAATCGTAAAATGAAGTCAACAAATGTTATGCCTCTATTTGCATAGTGATATCTAAATACGGTTCAGAATCCAGAAGGACTTTGGTTGGATTGTTATGTCTTTCGTGAAGTGAAATATTCTCAAGATTGTATTCTACGGGATTTGGAAGTATTTTGTTTACTATTTTTTGTAGCTCAAAATAATCTTTTACGGATTTAGAGGGTAAATATCCTTCTTTTAGTAAAATGTTGTAAGTTAATTGCCCATAGCAATCTCTGCATGCTTCTATGATAAAGTGAGTCTCGTTTTGCCCAGTAAAAACCTCCAAAAACAAAGGATAACCACCATTTTCAGGATGGCTAAAAGGCAATAAATTAAAAAATGTACCAATAGCAATTTCATTTGTTAGGGATCGAGGAACGAAAGGATTGGAACGTCTTCCTGTTCCTCGAAAGAATACTTCAAACTCATGTCTATTAGGTAAAGTTTCAACCTTCATGGTTTGAATGATTATAAATATTTTTAAATGAAACATTGCTAATATTATTTACATGAAGAATATTCCATGTGTCACCGATGATGCTCAAATGCTTTACCTTTTCAGGCCTTACAATAGTTGCATGTATATTCCCATTAGAACGTTCTATTACTAACGAAATACCTAATGTTGGTTCAATAGAAATAGAAATAGAATCATCATTCAGTTGAGTGATAGATTTTTCTATTTGTTGCATAAGAGTTTCTTTTGTAGAGCTGTCAGGTATAACCACAGTTTAATTTTAACGATTAATATGGCTTTTGGCTTTGAGGGTAAGCTTAGTAAAGATCAGAGTATACAGGTGGTGTATTTACTTGTGGAAAAATTTCTCGACTAGCATTTGCTAATCTAACAAATGCTTGGTTATATCGCCTCGAGTTCTCGAAATCTAACGATAGGTTGTCAGTTTTTATTATAGGAGTTATCTTTCCACTTTTATCTATCCAAAGTTCGAACAAACCATCATTAATAACTTGTAAGGTGGTACTAATTGCGAAATTATTAGATTGGATATGTTGCATAATTTCTCTAATACTTGCACTATAAGGCAACGCTTCTGGTATTTGCTCACTAAAATTTAATGTATCCATATAAATAATGATTATATAAATACTAAATATGATACCAAAAATCGGCGTCATATTCAACTGTACATTTGCGCAATTTCAAATACTGCTTGAGGAAGAGACTTATTAGCTTCGTTGATTGCCAGAATGAGGTCGCTTAGGACATATTCTATATCGGCTTCATTTACAATGGTTTGTAGTGTAATTATCACTCTATTTTGGATTTTTATGAGAGCAACCTCGACAGGCATCCCAGATAGTAGCAACTGGGCGGTAGTTGATTCACTTTTTAGTAAATCTTTGGCTGAATGTAATAAACGGCCCCAATTTAACGTACTTTCTTCCATACTGTTAAATATAGCATCAGGAAGACCTAATACTGGAGTATCGGTACGGACGTTTACAGGCCACAAATTAACTTCTTGCTCTAGTGTTGACATTTATTTTAATTTAAAAATTACGACTTTATATAATTTTTTATTGAAGATTTCAATAGTCTTTATACTTTTTTTCTTTTCAGGTATGCTGATATTAGATATAGTTGTACAACCCCTCTTTATTTCTCCCGAAACAGCACATTGTGCTGCTGAGTGGAGTTAAAAATTAAAAACCTCACCCGATTTCGAACAATATCGAAATCGACCCGAAACAACATTTTATGTTGTTGAGAATAAAAAGGGGATTTTATTAACCTCATCAGATTCTGAAACAAAGTTCAGAATCGACTTCTCCTAAAGGAGAAGTAATATGAAGAAGCTTGATTATAATGGCGGATTTTTTTAAAAGACCAAAACCTGTTGTATTAATTTCTATGGATGGGGTTGGCGTTGCACAGCCTGGACCTGGTAATGCTGTTACTCTTGCAGACACAAAAAATCTTGATAAATTGTGGCCCAGTTACCCGCATACATATTTAGAGGCTGCTGGATTACATGTTGGTTTACCATCAGATGCAGATGGTAATTCTGAGGTAGGACATATGACCATAGGTGCTGGGAAAGTAATTTTTCAAGATCTTCCCAGAATAGATAATGCTATAAAAAACGATGGCTTTTATTCAAATCAGGTAATAATAGATGGCATTGAGCATGCAAAGAAGAATAAAGGTAACATTCACTTTATGGGCTTAGTCGGGGATGGAGTTGTGCATTCATCTTTTGAGCATTTAGTTGCCCTAATGGAAGTTGCTAAAAGGCAAAAAATTGATCCAGATAGTCTTTTTATTCATTGTTTTACTGATGGAAGGGATTCTTCACCCACAGCAGGATCTGATCTTTTAGAAAAATTAGAATCATATTGTATTCAAAAAAGAGTAGGTAGAATTGCAACAATCATAGGAAGAACTTATGCCATGGATAGAGATAGAAGGTGGGAAAAAACAAAAAGAGCTTATGATTTACTAACAAGTGGAATTGGAACGGAAACAAAAAGCTGGAAGAAAACTTTAGAGGAGATGTATAAGAAAAACGTTACTGATGAATATATGGAACCCCTTGTTGTAGTTACTGGAAAAGAGAAACCTGCAGTAATCAAGGAAGGAGATTGTGTTATTTTCTTCAATTTTAGAGCAGATAGAGCAACTCAAATAACTAAAGCTTTTGAAGATGACAATTTTAAAGGATTTGAGAGGACGAAGATTAAAAATTTGTATTTTGTTGGTTTTACAGAATACGAGGATGGTTTTCCAATTAGAAAAGCTTTTCCTCCAGAAGAGATTACGGATCCATTAGGAAAGGTACTTTCAGATAAAGGACTGAAGCAGCTACGAATTTCGGAGTCAGAAAAATTTCCTCATGTTACTTATTTTTTTAATGGTGGTAATCCAAATATTTGGCCAGGTGAAGTTTGGCTTGAAATTCCATCGCCTAAAGACGTTGCAACATATGATTTAAAACCAGAAATGAGCCAAAAGTGGGTTACAGATGTTCTGATCGAGAAAATAGAAAAGGATGAATTTGATTTTATAGTTGTAAACTTTGCAGGACCCGATATGGTTGCACATACAGGAGTTTTAGATGCAACAATAAAATCAATGGAGGTTTGTGACGATTGTGTAGGTAGAATTGTACAAGAAGTTTTAAAAAAGGACGGAGCGGTAGTTATTACGGCAGATCATGGGAATGCTGAAGAAATGATTAATGTTCAAACAGGCGAACCTGATACAAAGCACTCAACCAATCAGGTTCCTTTCATTGTAATAAAAAAAGGCCTTGATGGTAGAGAACTCCCAGTAGGTGGTTTAGCAGACGTTGCACCTACTATATTAAAACTTATGGGAGTGGAGCCTCCCGCAGATATGACGGGTCGAGATCTTTTGGTATAATTAGTTAGCGTTTGAAGTCAGACGTAGGACGTTTGACGTAAGTAAAACACATAAAACCATTAGGTTAATATGTTAATTAGTAGATGCGTTAATTGGGATATTACACTAATTGACTGTTTACCAACTGACTAATTAACTTTCTTAAATCTTAATTCATAATTCTTAATTCTTTCATTATGCCAGATGCAACAATTGCTCCAGTAGAAACTAAAACCAAAAAGAAAAGTAAGAAATTTCTTTGGCTAGGGCTAGGTTGTTTTACTATTTTGTTCCTTTTTGCTATTTCTTCAGTAGCTGCTTTTTTTCTTTTTATCTCTGAAGACTCATCTATTAACATACTAAGCGATGACTATAAAGCAGATAATCCTCAGGAAGAGCTTGAAATGGCTTTCTCTGATTCTGTTAAGTTATATCTTGAAGACCTTGATTTCTCAAATTTCGATAAAGACAATCCTCCAAAGATTTTTGATCTGGATGCAATTTCAGAAAAATCTAGCGAGATTAGTGATAATTTAAGGTATTTTTCAAGTGAAGATGTAGATGTATCTGGAAAAACATTGGAGGTTGCTTTTGATATGGCTTTAGACATGGGAGATTCCGGGAGCCTAAACTTAAACTCAGATATTTTAGTAGATTATCCGGAGTTTGATTACTCAAAATATGAAGTATCTGAGGGTGAAAATCCTTTTATCGATATGAGTGAGGCTGAAATATTAAGATCTATTCCTGCAATTAATATTAAAGGAAGCTTTAATTTTTCAGAACCTTCAACTGGTGAGTTTAACGGGAACTTTGATCTAACTTATACTGATGAAGTTGTATACATAAGCTTTGATAACTTAGTAATGCCTGAATCAACAGATAGTGATTCAGCTTTAGGTGCGGCTTTGGTTGAAGATAAAGTATTCAAAGTTGATTTAACTGAATATATGTCTGAACTTATTAGTACTTTAAAATCTGAAGAAATGAGTGTATCAGGAGCTTCTTTTTCAACTGAAGATTTATTAGAAGAATACACTAACTCTTTGGACGAAACATTCGCTGATCTTTCCGATGAAGACGAAGCTTTAATTCAGCGAATTGGAAATCCGGTAAAGGATGTTTTAATTAAAACAATGGAAGATTTTACAATCTTTGGAAACACTGAAAGTTTTGATCCAATAAGGGATGACTCTGATTCAACTTGTGATTCAAGTGAGGTAGATTTTAAAGGAATGATTGATCAACTTGAAACTGCAGCTGTTGAAATTTCTGATATTGTAACAAATGATGAGGCTTATGATGGACCTGAAACTCCAGAAGAAGCAAGACAGTCAATTGAAGAATCTATGGATCAACTCAGAGATGAGATTGATAACAGCCAAATTGCTGTTAGTGTAAATATGTGTGTAAATGATTCTAAATTAAGTGGCGCTGGGGTTGATCTGGTATTTAATTCCGGAAGTCTAGACGGAGCGTATCCAGGGCTTAGCTTTGGAGATTCATTGATAAACTTAAAATTTAATTATCTTATTTTAAGTAATGATTCGGACAAAGAAGTAGTAGCGCCTGAGTTTGATGTGGATTTAACTGAACAGTTAAACCAAATTGATCCATACAGTTTTTTAGATATGGGAGATTATGGTTTGGATGACAATTCTACGGACGATTTTAATTGGGAGGATTACATGGATGATTCGGATTACAATTTTGATGAATATATGGAAGACTACAACTGGGAAGACTATTATGAAGACGATGGGTCGTTGTAAGCTTAAATTATTGTATTCAGGCTTTATTTTGTAGAACATTTTATGAAGCCGCGACTTCGAAGTCGCGGCTTCATATTTAAAAACTTATGGCTGAAAAATTTTCTTTAAAAGATTTTCTTTTTAATAAAAATAAAGTTAGCCAACTGGCTAGTGAAGTAAAAAACGTTTATCCGGAATTTGCCGAAGAAAGTTTTATAGATGAGGTGATGATAAAATTCCCAGAGCTTGAGTTAAAAGCCAGAATTTCGTGGATTGCAGAAAATCTTAAGAAATATTTGCCAAACAATTATAGTGATGCAGTTGCAGTTATACTTAAGGCACTTCCGGAGCCAAATGATCCCAGTTTAACTGATAACGACTTTGGAGATTTTATTTATGCACCATATGCGGAGTTTGTAGCTAAATATGGGCTTGATAGGAACAATCTAACTTTGTCGTTAAATGTCCTAAGGGAAATTACAATGCGTTTTTCGGTTGAAGATGCAATCAGGTATTTCATTAATAAATATCCAAAGGAGACTTTAGAAACACTTTTGATATGGAGCAAAGATTCAAACTACCACGTAAGGAGGCTTTGTAGTGAAGGAACAAGACCTAAGCTTCCCTGGGCTCAAAAAATTAATATGAGCCACTCTACTCCAATTACAATTTTAGATAATTTGTTCTCCGATTCGGCTAGATTTGTAACACGCTCGGTGGCAAATCACATGAACGATATTTCCAAGGTTGATCCAGAGTTGGTAATTAAAACTTTGATTAAGTGGAGGGATTCTAAAAAGCAAGATCCTAAAGAGATGGATTACATTATAAAACATTCTTTAAGAACGCTTATAAAACAAGGCGATTTGGGGGCAATGGAATTGCTGGGTTTTAGCCACAAACCGGATATAGCAATTCAAAATTTTACGGCAACAAACAAAGTTAAAATGAATTCGTACTTGCAGTTTAGCTTTGATATCTATGCTAAATCAGAAGTTAATTTAGTAGTTGACTATATACTCTACTTTCAGAATAAGACTGGGAAGCTAAATAACAAAAAGGTTTTTAAAATTAAAGCTTTAAATCTTAACGAAGGTGAAACTGCAACAATTCAAAAGAAACATATGCTAAAACAGTTTATGACTACACGAACTTTGTATCCTGGAACGCACAAACTTGAAATACAAATTAATGGGGAGATCTTTAAGAGTTTTGAGTTTGAACTGCAATGAGAATGCTGAGAGTTGAGACTGCATATTATGCAGTCGAATATATAAAAAAAGCTGTTTTGCAGTAATAGGACACGGTGGGAGTTGCACCTGAGACAACATATTATGTTGTCGAGTGAGCTAAACCAAAAACCTATAAGGTGTTGGCGGGAATCGAACCCCGAAACATGACTAAATGTCATGTTGAGAATGAAAATTATTCTGTATGTATGATAATAGTTTTGTCCCCACAAAGAAATATGAATTACAAAAAGGTGACGGCGGGAATCGAACCCGCGAGTAAGAGTTTTGCAGACTCTCGCCTTACCACTTGGCCACGTCACCTTTTTGTAATTCATAAAGTTTGGGATCCACGAAAATCATATGTTTCGCAAGCTTAACATGATTTTCGGGTCAGACTCTCGCCTTACCACTTGGCCACAACACCTGAGATTGCATATTATGCAGTCGAATGGAGCTATTTTAGCTGCACTCAAATGCACAATGTGCTTTTTTCGAACCCCTCACCTTAATCCTCTCCCAAAGGGAGAGGAAACATAATCTATCTTTACAACCTTTGTCTTATTTATTTCAAGTCCCAAACAAATCCATTATTAGTAATATACAAAGTGTAGGTTTGTTCTCTATTACTAGCAAACTGACCAGGTACATCAAGTTGAGTTGTATCAACAAAAATTCTATAAAACTTTCCCCTTAGGCTATTTTCAGTTAATTTATCATGAATTGACTGCCAGTTGGAATCAATTCCACCATTTATATCATAAGATGATTGCTTTTGCATTTCATCAGTCTTATTTATTTCTTTTTCGTTATCTATGTTATATCTAGAGAAAATTTTACCTACTTTATAAATTGTTTTGAAATTTACCAAAATTAATTCATCGTTAAACTTAACCATTGGACCTCCAATGTGAACAGTATCTCCGTAAAGCTTAAACGTTTGTTCTTGCTCAAATTCAACATCTTCGCTATCGTTTGGAGCAATTAAAGCTACTAGTGCAGATTCTTCTTTTATTGGCTTATAAGTTACATTCATGTACTGACCTAGATCATCTTCCTTTAGTTCTGAAATCGAAATTTCCGCAACTGGTCTTCTATCTGTTAAGACTCTATAAGTATGAAGCCATGCTCCAACAAATCCTATACTTAACATTGCTCCACATGCTAATAAAAATATTATTATTAAAACAAGTGAGGTAATGATTTTGGTTGCGTTTTTCATAAAAAGCGTTGTAAGGTAAAAACGTTTTAATGTATAAAGTTAAGTTGTATGAAGATTATATCATAGCTAATAGCTGATAGCTGATAGCGGATAGCAAATAGTGAGTAAATTGTAACTGATGGACTGTGTGAGTGACTGTAGAAATTGGTAAAGTTAATTAGTCAACGGTATAATAGTTAATTAGTGGTTTTACAAATTAACCAATTAACTTTTAACTTACTAACCAATTAAAATGCGTCAGTTACAAAAAAAAGAAATTAAAAAACTTTCAAAAGAATTTAAACGAGACAAAACAATTTATCTTCTTCTTGAAAATATTGAATATGCAAGAAATGTAGCAATTATGTTTAGGGTTGCAGACGCAGCAGGAGTTAGAAAAGTATTTTTAACTGGGATTTCGCATCTACCCCCTTTTGGAAAAGATTTGGTTAAAGTATCGCGCCATAAAGAAAAATCAATTGATTGGGTAGGAAATAAAACTTCTGGCGAAGTAATTAATTCGCTAAAAAGACAAGGTTTTGAAATTATTGCAATTGAGCTTACTGATAAAGCAATGCTAATAGATCAACTTAAAAATTATTTAGAGGGAAAAGATAAGATTTGCTTTGTTGCGGGAAGTGAAGTTTATGGAGTTAATAAAAAAACTTTAGAACGATGTGATTCTTCGGTATTTATTCCAATGTATGGTAAAGGTGCAAGTTTAAATGTTGCATCAAGCGTTGCAATTACATTATTTAGCTTCTAAAAATGTCTGATAGTTATACCCCACAAACCATTGATTATTCAGAAAAATTTTCTCAGATATTTACACAGCTGATGTCAACTATAAACCAAATAGAATTACAACCTGAAGAAGAAATTGGGCTGACACTTCATCAAAAAAATGCTGAAACAGTTTATAAGAGACTAAGTGTTTTAGAACAGCTTATTTTTGATGACGAAGGAAAAGTTATAAACGAGCATTTACTGAATGAAGTGAAAGTGTTTTTAAGCCTTGGCTATAGGTTGATTACATTGCCACTTAGTGAGGATAATGAGTATAAAGAAAGGTATGATTCTTTCATAACCAATGTCAATTTTGGAATATTAATTCATACTGTTGGAACTAGCTTGGATAAATTTTTAGTTCGTCAAAATTTACCATATTTATTTAATAATATTTATTCCCTATTCAAAGAAGATAGATTCCAAATAAAACAAGATTCAGCTAGAGAACAGTTATTAAATATGCTTCTAATTCATTTAACAAGTAAGGATATCCATGAGTATCGGAAAAGAATGAAAACAATGCAGAGGCAAAGCGAATATATGGGAGGTTCAATTAGCGATGTGTGTTTTGCAATTATTGAAGAAAGATTTTATCCACAAGGCTAATTGCAAAACGTTTTTCTTCTTGCTAAGATTTCCGCAAATTAATCTAATACATGATGGACGCGTCAGCAGAAATAATTGAAGCTTCTCCTTTAGCAGAACCAGCTGCTTACAGCTTGTTTTTAACTTATCTAAGATCCGGCGGATTTTTTTCTGAAGATGGAATTGGTTTTCCCGAGTATGGTTATAAACCAGAAGACCTGCAATTTGATTATATAAGAACAAAATTAATGCTTGTTATTAGGCTTTTTAGCGAAGATCCTTTGGATAAAGAGTATGCATTAATTGTTGAAAGATTGGAAAACGAATTAAGAGAATTATATCAGGTGTTAGTAAGTTTAGACTCTGTGGAACTTGGCAAAAGCTTTATCATACCCAGATTTATTGAATCATTAGATATAAATTCTTTAGTTGTACCAGACGATTATGAATACTGGAAATCCTATTTTGGTAATCTAATAATTAAAGAGTGGATTGAAGGATACCCGGTTTCAAACTATCAGCCATATAATTTTAATGCACTACTAATTTCTACGTTGTGCCTTGTTTTAAAAGATAAAGAAGAATTTGAAAGAGTTTTGTTACATTACTTTACAGACAATGAAAACAAATTAATGATCAATCTGCTAAAATATGAACTTTTTCGCAAAAGGGATGAAATGGAGAGTGTCGATAACAAGTATTCTGAAGTAAATAAAAAAAGCTTACTGAAATCCTTAAAAGAGATATTCAGTAAGCTTACTAAAAGCAAGAAACTTTAAAACGGTAAATCGTCCGGGTTTATTGAATCGTCACTAGCCTCCTCTTTTTTAGATTTTGAAGCTGATTTTTTAGGAGCACTTTCTGGTGCTGCGTTACTTCCTCCATCTTCTTTTCCACCTTCATATCTTGCAACTAAAATTACATCTTCTGCGACAACTTCAGTTTTATATTGTTTTTTACCTTCTGCGTTTTCCCAGCTTCTTGTTTGAAGCCTTCCTTCAACATAAACCCTTGTTCCTTTTTTAACTCTTTGAGCCAAAGTTTCTGCACTTCTCCAAACTACAATATTGTGAAAACTTGGTTCATCTACCCATTGGTTGTCCTTTTGGTAGCTTCTATTAGTTGCCATCCCAAAATTTAATACTCCAGCACCTCCTGGTGTGTATCTCAGCTCGGGATCGTTAGTAATATTACCCATTAATGTTACTTTGTTTACGTCTCCAAACATGCTCATATAAAAAGATTTAAGAATTAAGATTTTAGATTCAAGATTCAGGAATAAAATAAGAAGCAAGAATCAAGTTCATTACTTAATTATATTAAGAATGAATTGTTTAAGCAATGACCTATAGAAATGACGAATGAAATAACCCTCCCTTCCTCCACTTTAATTAAAGTGGAGGTGGCTTTAGCCTGAGTGGTTATTTGATAATTCCTCCTCCAAGCACCACCTCTCCATCAAAAATTACTAAACTCTGTCCACTTGTTGCAGCTCTAACCGGCTCATCAAAAATGAATACAGGTGTTTTTTCGTAATTAGTAATTCGTAATTCAAATTTACCGTTTAAAGGTTTCTGCCTATACCTCACAACTGCCTGCAAGTTATCAAAATCTTTAGGTTCTTGGTTTATCCAATGAATAGTTTCAAGTATAACTTCTTTTTTGAACATCTGCGGGTGGTTGTGCCCATGTCCCACATAGAGAATGTTTTTTTCGAAATCTTTATCCACAACATAATAAGGCTCACTCTGACCTCCAACTCCAATTCCTTCACGTTGACCAATTGTGTAAAAGTAAACACCTTTATGTTCACCTACAACTTTTTTTGTATCAAAATCTTGTATTTCTCCTTTTTTTTCTGGAATTCTAGACATTAAGAATTTTAAAACATTAATTTCTCCAATAAAGCAAATCCCTTGACTATCAGGTTTATTTGCATTGGGCAGATTATATTTTTTAGCAAGTTCTCTAACTTCAGGTTTAGTTAAATGTCCAATAGGAAACAAGGTTTTGCTCAATTGCTCTTGGGTTATATTGTAAAGAAAATAGACTTGATTTTTGTTTGGATCAAGGCCAATGTGTAGTTCGTCACCGGTGTGTCTTGCGTAATGCCCAGTTGCAATTAAATCTGCACCCTCGATAATTGCTTTATCTAAAAATAATTTGAATTTAATTTCTTTGTTGCACATTACATCAGGATTTGGAGTTCTGCCTTTTTCGTATTCGCTAAAAAAGTATTCTACAACTTTTTGCCTATATTGCTTTTCAAAATTAAAAGATCTAAATGGGATCCCTAGGTGTTTACAAACTGCCTCTGCATCGGCTTGATCAGTTTCCCATGGACAGTCTGCTTGAATTCCAAATTCATCGCCAGACCAGTTTTTCATATAAACTCCTGTTACGTCATAGCCCTGCTCTACTAATAGCGCTGCAGACACAGCAGAATCTACTCCGCCTGATAACGCTACAAATACTTTTTGTTTTTTTGTTTCGTTTTTCACAAAGAGAATTATATCATTAGAGATCTGAAGTCAGAAATTAGAAGCCAGAGATCAGATGCTAGAGATTAGAAGTTGGAGGTTTATTCACGGCGCGACTCAAACTTCTAAATGCTTAAACACGCCACTCTTAAACTCGTAAACTCTATAACGCTTCTAGGTTGACAAATATAGCGAATATATATTAGAATTGTTTTCTATGGCGAATCAATCACCGCAAGAAGAACCACAATTTGAAATTCCTGAAGAATTGCAGCAGACTGCAGAAGATTTAATTAAAATTTTTGTAAATACAGAGCGATTAATGTACGACTATGAGCTAGTTATGCAATTGCTGGTTAAGCTAAATGATTTTTCTAACTTCCAAGTTCTTAAGGCGTTTCATTCATCAGCAAATTTTGAAGATCTCAGAGAATTGACAAGTACTTTTCAGGTAACAAAAGAAGCAAGAGTTATTTTGGATCCAGATTACTCTAATCGAGAAACTGAGAGACTCCTTAAAGAAGGGAAAGACATTATTCGATACAAAGCTAATTTGGTCATTGCGAGAGGTATAAAAATGAAATCAATTATGAATGCACTTACACTCATTGTTGAAGGTGATGTAGATTATCCGTATCATGAAGATTTAATAGGAGTACAAATATTAAAAAATTTACCTTATATTGATGAACGATCACAAAAATATATTTTAAGACAGGTAGTGAAACCAAGTGATTTAGCAGATTCATTATATAGTAGAAAGCACTTACCATACGACGTTCTTAGAAGCATTAGCTATCCAGTTAGGGTAAATACGGACTTAGATCCTATAATTAGAAGAGTTAATCTTGAAAATCCAACAAGCCACAATATTAGACTTTTAGAAAGGTTAGGTCTCCCCCCTGAACTTCTATCAGAAAGCGAAAATAAAGCTCTCCACTTAGCTTACTTACCTTCTAGAGTATTTAGCTTAAATAGTTTATTAGAAAATATTGATCAGGTAAGTACTGCGGATTTGCTGGTCAATCAAAAGACTCGTCTATACTTTCATACACAATACTTTGTAGGTAAGAGTTTTTTGCCTATATATAATCTAAATAAGGAAAATATAGCATCTTTTCCTGATCTTAAAATATATCAAGTAAGGGGAATTTTTGGTGCTGAGAACTTTACATTAGGTACATCTATTGAAAGTTCAAAACCTGACCCAGCTGTTAACATGGCGCTTGCATTAAAAATCTGTATTGAATCAGCAAATTTATCCTTGAGACCTGAGGAAGTGATCAATAATTTATTAACTGATTCAAATTTAACAATAAGTTATGCAGATTTGCAAGAAGGGATACAGAATCTATTATGTATGGCTGTTGAAAACCCTTTAATCATGGAGGTAATGACAGAACATGGATTTAACTTAATTAGTGCTAAAGCAGGTGAACTTATGTCTTTTTGCTCGATTATACTTTCAGCAGAAGCTATAGATAAAGGTAGAAGAAACCCAAAGCAAGTAGGACAAAAACAGTTTCAGCCATTTCCACTTTCTACTATTAGCCTTGAATCTAAATTTGGAGCTTTGCCAAGCGTTAAATTTCTTCCAACAATTATGCAATCTTTTATAGCTACTTATCAAGCTTATCCAGCATTAATTGACTTTGCTGAGCAACGGATGTTAGAAAAAGCAAAAGCTAATAATGTTAAGCCTAATTGGTCGACAATTTTCTTTGATTACAATAAAATTAACGAAGATTATAATAATATTAGAACTTTTGTAGTTACCCTTCTTGTAAGAGATATTGAAAATATAGTTAAGAGTCGTCAGGCATATGAAGAAGTCAGTGATGAAAGAGCTAAAGAATTTACTACTCTTCAAGAGCTAGTAACTCTTTTACAGGAATTAGATCCTAGTTTGTATCAGAACAAATCAAAAGAGATACAAGTTGTGATTGAGGCTGCCCAATTACTTGAAAAAACTTTGAATTCAATAAAACTGAAGGTTAATAAAAGAAAAGGCAATATAGAAAAAGAGCAAGTGGCTACTTATCGAGAACCAAGCCAGCTAGGACGACTCGATCAATTAGTTGAATCATTGATTAGGGATGGATTTGTATTGAGCCCAGATGATTATCTGGAAGAATCCTAACCCTTCCCTTCCAGCTCCACAATAATATCTCTAATTTCAGCAGCTTTTTCAAATTCCATCAAATCCGCCAAAATCTGCATTTCAAATTTTAATTCTTTAATAAATTTTTTCTGATCTTTTTTAGTCATAGCCTTAAAACTTTCTGCTTTTTTGTGCCAGTTTTTAACCTCTTCTTCTTCGTGCTCTTCTTTCTTAGTCCTTTCAAGCTGATCTTTAATTTCTTTGATAATAGATTTAGGATTAATACCATGATCGGTATTGTATTTCTCCTGAACCGCTCTTCTTCTTCTGGTTTCATCAATTGCAAATTTCATTGAATCTGTCACTTTATCAGCATACATAATAACTCTTCCGTTTACGTGCCTTGCTGCTCTTCCGATAGTTTGAATTAAACTAGTACTGGATCTTAAAAAACCTTCTTTGTCTGCATCCAAAATTGCAATTAAGGACACTTCGGGCAAATCTAATCCTTCTCTTAAAAGATTAATTCCTACTACAACATCATAAAGACCTTTTCTTAAATCTCTTAAGATTTCAACACGTTCAATTGTATCTATGTCCGAATGGATGTATTTACTAGAAATATGCCGTTCTGAAAGATAATCCGAAAGTTCTTCCGCCATTCTTTTAGTTAGGGTAGTAACCAAAACTCTTTCGCCTTTTTTGATATTTGCTTCGATTTCAATTATAAGATTGGGAATTTGAGGATTTATCCAACTTGTTGCCTTATATGCTGGCATGTCTT
This sequence comes from uncultured Candidatus Saccharibacteria bacterium, assembly GCA_964607415.1. Taxonomy (GTDB): domain Bacteria; phylum Patescibacteriota; class Dojkabacteria; order J137; family J137; genus CAZSKK01. The sequence goes on along the minus strand of CAZSKK010000003.1, from coordinate 39,590 downwards.
CGTAGCCGTTTTTTCTAAGTTCAGCCTGTAATTTATCTAGGTTTTCTGGCATTGTTGGCCTAATCTCCACAATAGGATCTAAAAGGCCTGTAGGGCGTATTATTTGGTAAACGAAGCCCATATAGTTTTTGGGAAGTGAAATCTTTGACATACAAAAGTAATTTTAGCACGAATAACCCACCTAGGTGCTACGCGCCTTCTCCTAAAACGCACATTGTGCATTTGAGTGTAGCGTCAAAATATATGTAGCTTCACTCGACAGCATAATATGCTGTCTCGGGGTTGCTGAGTGCTGCGATTAGCTTTAGAATGATTTTAGCTGATAGCTGTGATAGCTGATAGCTGTGATAGCTGATAGCTGATAGTACTCATTATACTTATAACTAATTGTATGATTGACATAAACTCACTTGGTTCTGGAAAAATGTTTGCCTGGAGTAAAGAATACCTTGTAAAAGTTGTGAGCACAGGTGTTAATCCAATTGTTACAGACCCAATAATAATCAATGCTCTTCTTAAAATTGATAGAAAAGATTTTGTTCCTGAAACTTTACAGCCTAAATCTTACATGGATATTGAATTGGATATTGGATATGGGGAAAAAATCAATAAACCAACAATTATTGCTCAAATGATTTCATTATTAAAGCCAAGAGTTGGTGGAAAATATTTGGATTTAGGAACAGGTGCTGGTTATGTTGCATTAACTCTAGGTTTTATTGCAGGTAGTACAGGATCTGTTTTTACAATGGAAAGGATTCAGTGGCTTTGGGAACAGGCAAGGCAAAATGCGAATAAATATCCAGAAGTAAGAAATGTTAGTTTCTTATATAGAGATGGATCGCAAGGGCTAGTTTCCAAGGCACCTTTTGACGGAATTCATGTTAGCTTTGCATTAGAAACTGTTCCAGAAGAATTAAAAAAACAACTAAAGATCGATGGCGGCAGGCTTGTTTGCCCTACAACAGATATGAATTTGAGAGTTGTTGAAAGAAAAGGAATGGATGAATTTGAAGAAGAAATAATACCAGGATTCATCTTCGATCCTGTAAAGTTGGGAACTGTTTAAATTCTTTTCCAAGTCAACAAATCCTCTTTAATTACAATTTCATAAAAACTACTGGTGTTAGGTGTTAGTTTATTTTATAATACCTGCATAATTTGTTAATGATTCCGAGTACTGGAATCGTCATTCCATGTTTAGCGACATATTAAAACCAGAGGATTCATCTAGCAAAATTTTTGAAACTCAAGTAGAAAGAGACCATACAGTTAGAGATAAAGATAAAGCTGTTTACGAAGCTAATACGGTTGTGATAGAAATCAATGAGGATAAAATAAAAAGAATACCAGAACAGATAGGAATTAGTATTGCTCCTTTGTTAAAATCGTGGCCAGAAATAGAATTTAACCACACAATTAGTTGTGGATATAATTTAGGTGAGAGTGAGAAAAAAAGTGTTTGTGAAATTCTTAAGTATTTAGGTTATGAAGATAAACGGGATACTGGCTTTTTCATAAAAAAATATACCTTTAGAGCATCCGAACTTCAGCATCAATGAACTGTTGTAAATCTCCATCTAAAACATTATCTGCTTGAGAAGTTTCTACATCAGTTCTTAAATCTTTAACAAGTTTATATGGTTGAAGAACGTAGTTTCTAATTTGATTTCCCCAGCCTGCAACTTTATATTCACCTTTTTCTTTTGAAAGCTCAGCATTCTTTTTTGCTTCTTCAATTTCGTAAAGTTTTGCTTTTAGCATTCTTAAAGCAGTTTCTCGGTTTTGATGTTGGGTTCGTTGTGCTGAAGATTCCACTGCAATTCCAGTAGGCTTGTGTACAAGCCTTACTTTTGAAGAAACTTTATTTACGTTTTGCCCACCTGCGCCACTACTTCGCACTGCGTGAAATTCAATTTCTTCTTCTTTAACTTCAAAATCAATGTCTTCTTCTACAACTGGAGTTACTTCTACACCAGCAAAAGAAGTTTGCCTCAAGCCTTGTGCATTAAATGGAGAAATTCGAACAAGTCTATGTGTGCCATGTTCGTGTTTTAAATATCCATAAGCATTACGACCTTTGATCTCTAAAGAAACACTTTGCAAACCTGCTTCTGCACCAGCTACTTGATCTAAGACTTCAACTTTCCAGCCTATACTATTACAATATCTTACATACATTCTAAGGAGCATTGAAGTCCAATCCATTGCTTCAGTTCCACCCTGCCCTGCATGAATACTTAAAATTGCATTACAATGATCAAATTTCCCAGATAAAAATGTTGTAAGTTCAACTTTTTCCAAATCCTTTTCTAATTTTTCACTTTCAGATGCCAAAAGCTCAACCATTTCGGTATCACTTTCTGAAATTTCGTTGGCCAATGAAACTGTATCTTTAACTCTTAATTCTAATGATTTTACTTCTTCAACTTCCTTTTTTAAATCACCAAGGTTTTGCATAACACCTTGTGCCTTTTGCTGATCGGACCAAAATTCAGAAGTTTGAGATTCTTTTTCCAAATCAATTATTTGGTTTTCAAGTTTAGCAAGATCTTTTTTAGATTTGATTTGTTCAAATCTTTTGGAGATTTCTTCAATTTTGTTTTTAAGTTCGAAAAAGGTCATGAGTTGTGAGTAATGAGTTTTGTGTAATCGAATTTCCTATTCTTATGTCACTCCCCTTAAAAAGCATGGTATGCTTTTTCTTCCCCTCTCAAGAGGGGAAATAATTAATTTGATTCGTCAAACGTCATACATCTAACGTCTTACGTGTTAGTCTTTAAGTGCGGCTAAGAACGCCTCCTTTGGAATTTCAACGTTTCCAATCATCTTTAATTTTTTCTTACCTTTCTTTTGCTTTTCTAAAAGTTTCATTTTTCTTGTTACATCACCACCGTAAAGCTTGGATGTAACATCTTTTTTAAATGCGTTTATGTCTTTACGGGCAATAATTTGTCCTCCAATTGCAGCTTGAATTGGAATCTTAAATTGTTGTCTTGGAATGATTTCCTGTAGTTTTTCTACCATAAGTTTTCCTCTTCTAACTGCACTTTCCTTGTGGCAAATAAAAGATAGCGCCTCTACAGGTTCAGAATTTACCATTATTGAAACTTTGGCAATGTCACCTTTTCTATATTCTAAAAATGAATAGTCCATTGATGCGTAACCGTGACTAATTGATTTTAATTTATCAAAAAAATTCACAATCATTTCAACTGTAGGAATTTCATAAGTGATTATTGCATGTTTTTGACCAGTAGAGTTTTTAGATAAAAAGCTCATAGTTCTATAAATTCCTCGATTTTTTTGTGCAAGCTCCATAATTCCTCCTATGTATTCTTCTGGTGTTACAATTTCAATTTTCACCCAAGGTTCATAAACTTCAGAAAAAAGACTTCCATCTGGAAATTCTGCTGCAGTTCTTATTGTTGCAATATTAGTTTGTTCATCGATATTTGCAACGTTTATGTTTGGCACTTTTGAATAATCTTTGGTTGTAAGCTTTATTTGAAACTCAACTGTTGGCGTTGTGCTAATTAAATTTATTCCAAATTCTCGCTCTAATCTATCTTGTGTTATCTCCAAATGAAGTAAGCCCAAAAAACCGCAAACATATCCAGTTCCCAAAGCTGCAGAATATTCTTTTTGATAAGTGAGCGCCGCATCGTTTAAAGACAATTTTTCCAAAGCTTCTTTAAATTGGGGATAATCGTTAGCTTCAACAGGATAAAGACTTGCGTAAACCATAGGCTTGGGTGGTTGATAGCCTTCTAAAGGCTTAATTTTTTTATGACTACCGTCTGGCTTAGCAAGAGTGATTGTATCTCCAGTATGCACATCACCAATGCTTTTTAGCCCTGTTGCAATATAGCCTACTTCTCCTTCAAAGATTGCGTTTGTTTCTTTCATTTTTGGTGAAAGATAACCAATTTCAATAGGATCAACAAGCTTGTTGGTTCCAGTTAAATAAAGCTTTTGGCCTTTTTTAATATTTCCTGAAACAATTTTTGTTAAAGCTACAACGCCTTTATACTCGTGATAAAAAGCATCAAAAATTAAGCCTTTTGTAATGGTTTCATCCTGATCGTAAGTGTATATCAAGGAATTATGTTTATTTGGCGCTGGAACTCTTTCTACGATTGCGTCCAAAATATCTTTGACACCAATTCCAGATTTCCCTGAAGCTAAAATGATTTCTTCTTCTTTAAAACCAAATGTTTCCATAACTTCCTGGCGTACTCTATCAACTTCTGCATTGGGAAGATCAACTTTATTTAAAACTGGAATAAGTTTTAAGTCATACTCCATTGCTTTGTAAACAGTAGTCAAAGTTTGTGCTTGAATTCCTTGCGATGCATCAATAAGTATTAATGCTCCCTCAGAAGCTGCAACTGATCTTGAAACTTCGTAGCTAAAGTCTACATGGCCAGGGGTATCGATAAGGTTTAGGTGGTAAGTAGCCTCACCCGGCTCCTCGACAAGCTCGGAGCCACCCTCTCCTGCAAGGAGAGGGCCTCCTTTATGAGTAGGGCTATACTTGTATTCCAACCTTGCGGTTTGTAGTTTAATTGTAATGCCTCTTTCTTGTTCAAGTTCTAATGTATCCAAAACTCTATCTTTCATTTCTCTGGTTGATAATGCACCGGTATATTCAATAAGTCTATCGGCCAAGGTTGATTTACCATGGTCGATATGGGCGATTATGCAAAAGTTGCGGATTCTTGTTTGGTTCATAAGTTAGACAATTGTTGATCGTTCAGAATTAAGATTGATGATTCAACCTGCCTGTCGCAGTGCTCGGCACGCAGGCAGGGATTTAAGATTTAGTAATACCTCACCCCATCCTTGCAAGCTCGGATTTCCCTCTCCTTAAGGAGAGGGTGATGAGCGTAGCGAATCGGGTGAGGTCTATTTGCTATCTGCTGACTGAAATTATACATCATTTAAGGGTTTTCGTGTTGGGGGGAGTTAATGGGTTTGCGAGTTTTAGTGTTCACGTGTTTATGAGCTTGAGTCACTGCGAGTTACGATTTATCAGGGCAAAGCAATAAGCAATCTCATTAATTAATACTTTACTTTAAAGAGTTTGCTTCGTTTTGCTCGCAAAGATATTTTGGGGTCATTAGTGATTCTATCTATAAATCTTGTACTCTCTAGAATTTTTTCGAAGTTTGTAGCCTGCAAGTTGTTCCAAAAAGATTGTTCTGAACATTCCACGCTTTTCAAATCTTCTGGATGAAGCCTGTACAATTAGATTTAAACTAAATACATATTCAATTCTATCTTTCATATATTTATATGCATTTGCAGAAAATGCTAAGTCTTCGGCAATCAAATGAGGAAAAGCACCTACTTTAAAAAAGAAATCTTTCTTTATTGCCATGCAGTTTCCAGGAATTGTACATTTGCCGTAAATTAATTTGGAAAGATATAAATATCCAAACACAACTACTGTATAACCATTGTAATAAATCATCTGCCAAGGTGTTTTATAACTATAGGCTACTACTCCACCAAGAACTTTAGTTCTTTTATCTTTTTCAAAAAGTTTAGTTGCTAATTCAATCCAGTCAGACTTGGGTTTACTGTCTGCGTCAAAAAAAACTACATAATCGTACTTTGCTTTTTTGGCGCCAAAGTTTCTTGCGTAACTTATCCCTCTTTCTGTGCAATGCTCAATTCGTAAGTCATAATTTATGTTATTTTCTTCTGCTTCAAGTATTTCCAGAGTTTTATCTGTACTACCATTATCAACAATAATTACTTCAAAGTTTTTTTGAGTTTGGTTATTCATTGATTGAAGAAATTTTGCAATGAATTTTTCTTCGTTTAAGACAGGGACGACAACAGAGAATTTGATTTTATTATCAGCTTTTTCAACCATTTTTGTAGTGTAATACAATGTTTAATTCGTGCGCATATATTATACTTGTAACATTAGCGTATAGCAAATAGCGTATAGCACATACATAACGAAAGTATAACAGTATGAAGAATTTTAGAAATTTACAAGTTTGGTATAAATCTCACGATTTAACGAAAGAAATATTCAAGGTTGTTGAGCAATTCCCAAGATCTCAACAATACATATTAACTTCACAACTAACACGAGCAACTATTTCAATTGAAGCAAACATTGCGGAAGGGTGCTGTCGAGGTTCAGACAAAGATTTTAATCGTTTTTTACAAATCGCTATGGGTTCGGCTAGTGAGACAGATTGCCTGATTGAACTTGCTAAAGATTTGGAGTTTATAAATCAGGAACAATACACACAATTACATGATAAAATAACAGAGATCCTAAAAATGCTTTCAAAATTTATAAGCAAAATGAAAACCTAATTTATCTATCCGCTATCAGCTATTTACTATTAGCCAGCAAAATCCTATGGAAACCACAATTTTAATAATAATTTCAATCTTGTTAATAATGGTTCTTGGAACCGTTGCCTACTTAGTTACAAAGCTTTCTAAGCCAAGAGAAGATAACGGCGAAATTAAATCTTTAAAAGAACAATTAGCACTACTTTCACAGCAGCAAGAAAATAAAATTGATAAAACCAGACAGGAACTTGATCAATTACTTAGACAACAAAATGAAATTCTTACCAAGCAATTAAACGAAAATCAAAAATCTCTGCAAAGTCAGTTTTCGCTTTCCCAAAAAGACAAAGAGGAAACCAATAAACTTACTTCCCAAATTCTTAAAGAAGTTACTGAAAAACTAACAAAAGTTGAGGATACAAACAAGCAAGTTGTTGGATTTGCAGAGCAGCTTCAAAGCCTAGAGAATATCCTAAAAAATCCAAAACAAAGAGGAATTTTGGGAGAGTACTTTTTGGAAACTGTTCTTAAAAACGTTTTGCCACCAAAATCTTATCAAATGCAATATAAATTTAAAGATGGTGAAATTGTTGACGCTGCAGTATTTGTGAAAGATAAAATTATTCCTGTTGACTCAAAATTTTCATTGGAAAATTACAATAAAATTCTTGAAGAAAAAGATCCTGCAAATCGTGAAAAATTAGAAAAACAATTTAAAATTGATCTGAAAAATAGGATTGAAGAAACTTCAAAGTACATAAGGCCAACTGAAGGAACCATGGATTTTGCTTTTATGTTTATTCCATCTGAAGGAATTTATTATGATCTACTTATCAATCAGGTAGGGGCTGTAAAAGTTAATACAAGGGATCTTATTCAATATGCTTTTGCAGAGAAAAATGTAATTATTGTATCTCCTACTTCTTTTTTGGCTTATCTACAGACAGTGCTTCAAGGATTAAGAGCATTGCAAATTGAAGAATCAGCAAAAAGTATTTTGGAAAATGTAACAAAGCTTAAGCAACATCTGCAAGCGTATGAAGAAAATTTTAATAAGATTGGAAGAAACCTTGGAACAACTGTAAATTCCTATAATACTGCGTTTAAAGAACTTAAGAAGGTTGATAAAGATATTTTAAATATAAATGGGGAATCCTTGGTGATTACAGCGGAAGAAGTGGAAAAGCCAACGCATTTGGAGGAATAAAATGAAATGATGAAGCCGCGACGTCGCGGCTTCAGAATCATCATTATTAAAAATTAAATAACTTCGAATTTACCTTTCGTAAATCTTATCTTAATCTTATCTCCAGCTTTAATTTCGTTTGTTAAAATCTTTTCTGAAATAAGATTGTCAATTTGCCTTTGTACTTCACGCCTTACAGGCCTTGCTCCAAATTGTGGATTGTAACTTTTTCTTGCAATTTCGGCCACAGCAGAATTTTCAAACTCAACTTCAATTTCTTGATCTTGTAAAAGTTTTTTAGTTTTTTCCAGAACAAGCCTTACAATTCTTTCAACTTCTGAAAAGGTAAGTGCTTTAAACATTATGATTTCGTCAAGTCTATTTATAAATTCAGGCCTAAAATGATTTCTAAGCATACTAAAAACTTGTGTTTTTATTTCTTCCCAGTTAGGAATTAGCTCTTTTGCCTCTTTCATTTTAATAATTCCTGTATCAGCTTCTTTGGGTCTAATCATATCAAGCATTTTCCCAACTTGCTGTGCACCTAATGATGAAAGGATTAAATCTGAACCAATGTTGCTGGTTGCAATAATTATTGTATTCTTAAAATCAACAGTTCGACCTTTGCCGTCCGTTAGTTTTCCATCATCCAGTACTTGTAAAAGAATGTTGAATACATCCGGATGAGCCTTTTCAAGTTCATCCAAAAGAATCACGCTATAAGGTTTGCGTCTTACTTTTTCGGTTAGTTGACCCCCTTCTTCGTAGCCAACGTATCCTGGAGGGGAGCCGATTAATCTAGTAACAGCAAACTTTTCCATATACTCACTCATGTCAATTCGAATCATTGCATCCTCGGACCCAAACATAACTTCTGAAAGTGCTTTTGCAAGCTCTGTTTTTCCAACTCCTGTTGGTCCTAAAAATAAAAATGAGGCAATAGGTCTATTGGGATCTTTTAATCCAGTTCTTGATCTTCTAATTGCTTGTGCTACCAAATGAACTGCTTCACTCTGCCCTATTACTCTACTATGTAACTCTTGTTCCAGGTTTATTAGCCTTGTTTTTTCTTCAAGATTTAGCTCAGTAATTGGAACTCCAGTCATTCTTGAAATTACATCATTAACATCAGAAACTTTAACTTCTGGTGTACCTGTACCTCTTTTTTTAGCCCATTCAGAGTCTAACGGTTGTAATTCTTCTTTTAGTTGTTCAATTCTTACTTTGATTTCAGCAGCTTCTTTGTGTTGGCCTCCTCTGGTTAATGATTCTCTTTCAGTTTCAAGTTTAGAAATTTCATTTTTTAAGTTTCTGATTTCAACAGGCTCACTTGTGAAATTTAATCTTACCCTACTTGCAGCTTCGTCAATCACATCAATTGCTTTGTCTGGTAGAAATCTATTTTTAATATATCTATGCGAAAGCTGAGCTGCAGCATCTAACGCACCGTCTGAAATTTTAAGCTTATGATGAGCTTCGTATCGTTCCTTAATTCCTTTTAGAATTTTGACTGTATTTTCAACTGATGGTTCTTCCACAATAACTGGTTGAAATCTACGTTCAAGTGCTGCGTCTTTTTCTATGTATTTTTGATACTCGCTTAGCGTTGTAGCTCCAATTACTTGAAGTTCCCCACGTGCAAGGGCAGGTTTAATCATATTTGAAAAATCAAGCTCGCCTTGTTGAGCGCCACTTCCCACAATTGTATGAAGTTCGTCAATAAATAAAATGATTTGCCTATCTACTTTGTTAAGTTCTTCAATTAATTTTTTAGCTCTTTCTTCAAATTCTCCTCTAAATTTTGAACCCGCAACTAACGCACTTAAATCAAGGGCTTTAACTTTTTTGTCTCTTAAAACTTCTGGAATTTGACCATTGATAATTCTATGCGCAAGACCTTCGGCAATTGCGGTTTTCCCAACACCAGGCTCACCTATTAAAACTGGGTTATTCTTTTTTCTACGGGATAGAATTTCTATTACTCGCTCAATTTCTTTTTCTCGGCCAACAACCGGATCGATTTTGTCTTGACGTGCTAGTTCAGTTAAATCTTTTGTAAATTGATCCAAAGTTGGTGTTTCGGATTCTTCTCCAACTTTTTTTCCTTCTTTATCTCCTTCTCCTACAACTTTTACAACTGCTTGTCTTGCTTTGATATGCGTGATTGCATATTTTTCTAAAATCTGTGCTGCTAGTCCTTCACTTTCTAGAATTAGTCCTAAGAAAAGATGTTCTGTGCCAATATAATTGTGTTTCAAATTCAAAGATTCTTGATATGCAAGCTGAACAACTTGAGTAGCTCTGGGAGTTAAGCCTGGTTGCCCACCAGCAAAGTTACCTTCGCTCATTTGTTTATCAAGAGTAGTTTTTAGCTCTTTAATGTTTACACCAAGTTCTTTAAAAACTCTGTTCATTACAACTTCATCATCACAAAGACCATACAGAATATGTTCTGTATCCGCAGCTCTTTGCTTTTTATCCATAGCAGCTCCGATTGCTCTTTGAAGCGCTTCTTGAGTTCGGTTTGAAAAAAGGTCTGATATGTTCATATAAAAAGTTTTAAGTTATTAGTTTGAAGTAATAATTTTGCTTTGGTCAATAGTCGATGGTTAGTAGTTTATTATAGCTTATAGAATATAGCGAATAGCCTAAACTCGCAAACTCATCAACACCCAAACCTCTATTAACTATTCATTATTTTCATATTTGCACATTCTCACATTCACATGGTTTTCACAACTATATTGTATCAATATTTTAAGTTTTGATTGTTTATATTTTAGCAGACTCACGGGCAGATTGCTAAGTTTTTTTGGTGCTAAAGTCATAATTTTATTGAGTAGTAAATTGATCTGGTTTAGAATAAAGAAAGCGGTAGAGGTTTAGAGCAATAGAGCAAATGAGCTGAAATAGTCATTCCAGTAATTGATCTGGAATCTAGCAATGCCGTTATAAAGAAGATTCCTGCTTTCGCAGGAATGACGTCATAAGTTTTGAAGAAAATTCTAGTTTACTGCTTATCACTAGCAACTATCGACCACATAGAATGAACAAATTAGTTTTAAAAACTTTATTAGCGTTAATTAGTGGACAGTTAATTAGCTAATTCGTTATACCAATTAGCATTATACTAATTAACAAATTAACATAAAAATCACTTTGAATCACAATCTTTCCAACGCAAAAAACAACAATCATTCAAATTCTCGTCCACCAACGGCAATTGTAGTCCTTCTCGGCTTCGTTTTCATATTTGCAACAATAGGACTTATTAACGATATTTCAACCTGGAAAGGAGTAAGACCGTTTGGAGTTATTAGCGATGTACTGGCACAAGTTACTGGTTTTGGTTTGAATACTGGCAAACTCGCAAAACAACTAGACGGAGGAGGAAATCTTTTAGAATCAAATGATAGATGTCAAATCATAGACCCTAATAAAGCAGAAATTAAAACTGCTTCACAATTAAGTAGACTAGCACTTCCATCGCTAGAAGGAAATATGGGAGGTGCAAATACGGCAATTGTATTAGATGGTGGATACGATTCAGAGCTTAATGAAAAGATTTTGAAATATGCTTCTGATTTAGGAATGAGTTATAACCTAGGAATGGTCACAGCTAACTCTCCAACTTCTCAGGAAGCAGCTGCACAGTTTATTAAACAAACAAATGCTTTAGGAATGCTTCCAATAATAAGACTTTGTGCTGCTGGTTTTTGTAGTTTTCAAGATCAAAACCAAATTATTGATTTTTATACAAAAGTACATTCATTGACATCTCCGGATGAGTATTTTTTAGGGGTAATTGGACCAAACGAACCTGGCTCTGGAGAGCCAGCTCTTGAGATGAATGGCTTTGTGGGAGGATTAAATTATGATGCTCTTTTGAATGAAACCGATCAAGTTGCCAAAGCACTTCAGGGACTACGTCCAAGTGGAATTAATGCAGGGCATATGCTGTTAGCTCCTGCAATTTTTAACTTAACGAATGCTGTTAACAATGATGTTAAGGAGTATTTGTATAGTGGTAGGATTTTTAATCCTGAATACTACGATTACCTTCTAGGAAACACATATGAACTTTCTGTGGGTGTTAGTGCGTATGATTTTTATGTAAACGGAGCTGAAACAAACGGTGAAAACACTTTAAAAGAATACGCTGACGGAAAAGATATTCCTGTTATTATTTCAGAGTTTGGTGCATTTTTTGAAAACTATCAAGGAAGAAGACAAGCAGCACTTGAAGAACAAACTCAAAGTTTTGCAAAATTCTGTCAGGATGGCAATGTTGAAGGTGTATTATTTTTCAGATCGTTTTTGAACGAAAATGGGAGTGTAGCTTTAAATGATGAATTGGTTTGGAAAGATAGGCACGGAATGACTCCAAGTGAGCATGCTCTAATAATTGGTGATTGTCCTGTACAGAAAAAGCCAGGATTTAAAGATTTTTCATGGGCAAATTGTAATTTTGACTCATGTATTTATCCTAAGGAATATTCAACAAGCTCAACTGCAAGTGCATGTGGGGAAGAGCTGGAGAGCAGAACTTTTAATATTGATAATGGAGCGGCATTAAAGGTTAAGTGTGAAAATAATAACTGCACAACGCAAATGATTGGAACAGTAGAAGTTGCTCTACCTATAAAACAGTTTGGAAGTAATAGTTCTGCAGGGACATCAGCCTTGCCTTTTACACCAATTTGCGCAGAAGTTGCATCGTATTATGCGAACTCAGAAGTGGATGCATTAAATCAATTTGCTGGAATTCTAACAACAGGCGTAACTACTAGTTCTAGAATCGATAACTTGTATACAGGTAAAACCGCCTTATCAAATCCTATAGCAGTAATAAGTGATAGCCAAGGGGCCCCTGGTCCAGAACGAGGTGATTTTCTACCGCAAGAGTGGTTTACAACTGTAAACAGAAGTGCTGCCATTGCTGGATCAAGTGCAAGAGGTTTTGCAGATGCCAGTTATCCGATTCCTTCCGATCTTGCATCAAATACAACAGTAGTAATTTGGTTAGGTACCAATGACTGCCCCTCTTTTGATTTGGAAGGATTCAAGTTAGATATCAATAATATAATTTCTAATCTTGAGAACCAAAGTATAATTTTTGTTCCAATCCCATTGAGATCTGATGGACTTTGTTCTGACAGTAAAGTCAATTCTTTTAATGAGTTTTTGAAAAGCTTAGATAACGGCAGTTCTATTAAATATTTGAATGTAAGCTACAATGCATCAAACAAAGATTCATTTTTATATTCCGACGGTGTACATATTGATAACTATAAGCCAATAAACGAAGGTCTGTATTCATTGATTTCTAGCGGCACTGCAAGTATAGTCAACTTTAATAACATAGACTCTCAATTAGCAAGCATAGATCTTTCTAAAGCATATCCTATGCCTTGGTTGGGATCAGCAATTAACTGTTCTGCAGAATTAATACTAGCATCACAGGAATTTGCAAGGCTTCCTGATAAGGCAAGCCTAAATCCAGGAAGTAGTACATTGGAAACAATTAAAGAACTAAATTCTAAAGACAACCCTTTTGGTACAACTTTCTGGGAAGAGAATTTTTCTCAAAAAGGAGGTAGTTCAATATATCCTTTACCCTGGAATGATGTTAGTAAAACTGTGCAAGATGAAAAAGCTTTGTGCATAGACTCATTGGGTTTTTGCTTGGATAAAGGTGTTGCTTCAGATATCATCGATGGGCTTAGAGATTATTTACCACAAAATACTCCTTCTAAATATAGAAAAACTACTTGTGGTGAAGATACTATTTATCTTGAAAATAGATCAAACTATATTATTGGGCCAGAAGTTCAAGTACAGGACAAAACTCAAGTTTGGTCGGGAACAGGTGGCGAAGTTTGTAGAAAATATGCAAACAGGAAAAATGAAAAAGATGTATTAGCTGGCGTTGATTATCCAGGTCAGCTTGGAGGAGTTAATTCTGAACAATATCAGGCAGCAGCGCTAGATTGCCAGATAGAAAATAAATCGATTATTGCTAATGGAATTTCTTTCTACTGCCCTAATATAAGTTACTTATCAACTTTTAGTTTTTGTACTTTAGATAAAATTAAAAAGGGTGAATGTTCAATCCCAGCAGAATATGCAGAGTGTTTAAAATATAACCAACAAGGAGGAGATGAAATTTATATTAAAACTGATAAGTGGCCTAATAATCCAAATTATGATATTCCGGGAGTCTATGATTCTTTGTATAGAATGTACCAAAGGCTTCAAACACAAATGAGTGAAAGAGGTTTAAAGATGGTTTTTAGGGAAAACCTTGCATGGAAAACAGAGGTAACTTCAAAAGTTCGAGATGCAAATAGGCCATTGTCCGAATCAAATGATAGAGGCTTGCCAGATGTAATTCCAAATCAATATGCACAAGACTTAGATTCCTGCGAACTTCCAAGCAACATCTATAACAACGAGTTTTTACTAGCAAAAACCAATCCAACTAGAACAGAATATCAATATTATGATTGGCTGGGATATCTAGATGTACTACAAGAAATGAGCGTTGCTTATACAAAAGATTCTACCTTTAGCGCAGAAAAACTTACTGATAATCCAAACTATGGTAAAAATAATGCAGCAAATAATACAAGAAGAAAGGTATTGGAAACAGGGCTTGCAAGTGTTACTACAAGCTTTCCTGTGGTAACTTGTGATCAGGTTGAGCAATGGAAATTTGACGAAAATCCTGTACAAAATTCTACCACCGATTCGTCAAACCAACCAAGCACACAGTATTATTGTCCTGTAGAAGCAGGACTTTGTGGTAAAGGGCCTGGAGTTGAATCGCATGAAGGATTAAATGCAGTAGATTTATTTAATACAAATTACAATGGCGGAGATCAAAACGTTATCGCTCCTTTTGATGGTGAGATTGTAGAAGTTCAAAATGCAGATGAGTTTAACTATTGTAATAATGGAACAAAAGCTGGAGGAAGAATATTTTATCAAGGCAAGATTGATGGTAAGACAGTAAAACTGATGTTCTTACATGTTCTGGTTGATGACAGTGTTCAGGAGGGCAATACCTATAAAGCAGGTCAAAAGATTACCAGAGTTTCAAAGCTTTCAGATCTAGATGTTACAGATCCTAACCAAGGTGGATGTATTGGAATACAAGGTCCTCACTTGCACATGGAAGTCGAAGAAGGTCAATATAAAAATAATATAGCATCATTTACAAAAGCTTTAGGCTGCGATATGCAAGGTGCAACTGGTTTGGGATATCAAGACTTTGATAATTTTGGGAATAGTTGTTTTGTTAGAAGTGATGTTGTTTTGGGGGCACAAGGAAATGTTGGTGCTTCAAGTTCGGCAGACCTTGCTTTAAACCCGGAAGCTTTGATAAAGCCTGACGATGAGTTAACGTGCATTACAGATATGTCGGATAATAGATTTAAAGATGAACTGGGTGAATTTTTATGCAGTAAAGGTTATACAATAGAAGGATTGTGCGACAACTCATGCAAAGTTCCACCAGAAGAACAAATTAATGGTGATGTAACTAAGCTAGATTTTGGAGCAACATCATGTCCTCTCCAAAATGATGCTTGTTATCAAGGGCCTTTAGGTGGATTTACACACTATTGTAGTACAACTCAAGATCCAAGGCCTTCACTATCGTTTGATCTTTATACAAAAGGTGCTGTAAGAGGCAATAGTGATCTATATGCTCCTGAAGCTGGCGAAATTGTACAAATTGTTGCAGGTCAAAACAACTTTTGTCCTAATCTTGGTACAAAACCGGAAACAATAAGGGGCCAACTAAAGGAATTAAATTCAAAGCTATCTAATGGAGCTGCTTTAGTTGAGATCATTGATAATATGAGTGATGAAGAGCTCTTAGGTATGAGATCAAATGGAGGGTACATAATTTATCAAGGCAAGAGTGGTGTTAAGTATGTATTTTTACACTTAAGAATAACATCTTCGATTATGTCTGATTATGTTACTACTTATGATAAGCCTGGTAAATTTATGACTGCTAACGGAAACACTATTAGGCTTTATGAGGTTCCTAACGGTTTGTGGACACCTTGTATCCAAGGAACCCACTTGCATACTAATGCATCCTACAATGGACAAAAGATTAATCCGTATGTTTTGTATGGAGATGTTTTGGGCTGTGGAAGTACTAATTCATGTCGTTATGACAAGGCTTGCGAAGCTCCTGAATGGACAACAGTAACTGATGGTAAAAAGACAAGCCAAGATACAACCCAGACAAGTACTATTTCTGCTAAATTGAATTCTGAATGTAAATACGACGAAAATGGTAATCCAATTGTTGATGGGGATAAAAATTTTTCAAGTATTCAATGTCTTTTGGATGAAGTTGCTGATTTAATAGGCAGAGACTATCCTGGAATCACTGGTAACGTTATTCGAGCTATTTTAGATGTAGAAAGTCGTGGAGAAGCAGATAAAAGACCTGGTGATCCGACATATGTTAGCTATGTGACTGATAATGGATATGGAACTAGAGGTCCAATGCAATTTACTCAAATAGGTTGGGACGGAATTATGAGAACAGATGCCGACTTAATTCTATACTGTGTTAAAGGACTAGGGTTACCATTTAATACTGTGGAAGACCTAAGTCATGATGATGCAGTAATTTTGGGAGTCGCTTTGTGTGCAGGTGGAACTAAACTTGCTAGAGATGGCAGAAATTATTTGGGTATTCCAAAGGGGGAAGTATTTACTGAAGAACAGTGGACGCAAAGAGTTTACGATGCGACTGGCGAAAATGGATTTTATGATATTACTATCGAACAATTGGAAGATTTGTTGGATGAATATCCGGGTACGCAGTCAATTATTAATCTACGAGAAAGATTGTTCAATCCTAACTATAAGATTAGTGCTTTGCACATAGCTTCTGCACCTTATTATGGAAGACATTCTCTATATGGCGATTGTATTTGGGAGTATGGTGGAGAAGTTGGAGATTACTGTCAGTTAGTATTTAGGGAATATAGTAAAATTGTAAATGATACTAATGATGATGGGGTTTCTGACGGAACACCTGATTCTAAATATGTTTGTAGCTCAAATTAATAAAAATATGGATAAAAAGAATAGATTCAAAAATTTAAGGTCTAACTTTGGAATTATTACCATAGTTTTAGTACTTCTGGTGATAACTTTAGTGGGTATTAATATATTATTTTATAAAGGCGAAGGACTGTTTAGACAAAGCAATGTAGAAGAAATTAATAGAAGTTATATTAAAGAAAATATTGACTACACTATTGAAGTAAAGGATGATAAAGCGATAATATACTTAAATGAAATCAATTCTAACGATGATCTTGAGCTTTTTTTTGAAAATTATACTTTGCTTGCAGCAGAAGAAGGCATTACTAATAAAGAAAATATAGAACTTATTCCAAGCGGAAATGTGCTAAGAAGAATAAGAGATTTTCAAGAAGATCCTAAAATTTTAGATCTATTTATACTTGAAAATGAAAATTTAGACTTGAACGAAGATGGGACTGTTCCTAGATAAGGAGTAAAAAGCGGGCCTGAAGAATTTTCTTCAGACCCGCTTTAAAGTTTGTATTTCTAAGCAGCTAGTGGAGGTAAAGTACTTGCACTTTGCGCTCCCAGTGCACCTTTTTTCTTCAACATCTCATCAACATATCTTAGTAATTCTTCTGGATCTGTATCAATTTTCAATTTATAACCGGCAGCACCCATTTCTAAAGCTTTTTCAATCGCAAGATCACCACCAATATTTGTAAGCATGATAACTATAGGGTTGCCATATTTAGCTTTATCTTTAAGTATATCATCTAAAGTTTCGATACCATCCTTTCTAGGCATTACAATGTCTAAAAGGATAAGGTCAAATTTAGTTGTTCCAGCTTTTTGTAAAGCTTCCTCTCCATCATTAGCACCCTGAACTTCATATTCTGGAACTGTAGCCAATAATTCTATAAATAATTCTTTAGCATCTGGTTCGTCTTCAACTACTAAAATGTTATATTTTTGGGAAACGGAAGGTGTTGGGGATGACATTGTGTTATCTTGCATTTATTTGTTTTGAATAACAACTTATTATATAATTTATGACATAATAAATACTGAATGTCAAGTTAACTTAATTTTCAATTTAGTTAATTTGTTAATTGGTCAGTGCACTTATTAACAAAATACAAATTAACTAATTAACAGTAACCCGAATATGGCACGAACAAGATTTGCTCCAAGCCCAACAGGAATGCTTCATATAGGTAGTTTAAGAACTGCTTTATATGCCTATGCATTTGCAAAAAATACAAGCGGTCAATTTATTGTTAGAGTTGAAGATACTGATCAAAAAAGACTTGTAGAAGGTGCCATTGATGAAATTTTTGACATGCTTCATGAGTACGGGCTTGAACCCGACGAAAGTGTTAAGCATGGTGGAGATTATGGGCCTTACATTCAAAGCGAAAGAAAAGAAATCTATAGAAAATATGCAAATCAGCTTTTAGATCAAGGCAATGCGTATTATTGTTTTTTGGAAGGTGAAGAGCTTAAATCCTTACAGGCCGAATTTAAAGGTAAAGGATTTAGATCACCATATAGAAATGCATCTGATGATGATGTAAAAAAACTTATGGATGAAGGGAAACAATATACGATCAGACTAAAAGTTCCAGATGATGAAGTAATTATGCACAAAGATGGACTGCAGGGCGAAATTAAGTTTGATTCAAATATTGTGGGTGACGAAATCTTGATTAAATCAGACGGAATGGCTTCATACCATTTAGCTGTTGTTGTTGATGATTATTTAATGAAGATCTCTCATGTTTTTAGAGCAATTGAGTGGTTACCTAGTACGCCAAAGCAAGTTTTACTTCATAGATTTTTAGGAATTGAAATGCCACCATATTATCATTTGCCTGTCATTTTAGATCCAGCCGGAGGAAAACTTTCTAAAAGAAAAGGAGCCGTATCTTCAAGAGAGTTTGTAAATGAAGGATATTTTACAGAAGCCATTTTAAATTTTCTAATGCTTTTAGGTTGGTCTGCTCCAATTAAACGAGAGCACGGGCAAAAAGAGCGAGAAATTTTTTCTCTTTCAGAATTCATTGAAATGT
Organism: uncultured Candidatus Saccharibacteria bacterium; assembly: GCA_964607415.1. Taxonomy (GTDB): domain Bacteria; phylum Patescibacteriota; class Dojkabacteria; order J137; family J137; genus CAZSKK01. Next base: position 20,948 of record CAZSKK010000003.1, on the reverse strand, counting down.
TTGATTTGAAAGATTTGAATAGAACGAATTCTGTATTTAATAGAGATAAACTTGTTTGGTTTAACAAAGAATACATTAAGAATATGGATTCGGAGTTACTTACAAATAAGTTTTTAAAGTGGCTTAATAACTTTTCAGATGCTGATGAGGCTACAAAATCTACAATAAATGCAGACACCGCTCTATCCGTTAAGTTGTCTTTGGTTAAAGATAGAGCTACAACACTAAAGGATGCATTAGGACAAATAATGTTTTTTTACAATAAACCTGCCAATATTGATTGGAATATAAAACAGTTGTCAGCAATCAGTTCTCAGTTATCAGACATAAAAAAAGATATTTATGCCTTAATTGAAACAATGCCTGATGATTCATCTACATGGACGCACGAACAATGGGAAACAGGAATGAGAGCTATAGGAGATAAATATTCAGCAAAACATGGCGATATTTTTATGGCTTTAAGAGTAGCGGTTGTAGGAACTCCATTCTCCCCGCAACTGTTTGAATGTTTGCAAGTTTTGGGGAAGAAGGAGGTTTTGGAAAGGTTAACAGCTTAAGAGCAAAAGAGCTATTAAGCATTTTTTGACTTTAAATTGCTCCTATATTCATGCTGGTTATAATATAATTAGCTTCTGCTTTTGCATATTCTACTGAAGGGTATCCAGAAAGGACTATTGTAACAGAGCCTTGATCCCATATACCATAGCTTGCTTCATAGAATATTATTCCATTTCGATTGTTAATTCTAACGTTAAATGTTTGTCCTGATGCAGCGTTAAGTGAATATTCTTCAATTGGAGGAGGCGTTTCAATTCCAAAAGGCATGGGATTTACGGATACTGATCCAGCTCTAGAACTAAAAGTGATAGTTTCTGGTTTAGTCATCGCATTGGGATCGTATGTACTTGAGGCAGTACCCATGCTTGGCATATAAGAAAATGAGAATTGATAGTTACTGCTAGTAAAAGTTCCTCCAAATATTGATTCTGGTTCTTCACCAGTTGGAGGTTCAGGTTCTGGTGTAGGCGCAGGCTGTGGGGTTGGAGTTGGTTGTTGTTGAATTGGAGGAATATATGTTGGCTGTGTAGCAGGTTGCTCTACTGGTACTTCGGCAACAACTTCTTCAGTTTTGTTATCTTCAATAGCTACAGGATAAGATGGAACGTCTAAAGCTTCGTTAGTGTTAACTTCCTCTGTAATAACTTGCTCGTGTTCGTTATTTGTAGTTAAACTTTGTGCTACGAAGTAGGCACCAGTTCCAGTTACAGCAACAGAAGCGCTTGATGCAAATAAGATAAGAACTTTAGCTTTCAAAGAAAGCTGAAGAAACAAATGTAGTATTCTTGACATAATGAATTAATAAAAAAGTAAAATTTTTTAATATTTTCTATTTGAAGTTGGAAATTAATTCGAAGTTATTTATTCGAATTTGTTTATTCCGCAAAGTATTTGGGTAAGTCTACCAAAATTACTTTTGGGCCGCATTGTATTGCAATACAAATTTTGAGGGAAATCAAGAAATTTTTGTTGCTAAATTAATACATGCTAGAATAAATATTTTGGTACTTTCAGCTTGTTAGTCTACATATAGAAGTTTTCTTGTTTTAAAAACCCGATATCTTTCAAGGTTATCAGTTTTACAAATTTATATCTATCTTCCGTAGTATCAATGTCAAGCTTTTTTATGAAATTTTTGTGAGGATCTAATAGCATTGTGTGAAATTTACATTGATTATTAAAGCTGATTGCAATAATAGTGTTTCTATTTGAGCCAAAGCCTCCTAGACTAGTTGCGTTGCATTTAAATTTATTTAGATCTAGTAAGGTGCTATTAGTATATAAATTGATTATCTTATTGTCTACTAAAGCTTTAGTAGCAATATTACTCCAATATAGAGTTATACCTGCGCCAAATTCATCACTTTGCATTTCATACTCACTATTATTTACCAACTTATATCTAATATTAGTATCTGCTGCAATCACAAAAATATTATTAGATTCTATGTAGTATCTGTCGTACCATAGATTATTTGAGAACGCGGGGAATTTAATAACTCTATCTAAATTAAGGTCTACAAAAAAAAGATCAGAAAGCCCACGAATACGTATGCCTCCTAACAAAATCGCCTGTTTAGCTTCAATGTTAAAATACTTAACATCAAACACGTACAATTCTGATGAACCATTATTAGGCACTATTTCAGCTTCTGCATCAGTACAACTACTATAAGCTTCTTCTTGTTTTTTGGTTTGAAAAAGGCAGATTTCATTTTTTGTTATGTTCTGAATAAAAAAATATTCTTTGGATTCTGTTATTACATAATCCATTATACGGCTTCTGCCGTGCACACTAATAATTTGGTTAGTAATGGGTTTGCTTTTGAGAGAAGAAATAGAAAAAATTTTAGTGTACTCATCTGTTTGGCAAACTATATAACGGAAAGTTTCCACATAAGCATTAGGGCATGGAGAGTCAATTTGATGAGGCAAAAATAAAATTGAGCTATCTTTAACTTTAGTTTCGAAAAAATCTAATTTTGTCTCTGAAATGCCTACGTAAGGAAACCCTGGAATATCGGTTGGACTTAATATACTACCTTTATAGAAAATATTCGTATCTAATATTGTTATTTCCTCGCTAGGCGTAAGTAACTTATTCTCTGATTTAAATTTAAATCCAAACACATAATAATTTTCCATTTCAGCAAAACCTTCGAGTTTATGGTAAACCATTACTTCCTTTTTATAAGTGATCAAACCTAAAGCTGTTATTGAGATAGTAACTAGTAGGATAGCAATAATGAAATTTTTTCTTTTTCGTCCTTTTGAGAATATTTTGTTAAATAGCTTTTTCATATAGAGTTGATAAGTCGTATGTAATAATATAAATGCTTTAGCTTTAGCGCTTAACTCACAATTGCTATAAAGTATTTGAGTAAGTCTACCAAAATTACTTTGTGGCCGCATTATATTGCAATACAAATTTTGAAGGAAAATTTATATTTATAAATTACTCAGCATTTTTTATACTTTTAAACGCTTCTTTCAATTCATTTACGCTTTCCTTTGAAACTTCATTAGATGTTAATGCTTTAGGTAATTGGACTAGGATTTGAGTAAAAAATAAATTATTATAATCTATGTATATATTACTTAAATTGTTACCCGATCTGAAAAATAGCCTGAAATCATAGTATTTATCTTCATCAGAAGTTTGCTTAAAGTCTTTGTACATATAAACGTCGATTCCTTCAATACTAAAAATGTATTCATAATTTTTATCATCAAAAGGTATTTCATAGTATCCTTGTACAGTTATAAGGTAGTTTAATATGTCTTGTTTATTACTATCAGGAGGGAGTGTCTTTTCAATTATGTTGAATGAGTAACTATCTAATGTTTCTAATCTCAAGAATTCATTATCCTTTGCTTCGAATTTTAAATCTTTTTTGTATGATATTTGATATGTATTTTTATTAAAGACGAATTTATGTTTCCTGTATTGGGAATTAGTAAATATAAATATCAGAACTGATATAGTTACTAATGTTAGAAATAATCCAAGCACAAGAAATATTTTATTTTTTTTATTAAGTTTCATATAAATATAAATTAAAATTTTATTTGCTGACTGAGATTAGGTATCCTGGCTCCCATCCTTTTTCCCAAAGAGAATATAGAGCATTATTCCCATCTAAGTTATAACCGTTTTCTACACCATGAACACTTGTATCTGTAAAGCTATCGTTCATTACAAATTTTTTACCATCGATATCACTTGTATAACCTTTTATGACTGTAATATGGCCAAATAATTTATCTTTCCAACCATAAGTTATTATAACTGGATGTCCATTATCAATCGAATTTTTTACAAAATTCCAAGAAGGATCAAAATCATATGGGTTATGCCATATTTCACTATCTTTTTTTAATCCAATTAGTTTGATATAAGCTTCCATGCCCTCTTTGGAACTTTCTGAACAACTTACAAATGCTCCTGTAAGACCAAATGCACCATCATGACATATATTAATAGGCTGACCAGTATAAGGATTTGTTATTGAAGCTAATTGCGTACCATTAATAATTCCTTGACCCTCATCTTTATACATATAATCTTTGATCCTTGTACTTTTATCTTTAATAGGAAGTTTGCCTAAATAAGATGAAATCATTACTATGCTTGCAGCTCCACACATTTTATTCCCATCGCTAGGTTCGCTATAGGTACCATCGTCCTTTAGGTACTGATTGAAGTAGGAAATGTTAAGAGTTTTAGCACATACCACTTGATTTTGAGAGCTTGTGAATTTATGCATTTGAAGCTGTCTACATTCATACTCTTTATTTTCTAAACATTGTGCACTCACAGGATCCCAGGTTTGGCCTTCTGCACAGGTGCCGGGATCAGCAGCTTCATTTTGGCATATAGTGCTATCTTCCGTTTCAACACAGACACCTCTTACACTGTCTTCAAATACATTCTTCGGAAAGCCATTGTTCCATAATCCACCATTATTGTTATACAAATTCCTTGCAGCACCTTCCAATTCGATTGTACCAAACTGTGACCAGTAAATATCAAAAATCTTTTCATCTCTATAAAATCTTTGCGCTTCCCCAGGTGTTCCTTGTGGACTAATTGGAAAGCTAGTATCGTTTTCTGGTAATCCTAACACAGCACAACCTTTGTCTGCCCTATTCCAGTAAATAAAAATATTTGATCTAATTATTCTTGTATTGTGATAAATCGGATCGTAGTAAATAATGCCATTACTTAAAGGATGGATTTTGTAATCATTGTTACTACAAATGCTCGAAATTTGTGAAAGATCGTAAGTTTGATTTTCACCTTCTACCCTACTTCTTAACAAAACACTCCATTCTGGAATTGGCCTTTCGCAAATATTTCCACTTGTAGTTGTTTGAACACAAACGCCTCTATCTTCAAGGGAACTATCAATAAAGTATCTAACCGGAAAACCATTAGTTCCTAAACCATTATGTAATTCAAAAATATTTCTAGGTGTGCCTTCCAATATTGTTACATTGTTATTATATTCATAAAAATCGTTAATAACTTGAGGGCTACCAGATCTTATAAATCGCTGGGCAAAGCCTGTCACATTTCCAGCACCCCAAACACTATCAGTATTATTCTCAGGTATTCCAAAAGTAGTACACCCACCATTAGAATTGTAAGCCGTAAAAATATTTCCAGTTATAGATCTGGCAAGATTTCGGTTTGAATCATAAATAGCAACGCCATTAGCCAAATTTACTGTTTCTCTACCACACTCCATCCTAATTTGGCTTGGACTAAAGCGAATTCCTGTAAGCTGATAAAATGCTTTTTGTGCTGGAGTATCCTCTGGAACTGTGCTTTCGCAAATTCTTCTATATACTCCACTCCCTTCAAAATTCTGACAATTTGTTTGTACATCGTTTTCATTTACCGAATAAACCTCACTGGTTGGCCAGCCGTATTGTGAATTTGTACCACCGGCTGTTTCAAACCTATTTTTAATTGTTCCAAAAACAAACTTTCCAACATGTTTCCAGCTCCAATAAATCCTTCCGTTTTGATAGTCCTGATATGCACCTGGAGTATTATATGGACCTTTTCCTCCAACCGCTGGATCATTTGTCCAAATGCCAAATCTTGTACATCTATCGCTAAAGTAATCGAATGTATCGTACGTTCCACCATAACTATATGTAGCTTTCCCGTTTACATATACAATCGCACCATCCTCACCTGTAATCACATTGGAATATGTTTTTGCCGGATATCCGCAAATATTGATTAGTGCACTTGGTCCTGTACTTCCTAATGCTTTAGCTCTTGCGTCAATTGCCTTTTCTGCATCAGATCTATTATCTGGTGCATCCCTTTCGCAAAGCAAACCACTTTCGAACTGCTGGCACATGCCTCGTTCAGTTGTGTTATACATTTCACCTAAAGGAAATCCGTATCTTCCAGTTCCACCACCACTTGTATGAATATAATCTAATGTTCCAGTTGTTGCATATGTTCCATGCCCGCTACTATGAATGGTTCCTTTATCAAACTTTTGATAAGCACCAGTTGTAGTTGTTCCATTAGATATGTATTGTGCGGCCCAAAGATCGTCTGTTGTTGGCAATCCTAAATTGCCACAAGTCCCACCATATTTATTCCAATACGCAAGCCTGATATCACCTCTTAATCTTAAAGATTTGTTAATTGAAGGATTGTAAATCAAATTTGTATATGTTCTCCAAGTTTCACCTGGTTCGAGAAAGTATTCATAATCTTTAATCCATGCTCCACAATATTGATGAGTGACTCCATTTGGATTATTAACTGCAAGATAACTTGTAGAGTTATTTTCTCTGCTTCTTACAGAATTAAATGCTCTTAGTTGATCTACATTTACCTGCTGACTAAGAATAGATTCTGGATCCAAATATGCTCCACTTGGAGTTCTTGTACTAAAATGAAGATGGCAACCAGTGCTCCATCCCGTATTCCCAACCGTTCCAATTTTCTGACCCATTTGGACATGCTGGCCTAAAGTCACATTTACATCCTGCAGATGTGCGTAAATACTCATTATCCCGTTTTTATGTGCAATCATAACGTAATTGACTCTGTTCATTGCTTCAATTCTTGCAGCTCCAGTTAAATTAGGATTGTACGTATTTGAAAATCCACTTTGTGCAATCATCACAATTCCTTCTGCAATTGAAAAAACGGGAGTTCCACAACTTGCTGCGTAGTCAACACCGTTGTGTCTACTGTTAAAATACTGAGTTACTATATAGCTACCTTGATTTAGAGGTCTTGATATCAATTCGCCATTGTAAATTGTTTGTCCTGAGTAGTTACCGTTATTAGTACTATAACCTAAAACTTGTGGGCTGCCTGCACAAAGTTGACTACGTGAGTTTACCCAACCAGTTGTATTATTAGGCATTGTAATTAACTGCCAACCATTATAACTTGTTAATATATATGTAGATGTCCATTGTGGAAGAATTTGCTTAACTCCATACTCAGCTCCAGGACCACTATAAACTGTTAACGAACTTCCACAAACATAAGACGCAATATAAGTATTATTAAGATTAAATGAAATATTAGCAGGATCATTTACATGATCAATTGAACTTCTTGGAACCCAGCCTTCAACACCACTACCAGTTCTAATTTGTAGCCAATCAGTTGCTCCAACCGTAGCCTCCCCAATTACTGTAACTGCATCACCGTAATTAATATGAACAACAACAGGAAATCCCGCTTGAGGCCCTGCTAGAACATCTAGGCACGCGTACCTTACAACATAGCCAGTATCGCCAGATGGTGTTGGTGAAATTGGCGGAATATTGTTTACTGGAGGAGTTGGCTGATTTGTAACTGTAATATTTATACAAACATCTCTCCCACTTCCTCCGATCCATGTAACCATCTCAACTAATGGTTCAAAACACTGTCTATAGGACCCAACTGCGATATTAGTTGGAGCATGAATATTAAATCTAAAACTTGCCACATCACCATATCGAACCTGATTATTATTAGCCATGTTTATTCTTCCATCGCTTAACCAACTACCATCGTAAAAAAGAGACGTTCCGTTGGCAGATTGTGTTACTCCAAGCCTGGTTGTACCTATCGGCCATATATGGTATCCGGCATTTTGATATCTTATTTCAATTGGGATGGTATCCCCTGGTCTTAACGTAAGACTAGATGGGTAACTTATCGGAATGGCGTCCCAGCCGATTACGTAATAAGATAATATGCTAGGATTGTCTATTACAATTGGTACACTTATCACTTGATTTAGATACTGACCAATATCATACTGATTTATATACCAATAAGCACTACTACCATCAGCTTCTACAATCATGTAGGGTGCATTATATTGGTTAGGCGGCGCGTACCTGACATAACCAGTAATTACATGCAACTGACCAGAGTATGGATTGGAGGGATAGTAGCCGGTAAAATCTGTATCAGGTTCTTCGTCACTTCCAGGTTGTGGAGTATTAGGATTCGTGGTTACGGTTATTTCAAAACCAGGCGAAGGATTATTAAACTGTGAAAATTGAGCTACACCTTCGTGAATTGCATCTAGTTTTAACTTGTAAGTTCCAGGATAACTTGGGGCTTTAACTGTTAAGCTCAAAGTTCCAGTTTCCTGGTTATAGTTAATTATACTCGCAGGTGTTGCATTGTTGCCTCTGGTTGAAGATTGAACTAAGGACTGAAATTCTGGGGCAATATTTATTACCTCCCAAAAATTTGTTATATTTACAATATTTGGCTGCCAAGAAAAAGTTCCGTTATTTTTTGTATTTAATTTAATAATAACTTCTTCCTGAGTATTTAAGCTTGTTGGGATATTATTCAGAGTGTATTCCGGAAAAAATGGTTCGTAACTGAAATCAGGAGTAGAATTTTGAGGCTCAGTTATAAGTTCAGAATGATCTACACTCCTATACTCTATTGCATAGTAAGGTGCATAGATAATGCTATCTCGAAAAATTTCTGTAACAGTATTATCGCTCCACATGTACTGAGCATAAATACTTTTTTTACCATATCCATCTGTACCAGTTCCTGCTTCGGGATGATCATGATCCCACTGTTTATTTTCAGAATAGTTTTGCCAATATGTCCAACCACCTAAATTATCAGTTGGATTGTAAACATTGGGAGGGTTAGAAGGAACTTGACCGTTAGAAGTTTGAATAAATCTTACATACAAAGGAGTTCGATTACCAATTTTATTAAGAGTTAGATTTACTAAACTAGTATTTGTGTATGCGTCATCATTATTTATTCTTAATGTTCCAATAGTTGAATTTGGATCTACTAAGATGTTATCACTATAGGATATTGAAACATTCCCTAAAGAATCTTGAAATTGAACAAATACGAAAGCTTGTCCATTATTAGTCGTTGTTTGGAAAGTTTTTGTTGCTAAGTAAGGTTCCCATACTGACCAATTCGAATTGTCTTCAGAAAATCTCATTTGAATTCCCCCAATTCCATTTTGATCATCTTCTAAAATTGGATCGATAGCGTTTAAGCTCAAGTTTAAATTTGTATTACTAGTTTCTATTTCATCATTATTTATAAAAATACTGCCTATTGGAGGTAGATTATCAAAAATTATTTCGTCGCAGGCTATATTAGAATCTTGATTTAAACTATCTTTAACTTGTATACAAAGCCTTTTATTTCCGGTTGAATCGCTTCCAGGTAAAATATATTCACCATTAAAATCAGAATAGTTGGCCCAGTTTAAAGAAGCTATGCTTACTTCACTCGGTCCAAACCTGATATTCTGAATTACATTTGTTGTAGCTATATTCAAGTCAGTTTGTACAACTGCATTATTTGTATACTCTGCCTCACCATTTAAACTCAGGTAGATTTGTGGGGGTTGGTTTGTGATTATTGGTGTATTATCTTTAAGAATTGTGATTAAATGTCTATATTCACGATTGACGTCCATAATAATATGTCCATCCGAGTTTATGTTTCTTGCTGATTCGTTTCCAATAATGTCATCAAAAAATTCATTAGAATAAGTAAAAACGTCTGCTATCGATTGGACTTGTATATCAAACTGGTCATTATATCCAACAACTGAAATATCATTTGGCGAAAATATTCGGGCCTGAGTGTATGCGTACTCAGTTGTAGCATCAACTGTAAACTGTCTGGTTTCGCAGTAGCCATCGTAAATTCCATCATTTCCTATTAAATCTCGATTTGCAGGTGATGCTTGTGTATAACTAACTGTTGCAAAGTTGCCAGATAAGGTATTTATTGTGTTTTCTTGCAAATGAACATTGTCATAAAAATCAATTTGCACATTGGTATCTGAAGGTAGGTTTTGTTTAATTTGATTATTGATGTCCAAGGCTATGAAGCAAACTTCAATATTTTGAAGTGTTTCAGCTATCGATGGCTTTATTAAGAGTAGCGGTGAAAGAATTAAATAGATACTTATCCAAACTAGTGTGGTTTTGAGAAGGCCCTTCATATGAGGTAAATGATCAATAAATAACTGATCATAGCGTAAAAAATTTTTCGCCGCATTGTATTGCAATACAAATTTTGAAAGAAAATAGAAGTTTTCCACCACCCTGCTCACTGCGTTCATTTCCTTTCCTTTAGGAGAGGGTGATCCGAGAGGATCAAGGATCGGGATAGGTTTTAATAATAATAAGCTTTTTTTAAACAACCAACGCTTCAGCTTTTACAGGTTGTTGTTGTTCTTCCACAATCTTTTTAATTTCGTGGATTTGAGGGTTAAATCTTGGAAGCTTTATAGTAAAGGCACTACCCTTTCCTACCTCACTAGACACATTTACTGTACCGTTCATCATACCTGTTAATTTAAAAACAACATATAGACCAATTCCCGTGCCACCTGGCCTTACAATTTGTCTGCCACCAATTTTCCCTTCTGATTTAAGGTATGGATTTATTCTATAAAACTTTTTACCTAGGTTTGGAATTTCTTCTGCTGGAATTCCCTCTCCTGTATCACTCACAGTGAATACAACGGTCTCTGCTTCTAGTTTTAGTTCAACTGTAACAGCTCCTTTTTGTGTATATTTGATGGCGTTACTTACAAGGTTATCAATAATTTGTTGAGTAGCAGCTCTATCACCATAACAATAGACTCTATCGTTTGGAAGTATGGTTTTTAATATGAGTCCTTTTTTCTCTGCTTGTTCTTTATATGATGATATTGAATCTTCAACTACATCGTTGGCATCAACTTCTTCATAGTTAAGTTGCAATCTACTGTTGTCAATTCTTGAAGAAGAAAGAATTGTTTCAAGTATTTTAATCTCTCGGGTAAGATTTTCTTTTGCAATATCTAGATGATGGTTTAATTTAGCTTCATCAAGTTTTCCTTGTTTTTTATAGATATCAATTATATCTAATGAGTTTCGGGAGGTACTAAGTGGAGTTCTAAGTTCATGACCTAAGATATCAAGCATATCTCTTTCTTTACGCAAAGCTTCCTCTAGTTGTTGATTTTTGGAGGTAAGTTCAAGAGTTGCCTGATCGATTTTTTGTTGAAGAGTTGAATTGAACGTTTGGACTTCCTTATATAAAAATGCTCTTCCGAGAGAGAGAGAAATAAGGTCTAAAATACCATGGATAAATTTAATTTTAGTTGTATTTAGTATCCCGTTATCTTTATCAATTAAGAAAAATGCCCCCGATTGGTTATTTAGAGATTTAAGCTTTGCAATCATTTTGACTCTATTTGCTTTACTTATAGAATAGATAGTTTTAATCTCGTTTTTAAATTTACCAAAATCTTTGTCTTCATAAAGTTCAATTTCATCAGTAATGAATTCTGTTTTGTCAGTGCTTATAAGAGTTTGATAAATTGCCTGGATTGTTTCTTTGGGCATAAGATCTTCTTTGCCAGATCTAATCAAGATCTCATCTCTGCTAATAATGTAAAGTACTATATTTTTTACATCTAAAACTTTAAGAAGAAACCCTGTAGAGATATTTAGTATTTCCTCAATATTTAAAATCTGACTAATCATATTATTGAAGCTTGCAGTTTCTTCGTCAGGGTTGAATTGAGGATTAACAATTCTTGGATTTATATTTTTCTTTATGTATTTATTTAGAAGATCATATGCTGATGTGAAAACAATTGCGTTAAATATGCCCAGTAAAAAAGCAGTGGGTGTAAAAATTCCTTCTATTACATACGTGTAAAACAATATAAGCCCATAAAACGTAACATATGCAAATCCTCCGACTATTATGAAGTATATAACTCTACTTATTACTACCCTAATATCAAGAAACCTATATTTTAGTATTGCGTACAATACAAATAAAAGTAAAGGTATCATATTCAGTGGAGCAAGTGCTGAAGATATTCTATTTTCTAAAATATTTGCCAATATGAGGTTTGTTCCGACAGTAATAAATATTGAAATACTAAAACCATAAGTTATTACTTTGAGAATTGATCTTTCGTAGCCACTTGTAAGTATAAGTTTCCTAATAAATATGTAAAAAATATATATAATCGATATAACAATTGAAATCCCATAAATAGGATAAAATTGTCCGTAATTAGGAACTGGCAATCTTTCACTAATTTCTACAGATTCAATGATCCATGGAGATAATGATAAAACTGAGTTAAGCATAAGTATTCCTCCAAACACAAAAATTTCAATTTTGCTTGGAATCTTATACCTTTTAGGAAAAACAATAATAAACATAAAGAATAACAAGATAAATGCTGCCGGTAACAAAAAGCCCATTCTGCCGAAAATCAAAGAGGCATCGGGATGTTTTTCTTTTTGTAAAAAATATAGTGATACAATCCATAAGGACAATGTGATTAACATCCCAAAAAAGATTTGATTATAGAGCTTTTTGTAGTTATGTGAAATGACTAAAAAGGCGAGCACTGAAGCAAAAATTAGAACAAAAAGGTAGATGTAATATAAAAATTCACTCATTTAGGTGTTAATAACAATTCTATGATGAATTATACAGATAATAGAAGAAAAATGTAACTGTGGATAATGCTATGCTTCTGACTTATTTCCGGCTTGTTCAATAAATGAAACCATCTGTTCTAAATGCGGAAGTGCTTTAGCTAAGTCTTCTAATTTTGCATAGTAAAGCTTTGGTTGTTTATCTGCATTATCCGGATTCCAGTATCTTGGATACTTTCTCATTATTTCTGAAACAGGAATACCTTCTGGGGAAATTTTCTCTGGAGATACGGTAAAAGGTGATTCAAGAAAGTTAAATCCAAATTGGTTTAGTCGTTCAATTAATTTAGGACTAGCAATCATAGTAATAGTATCGACGCCCGCTTTATCCATTAATAGGCCTCTCACACCTGAAAATAAGTTGAATGCATATCTTAAATGTTTAGGATTATTAAACCCAGATTTTATTTTCCCATCATCCTGTATCTCTTCAACCATTACGAAAGGACCAAGACTAGCGACCTTAGCATTTTCAAATCCTTCTTTAGTTCTTAGCCACTGTATGACCCCAGCTTCGCTTATCTCTGGATTACTCATAAAGTAATCGACCTCAAGCTTACAAGTTGGATCGTTTAAATCTGACGGTATGCCGACACCTATTATTGCACGAGGAATGTTAGGGTGCACTTCTGTTTCGTTAGGGTTAGCCATTAGTAAACCAGTACGAATCCCTTTAACCCTAGGAATAGTTGGTCTGTAATTTTTGTCTTCTTCGCTTGATGTCCCTTGGTTTTTATTGTCTTTGCTCTTATGCCTTCTATATCCTTGCTCTATTATATCTTGAGCAATATTTAGCGCTTGCGAATCTCCGTTATAGTTAAGCGTTTCCAAATTATATTTACCGGCAAGACCATTCAATCTTACATTTAAGGATGGGTATAGTTCTTCGATCTGTGTATCAAGTTTTTCGGCTAGTTGTGGCCCATAGCTATTATTATTCATTATGTTAAACATAAGACTTGCCAATTCATCTCTCAGATCTGAACCATCCGGACTACTAGCTTTATCTGTAAGTAGTCTAATCAACAATAAAATAGCAGAAGGTTGCGCTTCTGGAATGCTTTTAACATCCGGTGTCGTTTCAACTATAGCTTCATCTGTTGGGGTCATATCTTTTAACAATATATAACTATTATACTCTAACTTTTTATAACTTGTCAAATCTCTTGGGCAAATACCTAGGAGTTTTTATTATTATTTAAGATATTACTGGTATTTACAATACATGCAAATTAGTATATTATTTCCTAATCCTTGAGCACGATATGTCAAAATCCCTTGGACAAAAAATGAAATTCTTTAGAAACAAGAATTGTATTAGCCAATTCGACCTTGAAATGGCGCTTGGTCTTTCAGCAGGAAGTGTTAGCAGAATTGAGAATGATCTGGTAAATCCTACTAAAGAGACAATAGTAAAAGTTGCTAACTTTTTAAAATTATCGCAAGCAGAAGTGGCATATCTTCTAGATGTTAACCATAGTGATCCAACTCCGGAAGAAGTTGAAAATATGATTAATTCTTTGAGGGCGCATTTCAAAAAGAAAACGGTATTTGCTTACCTTCTGGATAATAAATCTATAATACTGGAAATTAGTGATGGATTTAAGATTATAGCGAAACTTGCAAGGCTGGATCTCTCGAAAATTTATAATAGTCAAGTTGCAGAAGTTGTTTTTGATCCCAGTTTAGGTCTTAGAAAGTTTATAAAAGATTTTGATAATGTGGCAACAAGTGTTATTGCTGTTCTTAAGCAGGAAAGAGATTATTTGATTGATGAAAGCTGGTGGAAGGAGTTAATTGAAAGATTAAAAAAACAGCCCGATTTTCAAAGATTGTGGGACAGCTTGCCTGACGAAGCTATTAATCTTCTGGAAGAAGAAAGGAGAATTGTTGAGTTTGATCTGTTAGTAAAAAAGTTTGAATTTACATATACATGGACAAATATTCCAAATGATCCAAGGTTTGTGGTTGTGGAGTATAAATTAAACAAATCAGCTACAGCTTCTGAAGTAATCTAACAATCGAATTTGTAGGAGTATACTCAATAATCTGAAACCGGTCGTCCCACATTACAGGCTCAACTGTATAAAACATGGGAACTTTAAATGAGCCAAATTTAAAAGTTACTTTTCTGGAGTCCAAAGTATAAAGTTCATTTCCACTTAAATATTTTTCCTCAGCCTGATCCCAAAATTTTTTAGCAAGTGGACTATTAAAAATGAGCTCTTTCGTAGCTATATTAAAATAATCTGTTACCATAAATCCTACTTCAAAATAGTATCTGTATATCATTCCTTCCAATAGATCTGCATATCCATCTTCATCCAGTGATCTTTTTATTCCTAAAGAATCATCAAGGACCACTTTTACTAAAGAAACTCCAATCATATTATGCATTTTGTCTTCAGAAACGTTCATTAGGCGTTTAAAATCTTTTGAAAGTGTTATCAGTCTTGCTCTGTCATCTTTAACATAGGCAAGTACTCCTTTTTTATCCAAATAATCTTGTAATTTCTTCTGAGCATTTTCAATTTCTAGCTGATTAACAGGTTCATCTGTTTCTCCAAGTAGATAGCTTGTTTCGTACTTATTAAGCTTTAAGTATTTAACAATTTTTAGAAGGGTTTCCTTAGTGGGATTAGTTTGCCCATTCTCAATTCTGCTAAGTGTACCTGGCGCTGCATTTATAGCAAGTTCTATGTCAAGTTGTGCCTCTTTTAAACGCTCTCTAAAATATCTTACTTTTTCTCCGGTTTTATTCATCATAGCTTCTGAAGCAATCGAATAATCAAATTCGTAGGCATATACTCTACCATTTGAAACCTTTCATTCCAGGTTAGAGGTTCTACGGTAAAATACATAGGAACAGTCAAAAAACCAAATTTGAAAGTTACTTTCCTAGATTCAAGTGTATAAATGCTTTTATTTTCTAGATAATCTTTGTGCGACTCTTCCCAATATTTTTTTGCTTCAGAATTATGCAAAATAAATTCTATTGTTTCAAGGTTTTTTTCGTCACAGATCATAAACCCAACCTCAACGTAGTATCGATAAATCAGATTTTTTAAAATTGTTTTGTACTCGTCGTCTGCAACAAATTTTTTTATACCTAAAGAATCATCCATTAATATTTTTATTAAAGATTCACCTAGGAGTTTTTTCAAATGTTCAGGTGATACGTCCATCAGTTGCTGGATCCCCTTTGAGGCAGCAACAAGTCTATAGCGATCATCAGTTAAATACGCAACTACATCTTTTTTCCCAAAGTATTCTTTTAATCTATCTCGAACTTCATTAATCTCTTCTATTGAACTTGGTTTATCAGTATCTCCCAGTAGGTAAGCTGTTTCTAGCCTATTCAACTTTAAATATCTTGAAATCTTAAGAAGTGTTTCTTTGGTAGGATTTGTTTGACCATTTTCAATTCTACTAAGCGTACCGGGAGAAGCATTTATTGCTGTTTCTATATTTAACTGCGATTCGTTTACCCGCTCGCGAAAGTAACGAATCTTTTTTCCTGTTTTTGAACTAAGATCCTCCATTTGGTGGTGCTTTTTGTTGGGGATTCTACGAATTGTAATGCAGAAAAGGAGAACTGTCAAGAAACTGTAAATAATAAGCTAGTAGCCTATGGATGGTAAAGCGTATGAGATGAATTAATTGACAAAAACTTAATAAGTCTTGCACTTCTCCAGGCATGAAATCAAAACTCGCCAATCTCTGCGTACATAGTATCTATTCAGTTTCTTTTTCTTCCAGATCTAACATTCTTGAATCCAACTTATTTATTACTTCATCGAATGGCCTTACTTCAAACGCTAAATTGTGAACAGTGGCTCAATAATTCCTTTTATAACCAAGGCACCATGAAGATTAATTAACGCAAAGAAGATGATTAAAAATCCTGCAGTTTTATAAAATAACTTTGATTGTAATCCCTTTGAAAGCTTAACAGATGCAAAGCTGATTAAACTCAAAACAGGTAAAGTTCCTAATGCAAAAACTAACATAGTTACTGCTCCTTCAAAAAAGCTTCCTGTTGTTAGAGAGTAAACTTGCATGGATTGGGTAAAGCCACATGGAAGAAAAAATGTTAAGGTACCTAAAAACACTGGAAGCGCTTTTGAATTTACAGATTCCAGTTCTAAAATTTTTTTACCCAAAACTTTTGGTGATCTAACCTGAAATTTATCTATAGTTGGGAAAAGTCCAGTTAGACTTATTCCCAAAATTGCCATTACTAAAAATAAGATTAAATTCAAAACAAACGTTGTATTAACTCCAATCACAAAAGCTGATCCTATTAAACCAATTACTCCTCCAAGTAAAAAAAATCCAACAACTCTAGAGATATGAAAAAGTATAAGCGGTAATGTTTTTTGTCCTTCTGAGTATTTTGCAGATAAACTTAAAACTAATCCGCCAACAACTGCCATGCAGGTTGATAGTGATGCAATTACTCCAATACTAAAAATAAATGCAAAGCTATAGTTTTCGCTATCGGAACTTACTGTATTGGCAATTCCAAGCTTTTGAATTGCAATAAATATTGCAAAAATAAAAGCAGAAAGAACAAATGCAAAGATTGTTTCGTTTAAATTTAAAGAGAGATTGGATTCTTCTTCAACTAATTTGTAACCGCCTTCGGTTATAAGTTTGTTTAAGTCAGATTTTAATTCTTCCTGATTTACATTCTCGTCTTTTAAAGTTATTGCGACTGTTTTATTTTTGAGCTTTGCATCAGCCTTCTCTACTCGAGCGTCACTCATTAAAGAGTTTTCAACAAATAATTCACATGCTGCACAATGCATTCCTTGAATTTTAAATTCGATTGTTTTCATAGATTTATATTACTAACCCCTCCTTTGATTCCTCCCCTTTAATCAAAGGGGAGGTGGCTCTGAGAGCCGGTGGGGTTATTAGCTAAAGTTTTGCGAACTTCAATCGCAACGAATTCGAAATAACAGATACACTACTTAAGGCCATAGCCATACCTGCAAATGCAGGATTTAAAACCTCTTTAAATACTGGATAAAATACTCCAGCAGCAAGCGGAATTCCTGCAATGTTATAGAAAAACGCCCAGAATAAATTCTGCTTTATTGCTCTTAGCGTAAACTTAGACAGTTTGATTGCCTTAAGAATTTTTGAAAAATCGCCGTTTAAAAGAATTATATCTGCTGATTCAATTGCTACATCAGTTCCTGTTCCCATTGCAATTCCTACGTCTGAGGAGCTTAAAGCTACAGCGTCGTTAATTCCATCGCCGACCATAGCAACAAGAGTGCCTGTTTCCGCCTTTATCTTATTAACAAGGTCACCTTTATCTTTTGGAAGAACTTCAGCATAATATTTTTCTATACCGGAAAGTTCAGCGATTTTTTGGGCGGTAGATCTATTATCTCCTGTTAGCATTACAACTTGAATTCCCATTCTTTTTAATTTTTCAATTGACTGTTTTATATTCTCTTTTAGCTCATCGGCAATAGTTATTGCTCCAAATACTTCTGAATTTGTAGAAAGAAAAATTATAGAATTACCCTCGTTGACTAAAGCTTTTAATTCTTCTGGAATATTTAAGTTTTGATCTTCTATAAACTTAGCATTACCAACAAAATATTCTGTAGAATTTACAATACCGCTGATGCCCTTACCTTCAAAAGTCTTTGCGTCTACATTTGTATCAAACTCAATGTTTTGTTTTTTGGCTTCGTCTACAATTGCTAAAGCCAAAGGATGTGTTGAGGAATGCTCAATACTTGCAGTAATTTTTAAAATTTCGTTTTCAGAAAAATCTTTTTTTAAGGATACAATCTTCTGTACAGCAGGTTTCCCAATTGTAATTGTTCCAGTTTTATCTACAATAACTGTTTTTACTTTAGATAATTTTTCTAGACTTTCAGCGTTTTTAATTAAAATCCCATTGGTAGCACCTTTACCAACACCAACAATAATGCCAGTTGGAGTGGCAAGTCCTAATGCACATGGACAAGCTATAACTAAAACTCCAACAAAACATAAAATGCCAAAACTTAAAGCTTCATCAAAGCCTAAAAAATAAGTGCCAATTGTAAGCCAACCAAACAAAGTTATTATAGACAGAACCAATACTATAGGCACAAATACAGCAGAGATCTTATCGGCTAAAGACTGTATAGGAGCTTTGCTACCTTGAGCTTCTTCAACCATTTTAATGATTGATGCCAATAAGGTTTCGTTGCCTACTTTTTCTGCTGTAAATTTTATAAGACCATTTTTATTTATTGTTCCTGCAATAACTTTTTGTCCAACAGATTTATCAACTGGAATTGGTTCACCTGTAATCATTGATTCATCTATTGAGCCATTTCCAAAAGTTATTACTCCATCAACTGGAAATTTTTCGCCTGCTTTAACTACAATCAAATCTCCTTTTTGAATCTGGTCGATTGGTTTTTCCAAAACTACTCCGTTTTCCTCTACAAAGGCAGTTTTTGCTTGGAGTTGTAGAAGTTTTTCAACGGCATCCCCTGTTTTTAATTTAGATCGCATTTCTAGATATTTACCAAGAAAAATAAAACCAATCACAACGATTGTTACATCAAAGTACATTTCTTCTGGAAGGCTTAATAAATCGTGGATTTTAGGAAATAAGAATAAAATTGCGCTGTAAATATATGCAGTAAAAGTACCAATTCCAACAAGCGTGTACATGTTTGCAACTTTATGTTTTATAAAAACTATAACTTCCTTTAAAAAGTCCATTCCAATCCAGAATAATGATACTGACGCAATTATAAAAATCAAAGGATCCATAATTTCATCTGAAACTGGGAACATTGAGCCTAATCCGAAGCTTTTATTTGCAATTTCCCAGAGCATTATAAAAAATACTGAAAAAGAAGCTGGAATTGCAAATAAAAGCTTCAATTTCATAGATTTTAATTCTGATAGTTTTTGTTGTTTTGTTTGATTTATTCCTAAATGTGCCGAGTGGTCCATTGCACTCATATTGTGTTCATCGTGACTCATTTTTGAATGATCCATTTGGGAGTGGTCTTGATGCTCAAGTGAATAACCTAGTTTTTCTATAGAAGAGCTTAATTTTTTCAAGTCTGTCTTTGTAGGGTCGAATTGTATTTTTGCTTTTTCTGTACCAATACTGACCTCGCAAGATGCAACTCCTTCTTGCTTCTTAAGCGTTTTTTCTATATTTGAAGCACAACTTGCACAGTGCATTCCGTGGATTGGAACTGTAAGTGATGTGTTTTTATTTTGTTCCATAGTATATAACTTGAAAGTAAAATCTATATTCAAAGTTTGGCGTCATTCCCGCGAAAGCGCGAGATAAGACATTGTCTTATTGAGAATATTAAAAAGATTCCGGATCTCCTTTAAGTCGTCCGGAATGACGTCCTTTGTATTTGTCTTACGTCAAACGCTTAGCGCTTAGCTGAACTTTATTCTAAAGCTATACATACCCATAGTGCATGTTCCAGTTATTGTTTCACCTGCTTTTTGTTTTCCAAGATCAAAAGTTTTTTCACCAGTTGCAGGTAGAAATTCTGATATTTTTAACTTGGGAATTGCTAGTGCTATGCTGCAATCAAATGTGCCATTAGTCTTTACAATTAATTTAGTATCTACTCCCGCTTTTGCGTTCACTACTGTAGGTGAATAACCGTTTTTTGCTGTAATTCTTACAATCTGAGTATCTCCAACAATTTCGCTATTAATTTGAGAAGTTGATGTTTCTGTGGAATTAGAATCTTTTGCAGAAGAAACCATCAAAAATAATGCAAAAAGAATAACTGCCGCTAAAACTATATATACTTTTTGTAAGGTACTTTTTTTAACTTGCATAGTTTAGAATTAATAAAGTTTATACGTTAACTAAAAGATTACCTCAGGTAGTTTATTTTAAATCTAAAATTTTGATTAACTCTTTTACGGCAGAATTTTTATCTTTTTTTAAATTATCTTCAAGACAATGATCTAAGTGTCCAATTAACAAAGTCTTTTTGGCTGAATTTAGTAACCCTATGCTTGCATCTATTTGCTGTATTATTTCAGGGCAATATTTATCTTCTTCAATCATTTTAAGAACTTTATTTACTGTTCCTTGTGATTTTTTTACAGAAAGTGATGCTTTTATTTTGTTTTGTTTGTGGTGTTCGTGAGTCATAGAGCGAAATATTGAATATTAATAATGTAGTTGATTTGTTGATTAGTGGTGAGTTAATTAGTTAACCCAACTAATTTAACAACGAACTAGTTAACAAATGACTGACCTACTACCTAGGTATAAGGTTACTCTGGTAGAGGAGATTTGTCAAGAAGTATAATTAAGCTATCAGCTATCAGCTATCAGCTATCAGCTATCAGCTATCAGCTATCAGCTA
>CAZSKK010000002.1:0-445499 GCA_964607415.1 uncultured Candidatus Saccharibacteria bacterium | reverse complement strand
CAGCTATCAGCTATCAGCTATCAGCTATCAGCTATCAGCTATCAGCTATCAGCTATCAGCTAAAAACATTTTACAGCAGTTGACGAATAGATTATAGATGAAAGTTTGGCTAGAGGCTGTAGGCTTAAGGCCAGAAGTCAGAAAGGAGCTATGGTTTTAAAAATTTCAAAAACTTAAAAATTACTCCTTATTTCATTTTTATGTATTGCTTTATATTCTATCTTGTCTTATAATTTCACTCGTTAGGACAACATTTTTAAGAACAATTTTATGTCACGAAAAGGAAAAGGTTTAACATACAATCCAAGTAAAATTACAAGAATCAGAAAATTCGGCTTTTTGGCTAGAAACTCTTCTAAAGGAGGCAAGGATGTAATGCAAAGAAGAAGATTAAAGAAAAGAAACAATCTTTCAAAATCTAACGAGTTCGGAACTTCCAAAATAGAAAAAAACAAGAGATTCGGAAGAAGAAGATAAGCTTCTCAGTTTGAATTGCCAATAATAATTGTTCATAAGGGACAAATATTGCTACATTTTTTTCGTATCTATATAATATCTTCATGAGTAAACTGCCTGCAAATGCAAAAAAAGTTTTTTGTGGAATTATTTTTAATACATACCAGTGGGAACAAGAGCAGTTTGATGGGACTTTTAAAACTTTTGAAGCCGTAGAAAGACCAGATACTGTAGTTGTAATTCCAATAGTAGATAATAAAATAATTATCCTTGACGAAGAGCAGCCAGGTGGGATAAAAAGACTTAACTTCCCAACCGGAAGATTAGATTTGGATGAGGAGCCTAAGGTTGCAGCACTGAGAGAACTTCACGAAGAAACTGGAATCACTCCTTTAAGTATTGAACCTTTAGATGAAGAAGAACCTTTTTCAAAAATTAAGTGGAAACTTTACTTTTACATAGCACGAGGTATAAAGAATTCTGAAGAGCTACATCTGGATCCGGGCGAAAAAATAAGAATAAACTACATGGATTTTGATGCCTTTTATGAAAAAGTAATTGATATGCAAATTGAAGTTCCCAAGCTTATTTTAAAACTTTGTCTGAAAGGCCAAAAAGAATCTGTTAGAGAAATATTCTTCGGTAACTAGCTCTAGCCTCAAACCTAATTTGCTCTCTCCCTTTTGCTCTCTAGCTCTTTGCCACATTTGCTCCTATTGCTTTCCTAGCTTTTTTAGCTCTTTGGTCATTTCATTTAATTGATATACAAGATCCAAATCATCTTCATTTACAACCAACTCCCTTTTTATATGAATTATTTTTTGTTGAAGATATTTTCGATATAGTCTTGAATAAACTTTGTTTATTTGCGATTTAAAATCTTTGACATCTTCAATATCTGTTAAAAGAATTTCCTTTAATAATTGCTGTTTTGAAGGCTGAAGTTTTTCAAGAAGTTTTATAGCATCCTTAACTTCTAAAAATAATCTAAATATTGAATAGATATCGCTATCTGTAAAAACTTCAGCCTTCAGTTTGGTATAGTCGTCACGATACTCTTTTAAAAGTAATGCAAGCAGGTAAATTTCATAAGGTGGGCGTTCTCTTTCATAAAATTCTTCTACATCTTCTTCCGGTTCTTGATGATACATACTTTTCTTTTTTACATTTTTTAGTTGGTCCAAAATAGTATCAATAGGCACTTCCAGAATCAATGCCACTTTTTTTGCATAGTGTATTGTCATAACTTCGTCTGCAATCAAAGAAATTATTGGCATTATTCTACTTTTAAAAGCTCTTTTGCCGTTTGCACTACCTAAATCTAAGTCAGTTGCAAGCTTTTCAATTAAATACTCAATACTATCTTTTGCAGATTCTAGTTTTTTAAACCAAAGTTTCTCGTCTTTTTTAATTAAATCGTCGGCATCCTGAAACTCACCCAAATCAATCACTTTATGATTTATTCCCACTTGCTCCAAAAGCTCAATGCCTCTTATCAAAGCCTTTGTTCCAGCTTCATCAGAGTCAAAACAAAAATAAACTTCATCGGTAAATCTTTTTAGTAGTTTTGCCTGCTGAATTGTAAATGCTGTTCCAAGTGGTGCCGCAATATTCCCTATACCCACTCTATGTGAAGTCAGAATATCAATATTACCTTCAACTAAAATTAAATATTTTTTTTCACGGATAAAATCTTTAGCTTGAAATAATCCGTACAGAAGTTCGTTTTTTTTATAAACAATTGTTTCAGGTGAATTTAAATATTTGGGCGCACCTTTAAAGTCCCCTACGTATCTTCCACTAAATCCAACTATATTACCTTTTAAATCAAAAATTGGCTGCATTAATCTATTTCTGAATTTATCAATAACATCTTTATCTTTTTCTACTAACAGACCGAAGGAAATTAATTCTTTTTCGTTAAAACCCTTTGAAAGTAAAAAGTTCTTAAGGTTATAATTTCCAACTGGAGCAAAACCCACAAGAAAATCTTTAACTCTTTTTGAATCTATCATTCGTTTTTTTGCATATTCCAAACCTTCTTTTCCAGATTTATGTGAAGTTAAAATGTAGTTATAAAATTTTGCAGTTAATGTATTAGCTTCAATAATTCTGCGCTTTTCTTCTTCTTTTTGAGGATTTTTATATTCAGTATGAGTAAGTTCTACTCCCGCTTTTTGAGCCAATACTCTTAAAGCTTCCGGGAATTCAACTCTTTCGTAATCTTGAATAAACTTAAATACATCACCAGTTTTACCACAGCCAAAGCACTTATAAATCTGGAGTGTTGGGCTTACCATAAAAGACGGTGTCTTTTCGTTATGAAATGGACATCTTGCTTTATAGTTTGCGCCTGCCCTTTTAAGTTCAAAATATCCGCTCAAAAGATCAACTATGTCTATTTTTGATTTAACTAATTCTATGTCGTTCATTTGGTTAAGGTCAATGATTTATGGTCAATAGTATCTGCCCCAATCGTTATTACGAACAGTTACCCATTAACTATTTATCTGATTATAGCACTCTATAAACTACCACGGTCTAAAGTCTGATGGTATTTTTTTAGTTAAGTAAAAACTTTATTTCAACAACTAATAAACAAATCATTTTACATTTTGCATTCTTCACTCTACAATGTGAATATATGAAAATTTTTATTGCATCGGACCATGGTGGTTTTGAAGTTAAGAAAGCTTTGAATAGGGAGCTTAGATCTTCTGGCTATGAAGATCTAATTGATCTTGGACCGTTTGAATACAATCAAGACGATGATTATCCAGATTACGCTTTTAAGGTTGCTACGGCTGTTACAAGTGACGTAAACTCGGTGGGTATTTTGATTTGTAGATCAGGAAACGGTATGTGTATTGCAGCAAATAAAGTCAAAGGTGCTTATGCAGCTTTAGCATTTAGTAAACTTCATGCCCAAAAAGCCAGAGAGGACGATAATGCTAATATAATTTGCCTTGATGCAGATTATGTAGGTGAAGATCCAATCGAAATTACAAAGTCTTTTTTGCAAGCCAAATTCCAAGGGGGCAGACATGAGCGAAGATTTCAGAAGATAAAATCCTTTGAATTAAGTTAATTTCTTATCTGGTAAAAGGTTAATTAATTTTGAAAATTAATACTTGAAATCTTTGGCATTCATCTTCCCTTCATGTCCATTTTGCTATAATTACTAATCATTTTCACTTTACATTTTGCATTTATTCCATGGAAGTTGGTATTTTGTCTGCTTTTGTTGCAGGGTTTTTAATGTTTTTTATGCCATGCACATTTCCTTTAGTTCCAATCTTTTTAAGCACAATTACTGGTGCTAGCCTTAACGAACTAAAATTAAAAGAAGAGATGAAATTTTTTAGAAGAAAAATGATTTTCAACTCTTTCTCTTTTGTCGCAGGATTCACTTTTGTTTTTACATTACTAGGATTGTTCTCTGCTAGTTTAATCAGAACTTTAGGTGGGAGTTACAGATTCGAAATCGGGAGAATTGCTGGAATTTTTGTTATTAGTTTCGGGTTTTTTATAATTTTAAATCAATTTGTATTCTCCAAAGAAAAATTTAGCAATAAATACATTATAAAACTTCAACGAAGTTTTAAATTAAAGCATAGGAACTTTAAATCAAATCTAACAGGATCATTTTTGGTTGGTGCCACGTTTGCGTTTGGTTGGACACCTTGCATAGGACCTATATTAGGCTCAATAATTGCCCTTGCTTCAACTTCGGAAAGTGTTCTAAGAGGAGGAATACTTTTAATTATATTTTCTTTAGGTCTTGCAATTCCTTTTATTGCAATTTCAATCTTAACTTCTTTAAGTTCTAAAACACTTCTAAGATTAAGGAGTCTAAACAAGTTTTTAAATTTGTTTTCACTATTAACCGGGCTATTCCTAATGTTTATTGGCTTACTCTTGGTAACTGGAATTTATTATGATTTAAGTGGAAGATTTTTTCAAACATCTCTAAATAATATTTCTTTTTTCCAAAGTCTCCTTGATTATTTTTAAAAGAAACAATCCCAAGCTAAAAGGTTATTCAAAGGGTTTTTATAATCACCAGTGTCTTCTAAACTTGTTGGGCAAACCCCATGACCACGTCTTCTAAAAAAATCCTCATATGGTGTTCTTACAACCATATCTAAAACCCCTTCAGGTTTATATTTTGAGCTTGTTATATTCCACATAAACACTAGGTTAAGATAAATCACTAACATTATCGAGATAGAAAAAAGACTAATTCTAAAAGAATTGTTTACAATTTTATTAAAATTTTTACTTTGTAGCTTTAACTTTAAACTTTCAACTTTTAACGTTGGGCTAATCCAAAGCGATAGACCTACTCCAAAAACAACCCCTGTTAAGAATCTGGAAAAGTTATTGCTTATATATAAAGGCATTCCCGTATTTAGCCCTACAGGATTGACATCAAGCAAAGTAAAAACAGTTTGGATTCCCCCATCCAAGGCAATCGGAACTACAAAAGGAATAAGCCAGTAAAATTTAAGCGGTTTGATATCTGAAAATTTTATTAATATTGCAACCAGCCAAACAGACATCCATATTGCAGTATCCCTAGCGCACCATGCAACCTGATAGTCAAATAAATGTATTGATCTGGAATCGAATTGGTGGCAAGTGAAACTATAAATAAAATATATAACTTTAGCTCCTGTTTCAAAACCTATATACATAAAAACAGGTGCAAAAAAAGGACTAAATGCTATTAAAGTCAAAAAAACAAGGTAGAAGTTATAGATGTTTTTCATAAGCTAGTTTAGCAGATAGCAATTAGAACCCAAAATTCTTAAATAATCGCTCCCCAATTACAATTTACCAGTTACCATCTACAAATTACAAGAAGGCTTTTATTATCATATTGTAGAAGTTTTTGCCGTTTATATACTGATCGACAATCACAAAATCTAGCCCTGCATTTGAAGCAAACTCATAATCTGTTTTTGAATCTCCAAAGTAAATAAACGAATCTTTGCTATTACCATCTTTTTTTACTAGGTCCAATAAACATTTTGGGTCAGGTTTTTCATGACCTTCATCTTTACATGAAATAATGTTATCCAAATAGCTTGTAAGTCCGCCGTAATCAAGCATTGCATTTAATGATTCATACTGTCGATTTGTGCAAATTGAAATTTTTCTTTTTCTTTCCTTCAAAATCTCAAAAAGTTCTTTAACACCTTTAAAAAGTGTCATTTCATGATAATTTTTTAGATGGAGCTCTTCGTTCTCTTTTGTTAAAAGCTTTTCATCTAATTCAAGATTTAAGGCATCAATAACAAGTTTAAATAAATAATCCATTCCTTTTCCCCTGTTATCTTTGTGAATAGCTCTAACTAGCGTCTCATCTATATTGGGATAATAAGGCAAGAAAGTCTTGTAGAACATGTCCTGGTTAAAATCGTATGAGCTTGAAATTGTATCGTCAAAGTCAAATACAAAGTGTTTTTTCATTATTTCAAATTAAAAAAAATAGCTCCTAATTATAAAATGCTTGGGTATTTACAGTCAATTAAATCAGTCTCAAGTAGTTAGAAGGTTAATCGATTTAATAATGATTAATCACGCTCAATTACTTATAACTGTACCTTTGAACTCTTTTCCCAACATTGCATTTCTAACATTTTCAAGATCGTCACCACCAACAATCAAAAATTTAACTCCTTGCATCTTAGCAAGTCTTGCTGTTTCTATATCCACAGGATAGTTCCCGCCCGGTTCAAACTCTTTAGGATTTCCTATAACTTTAAAATATTCATCCCATGAAAGCTTATCGATCTTTTTTGCATTTGGATCTTTTTTAGGATCAGAAGTATAAACACCATCAATATTTTTTATATCAATAATTGACTTTGTACCAAGTCTAAGACCTAACTGAGTTGCATTCCAATCGTTGCTAATACCTGGTTTAGAAGCTGTGACTAGTAGAAATTTATATTTTTGCAGATCTAGATTCAGCTTTCCTTCCATAAACTCATCGTACTCTTTATACTTTATGACTTCTGGATAAATATTTTTTCCAAAAAGCCCGTGAAAAATCTGCGCATTAACATTTGTAGTTGTAATTCCTAACTTATGAAGATCAATTTGATCGTTTTCGCCGTGAATGCGAACAAGGTTTTGATATTTTCTAGTTATAAACCCTCCTCCAATGTTAATTCCAATAAAATCAATTTCGCTTGAAACTTCTATCAATAAATTTCTTATTTTTCTCGCATAATCAAAGTCAAAAAGAACATTGTCTGATTTTGAAAGCATAGAACCACCGATTTTTATTGTAAGAATTTTTTTCATATTAATGTAGCTAAGAATTATACGATAATGAATAGGGATTATGTTTGATGTGTTTAGGGACCTTTGATCAAATTACGTCACTACCCATTACACTTAAGTACCATGGTAATTTTACAATAATAATTGTATAATTTGTCTGACTTTAGATAGGTTTGTTACCAAGATAAAGATATTGTAATTGTTAAATATTAAAAATGAGAAATTTCATGAGTTCAAATAGAATCCAAACTCCCCACGACAAAATTAAGATTATTCCTTTAGGTGGTGTTGAAGAAATCGGCATCAACTGTACTGTGTATGAAAGTTACAATGACATTGTGATTGTTGACATGGGGTTAGGTTTTCCAGAGAACTCTTATTACGGCATAGACTACATTGTTCCCGATGTTTCATATTTACAAAAGAAACTTCATAAAATCAAAGCACTTTGCGTAACACACGGTCATTTGGACCACATAGGAGGTATTCCTTATTTACTACCCCTAATTGGCTTTCCACCAATTGTTGCATCTCCTTTTACGATTGAACTTATAAAATCAAAACTTGAAGAAAAAAAATTATTAAATAATAAAATTAAATTTATACCAGTTGATGAGAAATCAGTAACTAAACTTGGGGGATTCACCTTGCAGTACTTCAGAGTAACTCATAGTATCCCTCAGTGTTTAGGCTTTCATATCCAACATGGCGATACAAAGATTGTGCATACGGGTGATTTTAAATTTGATAATTCGCCAGTTAATGAGCCAGTATCCGATTATGCAAAACTTGCACAATTTGGATCTCAAGGGGTAGATTTAATGCTTTCTGATTCTACAAATTCTCTTAAAAAAGGTTATCCTATTTCTGAATCTGATGTAGCAGAAAGCCTTAGAGAAATTGTTGAATATGCAAATGGAAGAGTAATTGTTGCAGCTTTCTCTGGTTTAATAGGTAGACTATATCAGTTAATTGATATTGCTAATAAAAACAATAGGAAAGTTGCAATTGCCGGATATTCTATGAACCAATCTATTAGAATAGCTCAAGAAATAGGATATATAAAAGTTCCAAAAGACTTGATAATAAATGTTTATGATGTAAATAAGTATAGGCCTGAACAAATAATGATTTTGACTACCGGCGCTCAAGGTGAATCAGATGCGGCCTTATTCAAAATGGCATCTGCAGATTATAAAGGAATTAAAATTCAAAAAAGTGATACTGTAATAATTTCAGCTGGCACAATTGCAGGAAACCAACGGGCTGTTCAGCTTTTAAACGATGAACTGGCTAAAAAAGGAGCTATAGTAATGCAGTCCGATAATATGGACTTATTTACTTCGGGCCATGGTTATCAAGAAGACCAAAAAATTATGCTTAATCTTGTTAAACCTAAATATTTTATTCCTGTTCATGGATATCAATATTTTCTAAGAGCTCATGCCCAAACTGCTAAAACTGTTGGCGTTAAAGAAGAGAATATCATAATGGCTAGACGTGGCTTGATAATAGAAGGAAATAGCAAACTAGGTTTTAAACCTGTTAAAGAATTTAAGTGTGAGCCACTTCTAGTCTCTGGTTCAGGTGTTGGGGATGTAGGAAGTGCTGTACTAAAAGAAAGAGAACAACTTGGTAATTACGGGCTTGTTATTGTCACAGTAAAAATCAAAAAAGATACGAGCGAAGTTCAAAAACCATTTATTCTAACCCGTGGTTTTGTTTATGTCAGAGACAGCCAGGAATTACTTGAGCAAATCAGCCAAAATGTCGCAAAAATTCTTGAAGAGAGCAAGGATAAACTAACAGATAGCAACTTTTTAAGAGAGACTATAATTGAAGAGTTATCGAGTTACTTATATAAAGAAACTGAAAGAGAGCCTATGATTATGCCAATAATAAATTATATTTAAATGTTTTTATTTAGAATTTTTAAAAATCACCCAGTAGCTACTTCGATAATAATACTATCTTTCTTTTTTTTTGCTTTTTATCCATCTAACTACACAACCATTGATGAGCACAGTTACGTAAGTAATAGTGTATGGATTAGGGAGGGAATACTTAAGCAAACATGCAACTCTGACTTACCTGGCCAGTATAAAGTAAGCGACTACTGTGTTTATAAATACAATATTGGACTTTCAATTATTTTTATCCCTTTTACAGCTTTTGGATATCAAAGTGTTTTTATTCCCAATTTTCTTTTTTTTATAGGCTCAATTTTCATCTTCTCAAAACTTTTAGAAGCCTTTAAACTCCGGAAGGAATTTATTTACTTTTTTGCGTTTTTCCCATCAATTGTTTTTTATTCTAGAACTGCATTAAGCGAAATACCATCACTTTTTTTTACGCTTCTATTCACATTAAGCTTAATGAACTTAAAAGCTAATACAAAAAAAGCTTACATTTTTGGCATTCTTGCTGGATTAAGTCTTGGAATCTCTTTATTTATAAAATATACAAACATAGTTCATTTAACGGCTATTCTTGGAGTAATTTATTATAAAGAGTTAATAAAATTTAGCTACAAGAAAGTATTTTTCTTTTGTTTAGGATCTATTCCACTCTTTGTTGCTTTAATAATATTAAATACTTATCTATACAAGGGGCCTTTTAATTCAGGATATTTTTATGCCAATGAGCAAGTCTTTAGCATAAATTATTTTATAAATCACTTTTGGCCTTACATTATTGTACTAAGTTTATTTTATCCTTTAATGTTACCTTTAAGTTTTTATAAAAATAAATTAAATTATCTTATTATTCCAGTTCTTCTCAGCATAATAGCCTACAGCAGCTCCAAAAATACTCTATTTGAAGGCAGAGTTTTAGATTTAGTATTTGGCATCCGATTTATAATTCCCGTAATTCCATTAATGTTTATCTCTTACTTTGATAAACTGGAAATATTTTTTAAATATAAAATTTTCAAAACAGGATTGGTTATATCGATAGCGTTTCTAATCCTATCAGCATTGGGGATAAGCATTTCGCACTATAATTTCTTGAATGAGAATTATAAACAAAGATGGGTTGATGTTGGAGAATACGTTCCTTGATTCTCATTTTTCATTCTTAGGAATTAGAACGAAGGTTAATAGTACCCTCCTCCTTTTCTTTTCAAAAACCATTGAATCCCTAAGAAAACTGGAACTATTAAAACAATGGTAAATATTCCAGTATTTATACTTTTGATTAAAAAGTTGGCAAATCCTTCTTTCCCTTCAAGACTTAAAGGGAAACCTGTAAATATTGATCCTTCAGTTAAACTAAAGAAAAAAAAGTTTAGAATTATTGAAAGGATAAAAGAAATTATTAAAGAAAAGATCAAATACTGTTTTGTTGCTGGGTTCATGTTGAGTTATATGTAAATTTTAAGTATTTCTAGTTAAAGTTTTATTTTTTAATTGGCTAATTTGTCAATTTATAATTATTGGTAGTAATACATTGTAATTAATTGCAACTTTGTTACTGGTTTAACTACTGTTTCTTTTCTATATTCCTTGTATAAGTTCCCAAATTTTATCTGCTGTTTTATTCCAATCATACTCTTTAACCACTTTGCTACCTTTTTTTATTTGCTCTTTCATTAGCTCATCGCTTAAAATGAATTTTTTTATTTCTTTAAATGCATTATCAATATCTTTCGTATCAACAAGTAATGCACCTCCTTTTGTTATTTCTGGATTACAAGATGTATTAGCAGTAATTGCTGGAACACCAGATGCCATAGCTTGAACTGGACCTAAATTAAAACCTTCATACTGAGAAAAATTTAAATGTACAAATGCTTTTCTTAACAGAATTATTAACTCCTCATCACTGATTTTAGAAGTTGTTACTATATTTTCTAAAATTCCTAATTTATTTGCTTGTTTCAAAAAATTAGTTGCCAATAAATTTTTAGATTTAATAGATTTTCCAATTCCAGCACCAAAACTTCCTCCAGTCACTACAAGAGTTTTGGGGATACTTTTTTTATTTATAGATATTATCTTTGCAAATAAATTTAATAAGATATCTGCTCCCTTATTTGCCTCCAATCCTGAATCATAAATGAAGTATTTTTGAGGCTCAAGTTTATATCTGTTTAAGATTTCCTGCACATCGTTATCCTCTGGTTCCCAAAGTTCTCTATAAAACTTTTCGTCCACTCCAAGATGCACAACATGAATCTTATCTGCATTAACGTTACCGTATTTGATAAGATCGTTTTTAGAAAATTCTGATGGAGCTATCACAAGATCAGCATTTTGCACTCCATTAAACATTTTTAAATAGAATTTCTTTTTAAAAAAATTATGAATGAAACTTTTTTTAGAGTAAATATCTGTCACAATTGGAATAGCATCATGTGCTATAACAACAGTTGTGGGTACAAATTTCAAACTTGCTTTAAAGGCATTAACAGTTGGTAAACCCTTTTCAAAATTAACTGAGAAAAATACATCAGGTCTTTCTGTGTTAATTACAGGTCTGTAATACTTATCCCAAAACTGAACATTTCTTGGGTTTGATAACCTTGGTTCTCCAACAGAAAAGAAAGTTATTTTGGCTAAAATCTCCTCTATCAGTAAATTCGACAGACCAATTTGCATTAAATTTTTTTCTAAATCCCAGAAACCAATAAGGTACAATCTCCATTCGTTATCATTAACAATATCTTTTATCATTCTTTTTAGAAGCTCTTTACCAAATTTACCTATGCCTCTTAGTGAATATTGATCAAATAAAAAAGTAGTATCTACCATTAAAGTTTTTTTTGTTGTTTCTAATGCTTTGTTATTCATATTAATTTGATATTTTTTCAAAAGGAATCTTTTCTGTTGTAGATAAAAGCCAATCTAATTTCTTATCATAGTTGTCAACAATTATTACCCCGTTGGAGTAAGTTAGAACTTTATCCCTGTCCAGGACAAATTCTGTTGTGTATTCGCTACCTGCATCTTTAATAATAATTTTATAGTTTTCACCCCATGATTTTCCAGGATGTTTCTGAATTAAAAGTTTATACTGTCCATTAACCTTATAATTAATTGTATCAGGAAGATTATAGTCAACTGTCAAATCTTTCTTATCAATAGGATCAGACTCTTTAAATCTTCTATGGTCAAACTGAATTATGTTATCACTGACTCTTTTATCTAAAGTGCTGTCATAATAGTTTACAGGTCTGTAATAAAGATACCCTGACTGTTTATACCCATCTGAACTTATACCATAACTTCCCTCAGGAATAATTACTCTAACCCAAGCTCTATAGCTAAAACTTAAATTAACACTATACTGCCCTTCAAATGCATCGCTGTAGATTTGCGGTTGAGTCCAATGGACAAAAGTACTTTTGCTTATCGTCCCGCTATCACTAATATTTACAGTCTGCTGCACATTGTTTCTAACCCACCTGTTAAGTTTAAGTGAACAGTTCTGTGCTTCGCTTAACTGGAAATAGTCTCCTTCAAAGTCATTCACAGTTCTGCCTGTAAATCCATACTGGTCAAAATATTCTTGCATTGATTCGTTTTCAAAAGAAGCCAGAGAAATATCCTTTGCCTGGAAAGATTTTATAAATATTTCAGCAACTTTTGGAAAGTCAGAAACTGACATCGTTTCTATTTTTTCCTTTACTGCTTTTCCAATATCACCAATCACAGACTTTCTGTTTGGATCTCCAGCCAAAGTTGGATCATCAGTTTGCGATTTAATGACATCATACAAATTATCTGCATATACCTCACCCAATCCTTCCACTTGTAGGGGCTCCACAAGTCTCACCAAATTAGCTGTAAAAGCGTAATTTATAACTAAAACATAGTCATAATCTGGATATTTAGCAGGTATAAATCTACGCGCTAAGTCGTAATAATCAGTTATATAATCTGCAGTTACATACAAATCAGAATATAATCCCACATCCTGAGCCCTTGCTTCAGTTGCTCCACAAGTTGACTTCCCGTCGTAGCCACCATTCATTAAATAAGCCTGACCGTAGATATTATTATAGGGCATTTTATAAATATAGCCTTGTTCAGCCAGACCCCAAAGATCGTACTGTAAATTCCACATATCTTCCATCTCAATATCACTTACTTCTCCATTTGAAATATCTAAAATCCCAAATGCAGTCAGCAAACCACCCGAAGATCTCATCTCTGTTTCATTTTGTAGTATTACTAGATATTTTGCTGATTCAACTGAACCCAATAGGTCGGGAAACTTCTCAATTAAACTGAGGGTTTTTTCTGAGTTTTCAGGATAATCATCAATAAATTCAACAGTCTTGGCGTACTTTTCTTTTAGATTATAATCTCCAAGCTCTGGTAAATAGTCTGGATTTAATTTTTTGATTTCAAGGAAAATATCAATGATATCTGCTTCAGTTCTATTATATAAATCCAAATACTCTGGCAGATCTTGCATAATCAAGTTTAAAGAACTAGTATCTTCTGCTTCATTAATAACTTGGCTTTCTTCTACTTTAAAGCCTGAAGTAGCTAGAACATCCTTCAGCTCAGGTAAAGTTTTTTCGATTAAATTATCCGTTTTATTAAGAACCGATTTACCTACCTGAAGATTTTCATAGTACCCTTTTGTTGCGCCATAATTTTTTAAGAATTCATATCTAGCAATTTCTTTGTCTACATTGTCAATTTCTACCTGTATCTTATTAAATCTTGTATCTAGTTTTGTTAAATCTTTATTATTAAAATCTGTTAGTAGCCCTTCACTATTTTCCTTAATAACATTAACTGAATTGTTAATTCTTTGCATTGGAAGAACTATATATTCGAACAACAAATAAGAAACAGATGCAAGAAGAAAAGTTATTACAAGAACAGTAATAACCAGTAGTCTTCTTCGCGAACTCCTTTTCCTCTTTTTTTTCCGAATCTTAGTCTTTTGCTCGTCCAAAGAAATCTCTTTTAACCGATTCTTAAAATTCTGATCTTTTTTAATACTTGCAACTTCTTTAGCCTGCAACGATTCTTCGTCAGAAATTTTTACTTTGTTTTTAAATGATTTTACGTTTAAGTTTTTTGTTTTCATATTTAATTAATTCTTTTTAGTTTACCACCAAATTTACCGTAATAAAAAATAACTCCACAATCTCTTAATTCATCGTTAATCAACTTAAGCATTTTATCGAATTCTCCCAGTCTTTCCAATTCATTAAGGCTTCGAATATTATTAAGCGGGAAAGTGAATTGTGTACCTCCCGTGCAAGCTAGCCAAATAGTATTTTTAGTAACAAGTGCAAGACAAGGAACTTTTGTTACTTTTAAAAAGTTAAAATCGGCCTCTGAAAAAAACGTATGTGCAAAAGATTTATCTTCAAAATAAGTTCTTGGGTGTGTATGAACAACCATCGGAATTCCCCAAGTAAAATCCCTATTAAATCCGTCAAGTTTATAGGATTTGGATTTTGTCTTATTTTCCCCAATCATGATATCAAAATTTACCAATTTCTTCTCAGAATCTACTTTCGGCTCAATTTTTATACTCATATCTGGAAGTACACTTTGATAATTACCACTTTTAACTTTGCTAAAATACAATTCATCTATAATATACGCAATAGTGAAAGCATATTCCCAGCCAGATGTACCCTTCTTACTTACAAACATTCCTTCAGGAGTTGTTAACTTTTCAATATATTTAATTTTATCTAAAATCACTGAATTTAAAATTATATTCGGTGGCCAATCTTTATATAACAAATCCCTTTGCTTTTTTGTTTGAAGTAATGACTTACTTAAGGTTTTAAAATCCACAGTTGAAATTATAAATTCTAAATGCTAAATTCGATATGTGCTTTTGCGGGTTAAAGAGTTTTCATTTGCTAATTTATGATTCTATTTTATTTTATATGAAATTCATAATCAAACTAAAAAACAAATTTATAACCAAAGAGTTTTTAAAATACTTCGTTAGTGGTGTAAGTGCTTTCCTTGTAGATCTGGGGCTTTTGAATTTAATCATTTTTGTTTTATTTGAAGGCGATGATAAACTGGCTTTTGATGCAATTTCTATTGCTAAAATTATTTCTAGTGGCATTGCAATAATTGTAAGTTTTACTTTAAATCGAAATTGGGCTTTTGTAGCCAAGAATAGCAAGATGCGCTATCAGGTATTAAAATATGCGTTTGTAGTAACTTTTAACTATTTCTTTGCAATTGCTTTGTACAGCTTCTTCTACAAGCTTCTATTAGGAATTGGTGTTTCAAAAGAATTAAGTGTAAACGCAGGAAACTTCCTGACGGAAGGAATAAAAATGGTTACAACATTCTTTTTTTACAAGTACTTCGTTTTTAAAGTAAAATGAGTAAAGATTAATGATTATAGAATGATGATTTAGTCTGCAGTCAGAGACCCAGCAAAAGCCAGAGATTAGAGACTGGATAGGTAGATTAAAAAGCAAAAAGTTAATTTGTTGTAGGTTAATTTGTGGAGCAAAACTTTTACTATGTTCTTTTCAATATGTTGTTTGCTAACTGCTAAAGGCTATACTCAAACTAAAACAATATTACTTATTACACATTACTTACAACTCAAAACTCATTACTCTTTAACATACAACTTTCTATGATAAATTTAAAAAATATTACACTTTCTAAAAACGTAGAAACTAACCAGGTTGATGCCTTGCCTAAAAAAAAGAAAATACGTAATCAAAACAATCTTCTTGTGTTTATGATAGTTATTACAATGGTAGCCCTTTTATTTACTGTCTACTTTACAGCCCAGCTGATAAAAATAGAAAATGAAGATGATAGGATCGATACTAATATAGATACAGATATTTTTTGGGATATTGAAATGATTCAGTCTAACCCTCAAAACTCCCAAAACTTTAATCTAACAGTGATGAGTAATGCTGGTCAATTAAGAGTATACGAGGATCTTATTAGCTTTGGGCTTTCAAGAGATGGACACAAACTAGCTGTAAATTCAACCAAAGGGCTCGAAATTATCACACTGAACGATGATTCCAGAAAATTAATAACTCCTCCTCTTGAACAATTTGCTGGAGACTCTGGAAACGTAATTTCATGGAATTTTGATACAAATTATTTCGCAATTTCAATTGTCAATACTAAAAGCTTTACAGATACACGAATATGGATTTTTGATAGTAATGGCCAACTTTTTAAAGAAATCCAAACACATATTCCAGTAAAACAATCAGAAAAAGCTTTAGTAGAGCCTGTACAATTTGCAAGTGCTAATAATGCATTACTTTCAAGAACTTATAAAGTTGTTGACAGTTTAGAATTAAAAGAAGATGGCAATCAATACTCGCTTTACGAATTACCTGCATATTTAACAGTTTATGATTTAAATGGGAAAATAGTAAAAGACATCATGATTAGAGACTTTGATACAACTGGCACTCAAATATATTTAAGCTGGGATCTTAGAAACCCTAAACTAGTTAAGTATGGAATTTTCGGGAAAAGTGAACCAATAGATCCAAGTCTTGAATATAAATTTACAAAAATTTCTATTTAATCCTAAAGCTTTTGCCAATGAATAATGATTTAACTTCTCAATCTAAGCTCGCTAATGAGATTCCTGTTAGTACACCTCAGCCTATAACTCCAGACAGTGTTGCTAAAGAAATTGAAGGTATAAAAACAATGCGAGAAATTGAAAAAACCAATTATAAAAAATCAATTAATTCTCCAACAGTTGGTGAAATAAAAGAACCTGCTAAAAAACATGTCGGATTAAAATTTTCAGGTAAAAAAGCTTTGTTTATTTTTGCATCACTTGTTGCACTACTTTTTTTATGCGCTATTCTTGCTATCTACACTAATTTTGATACAGCTTTTTCTGATCTAAAGTTAGAAGGAACAGTATTAAACTCAACCAATACAACTCCTGTAAATTCTGCTGAAATATATGTAAATGATGAATTAAAGTTTACAACCTCTGAAGATGGGAAATATAGAGTAACCGATCTGAAGCAAGGTAAATACAAAATAAGAATACAGGCAAGTGGTTTTAGAACGCAAGAAGTTGAGGTTGGCATGGGAAACGCTTTTTTCTCTTATACAACAAAAAAAGACTTCTTGATGGAACCTGCAAGTACAGCCACAATAACTGGAAGTTTCTTGGGTGATATTGATCACGACTTTACAGATGATTATTTAGAATTAAATAACAAACAGTACCAACTTGCCAAGAACGGAACCTTTTCAGCTTCTGATGTCACAGATGGATCTGTGAAGTTGATATACAAGTCTTTGAGTTACCTTGACATAGAAAAAACTATTCAGGTTAATACAAGTAGCTTTAATTTAGAACCCATAGTTTTGGTACCCGCAGGAGATATAACAGGAGACATGCAGAGTTTTTTAAAAGAGGAAATAGTTACTAATGCCAAAGTTACAGTCGAAAGTGTTAACCCAAATCAAATATCCATCTCCGAAGACGGTAAGCTTACTGTAAGAGACCTAGAAATAGGAAAGACTTATAAACTAAGGGTTGAAGCAAGCGGCTACGAAACAAGAGATTACGAAATAGAAATTATTCAAGGTGAAAATAAATTATTTAACTTGAGCATTGCTGAAACCGGGACTGCTTATTACTTTAAATTTAGAGAAGAAGGTAAGGAATATAATATTTTTAGTTCCGACTATGACGGAATAGACGAGAAGCAATTAACAAACGACCCTAAACTAGAACCGTTTAACTTGTATTTTGACAAAGATGAAAATAAATTATATCTTCAAACCCAAAAAGACAGAGCAACAAGCACTATCCGCGATCAAGCCGGGTTAATATATACTCTAGACCTTTCAAACAACTCTTTAAACAAAGTTACAACTTCTACTACTAATCTTGGGAATGTTATACCAAATTTTAAAGCTAAAAAAGCAATCAACCTTACTAAAGGATCCGAAACAAAGTCTAGAATTTTGCAAATAATGGATCTTGATGGATCAAATAGAAACGACCTAAAAGCCCTATCAAATGGGACTATTGATAATATTTTTCTTTCTGATGATGGTTCTAGTGTATATTTTGTTGAAAATGATATAGCAAAAAACAAATACGGTCTTTACCATATGAATATTTCAGATAAATCTGTAAAAACTATTTCTAACAATCCCGAAATTGTGGTTCTTGATATTTCAAGTGATGGAAAAAGAGTTTTATTTAGTTCCAAAAATGAAACAACTGACTTCAAAGACTTACAAATTTATACAACAACAACAAGTGAGCTAAAAACTTTAAAAGCAAATTATTCGGGATTTCAATATCAGTTTGCTACTGGGTCTAATGATACTATTTTATATTTTGATAAAAGAAGTGAGGTTGATAACATTTACTCAATGAATGTAGATTCACTTTCAGAACAGAAAATTACTGATTTAAGAGAAATAGATAAAATAAACAATATCTACCAGCAAAATAGTCTTCTTTACTACATAACCCAACGAGGACTAAATATCTTAGATTTATCTGAACCTAAAACAGGAAAAATTGTTCAAGAAGGAGTGTTTAATGCGATTTAATTCCTTTTTTGACGGTAATTAATGCTATGGAGATAAAGCGATAGTGCAGGCTGGTGTTGGGTTCATGCTATAATGCTTTCATGAATATGCACCAAATCAAATCACAATTCCCAATCTTTAAATCAAATCCTGATTTAGTTTACTTTGATAACGGAGCAACAACTTTAAAACCAGAGCGAGTTATAAAAAAACTAACAGAATACTACTCTACTTACTCCAGCAATGTTCATCGAGGGCTTTATCCAATGGCTGTAAAAGCAGATGAAGAGTACGAAAATGCAAGGGAAATTATTGCCAACTTTATAAATGCAGATTTTAGTGAAGTTATTTTTACCTCAGGCACAACCGAAAGCATTAATGGTATAGCACAGATGTTAACAAAATCAGGAATTATTAATGAAAATGACAATATTTTAATTACCGAGCTTGAACATCACGCCAACATAATTCCTTGGCAGGAAATTAAAAATATTAACTTAAGCTATATTCCAATCAATGATAATTTGGAGTTGGACTTAGACAAAATTGACAGGGCAAAAGATTATAAAGTAATAGCCCTTACGCATACTAGCAATGTTACAGGTACTATTAATAATATAAAAACTATTAGAACACTATTTCCAGAAAGCATTTTAGTAGTAGATTGTGCACAATCTATATCAAGAATAAAAATTGATGTAAAAGATTTAGATGTCGATTTTATTGCTTTCTCAGGGCACAAGATTTATGGTCCAACAGGAATTGGCGTTTTGTACGGTAAGCATGAGTTATTGAAAAAATTAGAACCCTTTAAGTTTGGTGGAGGTATGATCTCTGAAGTTGGTAAATTTAAATCTAGTTGGGCAGAAATTCCAACCAAATTTGAAGCTGGAACTCCTCCTATTGCTGAAGCTATTGCATTGGGCGAGGCAATAAATTTTGTAAACGGTATTGGCATAGATAATATTTGGAAACATGAGCAAAATTTAAGAACGGAATTGATAACAGAACTTCATAAATTAGATTTTGTAGAAATTTATCATCCAAATTTAGAAACTAAAGCAGCTGCTGTAGTAAGTTTTAACGTTAAGGGAGTACATCCACACGATGTTGCTCAGTTTTTAGGTGATAATGGCATTTGTGTGCGTGCAGGGCATCACTGTACACATGTTTTACATAGGGATAGATTAGACATTAATGCTAGTGTTAGGGTTAGCTTGGGAGTTTATAATGAGATTTGGGAGATAGAGAAACTCTGTACAGCTATAATTAAAGTCAACGAAACATTTAGCTAGTACTACCCTTCTTTATTTGTATTTCTTCTTTCCAGAATTTTACCAGCTAAAAGCTCTGCAATCTCCCTTGCTACTTCTGGTCTGAAACCATGTTCCTGTTCAAAGCTGCGGCTAATTATTTCTATAAGTTGTGAAGCATCTACCTTTTCAGGGATGATTTTGGAAATACCGTCGATTAGATTGCCTACGCTGTTTGAAAGATTTTGTATATCTTTCAAAAGTGACTCTTCAGTAAGATTATCGCTTATGGTAAACCTTGTATCGTCACTCAAGCCTTAAAATTAAAAATTAGGCTGCAATCTCTGCTGCGTTTATTCTGACCATCATTGCAAACTGAAGGATTCTTGATGGTCTTGCTCCCTCTCTTACAAAATTATCAGATTTCAAAGCTTCTATCAATTGCCCTGGAGTTTGTTTACCAAAGCTAAATCTAACTAGATGCAATGTAAACATATCAAATTTATCAAAGCTTATATCAAATAGTTCGCTATTTGCTCTAAATTCAAGCATAAATCTATCTATCAAGCTCTCAACTTGGTTGATCGCCTCTTCAGAAATTATTTGATTTATTTCTTGAGTAGCTTTAATATTATTCGCTTGCAAGTTTATTTGCTTACTCACTTCGTCAGCTAGTCTAAGTCTATCATATTCTAAGTAATGAGAGATTTCAAAGTTAAAAGATTTATTATCATCCCATACTTGCATAAGGGTCTCCGTCTGCAACCGGAATGGTGATTGCTGAACTAAATTTACAAATTCGTCTCTAGTCAGTTGACCATACTTCTCTTTAAGACCTGCTTCATAAGCAGCCACATCTATTGCCTCTTCTGTTTTTGCACTCTCTTTTAAAAGATTATCCATATTCTAATATAATATAACTAAAATATTATAGCATAAGTCGCCGTTTCTTGGCACCTCATAGTATTTAAGTAACCGTAGGTGTACAAAAAATTGAAAATGTAGAATGAAAAGTTGAGAAAGAAGATTGATGTTAAATAGTGTTGAATACAGGACTTATAGATATATTCCGCAATTAATGCGGAATGACACAAATTTGTGATAGCTGATAGCTGATAGCTGATAGCTGATAGCTGATAGCTGATAGCTGATTCTAATACGAACTTAAGTGCCAATAGCCTGTCTTAAGTCCCTGTCCACAAGAAGTATTCTGACAAATTACTATGTATAAGGCTCCATAATAATCAACACCTTTAAATAAGTAGCCATCATGTGCTGCAAATATTGGGGTATTCCATGGTACTCCTGCTAAATCGG
Source organism: uncultured Candidatus Saccharibacteria bacterium (assembly GCA_964607415.1). Taxonomy (GTDB): domain Bacteria; phylum Patescibacteriota; class Dojkabacteria; order J137; family J137; genus CAZSKK01. Next base: position 424,675 of record CAZSKK010000002.1, on the reverse strand, counting down.
CCCCATCATGAAAGTGGCAAGTAGTCTGTCCGTTCCACCAAAAACATCTTTGGCCATAACCACTTGTATAGTATACTTCTCCAGTTATTGGTGCTGTTAAACTTCCCCCTCCACAACCACTAACAATCCCTGCAGGTAGGTATCCACATGGATCTTGATATTGTCCGTTATTCTGTACAGAAAAATGCAAGTGTGGTCCTGTGGACCATCCTGTAGAACCTTGTCTACCTATCATTGTTCCTGCTACAACATATTGGCCACTTCCTATTGGAGTAAAATTTTGAAATATCTGTTGCTTTACATATTCAGCCTCTGCTTTCTTCTTAGCTTCTTGATCACTAAATACAGCAACGGCTTGCTGTGAATTATTTATCTTGGCCTGAGCAGCGTTTATCTGTGCATAATACAGAGCCATTTTTGCATCTAATTCTTGTTTTCTCTTTGATAGATCATTGTGTTTGATATCTACAACCTCCTTTTCTTTTCTCATTTCAACTAGCTTATCATCTAGCTCTTGCTTCTTATCTCTTAATTCTTGTTTAAGCCTTGCAAGTTCTGCCAATAAATCATTTGTATCTGACTGGATTATTTCTTTATATTGGGAATCTTTGAAATACTGGTTAACATTATCTATATTAAAAAGATTATCATTTCCTGTCTCTCCGCTATACAACTTATAGTTCATATAACTATTTTTTATTCTAAATTGCGATTCCACCTCAAGTGACTCAATATTGCCTTCTGTTCTTTTTATTTCCGCCCTCTTTTCCTCAATTTGTTGTTCTAAGACCTGGATTCCTATTTCAAGTTCTTTTATTTGAAGCTCAAGTTCTTGAATGTCTTTTTGATAAATCATTACTTCTCCGTACAGCTTTGAAAGCTGAGAATTATATCCTGCAACAATGTATTGATTTGCATTAATGTCAGATTGAATTTTATTTTTTTCTGCTTGTATTGCTTTAATTTCTGCTTCAAGCTGAGTCAGTTGCTCCTGAAGACTTTGGCCAACACCTCTATTTACATTTTCTTCAGAAATGTATGTAACTTGTGAGTCAGCACGTAAAATACCTGAAAATAAAATAGAGAAGGTAATAAGCCCTACTGAAATTGTAAGAAATGCCCTATTCTTTTTGTTCATTGAATCAAAAATTGATAACTAATACAGTCTACATAAAAAAGGAGAAATATTCAACAAAAGGAGAATGATGAGAAGCTCAAGAACGTTATTGTTGGGACATTTTGATATTTAGATATTTTTTACAAAATCTTCATGTGAACCTACAAGCATTATATTATTTTGGAATAATAAATCCAGGATAAATTGGTCCCTTCGTCTTTTTCTAAGCTCTAGTTCTTGAGGTCTTAAAACTGTATAGTTTATTTCTCTACCTATTTTAGATTCTATTTTAGAGATGATAGAATGCAAAACCTCCATATCAATATTGCCAACAATTACAAAATCAACAGGTTGTGTACCTAAATTGATTCCTTTTGTGTAATTAGACGTCAAGAGCGCGTAGTGTACTTCTCCCAGCTTTGAAAGGTTATCAACGATTTCTCCACCTAAACCATATGTTTTATGGAATATTCCAAGTAACTCATTTAAAAGCTGATGACTTTTATTTAGCTTAAAGTATTTTTTATTCCCTTTAGATTCAGAAGTTAAAAGTTTAACTTCTTCTAACCTTGAAAGCTCTCTTCTCACTGCATTAATCTCTTCGTCAAATTCTCTAACAGCCCCACGGAGGTGCAAAGATTTATCCGGATTAAGCATAAAGTATTTTAATGCCTTAACACGGACCTTTGATACAAATAAATTGTCTAAAGTTTTTTGATTGTTTGACATTGTTGGGTAGAAAAAAAGATTCCCGATTATATTTGCGTTTGATAAGCACCCATTCGTTCTCTCACTAGATTCGAGACCTTCCTCTCCTTCAGGAGAAGAAAAGCTCTTTAGCCCTAAAGCTATCTACCTATATTATAATCCTGCTTTATCTTTTACTTGATTCCAGACCTTCTTTAAAAGCGCAGGATCATTTTTCAACATTTCCTTTACAGTTTCTCTTCCTTGACCCAAATTTTCACCTTCGTATTTAAACCAGGCACCTGCTTTTTCTATTACTTCGTAACTTAATGCTGCGTCAATCAAGCTTGAAAGTTTATCCATTCCTTCTCCATGAATCATATCAAAAGTTGCTTCCTTAAATGGAGGTGCAACTTTGTTCTTTACAACTTTAACTCTTACTGTATGTCCTATAACAGTTTCACCTTTTGTAATCTTCTCTTTTGATCTAATGTCCATTCTAACAGAAGAATAGAATTTAAGCGCGTTACCTCCTGTTGTTGTCTCGGGATTACCAAACATAATACCAATCTTCATTCTTAACTGATTGATAAAAATCACAGTTGTATTGGTTTTACCCGCAATTCCAGTAACTTTTCTTAATGCCTGGCTCATAAGCCTTGCCTGTAGACCCATATGTGAATCTCCCATTTCGCCATCAATTTCTGCTTTAGGCGTTAAAGCTGCAACAGAGTCAATAACAACAATATCTACTCCACCCGACCTAACAAGTGTCTCTAAAATTTCCAAGGCCTGTTCTCCGTAATCTGGTTGAGAAACCAATAAATCTTCCGTCTTTACTCCTATTTTTTGAGCATAAACCGAATCAAATGCATGTTCTGCGTCTATAAATGCTGCCACTCCTCCTGCCTTCTGAGCTTCTGCAACTATATGCAAAGCCAAACTAGTTTTACCTGAGGATTCAGGACCAAATATTTCAACAATTCTTCCCTTTGGAACGCCACCCACTCCTAGAGCAATATCAAGAGAGATTGCTCCCGTTGGAATAACATCCATCTTTTTTACTTTGTCTTCTGCCAAAGTCATGATCGAACCTTCTCCAAATTGCTTTGTAATTTGCTGAAGTGCCATTTTTAAAGCTTCGTTTTTAGCTTTGTCTGCTGTATTTGCTGGGATAGCATCTTTTGTTTTCTCTTTACTCATTGAAATAACTTAAAAAATAACAAGACGTGTGGGGGCAATTAACATTTGAAAGTTTAATCCAAAAACAAATTGTTGTCAAAATTTATTCGATCACCGGAGTTTAAAGTTCAATTCACTAAAATGTTATTATGTAAATGAAGATAAATTTTTAATTTCAAAAAATGATTTACGAAAAATATCAAATTGTTTTCCTTCCAATTTTCATTTGTATAGTTGTTTGTGCTCTAATCACTGGAGTATTTTTTTCTGTTCAAGATGAGGGTTCTGCGAACACAACAAATGATATAATTTTAGCAGAAAGCATCCCATCTTATTACAATGATAGGTATCCACCTTCAGCCCTGGATTTAATTATAAACGACAGCAATTCAACTTATCTGGAATTACAAGAACCTGCCAATCTAACCATTAACATCACAATCGAAAATTTAGAGGACGAAAATTGTAGTTTAATCTATAAAGATCAAAATAATTTAATATCTAATTTAACTTTAGAAAGAAATCAACAAATTTCAGAGTTGAAAAAAGGAGATTATGCTTTAAACTTGAGTTGTATTGATAAAGAGTTTCAAACTCTTTATGACTATGTTGTAATCTCTGTTAATTAGCGCTAACCTTGATTTCAATTGAAAAAGGAAAACTAATTGCTTCTAAACCTTCCACAGAAAGGCTTAGCCTTCTAGAAGAGCTGGAGAGAACCGTTAAACTTCTATTTACATTTTTGTAATTTGGTGAGTATAAAATAACCTCATCAAGGTTATCTGAAAGTCTAATGTCTAAGACATTTTCTAAACTAGCGGGAACGCTTGTTTGAATATTTATACTTGAATTAATAGGGTTATTATTCTCAACTTCCAAAAATTTAAAGTTATTTTTTTCTTGCAAACTATCAAAGCTAAATCTAAAAACAGATTTACCTTCAGATTCAATAATACTATATGTAATTGGATCGTCTATTTTATTCCTAACAATTAGCGGATTTATCGAAGAAAGATTTATTAGCTCGTCAAGCTCACCTGCCACATTTCCACTATCACTGGAAACTTTAGGGTTCAATTTACTTACCGTAAAAACACTCACAGATGCCAAGCCTATCAATGTAATCACTGCAATAAACGCTTGCGTTGTTTCTAAGAATTTATTCACGAGCTGTTGTTAAAATTTAAGGATGTTTTTATTCAATTACATATACATAGTAGATTTTTTTTGAAGAGATGTAAATATCTTAAAGCGTTAAAGAGTTTTTGAGTTTGCGAGTTGGCGTGCTTCTTGATCTAACCAATAAACGCGTTAACTCGTTAACCCACCAACTAATTATTACACCTTAAACTGCTTGGCAACAAACACAGGATCTATTTCGAAGTTAAATGATCTTGAAAGATTAAAAAATTTAGTAAATTCAATAATATATTTATTCATCTTTTTTTCTGCGAAATCCATAAGGTAGCCAAAACCTTCTGCCCAAAGCATATTTATAACATCTTTTTCTGTAACCAAGTTTTTTGAATTTTGTGTTGCTCTTATTAATACACCAACAAGCAATTCTGGTTGGTCATTAATCATCTGATCTGCAAGTTTTTCCAATAAACCTTCAAGCTTTACCTGACTTGCATGCATTGTAGCTTTTTCATGAACTCCTTTGTTTTTGCCTTCAATTTTATTAATTGTTCTTGGAAATAATCTTGCCAGAACATCCCATTTCTTTTTTACCTCAAGCTCAATACTATCCCAGGATAGCTCTTCTGGCTTGCCTTCATTTATCATCGGTTTCACAACAATAGTACTTAAAAGATTATCAAATTTATCATCCGCTTCCTCCTCTTCAACAGTTTGAACTAGCTCTTCAAAACTCATCTCTTCTCCTACAAGTTCTTCCAACTCCTCTACCAGCGGCTGGTATCCCGTTTCCAATCCAATTCCACCATAACATGATTTCATGTACTTTTGAGTCATTGTTTCTGTCAAGGACTCATCCTCTACCATGACACCGTCAGTATAATTTCCAGCATGAATTGATTCATGAATAAGCACATGGGCTATTTCTTTTTCAGATCCAAACAAAATAAGCATAGGGTTAATTGCGATTGTATCTTTCAAGTCAAAGTATCCTCCAACGACTGCAGGCATTCTCACATCTACCAGCAGATTTCCCTTTAGAGTGTATCTAATCTTTCTTAAAATCTGGTTTATCATCCATGCTCTATGAGGTGCAAATTTTTCTGCAAACAAAAGCATGTCAACTCTTCCAGTATAATAAAGGTTTTCGATTGAGTTATAGTTTGCGGATTCAACCCTTGAAAAGAGTTTTGTTTCAGAAGAATTATTTTTGTTATTGTATTGCTTATGCATATCCTAATTAATACTGTCCTGTGAATAGCATTAATTAAGATACACTGAATTATATCATAAGGATATATAGCAGGCAATTTAGTCGAAGTATTATTTAATAAATTATCGATGACTGATTTGCTCTACAGCTGTATTACTTACAAGCTTTCTAGTTTTTTGCCCAAGCGTGTAAAATCTCTACTTGTTTTTTAGCACCTTCTACGTCTTTAACAGCAGGTACTTCCATCACAAAATCCAGGTTTTTAAGTTTTTGATGGTTTAAAAATCTTTTCATTCCGATTTCTCCTATCAGGCCTTCGCCTAAATTTTCATGTCTATCTTTATTTGAACCAAGTTCTGTTTTTGAATCGTTAAAGTGAACGCATAAAATATTTTCAAGACCGAGATACTTATCAATCTCAAGAACCACTTCATCCAGCTTATTTACAATATCATAACCAGATGCAAACATATGTTGTGTATCAAGGCAGAATTTAACTCTTGATTTATCCTCGACTCCTTCTCTGATTCTTGCCAACTCTTCCAGCTTGTCTCCAATCACATTTCCGCTACCGGCAGACATTTCCAACATCAATGGCTTTTTCCCCGGGGCATGCTCTAAAATCCAATTGATTCCATAAATTACTCGATTGAACCCTTCCTCCTCATCAATTTCTTTAAAAGAACCTGTGTGAAAAACAACTCCTTTTGCATCAATTTTTTCTGCAAGATCTAAATAGTTTACCAATGATAGTTTGGATAGGTGAAATTTCTGCTTGTCTGGATTTGCTAAATTTATAAGGTAAATTCCATGAAGATGTTGAACTTTGACTGTTTTAGCTTTTGACTTTGCATCAAGGTACGCATCAATTTGATCGCTTTCAAAAGGTTTAGAATTCCATCTTTGCGGTGGAGATGGATGAATCATAATTGTGTTAACGCCAAGTGCATCGCCATTTATAATTGCATTTTGAAGTCCACCAGCACAAGAAACGAAAGTTCCCAGATTACGAGACATTATTCAAAGATAAAATTTAAATATACACCCTAAGTTAATAACAAAGATCAAACATCAAAATAATAAAAAAATATTTAAAGCTAAATTTTAAAATTGAGTATACTTTAATAATATTTTGAAAGCTTAGCGATTTGATGTTTTTCTCATTGTTAATTAGATGCCAAGTTTTCTTTTAATTTCCGCCTCTACGTTTACAGGATCTGCTTTTCCTTTAGCAAGTCTCATTACTTGTCCTACAAAAAATTTTGCAGCATTTGGATTTCTTTTGCTATCTTCAACAACTTTAGGATTTTCAGAAATAACTTGATCAATAAACATATCAATTTCAGAGGAATCCGTTGAAGATAAAAGTCCATCTGTATTTATTATTTCGTTAACTTCTCTACCAGTATTAAAAACCGTTTCTAAAACCTTTTTTGCAATAATATTATTGATCTTTTTTTCAATAATTAAATTTACTATTTCTGAAAGTTTATGTGAGGTTACGTTTGAATTTGAAATATCATATTCGCTTTTTTCTAAAAGACCCGCAAGATCCGTGTTTATTAATCTTGCAGCTATCTTTGAAATTTCATTTCTATTTAATTCCTTATTACTTATTACCTGCCCATCGACCCCCAAGATTACTTTTAATACCTCATCAAAATATTTTCCCCTTTCTGTGTTTTCTACAAAAACTTCTGCTTGTTCAGGGTTTAAACCTAAACTTAAATACCTTTGCTTTCTTTTATCAGGAAGCTCAGGTATCGATATTTTTATGGATTCAATTTCTTCTTCGGTAATGATTATTGGCGGAATATCTGGCTCTGGAAAATACCTGTAGTCATCTGCTGTTTCTTTGATGCGCTGTGACAAAGTTTCGCCGGTCATGTCTTTTAAACCTCTTGTTTCTGACTTCAAAGTTGCCCCCGTTTCCAAAAGCTCAGACTGTCTTTTTATTTCAAAGTTTATTACTTTTTCAAGAACAGAAATCGAGCCAATATTTTTGACTTCAATTTTGTAGTCAGGAAGCTTTGAGTCTTGAGCTTCGGGCTGTGAGGTAGAATCATTCTTTCGTACAGAGATATTTAATTCATATCTCATTTGACCTTTTTGCATTTCAGCATCACTAGTATCTGTATATCTAATTATTTGTCTTAATCTTTTTGCAAAAGCCAAAACTTCTTCAACATTTTCAAAATCTGGTTCCGTAACAATTTCGATTAATGGAACGCCTGATTTATTAAAATCTATCAAAGTATCCGTTCCTTCATGTAATGATTTTGCCGTATCTTCCTCCATGTGAACACGCTTAATTCGAATTCTTCTTGCATCATCATTCACTTCAAATTCCAAAAACCCATCGAAACCTACAGGTTGATCATACTGAGAAATCTGATATCCCTTTGGCAAATCTGGATAGAAATAGTTTTTTCTATCAAACTTTGTATTAACATTAATGCTGCAATTTAGACTCAAAGCTAATCTAACACATTTTTCAACTGCAAGTTTATTTGGTATTGGAAGGGCACCAGGAAGGCCAAAACAAACAGGGCAAATATTAGTATTAGGTTGATTCTGAAAATATTCTGCGCTACATCGGCAAAACATTTTAGATTTTGTTTTGGCCTGAACATGTATTTCAAGACCGATTACTGGAGAGTAGTTCATATAGTCGATTATAATTAATAACAAAGATCCTTAAAGACGCTATCTATATTAAAAATACGAATTAAGATTCACGATTCAAGAATAGTGCTGCCTTGAATCATGAATCATAATTCTTGAATCTTACGGCTTTACTATTAATCTTTTTGAACTTATCAAAAGTTCTTTAGCATTATATCAAATCATTCCCGCTTTTACTGTATAATTAGAATTATGGCTTTGTTACCAATTATTAAAAATAAAACTGATCTTACTAAGGTTAAAATTATAGGAGTTACTGGAACTTCAGGTAAAACTTCTGTTGCTGATCTAATCAGACATAATCTTTCAGAGGAAGGTTTTAAAGTTGGTGCGATTACTTCTCTGGGCAGCTCTTTTGATGGAAAAAGTTATAATGACGAAATTGATTTAGTAAATATAAAGTCAAGAGAAACCTTTGACCTTTTGAGCGAAATGAGTGAGAAAGGTATTACCCACATTGTTTTAGAAATGCATCCTGAAAATATCGAAAGTGGCAAATTTAAAAACATAAGTCTTGATTCTGGCGTAATTACTAATACCTTTGAAGATCCTGATTTAAAGGTTAACAACTGGGATAGCTATGTAATGAATAAGTTAAAGTTCATAAAAATGTTAAATAATAATTCTCTACTTGTTTTAAATAGTGACGATCAACGCTTTCTTGCTTGGCTCAATCTTTTTAATAATGAAATCAAAAATCACATTTACACATTCATGTCAGGTAAATCTTTAGCACAAAATGTAAACCATTTTATGGATGGTATTATTTATGAACTAGGTAAAGAAAATGTTAGGTTAAAAAATCCTGGACCATTCTCTTTATCAAATTCAATTCAGGGTTTTAAGCTTTCTGAAAGGTTTATGCCGAGCCAAAATGTGTCAAAACATATTGCAAATTATAATGTTCCATCAGGGCGCATGGAAGTTCTTCAAATTCAACCTTTTGTTATTATTGTAGACTACTCCTATACACCTGAAACACTTGAATCCACTCTGGCCCACCTTAGCTCAATAAAGCCTATTGGCTCAAGCATAATTTCGGTGCTAGGTTCAGTCGGTGAAATGTACAAATCGAGAAGAAGAATGGGAGAGATTGCAAGTAAATATTCATCCATAATTACGCTTGCAGCTCAAGATCCAGGCTATGAAGGTGTTGCAAATATAAACTCTGAAATTGCAAAATACGCTGAAAACAGAAATGGGATGATCATTGAAAGACTTGAATCTCATGAAGAATACGAAATGATAGATAAAGATAGGTTACAAAAAAGAATTCAAAGAGCTAAAGATTATAAAGATATTCCTATAATTTGCTTTGATGCAAATAACTATACTTCAAGATTTGATGCAATAGATTTGGCACTTAAAACTGCTAAACCTGGTGACATTGTTTATATTACCGGTAAAGGCCATGAGACAAGTTTATATTTTGGAGATGCAGAATATGAATGGTCTGATTCGGAAGCCGTTAGAGTTATATTAAACAAAAACTAAAGCTGCTGACTTTGAAGTCATAGTCTAAGTTTTACCTATTTAATCAAGGAGTTTACTTCATCTATTGTTAACACATTATCTTCACAAAAAATTTTCAGACGCTGAATTGTCTCTTCTCCTTGAATCAAATCCTCTTCTCTAAAACCATAAGATTTAAGTTGGTTTTTGTAGTCATTAATATCAAAATTTTCTGTTTGGATTTTTTTACAAACATATTGAGATAATAAACCAAGATTATCTGTAATGCCTGAAACTATTGTGCTCAAATCAAATTGTTGAGACAATGCCAAGCTCCTTTTATGTTTTACATCTTTTTTTATAACTTCAAGGTAATCAGATTTATTTATATTCTCTTCAAATATTCTATCAAAATCTTCATTTGCTTCTACCCAAGCCTGATCGTCCAAATTGCTTTTATAAATTTCACCTTTATTTAAAGTTTTTTCATTCACCTTGTTTGAACCGTTACTGCGAAACCAGACATTTCCTTTTAAAATTTTAACTTCATTTGAATTTACTACGACCTCTGAGTTGGAGTTTAAACTCAACAAAGAGTTATCGTTCAAAATAACATGGGCTTTCCCTGATTCTGAAGTTCTTACATAGACTCTGTCTTTTGACAGAAATTCACTTGAAGCCAGCAACTTATAATCCATAGTTTCTTTAGATTTATAAGAAACTTCTTCCAACTCAATCAAAATTAAGTTTCTTTTAATTGTAGAATTTTTATATATTAGAAAGGCAACAAAGAAGAATACTACTACAGATAGTACGCAAGCAATAGCAAGTAATGCTATAACTACCTTTTTCATTTGAAAACTTTAGGATTAGATAAATTTGATTATTCTATACTTTACAACTTTCGTTGGAAGGTGAACTTCTACTTCATCACCTACTTTTGCGTTAAAGATAGCCTTACCTATTGGAGAGTCAACTGAAATTTTTCCTTCGTTAGGTTCTGCTGACTGAGTTTCTTCAGATCCAACCAAAGTTACAATTCTTTTTTCTTTTTTTTCTAGGTTCTCAATCTCTACAGTTTTTCCAACTCTTACAATATTACCTGCATCAGAACCAGTAACTACTTTAGCTTTCTTAAGCATGTCTTCAAGTTCTGTAATTCTATTTTCGTTTTGCTCTTTCTTCTCCATTGCCACACTATAGGCATGGTTTTCTGAAAGATCACCCAGCTCCCTTGCTTCAGAGATTTCCTTAGCTATTTCTTCTCTTAAAATATCTTTTCTATATTGAAGTTCTTTGGTAAGCTCGTCGTGTGCATCCTGAGTCATTTCAATTAGATCATCTACCGGTTTTGTTGTTGTCTTTGCCATAAATTATTTATTTGTTAATTACAGTGAGTTATTGTATCAGAAAGAAGTCAAATTTGTCTACTATTTTTGGAATGTCACTTTTATCAATTTATCCGAGAAAACATCACTAGTCAATAGAAGCGAATTTGTTTGCCTCGTTAATACTTCATCTATGTCAGTAACTTTTAGATTTGAATACCGTATTTCATAGTCTACTCTGGTTTGCGACCCTTTAACTGTGCTTAAAGCTAAATCAAGTGGATACGAATTGCCAGTACTAACAGAAAATCTTCCATTAACACTCCAGGATACATTAATGTCATCTTCTGTCAGAATTTTAGCAACAACACATTTTTCTGACCCATCGGCATTAATTACAAATCGGTCTCTGGGTATATTTTCCACTACAATTGTTGAATCTTCTACATACAACGGAAGGCAAACAGAAACTTCTTGCGTAGATCCTATATTACTGAATACTATCCCAAGTGTGTATTTAAGATTTAAATTATCATCAACATCTATTCTTGTAGATAAGGTTGCGGGTGGATAACTTTCCACTGAAACTTCTCTCAAATCTTCTGTATTAATTCCTACTGAATAAAAGCTATCAGATCTTGTAAGATCAATTCCATTTGCGTTGTTCTTTTCAATTAATTCAGAATATTTTAAATCTGGTGTATCTATAACAATATTCGATTCGATAGTTTGATCGTTAAACATTTTCTGAAATACTACCAGATTAACTTCTGGGTCATCAAGGCTGACGTTTAATACATAAGCTAATACTTGAGCAAGAACTCTATGTTTACCTTGCAAGCTTCCATTTACTGCCTGAGTTCTTGCAATATCTGACAAAAACGAACTGGCTTGGATTTTAATTCCATCTACTATCAACTCTTTACTAGAAACGCTATCTACTGCCTCCAACCATTTTTCCATGCCTTTAAGATTTATTGCTATTACTCCATCTATATTTACATTTGTTGTATCTGAAAATACATTGGAAGCAAGAAACGAATAATCTTCAAAATCTCTTACATTGCCCAAATCATTAAATCTCAAAGCAGTCTTATTAATCAAATTAAATTTACGGTTGTTTATTTTTTCAACCTGCGAATCATCAATGGATGAAAAATCAAAAGTTATCTCATCTATCGATTGAACCTTAACTTCGCTTAAGCTTCCATTTTGCACAGTTAACAGTGCGTAGGCGCTTGCCTCACCTCCAACAGGCATTTGTCTTGTATTATCTAAAACAACTATTAAATAAGTTTTTGTACTTCCAACTCCTAGTATTTCTGGAAGGTACGTAGTATAACTTACACTGTTAACATCAGAATTTATTCGTTTGAGATCAGCATTGGTTTTTAATACTCTTTCTACTGCATATGATGGTAAGAAGTTTAAATCAGCAGTATTAAGTTGGCTCTGAGCATTATTAACTTTATCAAGACCAACTTGCATAAATGGTGCTCTACTTTCAAGTTCAAGTAAGTTATCTTGGAAATTAATTCCTGCATCTTTTGTTGATAGATATGTATCAGCTCCAGCTCTAATTTGAGTATTATTTACAAATGCTGAAGTATAATCAACCATTGGTTCTAAAGCATAACCTATGTCATTTATACCTTCCATATATAAAGCATACGAATTGATTAATTCTACCAGTTTGGAAAGATCATCATCTAAAGCTACAACGGATGCTACAAAATCGTAATTATCAAGCAAATTTGATGTTTGTTTTAATGCTCCTTCAACATTTTCTGAGCTTGATCTTAATTCATCCCAATCACCGTTATTTGCACTATAGGTTATATCTCTATACTCACTGTAAACAACAAAACCATTCTTTAAAATTAGTATAGTTGGAGAAATGAATGTGAAAAAAATTAAAATAAACACTCCCAAAAATATAAGTAGTATTCCTACTTCTAAAGGACTTTTGTTTTTAAAAAGAGTGAATATATTTACAAATCCAATAAAATTATTCCAAAACCACGATTGAACTTTTTCTTTCATTGTCCTTGGTTTTTTGGCTTTTTTTCTAATATTTTGGTTGGCGATTCCTATTCTATCTTTTTTTACATTCTCAATTTTCTTTCTTTCCTCTACCAATCTTGAGATTGGACCTGACTCCGAAGGAAGTTCATTTGTTTTTGCAATTGTCAAAAAGTTTTTTAACTTTCCTACAACATTTTTATCATCTGATGATCCAAATCCACCTTTTGCTGAACCCTGTTCTAGAAGATAAATTTTAGCTGAAGCTAATGATTGCGCTATTGCTCTTTCAAAACTAACCCTTGGTGTCCAACCAATTTTAGTTAAGTTAGGCGCTGGTTTATAAAGCTTAATAGATGGAAGATTATCTCTTTCATTTAAGAACTGTATCTCCTTAGGATCATCTTCAACTTCCTGAATTTTATATGCAATGGAAAGATGCGTAAATGGATGATCATAGCTAATCGAAAAAATTTTTCCTGAAGTCCCTTGTGAAAATTGAGCTTTAATAATTCCATAAGCACAATCCAGGACATGAACATACCATTCTTGCTCCAAACCATCTTTTCTAAGCTTGATTTGGCCACCTTTAACTGCGCTTAAAATCAAATCTATAAAGTTTGTTTTTTTGGAAAAATCGATACCGTCCCCAATCAATTCGCCTAATCTTACAATTCTTATGTCCAGGTTTATTTTCTGAGAGTACTCCATAACTAAACTTTCAGCATATCTTTGGATTTCCATATCTGTATAAACAGTATGGTTAGTTGCAGCATTTATACCATAATTTAAATCAATCCCTCCATCTGGCATAGATAGCTGATGTGCTCTTATTGCCGTGGTCAAAAGAAACTTAGCCTGGAATTTAGAAGCAAGTGTTAAAGTTGTGTCTAAATAATTTGAAAAGTTTAAAAAGTCTTGAGTAGAGATTACGTTTGTATATTCGACACTATCATGTGCAAAATAAAAAACATAATCCAGTCTTCTTATTTCTTCTTCAAGATGTGGAATTGAAGTGTAGTCAAGAAAACTGACAAGAGTTTCTTTTGGGAATACTTTTAGTTTTTCAATATTTTCTGGAGTGTAGGAGTCGACAATTATGACATAACCTCCCTGCTCAATAAGAGAATCTGCAAGCTCAAAGCCAAGCCTGGTTAAACCTCCAACTATAATTGATGTTGGATATTTTATTGTATTTTTTAATCTATATTGCTCAGGTATAGCCATGCACAGTTAATTTTCAGTTTTCAAGTAATAATTTTCAATTCACGCTATTTAGTCTCAACCTCTACAGGTTGAGTTAATAAATATGCATCAATATTAATATCAAAATCTTTCAATTTATTTCTATCCTCCTGTGAATCTGGGAGTATAGTAAATTCAAGATTTTCAAAACCTTTTTTTGAAATTGAAATTTTATGCTGCGAATCAAAATTTAATTTTTCTGTAAATTTTTGGGAAGTAATTTGCTGCGCTGAAATATTATCTAGTAACACAACAGCATTCTCCGCATTTACATTTATATTAATTACAGAATCAGCATCTTTGTCTTTTTTATCAACTGCGTACACAATGTGCCCTTCTGAAAAAAGTTCTTCTGGTCCTAAATTAAAGGTTACAGCAACACTTGTACCTTCAATAAAATTTAGCAATTTGCTAAAAGACCAATATGCATTTTTTGTATCCGATTTCTTTCTTAGAGTTAATAATCTTTCACCTGGATTAACCCTATCTACTACAAAAGGAGAATTCTCTACACTTGCATTTCCACTTGATACCCCATCTATCAATATCTCAACTTCACCACTTAAAGAAAACACCTGCAAACTGGCAATGGATTCAGGCTTTTCAACACCAACTAATCGTGAAAAGTCAAGATTCCAGCCGATCCACGGAGACCATAAAGCTAGCAATATACAAGCTACTAAAAAAAATAAAATTGTTCCAATTTTTTTCATAAGGATAAAGAATATAAGTGGATCACTCCCCTATAGGAATATTCTACATTATTTAGATTGGAATGAGAATGAAAATAAAGATTTAGGGTTAGATTATGATTAAGACTGGGTGAGTTAAAGAACAGTGTCATTTCGAACGAAGATGAGAAGCGACACAAAGCTGTGATTTGTAAATTTCAGAATTCTAAATTCAAAAATCTTTAATCTTAAATCTTTAATCTTCTTATGCTATCATTTTTCTATGGGAAATAAATATGGTCTATTAAATACTTCAAGAGAAGGGAGGGAATTGTTATCTGAATTTAAAGGTAAGACATACAAACGTCTACCCATAGCTACACCAAGAGTTCTTATTGGTGATAACTTAGATAAATTTATTGAAAAGTATGCCAAACCTTATTTTAAAAAAGAGGATTTTTTTTGTATTTCTGCGAAAGTTGTTAGTCTTTCTAATGCTTTTGTGGTACATCAATCCGAAGTAAAGGTAAGTTTACTTGCAAAATTTATTGTTAAGTTTGTGACCAAATGGCCAGAAGATATAGGATATTCTCACCCAAGGAAAATGCAGGTTGCAATTAATCAAGCTGGTTACTTTAGAATACTACTTGCAATTTTTATAGGAACAATTTTAAAGATTCTAGGTAAACCAGGATATTTTTATAAAATTGCAGGGCACAATATAAATGCAATTGATGGATTTAATCCGATTTCAGAACCTCCAATGAACGAGTACGCAGTTTTACCACCTCGTAATGGCGATGAAATTTGTAACAAAATAGAAAGCAAATTTGGTGTCCCGACTGCTATTCTTGATGGCAATAATATAGATAATAACGTGCTTGGAATGAGCAATGGCCTTAAAAGTAAGTTTTCTAAAGAAGATTTAATGATAATTTTGCACGGTAACCCTCAAGGACAAGAAGACGATGGAATAAGAACACCAATGCTTATAGTCCGATCTTAACATATTCACACATATGAAATATTTTGAAAAAATTGAGCAAATATTAAAAGTTAATAATGTTAATTACACGCTCCATAAAGTTCCGGAAGGCGTTGGGATAAGTGTTGAAGAGCATATTAAAGCATTTGGTCTAGACTTTTCTGATGGTTGTGCAACACTAATTTTTAAAGCAGATGATAAATTCATAGCGCTACTTAGACGAGATGATACTAAAATCGACTTAAAAAGTTTTAAAAAGCTTTTAGGAGTAAGTGACTTAAGAATTGCAACTACAGAGGAGCTAAAAATTGTTAGTGGATTTGAAGTTGGACTTGTATCTCCAATTGGACTGGATCTTGAAATGTTTATGGATTCAAAAGTTTTAGAGAAAAATACTGTAAGAGTGGGTACAGGAGGAAACGAGTTTAGTTTGGAAATAGCTACAAAAGATCTAGTACGAATAACCGCAGCAAAAGTTGTTGATGTTTGTAGCGTTAAAGCACTAACGAATAATGAAAATATGCGAGTTTTATCTGGCATTACACCAAGTTCCAGCAAAGGACTGCACTTAGGCAATTATCTTGGTGCTGTAAAGCCCCATGTTGAATTTCAGACCAAAGGCGAATGTTTTTACTTTATTGCAGATTATCACGCTTTAAATACAGTTTTTGATAAAAATATATTTGCAAAGAATGTTTACGATACGTATCTTGACTATCTTGCGCTTGGAATAGATATAAAAAAAACTACTTTTTTTATTGAATCCCATATAAAAAGTATTTTTGAACTTACGGAGATTTTAAACAATATGGTAAGTTTAGCCCATATGAAGAGAATGCATGCCTACAAAGATAAGCTTTCAGATCCCGAGGCTGAAACAGATAGTATAAACATGGGTTTATTCAATTACCCTATTTTAATGTCTGCAGATATACTAATTTTTGAACCTGATATTGTGCCTGTGGGAGAGGATCAAACTCAACATGTAGAAATATGTCGAGATATAGCAAAAACTTTCAATAACAGGTATGGAAATGTGTTAAAAATTCCTGATCTTTATGTAAAAGATTCAGTAGCAAGAGTTCCGGGGACTGATGGAGTTAGAAAAATGAGTAAAAGTTTGGGTAATGATATTACAATTTTTGCAGATAGCGATACAATAAAAAAACAAATTCTTGGAATCACAACCGATCCGGGAAGAATTAAAGCAGATGATCCGGGTGATCCAGAAAAAAATGTAATCTTTAAATATATGAAATTGATGGAGTACGATTCAGAACAAATTCTTGAGTTTGAAGATCAATATAAAAAAGGAACCATTGGCGACGTTACTTTAAAAAATATCTTCTTTGAATTCTTTGTAGACTACTTTAGCAGCCAAAGAGCAAAAAGGCAGGAACTAGCGCAAAATGAACAACAAATCAAAGAGTTAATCAGACAAAATGGTGTTAAAGCCAACGAGGTTGCAGAAAAGACTATAAAAAAAGTAAGAGATTCCATTGGAGCAGTTCTTTAAACAAAAAACACTTTAGGCTATACTGAATTTAATTAATTACGATTTTTGAATAACCCCACCGGCTCTCTGTGCCACCTCCCCTTTAATTAAAGGGGACGAATTAAAGGAGGGGTTATGCAACTAATGAACCACTTATGAAACTAGCTAAACCTGTATTTTTAATTCTACTCATAACTGCCATTTCTTTCGGAGGTGTTTATTTTTTGTATAGAAACGATCTGTCAATGGCAAATAAACCAGTAAAAGTTGTTAAACCTGATAATTATACCGATAAACTTCTTCAGGAAATTAGTTTTGATGATGTAGTTGAAATCACTGGAACACCGGATTTATTAAGACAGGTATCGCAAGAAGGCGAGAGGCTAAATGATGAAGGGGAAACTATTAGATCCGTTGATTATTATTACGTTGGTTTGAAAGAATATGGATACGATTTTGTAGTTAAAATAAAACCTGGCAAACTTTTTGCCAAAGAACAAACTTTTAGAGGTAGAGTTACAGGGTTAAGTAAGACTGAATTTGAAAATAGAATTAAAAACAGCTTAAATAAGGAGATAAACTTCCAGGATTCTGTAAATGAAGAAGCTGCTAAAGAAATTGACGCAGAAACACAGGGCCAGCTAAGTGAAAGATCTAAGGCAAATTTTACATCTTCTACTCTACTTGTTTTAGATAACGAAACAATAAATGAGAAAGAAATTTATACTAAAGTTATTTTCTGGGGAATCCTTCTTTCAGTATTCTTAACAACATTATTTAGAAAAACAATTTTTGATTTAAGAAAAGATTAGCAAAGGGTTTGACTCCAACGAAAATACAAAGAAGCCACGGCTTCTTTGCTCGTTAACCAATTATTCTTATTTCTTTTTCCCCGATTTAGTTACTGCTTTATCAGCTTTTTTATTTCCCTCTACAATTTCCATAAGTTTTTTCAAACCATTTTGCTTTGTCATGACAGTTTTAATGTAATCCCTTCCATTTGCATTATCATACTGCGCTTTTAATGAAGGATCTGTTATAGATTTAATTTCAGTTTCTACTTCACTGTCTTTAGGTATAAGCTTTTCATTAGAAGCAATTGTTAATAGGATTAAATCTGTCTTTACTCTTTCCTCGGCCTGCTTTGCCCAATCTTTTCTATACTCTTCGATAGTAGACCCTTGTGATGCAAGATAAGTATCAAGGTTTAATTTTATATCTTCAAGCCTTTTTTTAAAATTGTTTTCCATAATCTCAATTTCTCTTTCCACAAAAACTTTAGGGATATCAAATTTAGAAATAGCAACAGCTTCTTTGATTACCTCATCAATATAATCTTGCTGATTTTGAGAAGTTTTCATTTCGACTAACTTTTCTTTAATTGATTTTTTTAAGTCCTCTACAGTTTTTTCTGTTTCATACCCGAGAGCTTCTACTAAATCGTTTGTAATTTTTATTTCTTCATCATCTTTCTTTGCATGAGAATGCCCTTTGTGATCGTGTTCCCCTTGCTTATTACTAGTTTCTTGCTTCTTTACTGATTGCTGACTACTTTTTTCAGGTTTCTTAACTATATTTTTTTCCCATTTTTCTTTTGGTAAGCTGGATTTAATAATATTTTGCATTACAGATTCAATTTCATCATCTTTTACAACAACTTCTTTTTTTGCGATTTTTATTTTGGAATAGTCTGCCAAAGTTACTTCCGGATAGTTTGTGAAGGAAAATGTAAAAGTTATACCTTTACTTTCATCAAAATCCTTCAAACTATATTCTAGATTTGTTATTGGGTTTAAACTGTTTTCAATAATTACCTCATAAGCAATACTAGGAAGCATTCGGTTTATACTTTCTGTAAAAAGCTTTGTGGCAAGTTTTTCTTCTATAACTTGTCTAGGAGCTTTCCCGGGTCTAAATCCTGGAATTTTAATATCTTTAGCAAGTTCTGGAAAAAGCTTTTCTTTTTGCTCATTTAGTAACTCAATTGCAGCCTGAACTTCGAAAGTATAAATATCTATCGTTTTTTCTATTTGTTTTGAAGTGTATTTTTTCATTTTAAGTTGTTAATAATCATCTCCATCGTAAATAGTATCATCATCTTCAAAATCTTTGAAAATGTCTGCTTCATCAGAACTATCAAAAGTCATTGCACTGTCCTCATCATCTGATTCAACTTCATCAATACTTTCTATTTGTTTTGCAAGTTTAAAACCTTCTTTTAATATTTTAGCATCTTCGATATGTTCGCTGTCAGTTTCCATGTCTGCAAGGCCAATTTCGCCCATTGTGTAACCTGTTAGTTCGCCTTCATCTGATTCTGAAGAATCTTCTGCAATTTCAGTACTTGGGTCAAAATCATCAGCAAGTGCATCGTCATCATTAGATATAGAAGTGGTGTCCTCTAAAGGCATTCCGTCTTCTTCAATCGTGTCATCTTCATTTAGTTTAGGGTTTTTGTTTTTTGCCATATATAAACAAGCTTATTCATCTTACTTCTCCTCTAGGAGAAGTCGATTGTGAACTTTGTTTCACAATCGGATGAGGTAAATAAAAAATCTCTTTATATTCTCAACAGCATAATATGCTGTTTCGGGTCAATCCTGAACTTTGTTTCAGGATTGGATGAGGTTATTTATAAAAATAAAGTCTTTTCCTCTAATCCAATGAGCCTATTTTAGCTCCATTCGACAGCACAATGTGCTGTCTCAGGATGAGGTAAATAAAAATCTCTTTATACTTTCAACAACTTAAAACGTTGTTTCGGTGTTAGGTAATTTAATAAGGTTTTAAGTTCTGAACTAAATTTACAATATGTCTTTCTGAGAACCAAAGACTGATTACTGTAAACTATTCATATACGACAGTTAAGATAACTTAAAAGCCCCCTTTTTGTCAAGGAATTTTATGGTTTTGTTAAATTAATCAGATTATCTGAGACCTTTTCCCAAGAATATTCATCTAATAAATCGTATACGTTTTTTACATCACTTTTTAAACCAATATCTATACCCTTTTTTATGCTTTCAGGACTTGAAGGATCAACAAATACAGCCTTACTTTCTAAAAATTCTTTAAAGACCTTTAGATCAGATACAACAACAGGTTTATTTCGAATTAAAGCTTCCATTGGTGGCATTCCTACGCCTTCCCAGATACTAACATATAAAAGAAGTTTACTTAAATCTATAAGGCTTGCTAAATCCTTTTCATCAACGTAACCTATAAACTTTATCTTATGTTCTAACTTTAGGTTTTTAACAAGCTCAAAAATATCATCAAATAGCCATCCCTTCTTCCCAGCTATAACATAGAATAAATCATCGTCTTGTTTAGAGACATCTGCGAAAGCCCTAATCATGTTTTTGTGGTTTTTTCTAGGCTCTAGAGTACTTAAGGAAAGTATAAAATTATCAGGTAAATCATATTTGTGTTTAACAATTTTCATTTGTTTTTCATTTTTTTCTTCTAATGCCCAACTATTTAAACCTATTCCAATTGTTCTAATTTTACTTGTGTGTTTTGTTTTATAAGAATCAATAATGTCCTGTCTTGTAGTATTAGAGTTTGTAGCTATAAATAAAGATCTTTTGATTGCAAGTTTAAGCATGTATTTATATTTTAAAGATGAACTCTTTCCGAAAAATTCGGGATACTTTACCGGAGATAAATCATGTACTATTTGGATTGTTTTCGGAAATAAAATTCCAAATAGAAAATTCGATGGCGAAATAAATAAATCAAATTTATTTCTTACTAAAAACCACGACACTTTAACTATCCATAAAAAACCTGGCGCTTTAGATTTAATTACTATTACATTTCTATCTTTAAATTCAATAGGAATATTATTTTCAGAGTTTGTAAAAAGAAAGTAGTTGTCAGGATCTTTTCTGAGGAGGCTCTTAAGCAATTCACTGGCATAGTAACCTATTCCAGCCTTATCTTTTGTTATCATAGAAATATCAAACCCTTTTTTCATAAATGATTCCTAAATTGAATACAGTCTACAATGAGTTTGAGCTTTAGGCAATGGTAATGTAAAATCGAAGAGCAATTTCTTAATTTTTCAATAAACCTAATTTTGAAACATCAGAAAGTTTTAAAAATTTTCGAATTCAAAAATTCCTAACTTGTCCTCATGATTAACAATGTTCGCATTACAAATTATCGCACTATTAAAGATTTGGACTGCAAATTATCTCCAGGAATTAATTTAATAGTTGCTCAAAATGGCATTGGAAAAACGAACTTCCTTGAAAGTTTATACTTTTCATCAGCAGGATATTCTTTTAGACCTATAGTTTCTTTAAGTGATGTGATAGGCGACCAGGCAGAGTTTGCAAAAGTTCAAATAGACCAAGATAGTAATGAAATTGAGTATATTGTATCAATTGATAAAGACAGACTTTCAAGAAAGTACAAATTAAACAAAAAAATTACATCGGTTGGTAAACTATCCACCAAACTACCATTTATTCTGTTTGCGCCTCAAAGCGTTAATCTTATCTCAGGTGAGCCCCAAATTCGAAGAGATGATATTGATGATTTCTTGTCATTTACCATTACTGGTTTTGCTAGTTCTGTGAGTAGGTTTAGGGCAATGATTAAAAACAGAAATGCATTACTAAAACAACTTCGTGATGAGCCATTTAGGCATAGTGAACTAAATTTTTGGACAAACGAGGTTATTAACTTAAGTACCAAAATTTTTCATGAAAGATATAATTTTTTTACAGAAAATCAATCTTTTATGTTTAACGAAGCGTTAAGAATATTTCACGATTTTGAAGATTTTAATGTTAAATATTTACCAAATACTGAATCCAACCCTGAGAAATATAAAGATACCCTTTCAGAAAAATTCTCTCAAAATATTCAAAAAGAAATAATTGTAGGCAAAACATTGTATGGCCCTCACAAAGATGACTATGAGTTATTGCTAAATAATAAAAACTTGCGCTATCTTGGTTCTCGAGGGCAGCAAAGAATAGGTGCATTTATTCTGAAGGTGGCTCAATACAAATACATGCTTAAGTATAATGAGATACATCCAACATTTTTACTAGACGACATTTTTTCAGAGCTTGATAACGAGCACAGATCTAGGCTTTCAGATCTTCTTCTCGCACTGAATGAACAAATTATAATAACGACTGCCGATATTAATGAAGTACCGAATAAAATTAAAACAGGAGCTTTAGTTATTGATATCAGTAGTAAATAAAGTGTCAAAATCCTCAAGCGTCTGAACCTCTTTTAAGGCTATAAAAACATCAAGGATTTCGTCTTTAGCAATTTGATCAGATCCTGAAAATTTCTTCATTTCTTGATCAGAGATATCCAACTTAAATTTAGCACCTTTAGCAGAAATGACGCCATCGGGAGTACTTGTAACATGAATCATATAAACATTCTTACAAGTTGTACAATTCAGCTTGCAAACTAAGTTGCTATTCTCTGATTCAATCACTTCCAAATCTGCCTTTTGATGTTTAGAACCACATTTATCGCAGTAATTTGGGATAATTGAAAGAATCTGCTGCATTATTTGTGGTGGTATGAAGTTTCTTTCCATATGTATTAGCAGTTTTAGTATATCACTGCTAAAGCTTGTTTTCAATCACTTCTACTTATAATATAGCCTATCCTCTACTTTTAAGCAAGTACCTAACGTTCAAAGTTGAACAAATTTATAATGCTCAACAGTATAATCTTCTTCGCTTTGATAGATTATACCGACAAAATCGCATCTCCAAATTGCTGCGTTTAAATCATTTTTATTAAGCCATGTGTAAATTGAACTTTTTATTCTTTTCTTTTTCTTCTTAGTTAGTGTTTCGTAAATATAGAAGTTATTAGATTTGTTAAGACTTTTAACCTCAACAAAAACGGTAAAATCTTGATCTTTCATTATCAGATCTATTTCTCCTGTTCTGGTATTAAAATTATTTTCAATTAATTGGAAATTTTTATTTTCAAGGTACTTAATTGCGGCTTGCTCAAAAAAATATCCCAACTCTCTTTTATTCATTATTCTTAAGAATAATAAGTAAATTTGTGTTGGGATATAAACTTCACTAATAATTTTAACGCTTTGAGTATTGCTCTGCTTTCCTTGCTTTGTGCAATCCAGTTTTCTTTCTTTCTACCATTCTTGGATCTCTTTTCAATAAGCCTTCTTTCTTTAAATCTACTCTTTTCTCTGGCATCAATTTAACAATAGCCCTTGCAATTCCAAGTCTAATTGCTTCTAGTTGAGCATTTTTTCCACCTCCTACTACTTGTGAAGTAAAGTAATAATCTTTAGCCTTTAAATCAGCAATTTTGAAAGGTTCTAATACTCTGGTTTTATCTAATTCACTTACAAAATATTTATCAAAAGATTTACCATTTATTTCAGATGCACCTTCTACGGAGTAAAGTCTTACCGTTGCTCTTGCTGTTTTTCTTCTTCCGATAGTGTATGTGTATTGCATAATTAATAATCTGTAATTGTTAACTTAAATTTTTACTTCAACAGGTTGCTGACCATTATGAGGATGTGTTTCGGATGCATATACATACAAATTTGTATATAAAGCATCTCCTCTTTTATTTCTAGGTAACATTCCTCTAACAGCATGTTCCAAAGGTCTTGTTGGAAATTTTTTCATTTGTTCTTCCAAAGAAATAACCTTTAAACCACTTGGATATCCTGAATATGTTTTGTAAAACTTTGAAAATCCTCTTTTTTCTGTAAAGTCAATTTTATCCGCATTTATAATTACAACTTTTGATTTAGGGTCAATGTAGTTTTTTACTAATGGATTATTTTTGCCCATTATCAAATGTGCAGCTTTAGTTGCTATTCTACCTATTCTCTGACCTTTTGCATCAATCAAATACCATTTTTCTTCTATTTCTTTTTGTTTTGTTGATCTTGTTTTCATTTAAGTTAGCGTTAATCTGTAATTTACATTGAAATTCTTCTTGTTTTTGTATTGGTTCCTTTTGAAACTACTGCCTCTTTAACTTTTTCACTCTTTACTCTTTCAGTTTTTTGAGCTTTTTTGGAAACTTTTTTATTTGTTTTTGTCTCTTTTTTTTCTAATAATGACTGTAACTTTGTTTTCTTTCCCTTTGCTTCAAAATCAACGAACATTATATAAGCCTGCTTTGCATTATCACCTTTTCTTGGTAGTGTATGAATTACTCTTGTATATCCTGAATTTCTGTCCGTAATTCTTCCCGCTACTTTATAAAGTTTATTAATTGCAAATTCGTTTGAAGCAAAAAAACTTTCAATTACTCTTCTAGATCCAGGTGTATCTTTTTTTGCAGCTGTGATTAATTTATCTATCTGTGACTTCATTATTTTAGCTTTTGTAGGAGTTGTTTTTACCCTTTCAGATCTAAGTAAATCCATCACTAAAGATCGGGTTAAAGCATTCCTATGAGAAGCTTTTTTACCTGGCATTTTTAATTTCTTATTTGTCGAATACATCTTTACAATTTCTAATTTTTAAATTTGCAATTTTTAAAACAGTTTTGTTTTCAAAATTAAGTTTATTAAAAAATTTCTAAATTAAACCAGTTTAATTTCGTATTTTTTAATGATGTCCAATAGTTCAGTATATGATTTACTGCCCATACCTCTGATATTTGCAACTTCTTCTTCAGTTAAACCTTCAAGTTTTCTTAAATCATCATAACCTGATCTTAAAAGAGCATTTGTTAATCTTGTAGATAAATTCAAGTCAACAACTTTGATTGGCTCCTTTTCACTAGATTGTGTTTTTACACTTTCATCTTGAGGTCTTCCAACCAAAACAGATACTTCATTTCCTGTAATCATTTGGCTTGTGTTATAGAACAAGTGAGAAGACATTTCATTAATAATCTCTGCGGCAACATGCAAAGCCTCTATTGCTGTTACAGAACCGTTAGTCTTAATTGAAATGTTAACTTGATCAAGATCTGTTCTGTTTCCAACTCTAGTTGGAACAACACTATAGTGAACCAATTCTACAGGTGAAAAATTACTATCTACTGGAAGTGTTCCTACTTCTTTTCTTATTTCTTCATTTGGAAGAGCATATCCTATTCCTCTCTCAACAGTTATTTGTGCTTTAAATCTAGCTTTTGAACTTGTTAATTTTGTGATTACGTATTCAGGATTAATAATTTCTACATTAGAATCTTTTTTGATATCTGAAGCTTTTACTTCAACAACATCACCATCTTTCCCCTTTACATCAATCTCTAAAGTTACAGGATCATTGGTTTTCGAAACTAACACAACATTCTTTAGTGCAAGAATTACTGACAAAATGTCATCGCTCACACCAGCCAATGTTGAGTACTCATGTTGAACTCCATCAATTTTTATAGCTGTAATAGCAGAACCAGGCACAGATGTTAAAAGCACTCTTCTTAGGAAGTTTCCTAATGTATGGCCATATCCAGTTGGAAGTGGACCTATTTCGAAATGAGCCTCACTATCTTTTTCTGAGGTTTTTTTAATTACGAATTGCTTTAAAGAGTTCATAATAAAAGTGATTTTAACAAAATAATATATTTTATCTTGAGTACAACTCAATAATTAATCGCTCTGTAATTGAGCTATCCATTTCATCTCTTGTTGGAACAGCTACAACTTTACCCCCATTTTTTAGTTGACCTAACCATGTTGGTACTTTGTAAGCTTTATTTTTATGCTCAACTTCTTTCATTTGATTAGATGCCATTAATTTTTCATCAATTTCAATTTCATCACCTGGTTTTAAAATAGTCGATGGAATATTATGTTTTTTCCCATTTAACTTAATATGACCATGTGTTACAAATTGTCTTGCTTGAGCTCTAGTCAGTGCAAAACCTAACCTAAAAAGGACATTATCTGCCCTTAACTCCAGTAATTGAAGTAGTCTAGTACTTGTGTTTCCAGGTTCTTTTAAAGCAAGATTATAAAATCTGATGAACTGTTTTTCAGTCATACCATACATTCTTTTTACCTTTTGCTTTTCTCTAAATTGATAAGCGTACTCACTAGGCCTTTTCTTCAAGACATTAAACTGACCTGGTAGAGTTGGCCTTCTTCTCCACTTTTCTGAGCTACCTAGCACTGTAGCATTCTCTCTTCTATTTATTCTCCATTTTGGTCCTGTATATCTCATATATTTAGCAATTAGCTTTTAGCGGATAGCTATTAGCTGTAAATTATAATTTAAAATTTTCAATAAAATTGTTTTATGTTATGAGCTTGTTTAACCTAAAACACGCTACTCATAACCTATTACTTCTTTGGTTTTCTTCTAGGTTTGCAACCTCCATGAGGAATTGCTGTATGATCAGCAAGAGCTGTAATTCTTAAACCTCCTGATCTGATTCCTTTAATTGTTGCTTGTCTTCCTACTCCAATTCCACTTACTATAACCTCAGCTTCTCTGGCTCCATTCGCAATTGCTTTTTGTGCAAGATCTTCTCCTACCCTTGTTGCAGCATACGGAGTGCTTTTTCTACTTCCTCCAAACCCTAAAAGCCCACAGCTACTTGAAGCTATTACGTTTCCCGAGTAATCTGTTGCAACGGCAATAGTATTGTTATATGTTGCAGTTACTTTAACAACTACTTTTGGAATACTTAACTTCTTTTTCTTTTTCTTAACAACATTTTTAGTTGCTTGTTGTTTTGTATCTTTTTTAGCCATTTTGTTAGTGACTAGCTTTTAGCTTATAGCTATTAGCAGTAAATTATAATTTAAAATTTCTAATTTAAAACCGATTACTTCTTTGTAATCTTTAGTTTCAAACCTCCCACTGCAACAGCCTTTCCCTTCTTTGTTCTTGTATTTGCTCGTGTATTTTGACCCCTAGCAGGAAGTCCAACCTTATGTCTCATTCCTCTATAAGTTCTGATATCCTTTAGTCTTTTAATATTTTGGAATACTTGTTGTTTCACTTGGCCTTCTGTAGGGATATTTTTTTCTATATAATCATACAATCTTTTAAGCTCTGTATCTTTTAAATCCTTTACTCTTGTATCTGCGTTAACGTTTGTAGCTTTTAAAATCTCTTGTGAAGTCTTCAGTCCTATACCGTAGATATAAGTTAAACCGACTTCAACTCTTTTTTCATTTGGTATTTCTACTCCAAC
Source organism: uncultured Candidatus Saccharibacteria bacterium (assembly GCA_964607415.1). Lineage (GTDB taxonomy): Bacteria > Patescibacteriota > Dojkabacteria > J137 > J137 > CAZSKK01. Next base: position 397,322 of record CAZSKK010000002.1, on the reverse strand, counting down.
AATTCTTGCCATATTTTAGCGATTGGCTTTTAGCGTATAGCTATCAGCTTTAATAATTAAAAATTATAAATTGAAAATTACAAATTATTAATCCTTAATCTGTAATCTTGAATCATTCTTAACCTTGTTTCTGCTTATGCTTTGGGTTAGCTTTGCAGTAAACATAATAGGTCGGCTTGACTACCACCTTTCCATTTTTAGATGTGGTTTTTTTTCGTCTTTTTACAATGTAGCAGTGTCTACATCTTTTTTTAATACTTGCTCTGACTTTCATAAAAAACGTAAATTCATCTAGCTTTATAGCAGATTTTGTTAAATTAGTAAATAGAAAAACCTATATTGAAGGCTTGGTTTCAACCTTCCTTGAAGTTAATCTATAAGTTATTCTGCCCTTATCAATATCATGCACTGAAATCTCTACTCTAACTTTATCACCTTTTTCTAATTGAATATAATTAGTTCTCATTTTTCCTGAAACATAACAAACCATCGAGTGCTTCAAACCTTGAAATTCAATATCTACTTTATACTCAAGCCCTGGCAAAACCTCTGTTACAACACCGTCTACAGTAATAATTCCAGGTTTTGTTGTTGGCTCTTTAACCATTAGTATTAAAATATTGTAATTTAAGGCGTTAGAATTTTATCAAATGGGATGCAATGAAGCAATATGTAAACTAAAGAAAATCCGAAATTCGAATTACGAAATTCTAAACAAGCCCCAGAAAATTTAAATTCGAAACTGTGTTTAGAATTTATAGTTTCAAATTTGTTCCGAATTTAGGAGTTGTTGCTTCGAATTTAAAATGAATTAGAGCACTTAGATTAATTAGAATAATTTCTTTTCTTTTTCTTGTTTTTATTCCCAATCGCAAGGTTTATCCCCATTATTAAAAGAACTATTCCAAAACCTATACCAAAAACTTTATCTAGCCCATCGCCAATTGCAGTATCTGGAATTTCACCGCCTGTGCTTGGTTGAGTTGGTGTTGGATCTGTAGGTTGTGGATTTGGATCAGTTGGTTGAGGCTGAGGATCCTGACCTGTTGACGAAACTTCAACCCTTACAAAATTAGAAGTATATTGAATTGTTGAATTATTTGATCTTACAAGAGCGCTACCCGTTGCTCCCTCTACAATTTTTATTTCTGCGGTCCCCGCTGTTTGTGCTTGGAATTCAATTTCTGCCACATCTCTATTAACTGAAAATGCTGTCCCCGAAGCTGTTTTGGCTGTAAGAGTTATTGTTCCGTTAGTTGCTATATTATCTGTTGCAGCATTTGCAGTTTGGAAAATCGTATCCAACAAATTGATTTGAACTCCACTTGCTTGTGTGTTTTTGTCCACAACTGTAAGTTTTGCAGGATCGTATTGAACAATAAGTTTATACTGATTAATTGCTGTACTGTTGGTTTTTATATTGATCCTAACTTTAAAAGTATCACCGATATTTGCTGCAGTTACGCTACTACTTACAAGAATTGAAGCATTTGTTCCTGTTCCTGGACCTGTGTCTATCGTGCCAAATGTTGGTTGAGACAACGCATCAAGAGTTTGGGCTTCAACTTTTGAGATTGGAATAAAATTAAGTAAACCGGACATATGCTTAAGAATTTTAACTTTCTAATATTTAAACTTTCTAACTTCACTCTATTTTAATATAATTGTGTTGATAAAAGAATGACGAAATTCGAATTACGAATTACGAGCAAAAATCTCAATAAGCATTTTTATTGGATAATGAAGTTGTGACTTAATTCGTGATTATTTATTTTAAATATAATTTAAATACAAATGCTTTCAATTATCATTGTTACCTGGAACAACGAATCAGATATTAAGTTTTGCCTTGAAAGCTTAAAACTACAGACATTTACTGATTTTAATATAATTTTGGTTGACAATGCATCCACTGATAATACTGTAAGAATTGCAAAACATACACTTCCCGAAATTAACGTAATTCAGCAAGATAAAAATTATTACCTTTGCAAGTCAAATAATGATGGAATTAAGTTCGCTTTCGAGAAATTTAATTCTGAATTTATTATGGTTTTAAATCCTGATACTTTTTTAAATGAGGATGCAATCAAAATTCTGTTTGAAGAAATTAACAAAGATGAAAAGATAGCTGCTGTTGGTCCTAAAATTTTATTTTGGAATAATGCAAATGAAGGGAAAATTAACTCAACTGGCTTGGTTTACGATGGCTTTGCACAGGCATACGATCGAGGGTTTTTAGAAGACGAAAATGGTCAATATGATAAGCTAGAAGAGGTTCCTGCAGTTAGTGGAGCTTGCATTTTATATAGATCAAAAGCTTTAAAAAAGGCTGGCTTGTATTGGGAACCAATCAAAATGTACTTGGACGAACTTGAGCTTGCAATAAGAATCAGAAAAAAAGGGTTTAAAATTGTATATGTTCCCAATGCTGTGATTGGTCATTCATACATGAAATCTACCAGCCAGGAGAAAACCAGAAAGTTTGAAAAACAAAAAGCAAAGGCTTTTTTATTAATTGCACTTAGGCATTATAAATTGAAGTCTAAGCTTGCAATGATTAAACATTATGTGAATGTGCGAATTCGAGAATAAATTAATGTATGAACATATCTTATGATTTTAGTTGATAAAAGCTACAAATTTGCACTTACAACATGTGAGGAGCTCTTAAAGATTCAAAAAGCTGAAAGAGAATATAATTTAACTAATCAATTAATTAGAAGTAGTACTTCTATCGCAGCTAACATAAAAGAAGCTCAGGGCTGCCAATCTAGAAGGGATTTTCTTGCAAAAATTTCTATTGCTTACAAAGAATGTCTTGAATCAGAATTTGGGATAAATTTAATGTCAGATCTTAACTTATTTTCAAAAGATAAGTCAGAAGATTTAAAAACAAAATGTGATGAGTTAATTAGAATAACTGGAAAAATAAAATCAACTACACGAAAAAACCTAAACCAATAAGGGAATTCGAGAATAGGTTAATATGCGAATACATTAGTTAGCAAGTACCTTAATTTTCTGATTCACTCATTTGCACATTTTCTAATTTACTTATTCACACATTTACACATTCACGTATTGATTATGGTTGCAATAATTATCGTTAGCTACAATACTCCCTGGCATTTAAAGCTTTGTTTAGAAAGTCTGTTTTCTCACACAATGGATTTTCACTTATTTTTGGTTAGTAACTCTCAAGATGACAAATCATTAAATGTTATTTCAAATTTTAAAGCAAAATACCCAAATGAAATCACGGTAATTAAAAATGATAAGAACTTGGGATTTGTTGGTGGTGTTAACTCGGCGTATAGTGAGGCAATTAAATTTGATAAAGTTTGCCTTTTAAATAGCGATACAATCGTAACTAGTAATTGGTTATCTACCCTAAATTCTGAGCTAGAAGCTAACAACCTAATCATGATTTCTCCTGATACCAATGCTTATTATGAAAAGAGTAGATTTTGGAAAGTTGTAAGCACTTTACCCTTTGGAATGAGTAAACTTTATAAATACAATTTGAAATTCAATCCACCCAAGTCCTATACAAAAGATGAAAATTTTAAGGAAATTAAGACTTACGAATACGAAAATTTTTACAAGTTTGCAGGCGGATTTTGTTCGCTTTTTTATACTGAACATTTTAAAGACTTAGGATATTTTTTGGATCCTAACATAATTCACGGTTATTGGGATGATTTTGATATTTCAATGTATTTAAAGCAGTTTGGAAAAGTTGGTTGGACCAACAAAGCGTATGTATTTCACTTTGTGAATGCGAGTTTTAAAAAAATTAATGATTCTAAAAAAGACTTAAAAAAACTTTTGCACTTCTATAACGGACTTTACGTAATGAAAAAATGGGAGAAGAAAATTCAGCCAGAACTAGAAAAAATGAAACTTAACGATATTTATGCTCGCACAGATTCTTATGTAGTGAACATGGCTTTAAACTATTTTGCGTTAAAAGATTTTAAGAAGGATTTAGGAAAATTTATTGATTCTATTCCTGCAAAAGAGCTTGGCGAGGAATTTTTGAAGTAGATTCAGGAATTACGACTCAAGATTCATGAGATCTTGGCCCTTGATTCTTAAATCGTGAATCCTAATTCTTCGTTTTGTATACCCTACTCTCACCAATCTCAACCAAAAGCATAATATTCGAATTACCGGCAAGATTCTGCCAGAACTCCTCGGGTCTATGTTGTCCTTTTTTAAATATATAAACTCCCTTATCAATGTTCGCCAAATGTACATCTGGGCTAATATCTGATTTATTTAAATCGCGGTTTGCAAAGTAAATATATTCTGGAAAGTCAGAGTAAAGCATTTCGGATGAATCTAAGTTTTGCTCAATCCACTCTCCAGTTTTTTGGTAGTTTGAATCATCTAAAACTGAAGCTTGTTGCCATCCCACAATTCCTCCGCGATGGACTGTAATAATAGCGTTAAAAATAAAAAGAGAGACAAGTAATACAAGAAATATTAGTTTTTGGATTCTGTCTTTTATTACTAACTGGCCAATTAACAAACAACAAAGAACTACCATTAGTGGATAAATAGTTACAAAGTACCTTAAAAGTCCAGCCGTTCCAAACAACCCAAATCTCCAAAAAACTACTTGTATCAATATGAACAGGGCCGATGAAATATAAAGAAGCAGTATTTCAAAGTTTTTCTTTTTGAAGTAATAAGGTACAAGGCACAAGGAAAGGGAAAAAATAAAAAATAAAAATGGATCCAATCGAATAAAACTTTCAAAGTAGTATGTCCAACCACCATTTCCATAAATATTAGTTGATGAGGGATAGCCGTTGTTAAAAATATGTAAAATTTCTCCGGAGTGAATATAGCCTAGTAGGTTCCAGATTAGGGCCGGGGTAACTAGTAAAAGGTAACTGGTAAGTAGTCTACTAACCCCTCTGGCTCGCATACGCTCGCCGTCTCCCCTTTTGAATAAAGGGGAGATACCCGAAGGGAGAGGGGTTAGTACAAGAAAAACATATACTCCCCACATTCCAACAAAAAACAGCCCTTCCATTCTCGCTAAAACCAGAAGACCTATCATTAACGAGCTTAGATAATATCTCTTTTGTAAAAGTGTAAGAATTCCTAAAGATAAAAACAATGCAAAAACAGGTTCAGTCATTACGCTCAAGGAACTTCGAAAGGTCAAAAAAGAGAAGTTATAAATAATCATTCCAACTAAGCTCAAATTTTGCGAAAGATTTAGTTTTAGAAGAATCTTGTAAATTACAAAACTTGTTAGTAACACTGTAATTATTCCCAAAATTTGAGCTTGGGGAAGCGTTTCCAATCCAAACAAATGCACTGGAAGCCCGTAAATGTAAGTAAACAGTGGCTTAGACCAAACGCTTAAACCAATATCAAGGTTGTGTGGGAAATTTGTATAAACCGTTTTTAAATCTAAAAAATGAAGATATTCGTCATGTTCCCAGCCAAAGCCGTTAAGTTTGCCAAGAAATAGTATTTTCAAGATGAAAGTACCTGATAAAATTGATACAATTTTAAAGCCCTGATTAATATTTAGATTTTTCATTTGTTAGATATAGAAGTCATGAGTAATAAAATTTTAACTTTTGTAATGCCTGTTTACAACGAAGAAAAAACGTTGAATCAAATTGTAGACATAGTTCTTAAAGTAAAATTACCAGATAACTTTGAAAAAGAAGTTGTAATTGTAAACGATGGATCCAAAGATAAAAGTTGGGAGATTATGCAGGATCTTGCTAAAAAACATGAAGAAATCAAAGTTTTTACTAATGAAAGAAACTTAGGGAAAACTCCAACCGTAAAAAAAGGGATCGTTGAATCAACAGGAGATTTAGTAGTAATTCAAGATGCGGATCTTGAATATGATCCTAATGAAGTTGTTGATCTTCTTAAATTAATGGATGAAAAAAATCTTGATGTTGTTTATGGAAATAGATTTGGCAAGAAAAATAAAGTTATTTATTGGCAAAACTATTTTGGAAATAAAATGTTGACACTATTTTCCAATTTATTTACTTACCCAAGAATTAGAGTGTGGATTCCTGATATGGAGGTTTGTTATAAACTTACAAGAGGTGAAATTTTTAGAGAAGTTGGAAGCAAAATTCACGCAACAAGCAATTTTGGATTTGAACCAGAAATTACAGCTAAGCTTTCTAAATATAAACTTAACGGTAAACATTTAAAGTTTGGGGTTGTGCCAATAACATATAAACCTAGATCAATGGCTGAAGGTAAAAAAATGAAAGCATTTAAAGATGGGTTTAAGGCTTTAGTGGAGATTATTAAATATAACTTATAATTACTAAATTTATGATAAAAGTAGCGATAATCGGGTACGGGTATGTAGGTAAAGCTTATCACAAAGTTTTCCCTGAAGCTTTAGTTTATGATCCATTCACAAAAGATATTGAGTCTTCCTCTAAAGAAGAAGTAAATCAATGTGAACTTGCCATAATTTGTGTACCTACTCCTACTAGCGAAGACGGCAAAAGTTGTGACACGAGTATAGTTGAAGGAACTTTTGAATGGTTGGAAACACCCCTAATTTTGATTAAATCAACTGTTAAACCAGGGACAACAGCAAAATTACAGAAAAAATATCCAAAGCTAAATATTGCATTTAGCCCTGAGTATATTGGTGAGGGGGGATATTTTATACCTTACTGGATTTACCCTCATCCAACTGACCCACAATACCACGACTTTATGATAATTGGCGGAGATAAAAAAGTAACTTCAAAGATTTTAAATATATTCATTAGAAAATTAGGTGCACATGTCAAATATATGCAAACTGATACCAAAACTGCTGAAGTAATTAAGTATATGGAAAATGTATTTTTAGCTACTAAAATTACTTTAGCAAACGAATTTTATGATATTTGTGAAGCCCTTGGAGTTGACTACAATGAAGCAAGAGAAGGATGGTTAATGGATTCAAGAATAGGAAGATCACATACCGGAGTTTTTGTTGATAAACGAGGATTTGAAGGTAAATGTTTACCTAAAGACTTAAAAGCATTTATATCTTCCAGTGAAGATGCAGGTTATGATCCTAAGCTTTTGAAAGAAATTCTAGATTCTAATAATAGAATTAGAAAAAAACACGGGTTCGAGAAGATTTAGTTACTTTTGATAATTGTTTCTATACCAAAGCCAGGAACTTCTAATTGTTTCCTCTAAGGCCTTTTTAGGTATCCAGTTTAATTTCTCTTTGATTAAAGAATTATCAGCAATTGATACGGCTGGGTCGCCTGGCCGTCTTTCAACAACTTCGTACTCTACTTTTTCGTTGCTTACTTTTTCAAAAGTTTTTATTATTTCCAAAACCGAGTAGCCAGAATTTGTCCCTACATTAAAAAAATTATAGCCTTTATTATTATCCATAAATTCTAAAGCCTGATAATGTGCCTCCACTAGATCTAAAACATTAATGTAATCTCTTACGCCTGAGCCATCTTCAGTTTCAAAGTCAGTTCCAAAAACTTTCATTTTGGCATCTCTCAAACCCAAATGACTCGTAATTAAAGCTGGAATTAAATTACTTGGGTTCTCTGCTTCTTCACCAATCTCACCTGAATCCAAATTACCTGCGGCATTGAAGTACCTTAATGCTGTGGCTGAAAAGTCTTTATTGATTTTACAAAAGTCTTTAATTATTTGTTCAGCAAAAAGTTTAGAAAAACCATAAGGAGATTCAGGTCTTGTAGGTTCTTTTTCACTAATTGGAATATTTTCCGTTGAACCATATACCGCTGCTGTGGAGGAGAATATGAATTTACTCACCCCGGTTCTTAAACACCATTCCAGAAGGTTTACAGTTGTTTGAAGATTATTTCTGTAATATTTCAAAGGATTATTCACCGATTCACCCACTGCTTTATATGCTGCAAAGTGAAGAACGCCATCAATGTTTTGCAAATCAAAATCATTCAAATCAAAGATTAAGTTCCTATTTACAATCGTAATTTCTTTATTTAGTATTTCTTGAATTTTTACAAGGTTTCTTACACTGCTATTTGAAAAGTTATCTATAACAACAACTTCATGTCCTTTGCTTAAAAGAAGATAAACTATGTGAGAACCGATATAGCCGCCTCCACCAGAAATTAGATATTTACTCATGAATAGTGTTTTAAAAGTAAAGTACTGTTAAAATATTATATCTAAATTACTAGCGATTATATATGAAACTGATTAAGAAACTACTTAAAAAAATTTCTGGGAAATCATATCCATATCCCTTAATGCAATTTGAACTTAAAAGATTTGCAAATAAAAATCCATTTCAAGTGCCAGATACCAAAATAGATATAGTTTTACTAACATTAAACAGACTTAAAGATACCAAACGAACAATTAAATCATTATATAAAACAAATATTTGTTTTAACTTAATTGCAATAGATTCTAATTCTGATGACGGAACACGTGAGTATTTGAAAAAACTAAGTGAAGAAAAAGGTAACATTGATTTAGTTTTACTCGAAGAAAATCTTGGAGTATCAGGAGGAAGAGCACTTTCTGCTAAATTCACAGCTTGTGAATTTACTGCATTTATTGATAATGACATGGTTTTTATGCCTGGATACTTTGAGCATCTTGTAAACACCATCAAATCTGATAACAAAATTGCCGGCGTTCTAGGAAAAATTGTTTTACCTAATGGGAAAATTCAGCTAAACAATCCTCAAGTTATTAATGATCACGAATGGGTTATTTTTAAAGACATTGATGCTGGAAAAGATTACACCGACAATTCGACCTTAGAAAAAAAATCCTGCGATTGGCTCCCTGGAGTTGCAATTTGGAGAACAGAAGTTTTAAAAAAGATTCCAATGGATCCTGAATTTATTGGTGCATATGAAGATAATGAACAAGCCTTTAGGGTAAAACAAGCAGGCTTTGAGTTTTTTAATTGCCCTGAGGCTATCGTTTTACATATAAGAGCTGATTTTACAAAATCAATGAATGATTCTACATACACAACAGGAAGATATAATGAAGCCAAACTGAAATCTGCAATAAGAAGATTTTATAAGAAGCATGGCAAGTTTTTGGCCGTTGGGGACATTGAAGATTCCAGCAGATACGTTGGATTTAAGGATTCAAAAGAACTCATGTCATTTGCCACAGAGACTTAAATTTTTTCAATTAAATCAGGTAAACAGATCTAGTATTTATTACTAAACTCTAAAAATAAAAGTTATCCCTTTTGAAATAATTACTTTTTCTATAGTTGAGCCAATTTCATGATATTTTGTATATTCGCTGTTTGTAGCGTCACCAATTGCTACCTCATCTACTAACTGCTTAATTACGCCCACCATACCATTAGAAAAATTTGGGAATGACTTAATTCTTCTTGTTTTAGTTTTGAAAGTTTTATGGAAGTAAGAACTTATATGATTATTATCAAACTTAAAGCTCTTACCATCTGGATAGTGTGGCCAATACCCAGTACCCCAATCTTCTATTACATATATACCGCCAGGTTTCAGAGCATTTTTAAACAAATATGTAAAGCTAACAAAAGTCTCATGACCAAAGTGTGAAGCATCGTCTATAATAATGTCAAAACCTTCTTTAGTATTTTCTTTTGTAATTTTTTCTAGTAGCGATACATTTTTTTGATCACCAACATATGTCTTTATTCTTGCATTATCTTTAATATTAATTTCATTTATATCTAAACCAACTATTTCACCTTTTTTGAAATAATCTCTCCAATAAAAAAGCGACCCTGCCTCTAATATGCCAAGCTCTAGCAGCTTGACCTCTTGGTCTTTTAAATTTGAAAAATATATCTCATAATTCGATAGATATCCTTTTTTATCCGTTTTATATTCCATGTGAATTAATGTATGATTTAATTCTGATATAATAAATTACTTTTGAAAACTAATCAAATATATGAAAGAAAGCTTTAAAAAAATGTTGCGAGTTTTTATTACACTGTTCTCATTATTTCTATTGATATTATTGCTCAATAGGAAACTACTTTCAAAAAAGAAAGTCGTGCTAATGGCTCTACCCTGGACGACTATAGGTGGTGCTGAAGGAGTAATGTTGCAGATTCTTTCGGGCTTAAAGCGAGATGGATGGGATGTATACATCTTCTGCACATATAAAAATCAGCATGAATGGATAAGAAAATTTAGGGAAGTTTCCAAATCAGTTATAAACCTCACATATATACCTAATAAGCTCAAGAATTATTTATTAATAAATTTCCCACGACTCGTTAAAACAGATGTTTACTTTACACAGAATTCTACAAATGGTTATCAAGTACTTGAGCATATTAAAAGGCTACACAATCTCCCAACAGTGGATCTAGTTCATTGCGGTGAAGGCAAAGATGATAGAGGTGGAATGCCTATGTACTCAGCTGGATTTGATAAGTATATTGATAAAAGAATAGTTATAAGCAATCGGTTAAAGAAAATATATGTTGACTGGTATAAAATAAATCCTAAAAAAATATCCGTAGTATACAATGGGATTGATCCAAAAGAAGTCAGAACAGCTGTAAACGAAAACTTGCTAGATGCAGATGAAATTACTTTTTTCCAAAACAGCGATGTCTTTATTTGGGTAGCTAGATATTCAGAACAGAAAAATCCAAAGGATTATATTAAACTTGCCTCGCTGAATAAGGATAAAAATTTTTATATGGCGGGTCCTGGTGAGCTTTTTGAAGAACTTAAAAAAGATTCGGAACAGCTTTCAAATTTTCTTATAAAAGGGCCCATATCTCATGAAAAATTTATGACTGTGCTAAGTAAATCAAAAGCATTAATTCTAACTTCAATCTATGAAGGAATTCCCTTAGCAATCTTAGAAGCTCTAGCACTAAAGGTGCCTGTAGTGTCTACAAATGTAGGCGCAATAAACGAGGTTTTCAAAGAAGGTAGAGATGGATTTTTAACTGACCCTGACAATATTGTTACAGATATTTCAAACAAACTTGTTTTAATAAAAAATCTAGATAAAAGTAACATTACCCTGGAAAAAGAGTTTGAACTCGATACCATGCAAAAAAACTATAATAAGATTTTCAATGAACTACTTTCAAGCTAAAAATCTCTTTACCCTCTTAATGCCTCTATAAAGTGGATTATTTCTAAACTTATCCAATGTTTTGTTTAAAGAATCTAATTGCTGTTGTAAATCAGATATTACAAATTTTTGTTCGTTAATGTATTTAAGCAAAACATCAATATTTTCTTTATAAAGCTTTGGATGGTTTTCAAACAATTGGATAAAAGACATCTCTCGCATTTCCTTAGTCATTGAGCTTAGTGAAAACGGCCTATTGGAGCTGCTATTAACTTTCCTATAGTAAAACCATTCTGATATTATTTTTATATCAGCACCATTTTCTAATAAAGTAAGCCAAAAGTCATAATCCTCCCATCCGTATTTCATGTTAGTCTTATATCCTCCTGCTTTTTCCCAATCTTTTCGCCTAAACATACTTGTAGCTACTAGGAAATTATCAACAAGAATTCTTTTTGTATCTGCTTTTGTTTCTACTTTCCAGGACTGATCCCCAAAAGCCTCCACATTGCTACCCACTATGCCTACCTTTTTATTCTTGTCTAAAACATTAACTGCTAGTTCAAGAAATTTTGTTCCTATTTTATCATCTGCATCTAGGGGCAATATATATTCCCCTTTAGCGGCGGAAATAGCTGTGTTCCGAGCAGAATGAAGACCTTTATACTCTGTTTTTATTACTGTAGTTTTAGGTTTTATATAATCGCTAAGTAATTTATTAGTATATTCGTCTGTTGAACCATCATTAACAACAATTATTTCAAAATCCTGGAACGACTGGTCCAAAACTGACTGAACTGCTTCATCTATATACTGACCATGATTATAACAAGGAATTATTACGCTAACTTTTGCCATATTTTATTACTTAATAGTTTTAAATTTTTTAGTATTAAGGAAGAACTCCTCTGACTTATTTTTGACGAAATTATACACAAATGCTTCAAAGCCAAGATTATATTTTTGTCTTATATTTTTGAAATTTTTTTCAAGTCTAGACGTAAATATAGAAGATGATACATATTGGGTTGTTTTATCTGTGATTTCGTATGCATAATCTAACTGGACTGTATCTACTAGCCTTGCTTTTAACTCGTTTCCTTCTAATAATAATCTTAATGACATATCTAAATCGTTAAATATTGGAATAAATCTCCTTGAAAAAAAATTTTTTTTAAGAAAATTTGTATTTACAATGCTAGAGCCTGTAAAAAGAAAATTACACCGACTGAAGCTTCTGTTCTCAAATTTAACCTTATTATCTGAAATCACAATTGAATAGAAGTCGTTAAAAGTATTGAATTTATGATGAAAAACTTTTGGTATAAAAACATCTGAATATATATCAAAAGCAATAATTTTTTTTAGATTAGCTACAGAAAATTCGTTTGAAATATAATAACCATTTGTTGTTAATAATACCCAATCTTCAACTATAAGTTTTGTAGCTTTGTTAATGCTTTCACTAATGTTTCGGTCCATTTTCACAAGTGTTATGTTATTTATTTTTCTTAACCTGTCTCTTTGGTTTTTTGACTGATAAACCACATAAGCATGAATTTCTTTAGAAAATGTCTCTATTTGTCTATAATCTATGTTCACTTTATCAAAACATAAATACAAAACTGCAAGGCTTGGATCTGTAACTGGCATTTTAGCGTACCTTCTTTTTATAGCATTTTCTTGTGCCAAATTTTTGTAATAAGCCTGAGAATCTCTCGAAGCATTTGAAATGCTTTTCCCATGGGTTCTCCATCTATAAAGAAATTCTGGCAAATTATGCATTTTATATTTTTCAGAAAGCTTCAATAATAAATCATAATCTTGAGATTTTAATATTGACTCATCATATCCTCCAATATCATCTAGGGCTTGTTTTTTTATAATTAAACCTCCATGCGGACTCATTGCATTATCAATTATTAGACATTCTTTTATTTCCTCATCCTCTATAGGATTTACCAATTCTCCTACTTTACTGCCTTTAGAATTTATTATCTGTGCATAACACCCTAAAACAGAGTATTCTGAATTTTCTTCAAAAAATGCTAACTGTTTTTTAAAACGGTCTGGTTCAGAAATATCATCAGAGTCCATTCTTGCAATAAACTCGCCTTTGGCTATTTTTAATCCAGTATTCAAGGATTTTGTAAGCCCTAAATTTGATGAATTTTTAATAACGACTATTCTTTTATCGTTATAACTTTTTATTATCTCTAGCGAATTATCTTTAGAAAAATCATCGACAATAATAAACTCAAAGTCATCGAAAGTTTGATTTAGAATGCTTTCGATTGCTTCTTTAAGAAACTCTTGCCCATTATGGTTTGCCATCACAACTGATAATTTAGGAGTTTTCATCTTATTTTTTTAGCTTGATTGATTCTCTAAATATTTTTAAGTAACTACTTCCGCAATTTTCAAAGTTATAAATGCTAGCATTTTCCTCACTAATCTTTTTATATCGATCAAAATTGTCTACACAAAGTTTTATTTTTTCGAGAAGCTTATGTTCGTCTAAATCACTTTCAATATGAATCAATTTTTCAGAAACATTTGCAAGTAAATCTTTTGCAAAGAATAATAGTTCTTCCATAGATCCGCTATTAAATCCTACAACTGGCAGACCACAGGCCACTGCTTCGACTACTGAGTTAGGGCAAGGCGGGTTTAAATGGGAGTAGAAAAATATATCAGACTCCCTAAGCAAATTTGCAACTTCACTTGAACCTAAGCTTCCTGCAAATTTAATGTATTCTCTGTCGAAAAACTCAATGATTGGATCAATCTGCTTAAGATGTGCAACACCATTTCTTTTTATATCGTCCATGTCAAAATATATTTTTCTTTCATCGTTAACAATAGGTCCAGCTACAACTAACTCGAAATCTATGCTCTTTTTTAAAAGATCTAGAGCTTTAACTATTGGGGCTATCATTTCTCTTTTTCTGAACCTTGCTGTAGTAACAAATCTGAATTTTTTGATTTTTATATTTTTTTTTGCAGGCTTATAAAAAATTGACGGATTTACACCATTTATTACTATTTCATATTTATTTCTTGGGATCTCACCAAGCATCTCAAAACATTGACTCATAGAGTAGTTACTCTGGAAAATGACTTTTGTGGCTATATTCTTATAAATATTAATAATCGGAAGATTCTTTTCTAAATAATCGGGGTGCTTTTCTGGATAAAATACACCATCCAATCTTTGTACTATTGGAATATTATAACTTGATGCTAGATCTATTAAGTTTTTATCTCCTTGTATATTAATAAGGATTACATCGCTGTCCCTTGGATTATTAACTATATCCACATCTGTTGTGTTGATATAGTCTATAAGATTAGATAAAAAAGTATTAGCCCCAGCAACTTCACTTAAATTATTTTGTGGAAGATAAACCTTCATAAAATTGATTATACACTTCTTTACAGTTATTAGACATACAGTCTTTAAGATCAAAATTTAAAGATTTATTGGTGGGGTTATAATTCACTAACAAAATTCTATCGTAAGCCTTTTCATACTTAAAATTTTTATCTGCAATTGTAAAAGATTTCCCATCTTTATTTAAGCTCTTGTCTGCATAGCTTCTACTGGCCCAATCGATGTCATAAAATGCCTGTATAGAAAAGAACTTAAGATAATAATCAGGCCACTCATCAATAACTATTAGATTTTTTTCACCAAACTCGTTCGTATTAGAAGTTGTATAGTTTTCTAAAATTTCTATTGCCTGTATTTCGTAGTATCTTTCTCGTAAGTAGTAACGAAAATCTTTGAATGCGTTAAAACTAATGAAACCGACACACACTATGGCAATTAAAACAAATACTTTCGAGTACTTTACTAAAAATTTATTCTCGTAAACATATTTAACTGAAAAGATAAAACTAAAGATAAGCATTAAATACGCTACTGAGTACTGATGGGGATTTATCCAGCCACCATATGCTAAATTAGTTACAAATAAAAGGCCAAATCCATAAAAAATAAAGAAAGAACTTAACACTACCTCCATGTTCTGAAAGACGTATTTGTTTATATATGATTTAGCACTAGTTTTTTTCAAAGATGCTTTTGAAAAAGAAAAAACAGATAATGCTATGCTAAATAGTAAAAATACTAAAACCAGCAGAACCATATACTTGTTTTCAATAATAAAGTACCAAAGTTTTTCTTTAAAAATCTTTAATAATTCGTGTAAATCATTATCTTGAAATAAGGCTGATTGACGAGGTATTAGTCTTTTATTCGCAATGTAAAACAATGGTGGATATCCTATTGTAATTAGTAAAATAATGATTTTACTCTTCAGTTTTATTTCTTGAAAAAGAACAATTATAATAGTAGGAATAATTAAAAGTATATTGATATCAGTTGCATGAAGACTTAAAATAAACGCCAAGATTATAAGAATAAGATTTTTAGTTCTGTTAAGATTTATATTAATTAGTAAGTATATATAACATAACATAAATATCACTCCTGTAATAATATAGCTACCTAGTTTAAAGTCTAATAAGAACCATATTTGATAATTTAATGTCAAAAAAGTAAAAATTATAAACAAGCATTGAGTTATTAGTTTAATTTTTTTTAGTTTTAAAATCTTCGCCAAAAAAAATGGAATTAGACCGAACAGTTGCAAGAATATAAATATGAAGAATAGATTAACTGCCCAAACTTGTCCCGAGGTATATTTAAAAAACGGTATGAAAATCAAATGTGGTATAAAAACAAATCTTACATGTGGTGTTTGTCGTGTAAATATTATATCCAAAATAATATCGACTAAAGGCTTGCTTTTATAGTACTCAAACATTGCATAGTCATCTGCAATTAAACTTTGGGAATTGATATTTATCAAATAGAGAATTATAGGCAGAAATGCTAAGGCAAATAAGCCCAGCCCGATAAAAAAAATCAAACTTTTATTGTTCTGTAATTTCTTCATCTAACTTCTTTTTATATCGTTTAAAGTAATCTAAAACTCGCTTCTTTATTTCAACAGGAATTCCAGTAAATGGAATCATTTTATGATCTTTTCCATAAATCCTGTCTACATTTAATTTAAACCCCAATGTAGTATACCAATCTTGAATTCTTTTATTTTCTAATGGTGCTGCTGTTGCACCTTTTATAATTGAATCCTCCGGAACTAAATCTGCTAAAGCATAATACAGATTCGCACCTAATCCTACACCTCCAAAAGTATGTTCATCTACAGCAATCAAGCTTACATAAACGTATTGAGGCTGAGACGATTCAAAAAATTTATCTGGTGTACTTTTTGTTTCTTCTATATTCGCCTGAACAAAGCCTATTAAAGATCCTTGCTCATCTAAAATTCCAATACTGTATTCCCACTGACTTTCAAGACGATATGTTGTATCTCCATATGTTTTATAAGATGCGAAAATATCACCAAGTGATCTTTCAGAGTAAAGATTTTTATTAAGGTTTTTACTTAGCTTAAAAATATCCTCATAGTATTTTACTGCTGTAATTGGATCTAGCTTAATAAATTCCAACTTTCGTGGTGGCTCTGTTTCTGTGTTTTTCAAGTACACTTCTCTAGAAAAAATTGGCTCTGGCTCAAAATCCACAGGTATTTGCGATTTTAATTCCGAAAGAATTGTCTCAACTTCTTTATTGGACATGTCTACATTGATAGTCGCGAACTTCTCAAGAATTTCTTCCTGTAAAGCTTCTACTTGTTCTGTGGGCTTAATTGCAAGAACCATTTCTAAAATTTTTTACTAATTAATATTTTTTGGCTTTTATAAATTCCATTATAGATTCGGAGAACATATTCACCTAATATACCTAAGAAGAAGAATAGTATACTGAATAGTATTGTTAAAGTCATGTATAAAGATAGCCACCCTTCTGGCCTACTCTCGTTATTTATAGTTAGGATAAAATATATAACTCCACCTAAAAACCCTACGAATGAAACCAGAAAACAAAAGCCTGAAAATACTTGTAACGCTAAGTTTGAGTAGCCAATAAAATGATTAAACCAAAGTCTCATTAATTTTTTAAAGTTATACCCTGATTTTCCTTCTAGTCTTTCTTTATGCCCTATCTCTGCTAAATCAATTCTAGAAGTAACGGAAAAAACTAAACCATCAATATACGGCTTAACACTAGAATTTGAGGCGATAGTTAACGCTAGATCTTTGGTCATAGCTCTGACATTGGACAATGGAATTTGCTTGTGGTTTCCAATTGTATATTTACTAATAAAGAGATTTAAATTGCTTACAAAGTTTCTGAAAAAGTTGTGATTTTTCTTACTAAAACTTCCATAAACTATGTCTAAATCATTAGCTATTAGCTTTTCTAGTAGCTTTATTGCTTCCACTGGTTCATTTTGGCCATCGTCATCAATTGTTATAACGTAATCTTTTTCTACATAATTAAGTCCTAAAAGAATTGCTTGGTGTTGCCCTTGATTCTTACTCAATCTTAAATATTTAATTTTAACTCCATACTCATTCTTAACTGCTTCTACAGTTTTTTCTACATTATCTGGTGAACAATCGTTAACTAAAATTGCCTCCCAATCGTTTAGACCTAAATCAGCAATCATTTTAATTACTTTATCTATTGTTTTTTCGCTGCGGTATAGAGGAATTACAAAAGATACATTTATATCTTTTCTCATTTTGTAAAGAATAATTTAATAGTTTTTAATTTTATCACCTCTGATATTGAAAAGGATACAAAACTTACCACAATAAATAGGGCTAAATTGGTTAAAAGAAATATATTAATAAAACTTTCAATATCTAATGTTAGTGTAATAAAAAATGCAATTTGAACTAAGCTGAACATCGAAACGAGAAGAGTAAATCTACTGTTAGCATTAGCAAAAGTCCAGGTTGCAATTATGAAATTTGTTGTAACCAAAGTGCTTCCAAGTAGAAACAAAAATAAGAAAGTATTGGGAATGTCTTCAGTAGAAGATCCCAGAAACTCTAGAATAGAGCCTTTGAATAAATAAAAAGTAAAAGCCATAAGCATGCTTAAGATAAAACTTACAATGAATGAAAAACTTAAGGAAAATTTTTTACTATACTTTGAGCTTGATGCAAGGTATAAAACTACACCATTGATGGCAAAAATTGCAAAGAAAATAGTTTTTCTAAAAAATTGAAGTGTGTTCAGCTCAGTAAGAACATTATTCTCTTTACTAAAATAATAGTTTGAAAATAAGATATCAAAATTAGCAAATAGTTCTAAAACCAATCCAAATATTATGCCGCTTGTAATTTTTGACTTCAAGGCTTTTATTTGAAAGTGGCCTACTTGCTTATTAACTTTCTTTCTAATATTGAAATATGAAACTATTCCTGCTAAAAAATATCCAATAACAATGCTGACTAAAATTCCATTTATTCCTAATCCAAGCGTATAGCCTAAAATAAGTCCTAAGCCTGTTCTTATGCTCGCTTCAATTAAGACCGAAAGAGTTGTATTAGTAAAGTTGCCTAAATTCTGATTTATCCCACGCAATATTCCCGTTACTATTGCTACTAGTACAATTAAAAAGAAAATAATTGAAGAAAAAAAGCCATATTTAACCCCTACCAGCAAGTTAAAGACTACAAGCACCAATATGCCGGCTAGTATAATAGCAGCTAATGATCTTAACGATTTATACCGTTTCTTGAAATAGCCCAAAATTCCTTCTCCTTCGATGGTGAAAATTCGCTGAAGTACGTTACATGGGACAATAGCAAGCATGAATATACTTGTAATAAAGGTATAATCATTAAATAAATTTTTATCCAACTTAATCAAGAAAATGAAGAGAACATAGCTAATTATGTACGCAATATTTATACCTGTAAAACTGATTATTGTATCTTTTGCAAGTTTACTTTTTATCATTTAAGAGATTCTAGTTGGATAATACTAAGCAAAGTAAATATTCATACATTTTATAAAAACTTTTTTGCAAAATTTACATATTCTTTTGAAATTTCATCAATACTAGGAACAGATATTAGTGATTGAAACATAGTATAATTCTTTTTAATATTCAATAAGTTTTCTATAATTTCTTTCTGATCATAGAATCCTAGACCCGCTGCTTTTACAATTTCAGGATGTCCTCCACTTTCTGCATAAATTGCTGGTAGTCCACAAGATAAAGCTTCGATCAGTGAATTAGAACAAGGATCATCCTTACTTGCAGTAATAAAAATATCTGATTCCTTCAATAAACTAGCCACTCCGCTAGAATCTAACGGATCTAATTTTTTAATATTTGTAAAATTTTGATCTGTATTGCCTAAAAAAGTATATTCATATTGAGTAAAATCAAGATTATCATCAAGCCACTTATAAACACTCCCACCTTTTTTGGGGTTGCTAGACCAACTAGTTGAAATTATCTTAAACTTAGAACTACCATCGTAATTTATCCTTTCTGAAATATTAAATATATCTGGATTTGATGCATTTGAAATTATGTTTGGGTTCTTTGGAATAAAGCCAAGCATAATTGTCTGCTTAAAACTCCAATAAGATTGAAATATGGTAATATCAGCGATTCTATTATTTGCTTCAAATATCTGAGCATCTACTCCATCATTTACTTCTCTTACTATTTGTATCGGTCCATCGATTCTATGCAAAAACAGTTTGTTAGGATATTTCGTTTTTAAATCTACTACCTCATCTAAGTTGTGGTGACTGTTGAAAAGAATCACATCGGCTTCAGCTGGTTTATCGGTATAGATCCCTTCCTTTAAAAACTGATTTTTTAAAGCTTTTATAAATTGATTTCCGCCTCCCCAAGGACCATTTTTTGGCTCAAAATTTATAAATATTTTCATACTAGTTTTGAATAAATTTTTTCAAAATATTGTTTAGCTATCTTATCCCAAGAGTAATCTTCAGCGGTTTTTATACCATTTGCAATAATTGTTTCTCTAATTTTTTTGTTGTCGATGATACTTTTTGCTGCTCTTGCAAGATCTTTAGCATCAAAAGTATCGATCATTATCCCATTCACATTACTAACAATAACATCAGGTGCCATTCCAACAGGAGTACTGACTAATGCTACCCCACTAGCCATAGACTCGGTTATAGCTTTAGGTCCGCCCTCTTCTCTTGATGAAATAATGTATAAATCTAAAATATTAAATAATTGCCATGCATCTTCTGGCCTTTCAAAAAGAAAATGCTTAAACGGTATATTAGCCTCAGTAAGCCTATTTTTTACATAACCCCTAGCAGGGCCAGATAAAATTACAAAAATATTATAATTTTTTGCTAAAATCTCAACAGTATCACAGAAAATGTCAGGTCCCTTTATTAGCTTTGGTTCGTTGCCTTCCCTCCAACCATTCCCATCTTTCTGAAACGAGCCAATAATAATAGCGGAATTAGGAATACCTAGTTTTGTCTTTTTTTGTTCTTTTTCGTCATTTGTAAGCACTTTAAAGTATTTCAATTCAATCCCAATAGGAACTACTTTTATTTTTTCTTTAGGTATCCCTAGTTTGGCCAATTGCTTAAACTCTGTACTGCTTGCTGTATGAACAAAATCAACATTTTTTATAATTTCTGGAATCTTATCTTTAATTTCAAGTTGTTCAGGTGCAACGTGATACCATGTTAAAATCACCTTATTTGACTTGTCGATTTCTTTGTAAGCCCCACTTATATAGGGCCAGCTGGTTCCAAAGTGAAGTATTGATTTTTTAAAGTCAATCTTCTTGGCTATTTCTATATTTAAATTATAGATTTGTTTCAAATACTTAGTAATATACTCCCCTTCACTTTTTATTACCCAATCCGCGTCGTCAACTATATATTTAATTGTATTTGTCTTTTTAAAAATCATTTTTTAAGAATCAAAATATTTTTTTTATGAGAAAACACTTGTAGTTTTTTGAAATCTTTTACTTCAATTCCTAAGTTTGGCTTTTGCATAACTTTGTACTTAAAAAAGTCTTTTAAGTTTCTCTCCCTAACTATGCTTACTTCTCTCCAAGAATGGATAATTAAAAACCCACCAGATTTCACGAAGTTTGCAAAAAGTTCCAGTTCTTTTATAGAGTAATCTTTATTGAATACTTTATACTGCCAAGGAAGATTAGATTTTGAGATTTTTTTATTCTCGTTATAATTTTTCTGATTCCATGATTTGTATTCTTCAAATCTTTTTGCATAATTTTCGGGATAAGGCCATGCATCAACTAATAGGACTATATCAAAAAGTGTATTTTTGAAAATGTTTTTATCGTACCAGCTACCTTCTATAATTTTTATATTAGAATTTTTTTTCAAATAGCTATACGAATCTTTATATTCATCATAATCATGCTCTAGGCCGTATAATTCAGTCCCAGGATAGTGATTGGCGATGCTTAAAAGCAAGCTACCATCCATGCAGCCAAGATCCACAATTTTCACTTCTTTTTTTTGTCCATACAATTTTTTGAAATCAATCATATTGAACATTGTGTTTACTTTTTGGAATCTTTCATCCAGCAATTGATCTATCTCTCTTTGTTTTTGCTCGAGTGTTAAATCTTTTTTTAAAATCTTACTTATATTTAAATTTCCCATAATTTATTTATTACAAATAATACCTAAACCCGTAGTGTAAGATGTAATTAGCTTATCATCACTTTTTATCTTTGTATCCATTTTTAAAGCCTTGTTCTGTAACCAAAACGCAAATTTTAACTGAACATACTTCTTAAATCTATTTTTTGTAGATGGTGTTCTCGAATATACCCACTGTTTTATAAAGTTTGCGATTACTGAATAAAAATATCCTTGCTTTGTAATTACAATATTTTTAAATCCAATTTCACCAAGATTTTTATCAAACCAATAATCAGTGTATCTAGCATAGTCATATGGATCAGCATGAATCGGAAATAAAAAAGGTACAGTTATTATTAGTTTACCTTCTGGTTTTAGAATTCTAAATGCTTCCCTTAATACCTCTTTTGGATCATCAACATGCTCCAATACTTCAGTAAGAATTGCGGCATCAAAGGTGTTATTCTCTACTGGAATATTTTTTGCGTCTGCTAGATAATCTGGCTTTGCCTTTTCGGAAATATTCAAGTATTCAGTTTTAACATCGTATTCACCAATATCAAAACTACCTCTTTTATTACTTTTCATTCCTCCAATATCCAATACCTTAGAACCAGTCTTTACTCTTGATATTTGCTCAATCATAAATAGATCTACGTAGTAACGTCTTAAGGAGTACCAAATATCCTTTTTTAATCTTAGATTAGCCTCCAGTGGGTTATTTAACTTATACATATCTGTATCCAAATAATAGCTTATATATTATAGGTATAAATTTACTTAAGTGGCGAACTTTCTAAACATGAATCATACAATCAAACTAGCAATGCCTAAGCTAAAGTATGTACTTATTCACGAATTTAATCCATAAATCAATACCTTTATCCTCATTAGCGATTTGTCCTTGTGATTTCAAGACACCCCTTCCCAAGTGCATAAAAAATACATCATCTTCGTCATCTATAGCCCTGTCCACATTAATTTTTTTGAAAGGAGAGGAAGCAGGCATTTTATTAACTAGCTCAGCATTCCAGATAGTATTAGCGTAAGCAAAATACTCAAAGCCTTTTTCCTTAAAGTCATATATAACTCTGTCCCCAACATCAAAATTCGGTAGCTCAGGTTTAAATGAGAGCTGTAATTCCTTAAAAAGCTGGAAATCAATAACGTAGCCTAAAACATGCAGTATTCCTTCTTTTACCCTAACTTTATCCTCCCTTACTCCTACTGCTTTTACATTTCCTTTTATTCTTGAAGTCATGTCCTCTAACCAACCGTCTTTACAAACTACAATATCTTGATGCAATGTCATCAGATGCTTTGTATCTTTAGCTATCAATTCTGCAGCTATTTCCAGAGCAACAGCATTTTCGTAACTTCCACCGCCTAAAATATTTGTTTTAATTAAAACAAAGTTAATATCTTGTAAGTCTAAAAATTCACTTACATATTCTTCTGGTGAATTATTATCCACAATCCAGAGTTCGTATTGTTTTGTATATTTACGAATAGTTTGGATGCACAATCTTAAAAGCTCAACTGATTTTCCATTTAGAAGCTTGGAAGGGATTACTAATCTAGGCACAATAGGATTAGAATTTTTATTAATTCTAACTAAACATTCAATATTTTGGTTAAAAATTGTAAAATTCTCTTCCTTAAAAAGTTCCATATAATTAGTTTTTCTTTGCAATTACCATTAGACTATCTGCCCAATCAATTCTATAGATGTTTTGCATCTGTTTTGCAAGAAATTTTTCAATTAATCCTTTTGGATAGCGTTTAGAATAACGTGCATACTTTAAAACTTCAAGGTGTGTATATCTAAAAAGCATATAAAAGCTATTATATCCCCATGCAGTTTTGTGAGTTATGTTAGAAATTTGTCTATTTGGGTGTGCAATGTTTGGAACAGTAGCGCAAATAATACCACCTTTTTCTAGAACATTCTCAATATTAACAATAAATTCCATTGCCTCTTCTACGTCTAGATGCTCAAAAAGCTGATTAGCTACTATCAGATTAAATTTAAGATTCTTGGGTATTTCGTCAAACGATTGGAAGTCAAATTTCCCGTGTGGATCATTATCAAGAGTATAGTATTTTCCATCTTTTAATTTTGCTTTTGCAAAAGACACAAATGGCTGCTCTTTACCAGCTCCAATATCTAAGATGTTCCCCCTCGAATAGTATGAAATCGCCTCCTCATTGTGATCCTGAATTATCGGCTGTTCGAAAATTCCGCCAAATTTTTTATAGCACTCTGTCAAACTATCGTGGTAAAAACCGTATTCAAATTTTTTTTTCTTTTCTCCCATAAAATTTAATTATTAATATATTAATGTTTTTTTTTAATTAACCAAATTTGGTCTCTTGGAATTCCTGTCAATTTATAAAAATAATAAATTGCAGACATACCTTTAGTCCTATGATTCAGCCACTCATCAGACCAATTGTTATGTAACTGCATTGAAATGACATTTTCTGATTGCAAAATATTGAGTACTTTTAAACTATTTATACTGTTTACATCTTCTTGAAAAAATCTTGACGGCCTACCTATTATTTTTAAATAAATTTTAAAAATAAACCTTGGCAAAAACATAGGGAAATAGACTCTATAATGAGGTTCAAATATTTGTCTATAGTCTGGCATAACCATGAAAGCCCATCCTCCTGGTTTTAAAACTCTTAGGATTTCTCTTATTGATTTATCATAATCTTTCACATGCTCAAGTACTGTCCAGCACCAAACCATATCGAAAAAATTATTTTTATAAGGCAGACTTTCTGCAAATGCTTTTTTTATCCTTTCTTTTGGAATATTATAATACTCCGCTTTCAAATTTAGTATTTCTATTGCAGGTTCGAACGGCTCTATAGCATGTGTCTCGTACCCCATTTGATGAAAATTTACTAATTCTTGACCTGTGCCTGCTCCATCTATAAGTATTTTCTGATCAACTTTTTCTTCATAAAAAAATGGGATCATGTCCTTATATCTTTCAATAGAATCTTTAAAAGTTATGTCTTCATTTATTCTACCTTGTATTCTTTGTTCGTAGTCCTTATGGCCTTGAGCATCTCTGTAATATGCTAAATAGTACTCATATACTTTTTGATTTATTTTCGTTTTTAGTTTATTTTTTCCAGATTCCATTTTTCTCTTACGTAAATGAAGCCTCTTTCAAATGTTTTACCATCTGAAAGAACTCTAAATGACTTATTTGGTAAAATTCTCTCATAAGTCTCAGCTGTCAAACTGTTTCTAATGGCAATGTTTGGTATATAAACTCCAGGAGCTAAGTGAGGTTCGTCAATCTCTACCTTTAAACTATATTTACCTGGTTTAATCTCTTCGTATATTTTCTTATCTATATCATTGCTCATGACCCAAATACACGGTTTGTATTCTTCATTCAAAATACCTACAGAAAAAAACATTCCTTCTATTTGCTTATTTATTTCAAACTCTGCGCCAATAGTAAGCTTGTCATCTAATTTAATTTCATCAACCTCGATGCCATTTTGATTGAAAATACCAATGTTTGAAAAACTTATCTCATCAGAACTTTGTCTTCCCAAATACTTACTGTCTGAAATTGTTACTGGCTCGTCCTGTAAAACTTGTACTCTTTTTTCTCGCGACATTTCTTCATACATTATGCATCCCTGTTGTGTTTCTCCATCATACAAAATCTTGCCTTTTTCCAAAATTATTACCCTTGTGCATAATGATCTAACTTGTTCAAGATTATGGCTCACAAAAATGATACCTTTAGAGTTCTGCCTAACTTCATTTAGCTTTCTTAAGCTTTTATTTCTAAACGATAAATCCCCTACACTTAAAATTTCATCAATTAAAAGAATATCTGGTTGGCAAAAAACTGCTATAGCAAATCCAAGCCTAACCCTCATTCCTGAAGAATAAGTTGATAATGGTGCATCCAAAAAATCTCCAATATCCGCAAATTTAACTATTTCTTCAAACTTAGAATCTATCTCTTTTTTAGTCATGCCTAAAATAGTTCCATTTAAATAAACGTTCTCTCTTCCTGAAAGATGTGGATGGAAACCAGCTCCTACCGCAATCAAAGAGCCTATTTTTCCTTTAACAGTAATTTTACCTTTATCAGGCGGAAATATGCCTGAAATAAGCCTTAATAGTGTAGATTTACCTGAACCATTTGAACCTATTATTCCAAGAGTTTCGCCTTTTTTAAGCTCGAAACTAATATCGTTTAAGGACCAGAATTCGCTCTTTCTTAGCCTCTCTTGATTTAAATTTAAACCTAAAAAGCTTTTAGCAAGGTCTAATGTTCCATAAGCCATGCTTCTTTTCAAGCTCTTACAGAATTTTTTATGAAGATTTTCAACTTTTATTATTACTTCTGCGTCCTCCATGTTAAATCATTTTTTCAATAAGCCTATCTTCTGATACAAAGAATAGCCTCCATGAAATTATAAATAATAAAAATGATACCAAGCCTAGTGATAGAAATATTTCAAAGTTATCCATTTTCCCAAATAGGATTAGATCTCTAACATTGCCTACTAAGTAAGTTAAAGGATTATATTTATTTACGTTTTGCAATAACTGACTTTTTGTATTGGAAATATATATTATTGGAGTCAGGTAAAAAGTAAAGTTAAAAACTATATTGAAAATACCCGTAATGTCAGATGAAACTATAGAAATCATGCTTATAACTAAACCTAGGCTGGCAGCCAAAAAAAACATTGGCAATATTAAAATAGGTAGCAAAAGTATATAAGCAGAAGGGGTAACACCAAAGGCCAATAGTACTAGAATATTCAATAAGAAACCTATTAAAAAGTTTGTAAAATTTAAAAGTATTTGTTTAAAAAGCAACGATTCATGAGGATACTTAACCTGTAAGATAAATTCCGTACCAGCTCCCAAAGTACTTGCAGATGCGCTGTAAAATGCCATAAATAATCCCCAAATTGACGAGCTCAAGAGTACAAATGCTGGATAAGGGATTCCAATATCACCTGGGTTTAAGATTCCAGTTTGATTCATAAAAACCCACGAAACAATACCAATTATAGGTGAGATTAGAACCCATGCCACACCAAGAAAAGATTTTTTATATATCGCAAAGAAGTCTCTTCGAAAAAGCACAAGAATCAATTCTTTAGATATATAAATATTTCTAATCATCATCATTGTTGACTTAAAAATATTTATCCTGTTCTTGTAGTTTGGGGTATATATATGTAATGTTTCCATCAAGGTATAGTGTAATTTCTTGAATATATATTACCAGAAAAACCGATTGCATATTGGTATATTCTATTATTATGAGAAACCATGCCTATTCTTTTCAGCGTATCTCCATATACCCCACTCCAAGCAGACCAGTTTACACCGTCACTGCTTGATCTTGTATAGATTTTGTTAGATATTCCTTTAACAGCTTGATACAATGTTACTCCATCACTTGCAAGACTAACAGTCAAATTTGTTTCTGCCCCTGGCGATGATTCTATAAAATTTTCGTTAACGCCACCGTCAAACATTCCATCAGAAGTTCGAGATACAAAGACTCTTCCACTATCTCCAACTACATTAATGAACAATTGATTTTGCAGTACTGCCACAGCAGGTGCTAATGGTGTAGATCCCCTGCTAGATCCCGAAAATATAGACCATCTGTACTCAGATTGAGTGTCAAAAATTCCATCTACCGATGATCTATAGAACAAATTTTTGCTTTGTCCAGCTACAAACTGATATAACCTTGTATCCACTCCATTATAAAAACTTGTCATTGCCACCGAATCAATTCCAGACCCAAGATCTTGAGTATTTCTATACCACCCCGACCATTGCATTGGATAGGCGTCGTTTATCATTGTATTTGTGTAAATATATCCGGTATCAGATCCTAAAACGGCTATGTAAAGTTGATTATCGTGTACTGCCGCAGTAATTTCTTTTCTAGTATTCCCACCTGGGCCACCTGTTGCCAGCTCAGATGTCCAAAATTCTCTCGATTCAGAGTTATCAAAAGTACCATCTGCAGTACTTCTTAAGTAAATTCTTGTGCTATCACCTACAACAAAGTTGTATATTCTATTATTAAAACTTATTGCAGTAAGCGGCGAAATAGTAGAGCCTTGATTTAATGCCCAGGCATCCCATCCATTTATTGTAAAGCTATTTATATTTATCTGATTACTTAAATTACCTGCTCTGTCTTGCACTCTCAAAGTACAGTTGCTGTAAGTACCTCGTGGAATAAAGTTTAAAGTTTTATTGTTTACTCCATTAACCACATTTGAATCTGTAGTTGAGCAGATGCCACCCCAAACTGTATACCCAACCTCGTTTGAATTAAATGAGTATGGCGGAGTTTGGTTATATCCATCTGGAATAGTTGCACTACTGGAAATCACCGGTGCTGTAGTATCAATAGTAAAAATATTTACATAAATAATATTACTTTGTCCTCCTGCGGAATTTGTAACTCTAACAGTACAATTTGAGTACGTTCCTTGAGCCAAAACGTTAAAGGTTACAGTATTATTACCTGAAACAGCTGTAGTTGTTGCACTTAAACAAGTGCCTCCATACGTTATTGCTCCAGCCTGTGTTGAATGAAAAGTGAAATTTGGTGTCGTATCGTTAGTATAGGTAGGAACTGGTGTTACAGATGTAAGTACAGGATTACCTGAATTAATCGGATAGAAATCATTAGCATTCTGCTGAGTTAATACTCTTAAACTTGTCCATGGAATATAAGATTCAATTTCCGAAGCGTTGATAAGCCCATTCCATGGTGTTCTATTTATTGTTCCATTTGAATTTACATACTCTCTTGCATATAAAGCAAACGATCCACCTGTATCCATAACCCAAGCCCCGTAAGTTTGAAGAGCTCTTGCAATTGCTCTTGCACCATTTGTTGTTGGAACTGTATTTATATCAAAACTTGGATCTAATTGTATTCTTGCTCCATATGGAACCGCATTTGCATTTGTTGAATAACCATCTCCACCTCTTGCTGGCCACCATCTGATGTTTTCGCTGACAGCACCTCCTGTAAAGCTTATAGCCAAAGCATGGTCTATAACCCCCGACTGAATTTCTTCAGGGTCAATTAAACCGCCAATATAGTTTGCACCACTTGCTCTTCCGCCCCATTGGCCTCCATCATTTAAAGTTAATCCATCCCCATTATCAGTAATATCAGACCACCCATAAGCTCCATAATCGGCAATATACTGCGATCCGTTTACACTTCCTGCGTGGAAACTCCAAAAGCTCCAGGCTCTTTGTGGATTTGCATTTGTTTCTATTATCACAATTTTTGCATCACTATCAGGTGATGGATAAAAATTTGGTGCAATTGGAACATTATTTGTACAATAGTTGCCATCACTTCCACAAACTCTTACTCTTGGTGTATTGGCATCTGCATAGTAAACAGGCACACTCCATGGCTGCTCCACACCTGCGATTGTCCACGGTAAATTTGTTCCACCGTATTCATTTCTTATTTGTTGGATCATTTGTGCTGAGTTTGAAGCAACTGCTGCATTGCTTGGGATTGGTGCGTTCCATATACTATTTGAATGAAATGGATCTTGATAAGTGTATGCAGATACACTACTTGCTTTGTACGAAGCTAGTGTAATTATTGGTAATAGTGCCACTAAAATGCTAAACGCGCTTATAGAAATCTTCCTCATAATTTTTAGGCAGTAAAAACTAAAAGTCTAGGCTACAAAGGGTTTTAAAGGCCACAATAGTATATTATACCATATATGTGAGGGCCGGCGGGGTACGGTACTGGTAGGCAATAATATATATTAGAAAGCATTAACTACTTCAATGCAAAAGTGGTAATAAATTTTTGGATAATCTGATTTATTTTTGATTGATCAAGATCTTTTTCTAGTGCATCAATAACACAAGTTTTCCCATTCTCGCTAAACGTATTTATGTAATCGTAATCATAACCTGAAGGCTCTTCGCATTTTGCTAAGTTGTTGCTATGGGTAAAGTACTTATATTCGGAATTTGCAGTGGCAACAGAATAATTATTACCAATTTTTGATACAAACTTAAAATCTAAAGGCATCCAGTTAGAGTTTGTAGTCGACTGGTAACTTCCAAAACCTATAACTAAATATGCCTTATCAGTTTTGGGGTAATTAAATTCTAGAGCTTTAGCAATAGGGATTCGTCCCTCACCTCCACAAGCCACACGAAAGCCTTTTTTATAAATAGTCGAACCTAGATCATCTGTAGTTATCTCTCCTTCATTCAATAATCTCACCAGATCTTCATAATTTGCTTTTATTAGTTCATGATTGTCTATGTATTGAGGCATGTCTCCAAAAATCGACATGAAAACTGAGCCTAGTTCCTCTTTAGTTTCTTCATAGTCCTCATTCGGGTTAAAGAAGTAATTTGTAACATTTACGGAAGCTAAAGGAGACGCCCCATCTCCTTGACAATCATTAAAAAGATTTGTAGAAGTTGACACTTCAAACATTCCTTCGTTAACAAAGTTATAATCCGTGGCCCTTAAACCTAAATTACTATTATTAGCATAGGATATAGGATAGCTGATATTTTTATCATTCAATGAATCTCCAGTACCTGAGTAATTATTTTTGTTCTCTTTATTAGCTAAAATGAATAGGATCAGGAAAGCTACCAAAATTATAATTAAAATAATTATGGCAATCATGAATTTTTTATTTCTAAATATTTTATTCATAAAGTTTAATAGTTAATTTTTTGCTGCTAAATCCTTCACAAACTTATCGCATTCGCTAACACCTTCGGTTGTGTTGGATGCACAGTATATTCTCAGTGGATGTTCTTCCCAAGCTTCCACTGACTTACTTCCACAGGATTTTATCTGCTCCTTTCCACAAGCATCGTTAGTTTTAAAATCCGAAGTATAGAAATAGTAATTTATATAATTTTGATGAAATAGTTCTTTAAACTCATTTGTAAATTGATCAAAACTTTTTACTCTAAATATTTGCTCGTTTAGTTTGTTGTTTGCAATTTCAGTATTTTCTAAAACGGATGTCTCTTCAAAAGAAGTTTCTTCGAGACTTGTTAATAACATAATTGCAAAATCGAAGCGTCTCAATATTACGTAGTTTGGCTTGGAGTCAGTTAAACTCATTCCATCGGTATAGTATGCGTTCAACTCTATATTTTTATCACTAAGAGAGTTATCTTTTGGGTTTAAGTATTCAAGGCTAAAAGCTACTATATTGTGAACTTTTTCAATTTTAACATCTAGATTTTTGACAAATTCATCACATTGCAAAACTAAACTTGAATCATTTACTCCACAGAAAATACTGAAGGAATAATTCCCATCACCTTCAGTCACAATACTCATTCCAAGAGAGCCACAACCGTCATAGCCAGGCATAACATTGCCACATTGCTCCATCGTTCTAAAGTAGGAAGTATAGAAATAGTATTGCTGATATTGGTCTTCTAAAGTATTTTCGTCCAAATTTTCGTGTGCTGTCTTTACTTTAAAAAGTTTTTCACCTAATTTATTTTCCGCAATTATTGATTCAATACTTACAGATTTATGAAAACCTCCACTTTCTCCCATGTTGGAAAACATATATATTTCAAAACCTTCCCCTTTTATTGATGCTGCTATACCCTTCACTTCTATTTCGTAAGCAGAATCTAGAAAGGACTTGGCTTCAATTACTGATTTTTCAGGCCTTATTATCATTTCTGGAGTATCGATTGTAAATTTATATTCTTGGACGTTGGGTTAGTATCGCTAACAGGATAGCTTGCAGTGTTTTCTGAATTCTTAGCTTTATAGTCTTTACTTAGGTAAAAATAAACAGAAGAGGCAAATAAAACTATGATTATTAAAATTAATAAGGAAAATATTATGATTAAAATTGATTTTTTATTCGTACATCTCATAATTAATTAAATTTTATAGATCTAACAATTAATTCTGCATCATCTTTATATTTGCTAGTATCTATCCCCTCCCTTAACTCTACCCTAAATTTAGTTTGAACAAATAAATTTTTCCCCACAATAGTATAAGTTATAT
This sequence comes from uncultured Candidatus Saccharibacteria bacterium, assembly GCA_964607415.1. GTDB lineage: Bacteria > Patescibacteriota > Dojkabacteria > J137 > J137 > CAZSKK01. The sequence continues at coordinate 365,561 of CAZSKK010000002.1, read as the reverse complement.
CTGTAAAAGTATCTCTTTGAAAAATCGCATAAAATGCTGGCAATTTATTAATTTCTACATACTCACCTGTAGTAAAACCCAAACCAAATTGAGCAAGTGTAAGCTCCTTAGGATCCATAGCTACTTTGTCAGTAATCCTCGCCCCTATGGTAAGTATTTCTCTACTACAATCAATCTTACATATTTCCTTGGGTATCAATCCTATCCCTTCTCTACTCTGGGCATAAGTCCATTCTTCTGGATAGTCGTACTCAAATCCTTTAGGATCACTATATTTAAAAAATTGCTGTCCCTCTCGTGAGGAACTCTCACCTGAATTCTTTTCACTTTTTATTACTGTTTTCCATGTAAAAACTAATACGGTTAAGTATATAAGAAAAAAAATGGCAGAAATTGAAAATAATAAAATTCTTTTTTGTTTAAACATTTTTTTTAATTAATAAATAATCGAACATTACTATTAAGTTGGAAGTGGCTTTCAGGTTTAACTGTTAAATTACTTGTTGCAGAACAATTGAAACTTTGTCCCCCATTGACTGTCTTGTTATTAATTTCAATATTTTGTCCACCACACGAACTATTCAAATGTATATAATGATCAGGATTTAATCCTGGTGTACGAACATTATAATTACCATCTCCATAGTTGAAATTATACTCTGATATTACCAGTGAAGGGGATACTTGTTCCACCCAAGCGACATGGCCTACATCCATATAGTACGGGTAGCCTGGACGCGGATCCCATACAGCAATAGAGCCTACTTCAGGTGTAGCGTTAGCTTCAAAACCAATATTCAAAGCATTATCATCCCAATTCCCCGCATTTGCGAACTGTCCCCGCTGGCCGTTTGGCCCTATCATATTGTTGCTAAACGCTATACCGCTCTCGTTTACTTTCCAAGCAACATATGAAGTACATTGTCTTTTGAAAAAATCCCAATCATCTACTTGGCAACCACAGTGAGTTGCATTTGGGTAAGGATATGAATCCGTATAGGCCAAAACTTTAATAAAGCTGACTACTAAAGTTAAAACAAATACAACAACTGTTGACAAATATATTTTATTTTTCATAGTTTTTATTTTAAATTTGTATATTGGATAGTCCCTCCACTTTTTTTAGTATTTTTTCTGAATTATTCTCTAAGATAATTAAACTTTTACCATTCTCTTGTCCATTATCGCTTTCAATAAAGCTAACTTCATCGTTTACGTTTAAAATCTTTTTAAAGTCTTTCTTTTCCTTACCCTTGAAAATATTGATTGCAACGTTGTTTCTTAAGTCAGCTATATTATTTTTTATTTTGTCAAATTCCAAGAACTCGCTTTCACCTAACTTTAAAAATGCATAATTTCCCGATTCACCAACAATAGAAATATCTTGAAAAGAGATCCCGTCACTAGATAAGAAAGAATGCACAGTTTTTACATTTTTGTTGTCAGTATTTAATATTTTTAAAAACGCATCCAGAGAGCATTCATTTGTTTTTTTTCTTTGGAAACAGTCGTAATTTGGATCAATGTAAGCCAAATTTTTACTGTCAATCCAGATAAAATCTAATCCCAAGGTAGATATTTTTACAATATTATTACCTGTACGAGTATCAATTATATAGGCCACTGTTCCTCCAACATAGTGGGAATGTTCAGTTAAAATAATATACTTATCATCAGGGGACCAACTTACTATCTCAAATTGTCTTTCGAAACTTAGCTCTATTTCATTTACTTCGTTTGTCTTTAAATCAGCAATCAATAATTTTTTCTTAGGATTCCATTTAGATTCCTTATAAGCAATTTTATTCCTGTCGTTAGAAATAATACCACCGTGGTTAAAAATTTCTTTGCTTTCTAGGGTTTTTAAATTGACTTTGTAGGTTTTATTATTTTTCACAAAATAACCATTGTCAGTTTTTTGAATACCTTCTTTTGCATTAACAAGAGTTGTAGGGATAACAATACCGATAAGAATAATTAATAGAAAAACAAGCTGCCTTAAAAGCCTTTTCATGTTTTATACTGTAAAAGTTAAATATTAAATAAAGATTCTACTTTACCAATTCTATTTTTCAAATCTTCATTTTGCATTTTTAACTCTTCATTCTCTTCCTTCAACTGCAAAATATACAAAGTTAATTCTTCTATCTTTTCCATTTGTAATTTTTGCATTTCACCTACTGATACACCGTTTTTTTCTATTTCATCTTGATTAGGAATATTTGGCAAATGCTTATTCATATCAACATAACTTTTTAGATCGTCAAGGCTCATTAAATTATATTCATTATCAAATACATAATCAGGCCAATAAGAAGCCGCACTGGAAACTATAACTTCCTTTGCTAGAACAGTGCCATTAACGGATAATTTCTGAGTAGGTAGGCCTGTGCCTATACCCACATTCCCATTCATAGTTATATTGAAATTTTTTCCACCCTTGAATTGAATATCCCCCAAACATCCTGCACATCCATCATAAACAGGTTGAGAAATCACAAGAGCGTAACTACCCCTTGTGGGCTGGTTATATTTGCCAACACTAATATTCCATCCTCTATCTTCTATTGCTTCCAACGTCATCAAATGATAGTCTTGAGCTGGATCCGCTCCACCAACTATATTTAGCTTTGAAATTGGAGTAGACGTTCCAAGTCCTATTGCTCCGTCGTTATAATACATATTACTCCCACTGGAAGACCAAACTCCTGGCGTTGCCCAAACAGGCTTAGATGAGATTAGAAAATAAGAAAAGGAAGCAAAAACCAGAAGCACCAACACACCAGCTTTCTTCATATAAAGAGATATAAGAAGTAAAATTGTGTTGGGTACTAACAATCTAGCACTGCATAAGCTTTAAGTCAATAGATTGATTAGTTTAGATTTCTCGTAAAAACTCTAAGCGAGTCTCCTCTAATTGCTTGAAAAAGTAGATTATTGAAATTTATTAGCGAAGGATTACCGGGCGAGCTTCCAGTATTTTCAACCCATTTGCTCCAAACTGTGCCATTATAATATCTTGTAAATATCCTTCCGCTTGTACCTCTAACACTCTGATACAGACTACTGTCATACTCTTCCATTAAAACTTTTCCTGAAGTTCTACCATCTGGCTGCCAGGAACTCCACGTAACTCCGTTAAAACTTCTGGTGTAGATAGTAAGCAAAGAATCCCTTACAGCTTGATGCAAATTCCCATTAAAAGCCTTTAGCTCTATCTCTCCTTCCATGATCAATCCGCCTACTTCTTCCCAAGAAGACCAGTTAGATCCATTAAAAGATCTTGTAAATACTCTTCCGCTTGTACCTCTGACTGATTGATATAGGTTACTATTATAAACCTCCATTTCGATAGAGTCAGTTGTCACTCCACCAAATTCTTGCCAACTTGCCCAATTGACTCCATCAAATGTTCTTGTGAATATCCTACCGCTTATACCTCGTACTGCCTGATATAAAATCTCATTATAAACTTCCATTTCAATATCACCTGGAGTCAATCCTCCCAATTCTTGCCATGCTGACCAGCTTGATCCGTTAAATGTTCTTGTAAAGATTCTTGAAGACTCGCCACGTACAGATTGGAAAAGTAACCCGTCGTAAGTTATCATCGAAATATTTCCAGGAGTGCTTCCACCAAATTCTTGCCAGTTAGTCCAAATATTTCCATCTGTCGATCTAATATAAATCCTACTATCTACTCCTCGTACTGCCTGATATAATCTTCCATTATATTCCTCCATAGCAACATCCATCAAAGTTTGCTGTTCTGAGCTTACCCAAGGATTCCATAAAGATTTTAAAGCAAAGTCAACATTTAATATTCCATTTCCAGTCTCATTATCAAACCCAACTGGTCCGACATCTTCTGCTGTTTGCTTTAATAAACTTTCTACCTCAGAGGCACTGGCTGAAGTTTTTTTACTTTTTAAAAGCGCCGCTGCTGCGCTCACCTGAGGTGTTGCAAAGCTTGTTCCAAACCTTTGAGCCGGCGATGAGCTTGATCCAAATGCAGTAAATAAATTTGGATTTGTTTCATCAAAACAAGTATCTGTAACTGAACATGAATATGACTGTCCCACAACTCCAGGGCTTGATTGCCCAACAGGTGCTACTAAATCTAATTGTGATCCAAAATTAGAATAGTTTGATCTTGTATTATCAGCATTTACAGCTCCAACCGTTATCACATTATTCATATTTCCTGGAAAATAATTTGCTACATTTGCATTATTATTTCCAGCTGCAACCACAACTACCACTCCTTGTGCAACTGCAGCATCAATTGAATCTTGAACCAACGGATCTGATCCACTTCCACTTAAGCTCATATTAATCACATCTGCTCCATTTGATACAGCGTAATCAATTCCCCAAGCAATCATTACTGTACTACCAACTGACCTTAAACTGAATGGAGCATTTTGAGGTAAACATGAGGGATCGTTATTTCCAAGTCCGTCATAACACATTGATGAATCGTTTGGAAAAAATACTTTAACAGGCATTATTGTTACATTATGTGCAATTCCCACAACTTGGTTTGGTGCGCTATCACTTGTATTTGCAGCAATTACTCCTGCAACAAAGGTTCCGTGCCCTTGATCGTCGTTTGCATGATCAATCTTTGCAATTTCTTGAGCATTACATGGGTTAGCACTACCTTCACGCATCATACATAAAAAGTCCTGACTTGCATCATACGAAGCTACTGTGAAATTTGTGTTTGATAATTCAGGAACCTGCTGGTACTGTCTGTCATAGCCCTCATTATATGTAGCATTTGTGCCAGTTGTAGGGACTTCAATATTAAGTCCATTAAATTCTCCTAAGATGTACGAACCTCCAGCATCATAGTTAAAATTCTCATATGCAATTCCTGTATCTAAAACTGCAACAACTACACTTGGATCTCCTCCACAAAGAGCATTTGATACACAACCTCCAAGCTCTTTCCAAGCCTCTGGTGTTCTTGTTTTTTCCAAGTACCAATGAGTGGAAGTATTGAAATCAGAAGGGACAGCTCTGGTTGGACTCGTATTATCCCAACTAGAAGTTTTGTAAATAAAGTTAGGCTGGACTACAGCATTAGGTGAGAATAATAATGTCTCAGAAATAAATTTACGTAAAAAATTTTCACTGATACTAAACACCGTTTTTCCTCTAGAAGATGAAACATTCTCAATAGTTGGTGTATTACTTAGTAGGAATGTTCTTGTTGAACTGTCCAGAGTATTATCTCTAATTAACACCTGCACATAACCATCTCTTGGATTTATAAAATCGCTTGATCTATTAACCAGTAAATCATTAACTTTCTGGATTGAGTTATTCAATATTGTGAATGAATCTTTATATTGGTTTGATTTTTGCGCAAGTGTTGAAAGATAATTTAACATCGGATCTCCTGGGCAAATTGTATCGTAATTCCTGTGTCTATGACCTACCAAACTTGTTCCCGGTTCAATATTTAAATTATTCAATTTAGCTAGCTTTCCTACCAAGTTACTTAAAGATTCAAGCGTAGCGTTTGAAGGCATTGAATTTGTATAATCACCAATTATAGCAATTCCAATAGTGTTATTATTTGGCCAAGAGTGTGCACCCATTACACCATTTCCTCCCCATCTGCCTTCATAAATATTTCCATACTGATCAATTACGTAGTTATAACCTATATCCTCCCAAACCTCTGCCAATTCATTACAATTTTCCCTTGCATTTGGATCTGATGGATTCCAGCTGCCATTATTGTCATTACATCTATAAAAATGGTAGTTATATATTGCTCTTACTGCATTTGCAGGATCATTATTATCTACACTTGTTGCAGTATGGTGAACTACAATTTGATTTATAATACTTTGATATTGTGGATACCAATTTGTTGTTTCAGGCCCTCCCCATTCTTCTCGAGTAATTAAATTTAAACCCATATTTTGAAAGAAAGTTTTTTGCCTTAAAGCACGTTCCGATAATGCTGAAGTTTCAATAAAATTATTCCCTATATCACTATCTACTGTTTTTACTTGAATGTCTTCATCCCCACCGTAAATCAGATTGATCTCAGTAATCTTTTCTGGAAAAGTTGAAAGTTGTGTTGTAGCGTAAAAAGTATTTGCTGTAAGCCTTGAATCTATATCAAGATCAGAAAGCTTGAAATTAGAGATAAGTTTAACCTGCCCATTTAAAAGCTTAATTTCAGCTGAAATTTTATCTAGCTCTCCGACAATATCCCCTTCAAGATAAAATCCATAAACAGGCTCCGAATATTTGTAAATTCTTTGCAAATCAAGTGCTTTTGGAAAGCTTAGTGGCGTTTGAGGAAAAGAAGTTGGCTCTTGTGCATGAACAAAAATTTTCAAATAATTTTGCTCGACAAAAAAATATACTCCAAGTGCTATTACAACTGCAAAAAAAATAGTTATTTTTTTCATACGGTTTTTAGGATGTATATACTATTAAACAGTAAAATGGAGATTTTGGCAAACGTGCCTTACTCTACTAGCATGTTTAAATGTTTTGTGAAAATTTGTATTGCAGTACAATGAGATTTTTATGTTAGGGTGTTAAAGTGTTGCGAGTTAGCGAGTTAATCGCATTTTATTAGATTTAAAATGAACTTCTATGACTTTTAAAAGTTTTCGAGATATTGAGGTTTGGAAATTATCGATCAAATTAGCAACAGATATTTACGGCCTAACAAACGAAGGTACGTTTGCAAAAGATTATGCCTTTAAAGATCAAATACGAAGGGCAGTAGTTTCCGTGAGCTCGAATATTGCTGAAGGCTTTGACAGAAATAATAATAAAGAATTTATTCGGTTCTTAAAGATATCAAAAGGATCTTTAGCTGAGGTGCACTCTCAAATAATTTTAGCAAAAGAACTCAAATACATTGATAATCCTGAATTAATCGCTGAAGTTGAACAACTTTCTAATAGAATTGGCAAACTAATTTCGTATCTTAGAAGTTCGGCTTCATAATACTAACAGGATAACTCGCAAACCCGTAACCCTTCAAACTCATTTGACATACCAACCCAAATGCTCCAGTGCCTTGCTATCAAAGTTATGTTTATCAATATATTCCTTAGCATTTTGGAGTAAAGACTTTTGAAGATTAGTATTTTCAATAACTTTTTTTAAACCCTCTGCAATTGTATCAGGCAGATTGTTTGCAATTTTAAGTACTTCATTACTAAACTCATTAAACATTGGAATATCTGTAACAACAGTTGGTTTTTTACTTGCTAAAAACTTTCTTACGGCATCGCTTGCAGATTCACCTGCATCTTCATATGCAAGGACATTAAAGTCACTTAATTGAACAAGAATTTCCAGCTGCTCGTTAGAAATAAATTCTGGAATGAAAATTACATTGTCTTCCAAGCCTAAATCTTTAACCTTTTGCTTACATTCTTCAAATATACTTGTTGCAAAAGCATTATTACTTGAAAGTGCATTTATACTTAAGAACAAAATATCAGGATAATCTTTTTTTAAGATTGATATTGCTTCAATTACATTTGGAATGCCTTTGTTTTTATTTATAAGGCCATGTGTTGCAATTATAGGTTTAAAATTTTCCATCCCGAACTTCTGTTTTAGCTTCTTTCCATCTCTATTTGAAAACTCAATAATACCCAAAGGACTTAAAATTACATTTTCAAGATTTTCTTTTGCGTACTCATAATCTTTTCTGTTATGGATAATCACACATTTGCACATTCGCAAATTCTTTATTGCCTTAATATGGTCAAAACCTTGGCCAATTACTGAATGTAAAGTTACAAAAACTTCTTTATTTAAATCTGTTAGCTTTTTAATAAGTTCGCTTAAATTTTCAGGAGCATAATATGATGACGAATGGTATTGAATATGCACAATATCGATATTGTTTTCTTTTATAAAGTCTAAAGTTTCTGAAAAAGTGGTTTCTCCCATTTCCCAGGTTCTTTCTACATTTTCGTTATCAGTAAAAACTTTATCGGCTATATCCTTATTTGCAAGGTAATAAAACTTTTTGAAATTTGATTCCATTCTTTCGCAAAGATTTTTTGTATAAACAGCAATTCCATCCTGAGTATTTATTGGAGTTATCATAGCAATCGATTTGCTTTTTAGAGGATTGATATTGCCAGTTTTATCCAAAATTGAAATAACTCGTTTGGCAGAATTTTCCCAGGTGAAATATTGTGCAGTTGATTGGGCATTTGAAGCGATAGTACTTAATGCTTGAGCATATGGCGTATGACCTATGCCGTTATATGCATCTCTCATCAATCGCATTAGCTCCTCCACATCCGGCTCAGCCCAGCGCGATCCAATTATTCCAAGTTCAGAATCCTTTGCATACTCCATTTCATAATCTAGCAGAATTGCATTATCCGAATTTATAAAATCAGTTTGGCCACTATAGTTTGTAACAATAACAGGTTTTCCGTGATACATAGCTTCCAAAATTGGTAAGCCAAAACCTTCAGCTCTTGATGGGTAAATTTCTAAATCGCAAGTGTTGTGAAGGCTGGACATTTCCTCTTCCGTAAGGTTTGAGTTATTAATTATTAAAACTTCTGGAGAATTTTCTTTTTTAAATTGTTCAATTAGCTCATTTACGTTATTATCTGGCCCTGGGGAAGTTTTTAAGATTAAAACAACGTCATCAGTGTTTGCAAATTCTTCAAAGTAAGCTTTTATTAAAACATCAACTCCTTTTCTTTTCTTTGCTGTACTTATATGCAAAAACTTAACTTTTTTATTTGTATTTAAATTATAAACTTTATCAGTTTTTTTTAGCTGAATGTCATCAAGCGCAATATTAGCAGCAAAAATTGGCAATTTTACACCTGATTTTTTTAAAATATCTTTAACAAATTTACTGATTGTTAATACAAAATGTGCATTTTCATTTATTTCATTAACCCAATTTTCAGGATAAATCGACTCTTCCCATGCAACATAAGCAGCCACAGAATTGGCATTTAAGTCTTTAAGGCCATGGCTTTCAGATAAAGATTTTGGGAAATTATTGTATATTGCAAAATCTGTTTTTTCATCTTCAAATAAAACAATGTCTTTAATCTCAGTCTTTTTAGTTTCAACTTCATCTTTAGTGGGCATGTAATCAACTCTATCAGCAGAACAGTAAAGAAATGTTTTATATTTTGATTGGAGTGAATTAATCCCTAAAGCAATTCCTCTATTTACTTTAGCCAGGCTGTAGTTTGTGAAATACGGACCAACGATCTTAATCGTTCGATCTGCCTTCGTTAGAACTTTGGCGGGCAAGCGTTCTAAGTTTGAAGTTGGACGATTGTTTGAGGTTTGAGATTTCATTATTTTAGTCTGAAGTTTATAATTGTGATAAATCGTTAATTAGTTAACTAGTAAATAAGTTAATTGGTGCACACTAATCAACTGCATACCTATTAACGAATTAACCTTTCGTGCTCCTCAATTCTTCAATCATCATTCTTAATTCTTTATTCTCTTTTTCAAGCGTCTCAACTGCCTTATAAACAAGCCCATTAAACTTTTGCTGTTTCATACTTTGTCTTTCAACAACATTAATCACCGTATTTATAATTATACTTTGAATTTTTGTTTTTAACTTTCCTACAAACCCTCCTCTGATTCTCGATTTGTAATAAATTGAGGACAGCGTGTCTTTTGAGCTATTAAGTCCTGGTAAAATGAAGCTCTTTAAAGCTTCGTTGGGATTATTCATATCTTTAGAATCAACTCCTTCTTCAGATAGAATCTGGTTTGTTGTATTTAGCATTTCTTCGCTTGATTTGATCATGTGTTATGAGTAATGTGTAATAAGTTTTGGAATCATATGTTTTCGTGTTTTCAGGTTCTCGAATTTGTCAATTAGTCAAAAACTAAATTACTAATTAACTGAAAACCCATCAACCAATTAACTTATCTTAATTCTTGAATCTATCTACCTGGATTCACTGCTACTTCTTTGTTTTCCTTTAAAGATTCAAACTCAATGAACTGCCTGTTATCATCTAAAGCAAACCATTTTGCAGAATCTTTACTTTCAAGCTTTAAAAGTACATTGTTGCTATCGAAACAACTTACATGCGTAATTTTATCATTTTCAGTGATATTTAATACTGATGTTTGAGTAACAGTGTCTTTTGAGGCATTAATTCCAAAAAGTTCAAATTTAAGTTTTGAGAGCTTATACCCCAGATAAATATCACCTGTAACATTACACAATAAATTGATATCTTTTTGTTCTTGCTGCAAAACAAATGCTTCTCTACTACCAAAAAATGCTTTATACAAATTAACATCCGAACCAATCGAAGCTTTTAGCAATAGCTTTTCGCCATCTCCACTAAATAAAGCATCTTGCACATTTATAAGTTTAGAATCCTGATTCGCTATCTGATCAAATCTATAGATAAATTCTCCGTTAATTGTTGTAATAAAATAAACACTTATTAAGTTCGTAAAGTTTTTTTTGAAAACAAGTCTTGTGGAATTTGAATTATCTCGGATAAGATCGCCATCTACTTTATTTAATTTAACAATTTGACCTTTATTTTTTGCATCTACACTGTGTAACCATCTTTCAGGAACAACACCTTGCATAAAAACTATAGTTGATTCGTCCTTCCAAACATATCCATCAACCCCCAGTTGTTCTTTAGTAAAGTTTGTTATTTGGCCCCATTCTTTGGAACTTAAACTATATATGAATAAGTTATAGGTATTTTCCGAAGTTTGCCCTAGTACCGATATCAAATCTCCCGTAGGATTCCACGAAATATCTTTCCACTGTTTATCTTCGATGTTTATTGTTATCTCTTCTGCTGATGAGTCTAAAAGTGCAATGCTTCCCTTTGAATTTACAAAAGCATACTTAAAACTTTCTTTGTTGTTTTCATTACCAACAGGAAAACTAACTGGATTCGAAACAGGTGTGTCCGTATCCTCTTCACCAATTGTTTGATCGCCGTTTGAATCATTATTTTTTGGAATTGTTGAAAGAAGAACAAATGCAAGTAAAAAAGCACCCAAAACACCTAGAATAATTAGAAGCAGAAGTACTTTTGATCTGAAAGTCATGGCTTTAAGTTAAAGAATAAAAAACCCCTCCCCTTCGGACCTCCCCTTTGATTAAAGGGGAGGTGGCCTTTAGGCCGGAGGGGTTGTTACCTCATTCTATCGGATCTGAGCGCTAAATTCCAACATTCAACTCTAAAAAATCAAAATATGTTCTAGAAATTCTATCTAAGATATTTCCAACATATGTATCGGAACTTTTAGGCAAAAATGCATAAACTAATATTCCTTGATTCTTACATGCGTAAAATACCCTGTCTGAAATATTTATTGTTGAAAGAAAAAGCATAGAATCTATGGTTGGATCTTTTTTTAGGTCTTTGCATGCTTCTACAACTGAACTGAATTTTTTAAACTTAATTTCTTCAGAAGGGATTTTGTATTTACTTAAAAGAGTCAATATGCTTTGTGAATCACTAGTATTTTGAACGATAACAACTATATTGTTTGACTCGGTCTTTTTTAAGACCTGTGATAGATTCTTTATTATTATATCTGAAGGAAAAGAATCAATATTTCTGTCAAAATCTGTTGCGAAAATCAGAATTGTATCTTCACTAGATTTTACTTCGTCAATGCTATTGTAGGTAAAGTTTGAGTAGTTAACTTTATTAACAATAATAAACACAGCAAGCGGCGAAAACAACAGCAATGTAAAAAAAATGCTCAAAATTGTAATTATATTATGCTGCGTAAAATATCGCTCGAGAGAGTCTTTAAATTTACTCCTTCTTCTTTGGGCAATTAGTTTTTTATGAGTATGACTTTTGGCAATTTCAAGTCTATCTGTCATTTTTTAGTATGAAGTATTTTTAATTCCCAAATCTGGAATGTAAGTATTTTCCGGTTGCTCTATTATAAATTTTATAGATTTTGCAACATCTGCCGGTTCAAGTGCATTGGCCATATCTTTCGTAGTTCCTGTTTTTTGAAAAAGTCCAGTATTGATAAGACTTGGATAAACTCCTGAAACTCTAACACCAGTACCTATCAACTCATCTTGTAATGATTTTGTAAATCCTGAGATTGCCCACTTTGAAGCGCTATACACAGATCTTTCTGCCTTTGAATGCAGACCAGCTTGAGAAATTATATTAATAATCTGTCCGCTAGAATTCTTTTTCATCAGAGGTAAGACTATTTTTGTTAAATAAATAACTCCAAGAGTATTTACATTAATCACAGATTTAATTTTTTCCGGACTGTTCATTTCAAGTTTTCCTTCAATCCAAACCCCTGCATTATTTACAGCCACATCAATTTTTTGATATTTTGCAATAATTTCACCAACCATTATCTCAAGGTTTTCGTAATTAGTTACGTCACAAATATAATAATCACAATTTAACTCCTTGCCTGTCTGCTCAATTTTCGCTCCATCAGTTGAAAAAATAATTACTTTATAATTTGGGTCCGTGCTCAATACTTCTGCAATTGCCTTTCCAAGTCCTTCACTAGCTCCAGAAATTAGTACAGTTTTCATAATTTAAGAATTAAGATTTAAGATTCATGAATAGTGATAGATTAGTTACAAAGTTATAAAGTTTCAACGTTAATACTTTTTAACGTTTCAACCTTTAAACGCTTATCTTCCATTCTATTCTTAAACCTATTTCCTGTAAAGCTACTTGACCGTAACGCTCTTTGCCAAGTTTCTCGGTTTATCTGGACTATTACCAAGTTCTAATGCCAGAAAGTAGGAAATTAGTTGAAAAGGAATAACATTAATAATTGGATCAGTTATCCCTAAGTCTGGTGTCACAATTGAATAATCAAACAACTCATTTTTTTCTTTACAAATTCCAACAACGTAAGCTCCTCGGGATTTTACTTCAGCAGCGCTTGACATCATATCAGCTTTATTTTCGTCGTTTGAAACAATAACAAAAACGGGAGTCCCCTTTTCTATTAACGCAATTACTCCGTGTTTTAATTCCCCGGCTGGGAAACCTTCAAAATGTTTATAGGTAATTTCTTTAATTTTTAATGATCCTTCCAAAGAAATATAATAATTTTGACCTTTTCCCAAAACGAAGAAGTGCTCCTTTTTAGAAAGCATTTTAACGAACTTTTTGATGTCATCAAAAAGTTCGTCCGTAAAATACTTCTCCAAAGATTTACCTGTTTGTTCGATTGTTTTTTTAGTTTTTTCGTATTCACCAATCACTGTTTTAGCAAGCAATAATCCCCATGAGATCTGAGCCGTAAAAGCTTTAGTTGAAGCAACACAAATTTCTGGGCCAGATCTTGATAGATATGCATAGTCTGACATTCTTGTGACTGTTGAACCAATCATATTTACAATACTTGCAACCTTGGCGCCTTTACTTTTTGCAAACTCTATTGCTTCAATTGTGTCAGCCGTTTCTCCGCTTTGGCTTACAGCAATAATCAAATCCTCTTTTGTAAATAAATTTTTAAAGCTTGTCATTTCGTAGGATTTTAGTTCAATTGCGTTAATGTTTGCGTACTCGCGCAAAAAGAAAGCAATTTGGCTTGCGGCAAATCCTGCAGTCCCAGCTCCAACTGTGTAAACTCTTTTTGATGATTTTATTCTATCAGTTAAAGGTTTTAAATCTTCTTCAGAGTATTGAACAGCTTCTCTGATTGTATGTTTTTGCTCAACAATTTCTTTAATCATAAAATGATCAAAGCCGTCTTTGTCGATTTTGGAATCTTCAATGTTAATCTTTTGAATTTTATGTTGAATAATTTTTCCTGTTTTGGCGTTTAAAAGTTTGATTTTTCCATCAACAATTTCAACCATTTCAAAATCTTTTATAAAAATTACTCTGTCGGTATTTTCAGCAAAAGATAATGTGTCGGAAGCTAAATAAAATCCATCTTCTGAAACTCCTGCAACCAATGGTGATCCATTTCTAATTGCAATAATTCTGTTTGAATTATTTTCAATTAATATGATTGTATTTCGGCCTTTTAAGTCCAAAAAAGCAAGACGAGTTGCAACCAGCAAATCCGATGTTGTTTTGAGTTTTTCTTCAATAAGCCTAACTATTACTTCTGTATCTGTTTGGGAAATGAAGTGGAATCCTTTTGATTTTAATTCTGATTTAAGCTCTTGATAGTTTTCAACAATGCCATTTTGGGCAAGTGCAAAAGAGCCATCTGTGCTTAAGTGAGGGTGCGCATTGATGTCTGTAACACCTCCATGAGTTGCCCATCTGGTATGCCCAATTGCAATTAGGCTTTGATCGTCTTTACTTAGATTTGCATTCTCAATATGTCCAACATATTTTTTAATATCTAAATGATTGCTTGATTGAAAAGCAACTCCCCATGAATCGTAGCCTCGATATTCTAAACGTTTTAGACCAGAAAGAACTTTTGTGGGCGCGTTTTGGGTGCCGATATATCCGAAAATTCCGCACATTTGCTTTAATGTAACAAGTTAAATCTATGTTTCTTTGTGCTCTTAAGCGAAATTTTGTATATCCACACCTCAACAAAGTAAGCTTTTTGAAGTTGGTAAGTACCAGTATAAGCAAAAGAATAGCGATTGGCAAATTGTCGATGTTGAAAATTTATTTATTGAATACTATTTTGAGCTTGTGTTTTGTTTCCTGGGTTTTAGCTATGCTATATATTCCAATAGCCTTTCCACCGACTTTTTTGTCCAATCAGTTACTTCTCCTTCTATTACAGAAATGTCAATGAAAGTATTTTCATCTTGTTTGTAGAATTTTAGCGTAAGTTTTCCTTTTTCTGCTTCATCTTTAGGAACTACTTCGAAGTTTTGTGCGCCATGAAGCTCAGTAAAATTCCAGTCTAAATAAACCTCCCGTAAAGCTTTCATAACAACTTCGGTTGTTAGATTCTTAAGATTAACTACTTTATTCATAATATAGACCTAAAAAGTAAAACCTCTTAACTTTTGTTGGGGGTTTGGCCTAATTTCAACTAAGAGTAATGGAAATATGCCTAATAAAATTATAGACCGAAAAGTCTAAATTGGAAAGTTAAATGATATTCTGAGCGGAAGGATTGCCCGCTAACGAATTCAAAGTTTGGTTAAGAATCGAAATTATAGACTCTTCAGTTAAAAACGCAACATGATCTGTTTGAATAATATTTTCTTTTAATAAATCTTTATCAAAATCATCATAGCTTCTCCAAACATCAACTCCTAGAAAATCAATTATTTTACTTTGCAAAAGCTCTTTTATTTCTTTTGAATTCAAAACTCCACCACGGGAAGTATTTATCAACATAAATCTTTCTTTTACATTTTTAAGTAATTTTTTACCTACAAGATTTTTGGTTTCGGAACATAAAGGAACGTGTATTGAAACTATGTCACTTCTTAAATATAACTCTGATAGATCGGCTACCCGTGTGTCGCGGGTCAAACCTTCATAATATGGATCAAAATACAAAACTTTCATCTGAAATCCATTTCTAGCAATATGTGCAACACTTCTGCCAATTTTCCCATAGCCGTGAATTCCTAACGTTTTCCCTTTTAAACTAAACCCTAGCGATTTTAAATCTCTTTTTTCTTCTAATTTTGTATGCAATCTTCTTTGATGATTTAAATTTCTTGCAAGGTTTAGAATTAACGCAAATACAAATTCTGCAATTGATTCTGGAGAATACGAAGCTACTCTAAAAACTTTTATTCCAATAGATTTAGCATATTCACAATTCAACATATCGGAGCCTGCGCACCTTAATAAAATTTTTTTGCAACCTGATTTTTTAAGTTCATCTAGCTCTGAATTTGAAATTCTGCTTTCTACAAAAATTGAAACATTTTCAAATCCGATGCCTTTATTTATAGAAAAAACTTCCGAAGTAAAAACGCATCCGTCTGGAAACGAAAGTTCCGATTTAACTTTTTGTTCAAATTCACTCCATTCGAAAAAGATGGATGAATTATTAGTTTGTTTTGTAGAAAAGTGATTTAGCATAGACTTTTAATTACTAAATTATGATCTTGTCATCCTGAGCTTGTCGAAAGATAGACAAGTATATCGCAGATGTATGGATTCGACAGGCTCACCATGACATCTGCAAGGTTTCTTTGATCTCAAAGAATTACTCCGACTACGTCAAACTCCAAACGCAATAGAAATTCAGATTCCCTTCTTTTCCATCAGCATAAAAGTCTTTTACTCTTTTTAAATTTGAGCTTTCTTCAAGTTCGGCTACTTCATGTTCAGTTGTAAAATGGCAAAAACGATACGCTTTTTTATCTTTTCCAAATGTTAAGTAATAATCGTTTTCTCCTAGCGATTTATGGTTTACTCCAATTTCAGCTGGCTCTACAATCAACGATTTTAATCTTTCTGATTTTAAAAACTGCCAGAACGATAGAGCTAAAACACCATCTTTTTCCAACAGCTTTTGAGATTTTTCTAAAATAAATTTTCTTGCTTTAAAACTTTTTAAATGATGTATTACTCCAAAACCAACAATCAAATCGAACGAATCGTCTATACCTTCATCCCAATCCGATAGATCTAGATTCTTTTGACAAAGGTCAAAGTCAAACATTACGTTCTGGCTAGACATTTGTTCCCTAATTTCTTTGTATGCAATATTCAACATTTCTTGTGAGCTATCAATTCCAACGTATAACGAAATTTTGTAACCTTGCTCTACTAAGAAGCCCAAAAACCTTGCATTTCCACAACCTAAATCTAAAATTTTTAATTCTTTGTTTTTATTTAAAAAAGGCAAAATCTTAAACCACCCTTTCCAAGCGATTTTTCTTGTGTTTGAAAACTCTTCTGCGTAGTCTTTGTATAAATTCATAGATTAAGTATAGAGGTAACACACCCCCTCTGCAATCTCCCCCAGATCTGGGGGAGATGTCACGAAGTGACAGTGGGGGTGATCTAGAGGGGGTGTGTTAAAATTGCATCTATGAATAAGTATAGATTCGACGCGTCGAAATATAAATATGAACTAATTGCAATTGCCACCGAATTGTTAAATCTTTCAGATCTTACTCAAAAAAACGTTGATAAAATCTTAAAAAAATATCCCAAAGATGGAAGAGAAATGTTCGCAAGAGATCAGATAATTTTAGGAATCGAATGGCTTGTAAATCAAAACGAGAAATTACTCCCCGGCCTAACTCGTGAACGCGCTAACTCGCTAACCCGCAAATTAAAATTAAAACCTACAAGGACTATTTCTGGAGTTACAACTGTAACAGTTTTAACAAAACCATTTGCCTGTCCTGGTAAATGTGTATTTTGCCCTAACGATGTGAGAATGCCGAAAAGTTATATTGCTACAGAACCTGGAGCCCAACGAGCATTAATGAATAGATTTAGCCCTTACCTTCAGACTTTTAATAGACTACAAGCGTTAAAAAATATTGGCCACCCCACAGATAAAATTGAACTTCTTATTTTGGGCGGAACCTGGAGTTATTATCCAGAAAAGTATAAAGTCTGGTTTATAAAAGAATGTTTTAGAGCAATGAATGAGTTCACAAGTCACGAGTCACGAGCTTCTAAAACCCTTCTCCTTTCAGGAGAAGGTGGCGAGCAAAGCGAGCCGGATGAGGCCTTCCCTCTCCCCTTGGGAGAGGAAGGTGAGCGTAGCGAACCAGGTGAGGGAGTAGCCGAACAGCCAATAAACTCTGTCGAACTTAACACCTACCTTTCACACGACTACAATGACGAATTAAGATCAGAAACAGGTGATAAGCCTTACAATCAGCTTATTCAAACTCAAAAATTTAAAAATGACTTTAACAAATTTATTTCTAGCGAAGACGAAATTGTAAAAAAATCTAAGGAAGAATTGTGGAATGAATTATTCAATCTTCAAGATGAAAATTCAAAAGGCTCTGTGCGTTGCGTAGGTTTAGTTTTGGAAACAAGACCAGACACTTTAACTCCAACTGAAACTTTAAACTTAAGGAAATTGGGTGCAACAAAAATTCAATTGGGAATTCAAACTCTTGATGATAGCATTAGCGATTTAAACAAACGTGGAGAACATCGTGCCGAGACATCTAGGGCATTTAATTTACTTAGAGAAGCTGGGTTTAAAATTCATGCGCACATGATGCCAAATCTTTATGGAGCAACGCCAGAATTGGATTTGAAAGTTTACAAAGAGCTTTTTTCTGATTTAAACTACAAGCCTGACGAAGTTAAAATCTACCCTACTTCTGTAATTAAAAATACTGAGTTACATAAACTTCAGCAAGACGGTAAATACCGTCCTTACGAAACAAATGAGCTTGTAAACCTAATTGCAGATTGCATGGAAGCAACCCCAGAATACACAAGGCTTACAAGAATTATCAGAGATATTCCTTCAACTGAAATTGAAGCTGGTAACAAAACAACGAATTTAAGAGAAGTTGTTGAAAATAAACTTAAAGTTGAAGGGCGCAAAAATCCAAATATCAGAGCCAGGGAGGTTAGGGGGCAGAAATTAGAGGCTAGCGATTTAAAACTGGACATTATTGTATACAAAACTGTAACTTCAACTGAGTATTTTTTACAATATATTACAAGTAAAAGAGAAATTGCTGGATTTTTGCGACTTTCAATTCCAGTTAGCAAAGAAAATGAAGTAACAGATGAACTTAATAACTGTGCAATTATTAGAGAAGTTCATGTCTATGGGCCAAGTCTTGAGTTAGAAAAAACATCAAGCGGCCAAGCCCAACATTTAGGCTTAGGTACAAAATTGATTGAAAAAGCCAAAGAAATCACAGAAGAAAACGGATTTAATAAACTTGCAGTTATTTCTTCAATTGGTACAAGAGAATATTACGATAAACGTGGATTTAAATTGGACAAGTTTTATCAGATTTGTGAGCTTTTTTAGCTAAGTCTTTAATTACACTTCAACGAGCGCCCAATCCATTGTTTGTCTCAGTTGTTCTAACGTTATGTCACAAAGCAATGCATCGTTCAAATTGCCTGGGTTTTCGTTTATGTCTGCTAAAACAAAAGAAAGACTATCGATTAAATCTTGTCTGCTAATAGTTTTTCCGCTGAGAAAATTACCCACAGTTTGATAAGCTGGGAACCTTAGCGCATCTGATTGTAAAAATGAAGGTCGTTCTACTGGTTGTATAGAAATTTGTGGCTCCATAATTTTAAATTTAACTGCCGAATATTAGCAGCAAACTTGACAGTTGTAAATGTGTAGTTCATGAATGGCTAACAATTATTAAAAGCTTATAGCAGATAGCACATAGCTAATGGTCAATAAATCTATCCGCTATGCGCTATACGCTATTTGCATCAGAAAACTGCTATAATCATTTTTATGATCACTTTTAAACGTCACACACTATCTAACGGATTAAAGCTTTTAGTTCACGAAGATGAATCTACTCCGCTAGCTTGTTTTAATCTAATGTACAACGTTGGTTCAAAAGACGAAGATCCAAATGAAACAGGTTTTGCACACTTATTTGAACATTTGATGTTTAGAGGTACAAAGCAAATTCCCAAAATCGATGACGTTGTAGAAAATGCAAGTGGTTATTTAAACGCATTTACTTTTCAGGATGCAACAAATTATTACGAAGTTTTACCTTCTCAAAATATTGAAATTCCTTTTTTTATTGAATCCGATAGAATGCAAAATCTTGAAATTTCAGAAGAAAAACTTAACGCTGAACGTAAAATTGTAATGGAAGAATTCAAACAAGGGTACATTAACAAACCTTACGGCGATGTTTGGAAATTGATTTATTCGCAAGCTTATAAAAAACACCCATATAGTTGGATCACTATAGGCAAAAATCTTGCACACATTAAAAATTCTAAGTTAAAAACTGCACAAAAGTTTTTTGACAAGTACTATGTGCCAAACAATGCAGTACTCTGCGTTGCAGGTTCGGTTAATTTTGATGAAATTGTAAATTTAACCGAAAAGTACTTTGGAGGTATTAAAAGAGGTGAGAAAAATGTGCGAGCTTTACCACCTGAACCCGAGCAAAAAAAGCCAAGATTACTAGAAGTAGAACGAGAGGTTCCACACAACAGAATTTTTATCAGCTTTCATATTCCTGAAAGAATTCACAAAGATTTTTACACAATGGATCTAATGACTGATATTTTGTCTGGTGGTGAATCTTCAAGGTTGTATCAAAATCTTGTTAAAGAGGAAAAGATTTTTTCAAGTATTACAGCAAGTGTAGACACACTAAAAGAAGTAGGTTTAGTAAATTTTAAGGCGGAGCTTTTAGATGGTATCGATTTTAAACTTGCTGAAGAAAAAATTTGGTTTGAAATCGAAAAAGTAAAGAATGAATTTGTTTCTGATAAAGAACTTGAAAAAGTTAAAATTGAATCTAAAACAAGCTTTGAATTTCAAAAACTTGAAATAGCTGATCGAGCTTTAGACTTATGCTGGATGGAAATTTTGGGTGACGCAGATTACCTAAACTACGAAGTGGAAAAAAGACAAAATGTAACCAAAGAAGATATTAAAAGTGCTTGCGAAAAATATTTAACTAAAAATAATTCAAATACAATTTATTACGCAAAAAAAGCTTAACTTTATAACTCCCGAAAATGCACATTGTGCATTTGAGTGAGACTAAAATAGCTCCATTCGACAGCATAATATGCTGTCTCAGGATTAAGGGAGGTGTTTAGCTAAACATGAAACTACCAGAACCAAAACAAATAAAAAACTTAAAAATTATTGAACCAGAAAAGTTTACTCTTGATAACGGTATCGAGCTTTTCTACTTGAACACTGGTTCAATTGAAGTTTCAAAGTTAAGTTTAATTTTTTCTGCAGGAAATTGGTTTGAAGAAAAAGCAATGGTTTCAAATCTTGTTAGCCAAATGTTAAATGAAGGAACTGATTCAAAGAAGAATAAAGAGATAAATGAACTTTTTGAAAGCAATGGAGTTAGTTTTCAGACAGAACAATCAGAAGATAGAATTGAAGTTTCTATAAGCGGTTTATCTGAAAGAATTGAAAATTCTTTTTCCTTACTTTTTGAGCTTTTAACCGAAAGTTGTTTTCCCAAAAAAGAATTTTCTACTTTAGTTGAACTAAACTCTCAATCAATTAAAAATCGAGATGAAAATGTTTCCAGTTTTGGAAGTTTAAAATTTATGGAAGTTTTGTTTGGAACAAAGCATCCTTATGGTTTTTATGAAACAACTGATAATTTAAAAAAACTTAATCAATCAGATTTACAAGAATTCTTTAATAAGTTTCTGACTTCACAAAATGTTTATATTGTTCTTGCTGGAAAATTTAATAAAAATTTAATCAATAAAATTAATGATATATTTGGGAAAAATAATTGGAGCAAAAATTATATAAAACAAAATCCTAAACATGACTTTAAATCGATTACACAGACAAAAATCAATATTCATAAAAAAGATTCAGTGCAATCTGCAATCAACATTGGGAATATTTCTATAAATAAACTTCACGAAGATTATCCAAAGATTAGAATTTTAAATCATATTTTAGGTGGACCATCTTTAAGCTCAAGGCTGATGCTAAATATAAGGGTAGAGAAAGGCCTTACCTACGGAATTTACAGCGAATTTAAAAGTTTTGAAAACGAAGGAATATTCAGAGTAAAAACTGAGCTTAAAAAAGAATCTGTAAATCTAGCAATTGATCAAATCTACAAAGAAATGGATAGACTTAAATCTGAGCTTGTTTCAGAAGAAGAATTAAATAAAGTTAAAAACTATATGCTTGGAATGTTCTTGCAAATGATTGATGGGCCTTTCAAACTAATGGATGCTTTTATTGCAATCAAGAATTATAATCAAGATTACGAATATTACGATAAGATTTTAAAAGCTTTAAATAATATTACAGCCGAGGAAATCCGCGATCTTGCAAATCAATATTTTATTCAAGAAAAATTTAAAGAAGTGATTGTGGGATAAGTTCATCTGTCATCTCGCTCTTGGCGTCATGCTGAACTTGATTCAGCATCTAATTGTAAAGCATTACCTAATCTAAAGTTATATTCCGGACTAAATCCGGAATGACAACAAATGAACGAAGACTCTTTTATAAAACTCGTTAAACCCTACATTGATCTTTGCAGGCCAGGAGATTGGAAACACTGCCAAAGAGTTGTAAAGTGGGTTAAAGAATTAGCAAGCGAAACTTCTGACTTAGCTCTTTTAATCAGAGCTGCATACATTCATGATATTGGTTGGTATAAAATAATCTCCAAAGATAAAAAAATTACAAAAGAAGAACTAAAAAAGTTTGAGCCTCAAGCAAATAATCAATCTGAAGGGTTGATTAGAAAAGTTTTAAGAGCAGATGAGCATCTGACTGAGCAAGATGTGTTAACTATTATACGATTAGTTAAGGCTTGTGATAGTCACGAATCTAGCAATCCAGATGAAGAAATAATTGTTGATGCGGATAACTTAAGTAAACTTGATATTAATCATTTAAAAGAAAAATACCTTGAGTCTGAATGGCTTAAAATGTATGAGCTTTGGGAAGAAACTTTTTCAGATAGAATTAAAACTGAAAAAGGTTTAGAAATTTATCCTGAGCTAATGGAAAAATTAATGATGGATATTCAAAAACAGATGCTACTGTAACCTGATAGCGGGGAATCGATTAGACCATTAGATCTTTAGTTGTTCTTCAATGAATTACCATTGAATGTCTACTGTATTACTTTTTTCTATTCTAAATTCTTGAATCATGAATCTTAAATCTCATAAAAAAGACCTAGTATTTTCCCTAACACTATTTATTCTTTCATTCCTTTCCGTTTTTTGGATTTATCAGACTCGTTTAAACTTTCCACCAATTAGATCTGATGGAATTGGCTACTACTCGTATCTTCCAGCAATTTTTGTTCATAAAGATTTATCAATGAATTCATTAATTGAAGAAAAGTTGAAGGATGAACCAGAAATTCCTAATAGTTATGCTGGGATTTATGTTTACAAAGATTCAGGAAAAAGAATTGATAAATATCCAATTGGAGTTGCAGTTTTAATGGCTCCATTTTTCTTTATTGCACACTTTGCATCCTTTATAACTGGAGTTGATAAAGAAGGTGGATTTGGAGCATTTTATCAACTTTCAGCAGGTTTTTCCGGCATGTTTTACTTTCTTTTCGGGTTATATTTACTAAAAAGATTTTTAATTAAAAGATTTTCAGAAAAAACTACTTACTTTACGCTTTTCATAATCACTTTTGGAACTAATTTATTCCATTATGGTACTTATGATTCAATTTTTAGCCATGTATATTCGTTCTTTTTAATTTCGGCATTTTTAAACATTGTCGAAAGTTGGTATTCAAAGATAAATTTGAAAAAGACTTTATTACTGGGCTTAATTTCGGGATTGATAATTCTTGTGCGACCAACAAATGCTATATTCCTACTACTCTTCCCTCTTTACGAAATCCTAAATATAAAAGATGCAACACAAAGGCTTAAGCTTTACAAAAAAAATTACAAACACATACTCGTAATTCTTGTCTCTGGTTTCTTACTACTGGTCCCACAAATGCTTTATTGGAAATATGTAACTGGCAAATTCATAACGTTCCCTTACGAACCAGGCGAAGGCTTTACAAATTTACTTAAGCCAGAAATTTTTAATGTTCTACTTAGCGTTAGGAAAGGTTTTTTCTTCTGGGCACCAGTACTTTTGCTATCAATTCCTGGAATTTATCTTTCAAGAAAATATATTAAAAATTTCTGGCTTCCGATAATTTTTATTTTAATAATTCATATATACACTATTTCAAGCTGGTGGCATTGGCCATATGGAGGCAGTTTTGGCCACAGAGCATTTATTGAAGCACTTCCCTTTTTTGCAATTTTTTACGCATCAGTTTTAAGTTTTATAAAAAATCGGAAATTTAAAATAATCTTCTGTTTTTTAAGCTTCATTCTTGTTATGATTTGCGTAAAATCAATGTTAGCTTATTGGATTGGAGACATTCCAATCGATAATACAAGTTTAAGATTATATTTACATACATGGGCGATCAAATAATTCAAAGTACCCTAGGACAAATAGCTTCCGCTGACTCCTTTAATATTTTTTTCAATTACACTGAGGACAAACGTTTTGTGATACAATTCTATCCTGATTCAGGATTTGAAGTATTTTTTAAGGACAGTACATTTGACTACGACACTTTGTGTGATTTTTTTAAAGAAGCAAGTAATGAAATAACAAAGTTTGTAGAAGATCTATTAGAAAAGCCTGATGGTGTAAAAAATTTATCACCTCAAGAGAAAATAGCAAGTGTTTCTCGTCTCGTTTATTTCTACTCAAATATTGTTGCTCAACATATTCTTACTACTCCCAACATAGATCTTGAGCACTTATACATTAAATCCGTACAAGAAGATCTTATCTATTGCTTAAATGACGAAGCTATACCCATAGAGTTAGCCAAAGATAGTACAAACTTCTTTATCAAAGGTGCCTTACCCGGAGTGTTATTTGTACAGACCGCTCAACTGGACTCCTATGATGAAGCTCGTGAGGTCACTATTTTTATTGGTTCAATCGGATATGGTACACTTGAGAAATTAACAAATTTAGTTCAGACAGAAGTAAATTGGCATAACTATGCCACTAATAACTTAAGTAGCTAGCATGACCCTACGCTCTAAAGCACAACACTACTTTTTAGTTATAGTAATTTCTGCAGCAAGCACAATTATTGTAACCAGAATATTTTTAGAAATTACAAGCTATCCTCAAATTGCTGGCCTTGGCCTTCATATTGCACACGTTCTTTGGGGCGGCGTTGCTTTACTGATTGCAACTTACCTTGCCGTTTTGTATAAAGGCAAAAACGTTTTAAATTTTGTATCAATACTGGCGGGAATTGGCTGGGGACTATTTATTGACGAAGTTGGCAAATTTATAACAGCAAACAATGATTACTTTTATAAACCAGCTGCACCAATCATATACATCACTTTTTTACTAAATCTTCTTTACTTTTTTTATATTCAGAAAAAATCAAAAACAAACTCAACTTCAAATCTAAACGATATACTGGAACTTTTTGAAATTAATCCCCAAAAGAAAATTTCTAAATCTGAATATGAAAATTTAACTTTAAAACTAAACAAAATTGTTAAAAGCTCAAAAAGCAAAGAGGAAGTTAAGCTTGCTAAATTGTTAATGGAAATAGTTCAAGAAAATGGATTTAACGAAACACCTAACTTTTTTGAAAAAATAGAACTACAAGCAAATAGATTTACTGACACAATAATAAAAAATACACATTTTCTTAAAACTTTAACCATATTCTTGGTTCTTAGGGCATTTAGTTCAATTATCCAAACATTAGTGCTTTTATTAATCACAATTTTTCCTGAAATTAAGGATTATGAATTCTTACAAATTAAAGAATTGCATGGATTGCTGGCAACAGAACTTGTGCTTTTTTATTCAAGAAATATCTTGAGTTTTGCTATTGCTATAGTTTTGCTTTATTCAATCAGCACCCAAAATAAGAGACGATTGGATTACATTCAACTTGCACTTATTTTGAATGTTGCTGTTGTAGATATTTTCAGCTTTTATTTTGATCAATTTAGTACAGCAATTTTTACAATCATAGATATCATATTAATTCTTCTCATTGAAAGATATCAAAACAGAAAATGATTGATACTTCTAAATTTATGCTGCTATAATCCTGTAATTTTCAAATTTTTTATATGGATGAGCCCGAATTAGATAGTGTTATTTGTATGCCTGACGATATATTTGATAAAGTCTATGAAAAAGTGACAAAGGAGCGCCCACAGAAAGTTCAATTGTCTGAAAAAGGGAAAGAAACGATTAATTCATTGGTTGAACTACTTACATCTCAGACTGAAAGCTTTAAAACAATAGCGGAGCTTGTAAACAAGGCCTTACCTTCATCAAACATTTCTTCAAAGGAGCCATTCGAATTTATAGCTGAAAATGCAGAGAAAGGATTTCGAGACATGGATTTTGACAAATTAATAATTGATTTTTACAATAAAAGAGTTTTGTTTGTATATAAATCTGTTGTAGGAGAAGTTCCATATAGAGTAAGTATTGCATTTAGTAATGGCGTGGGTGAAGATAATGGTACTTTCTATAAAGTAGCCTTGAATCTTTACCAAAAAGTTCCAGGACTAGTTAATGGGAAAGAACAAATAATCAACTATAACATTGCCGCAGTTAACTTGTATATTGGCAGCGGAGCACAATTAGAGCTAGGAATATTCCCAAAGGGAAAAGATTTTAAGGCCATTCACTCTGTAAATAAAAAGTATGATCCACGAATTAGTTCAGTTGGAGCATCTTTTAAAATAAAAATGCAACAGTTTTTGAAAATGGTTTAAGTACACTTTCGCTCTAAACCAAAAAATCAATTATAATAACTTATAATGTCAACCGAAAAGAAAACTTACTTACAAAAAGAAAAAGATTTTAAAATTAATAAAGTAATAGCTTTTTTAACCCTTTCTGATATTTTTACTTGGGGGTTATACCTTGTAATTACAAGTCTTGCTGGACTTTACCTAGCAACTAAATTAGACGAAAATGCAGTTGAAATTGTTGGAGTTGGAGTTGCAATTTATAACCTTGCAAAAGGAGGGTTCCAAATTCCTGTTGGAATAATTACCGATCGAATTAAAAAAGATAGGGATGATATTCTGTTTTTAACAGCAGGGAATTTATTTATGGGTGCACCATTTCTATTTTATCCTTTAATTTCCTCACCACTTTTATTCTTTGTATTACAATTTTTCATTGGACTAGGTTCTGCAATGAATCTTGTAAACTGGAGAAAATTGTTTGCAAAAAACCTTGATTCTGGCAAGGAAGGATTGGAATATGGCGCTTATGATACAGTAATGAGCCTTTCTATAGTAATTTTTAGCTTAGCTGCAGGTTTAATTGCAAATATAAGTGAAAAATACTTTGATTTAGTTATGGTAGGAATGGGCACTTTGATGATCTCAAGCGGATTCTGGTCTATGTCTTTATTCTTCGTAAAAACGAGAAAATCTAACTAATCTTCATGGAAATAGTTGATATTAAAAATCCAAAAGCTATTAACAAAGCAATTGAGTATTTAAATAATGGTGAAATTGTAATTTATCCAACGGAGACCTGTTATGGCGTTGGCGTAGATGCAACTAACTCGAATGCTGTTACAAAAGTTCTAAAATATAAAAAAAGACCCGAAGGTAAAGCAATTAGTGTTGCAGTCGCAAATAAAGATATGGCGGAAACTATCGTAGAAATTAACGATACTGCAAAAAACATTTATTCAAATTTTCTTCCAGGGCCAGTAACCATAATTTCAAAATCAAAAAATTTGGTTGATAAAAGACTTGAATCCGAAAAAGGAACATTGGGTATAAGAATTCCAGATTATGATTTTATACTAAAGCTTTTGAATAAATTCAAAAAACCGGTCACATCAACATCTGCAAATTCTGCAGGCAAAAAAACACCTTATAACATTGAAGATATTTTGCAAAATATTTCAGAAAAACAAAGAAAAATGATTGGATTGATTATTGATGCAAGTCAGCTTCCACATAACCCACCATCTACTGTAATAGATACTACCACTGATGAGTTAACCGCCTACCGCCATGGTAACATAATGCTTGGCAATAAAGCTCATGTAAACTCTAATGATAGAGAAGGTTTAAATAAAATCGCTGAATTTACAACAAGTTCAGCTGAGCAAACAATTCAAGCTGGAAGTGAAATTTTATCAGAAATTATCAATCTTAATAAATCATCTAATCCAATAATTATTCTTTTAGATGGTGAACTTGGAGCCGGCAAAACACAAGTTACAAAAGGTTTTGGAAAATTTTTGGAAATAGATCGGATTATTAAATCTCCAACCTACATTTATTTAAATGAATATAATTATTCAGTGAAATATCATGAAGGTAAACTAATTCATATAGATGCCTGGAGGATTAAATCAAAACAAGATTTAGAAACTTTAAATCTAAAAAGCTATCTTAAAAAAGATAATATTGTTTCAATAGAATGGCCTTCAGTAATGAGTGCTTTGGATTTTAAGTTTGAAAAAACAAAGATTTATATTGTAAAATTAAAAGTCCTTTCTGAGAACTCTAGAAAAATTAGTGTTTATGAAAAATCTAAGTAAATCACAACTAGCTCACCTTATTGTGTTATTAGGGCTTTTAATCGTCGTTCCTGTTTCTGTGCTTATAATAAAACTTTCTGAAGATCGTCAAATAGAAAAACTACTAGGTGTAATTATATCTATCTGGTTTGTATTAGAAGGCCTTGTTGTAATTTTTACAAAAAAATTTGTAAAAAGAAGAGAGTTTGTAGAAGTTGGAGCTAAATTTGCCTGGATTTATGGACTTATTTGTATAGGCTTTGCACTTTTAATAATTCTTAGTTTATAAATAACCTCTTTAAGCTCCTACTCTATTGATATTTCTTTACTACCATTCTGAAAGGCTCTGGCAAAACATCAATTTCTTTTTTAAAGTGTTTATTCCATTCTTTTAAAACTTGTGCAGGATGAACAATTTTTCCTTCTTGGGCTTGCTTGTTAAGAAAAAACCGAATTCCATATTTAGAAAAATTTTGAACAATATCTAAAACCCTAGTATCTGTTTCGTCACTATATTGCAAATCATTAAAAAATTCGTTCTGTTTTAAAAATTCGAAGATATCAAATAGTTCCTCGCCAGGCTTCATGTAGCTATTATCTATAATCAAATCATAGTTTAGCTCTATTTGGGAAAGATTAAATAGATCTATATTGTATCTGGTAAACCATCGTTGTCTGGTAAAATTATCCTGTTCTGCAACATATGTGCGTTTATTTCCCGATCTGCCTATTCTTGCCTGTGTGTTTGCAATCAGCATTATCTCTATCAGATTTTCTATATCCTCAGCAAAAAAGCCTGTGATTCTCCCACTTATAACAACCTCATCATCATTTTTGATTTTCCATAGAATGTAATTTTCCCAGATTTTATCCCAATAAGCTCCAAAATCTATTTCAAATCTACCGTATGCTTGCAAATTGTTAGCTCCGTATACCTCTGAAGCTAAAAGTTTAAATGCTTCAGACGAGTCCAGGTGTTTATAGCCTAGAAAATAGCTTAACAAAAGACCGACGGTAGTTCCGCCTGTCGATGGCCAACTATTAATTATGATATTCATTTACGCAAACTAAATAATTATTAGGCTTATTTTAACATGCCTTCTTGTACAATGTTATTTCATCGTTTATTCTATAAATAACACTTTTACTTTTTAACTTTTTTCTAATGGATATAACAATCCTAGAGTCCGAAGTAAATGTTCTTGTGGTTTTAATCGCAACAGTTCTTTCTATGGTGGTGGGTTTTGTTTACTATATGCCCAATGTGCCTACAGGGAAATTATGGATTAAATTGGTGGGCCTTACAGAAAAACAGATGAAAGAAGCTAGCATGATGCCCTTATTCATAACTGTTCTTCTAAATCTAATAACAGCAGTGATTATAGCTATTTTAGTTCCTTATGTTGGAACTATTAATCAATTAAAAGAAGTTCCTGCCGGTTTATTAACGGGATTTATGCTGTGGCTTTTAGTCGTAATTGCATCTTTTTCAAATACTTTATTTAGAATGGCAAGAAAAAAGCTTTGGGCAGTGGAATCTGGTTATAGTTTGATTATCTACTTAATGATGGGAGCTGTCATAGCTGTAGCTTAAAGTATGACTATTATTGTTTTCATAAAATTGCCAAACTATTACTAGCTTACAAACTTTATTAAGATTGGAAGTAATAAAATCAAAAAAGGGTTTCGACATAGTCGAAACCCTTTTTTATTCTAATTCTTCAATTAATCAATCGCAAAAAGTACGTTAATTGTTAAAGAAATCTCCAACTGTCCTCCAGAAATGCCAGTATCCCTTGATGCATCTGCAGCCATAGATTCTTGGAAAGCATTTGCAGAGTAATATACTGGTGGTTGATAATCAACCGCATTGTCTGTAATTGACACAGGTTTTAACAGCTTTACATCAGATAGCTTGGACAACTGCTCTGCTTTACTCTTTGCTTTTTCAAATGCTAATTCTCTTGCCTTTGCAAATAGCTCGGTTTTATCTTCGATATCAAAACTTATTGAGTTAATCTGAATATTTTCGATCTTTGCAATATCATCAACGATCTCTGATGCTTTGCTAATGGAATTTTCGATACCCTTTACATCAACCTTAATCGTTTGAGAAGCTCTTTGTCCCTTTAGAACTGATCTAGTACCACTATAATCATATTCTGGATAAATAGATAAATCAGTGGTTTGAATATCTTCATCTTTTATTCCTTTATCTTTAAGTATTTCTTTTGCTGTGTTAATTTTTTCATTAACTTTTTCAAGTGATTGTTTTGATGTGTCTGTAAGTTCACTTGCAGTAAAACTGATTGTTACCATATTTGGACTTGAATAAATTCTACCATCACCACTAACATTTATAGTATTTGTAATTTTATTCCCAGCTAAATCAGTTCCTGAAATATCTTTAATGTAAAAATCAGTTTGCGAGATCAAAAAAGTGGATACAATCAGAGTAAGACAAATTAAAAAAATGACTCCACCCTGAAAAATATAGCGCTTGTACTTTAACATAGTTAAGAATGTAAAAAGTAAATTTAAAATTATCAATTTACAATTTAAAGAATTTTCAAAAGCCTGATTTGAAAATTGATACTTGTAAATTAAAAATTTGTATTTATTATTCTGTAAAAGAACGTTACACTCATTCTAATACTATTAGCTCCCAGTTCCAATACAATTACAAATATGATAACTTAGTATTGATTATGAGAGCTAGATACAAAAACAATTATATTTCTAAAAGTAAACTTAGTAGGTTCGTTATTCCTGTTTTTTTAATTTTATTGGCAGACGGGATAATGGCTTATGTTTTTCCAGTACTTGCAGAGCAGAAGCTTAATTCTAATACTCAAATGGGGATTATAATGGCATTTTCTTCTGTAGCTGGGATTGTAATGGATCTAATAATTCCTCAAATATTTAAAAGCAGATCTTGGAAGCCGATGTTAGTTACTGGAATTGCTTTGGCAACACTTTTTCCTTTATTAACTCATTTGGCAAGCAACCACTATCCTTTAATACTGTTTACATTCGCAAGTATCGTTTGGGGAATATACTTTGAATTTATTGGTTTTTCGCAACAAGATTTTGTTGTAACCGAAGAACCCAAAAATGAATTTTCTAAAGCATGGGGAATTTTGTCATCTGGTTGGGATTTAACAATGATAATTGCTCCAATACTAGGAGCTTATTTACTTAAGGAATCCGAAAATAAATTGGCTGTTGTCGTTATTGGTATTCAAATACTGGCTCTTAGTTTGGCAAGTCTAATTCTAAAAAGCCCCAAAAACAAAAGTATCATAAAAGAAACTTCTGAAGTGAAATACTTTTTTAAGATTGTAAAAGAAGTGAAAATAATAGAAATACTTGGAGAAAAAATTTACCCAATAGTTTTTTTAGGATTTTGTGTAAGCTTGATTACATCAACTTATTGGACTATAGGTGCCTTATTTGGGGTAAGCTTATCAGAAAATACTGCTTGGTTAATAATAGTTCTAAATAGCTGCGCGATGCTTCTAGGTGAATCTTTAACCATTAGGTTAAAAATTAAAACAAGAAAAAAATTTATTTCACAAATAAGTGTCTTAATTGCGTCACTTTTATTAACCTCCTTCTTTCTTAACCCGTCAGAACCTATGATTTATATAATTATTACGATTTCGGCATTTTTTGTGGGGTTTGCATTTCCACTTAACGAAGCAGTTTACAGCGACCTTTCCAAGAGATCCAAAGAAGCCGAAATGCTTTTACTTAGCATTGCACGGATGACCATTTCGTTTTCATACATTATTGGTCCTTTAGTAACCGGATTTCTTTCTGATAGAATCGGATATGAACATACATTTGGAGCTATAGGTGCAATTTGCCTTATAATATCTATATTTTTATTAATTATAACTCCCAAAAAAATTCATCTTCCTCAAAAACAATTAAATGATCTTGTATAATTAGTCTATGAATAAACTAACATATAGGAAGCAATATTTTATTCCAATTCTAATTGTACTGATTTTGCTGTTGATTATTGTTATCGCCTTGAATTTACTACCTAGCAATAAATGGAAAAAAATTGATGCCGAGATTACTAAATATACTGTTTTTAAAGCACCTGCCGAATCAAATAATATTTTGTACACTATAGATTTGAGATACAAATATAATTATAAAAACCTTAACTACACATCAAGTTATTCTGAAACTGATACTAAAGACCAGGAATTTGTTAATAAATTGGAGCAAAAATATTTAGTTGGCGATGAACTAAAAATCAAAATAAACAAAGAAAATCCTGACGAGAACCAAATTTTAAATTTCTAGTTGACATACCCCCTGGGAGTATATTATCATTTTGGAATGCAAAAAGACAATTGCGTTGATATTAAAATCCAAATAAAAAGAATCAAAGGACAGCTCGAAGGTGTTGAACGAATGGTAGAAGAAAAAAGAGATGCTGTTAGCATTTCTCAACAAATTTCAGCAGTACGCTCTGCCCTCGCAAGACTCGCAACTGACGCTCTACGAGAAGAATGTGAAGAATGTTTTAAACAAAAAAGCAAAGATAAAAAGATGAAAAAGTTTGAAGAGTTGGTTAATGGATTTTTTAAAGTAAGCTAATGCTTGTAATTTTCAATTTATAATTTGAAAAATTTCCAAATCTGCTGAGGATTTTGAGCTATGAAAATTGTAAATTATTTAAATTGTTCATTATCATAGTTCTTGAATCTTTAATCATAGTTTTACTTTACACTTTTAATTTTTAATACAATTTTATGGCTCTTGTTCACCTAAATAAGGATAACTTCAATGCTGAAATACAGTCTGGATTTACATTTGTAGATTTTTGGGCTGAATGGTGCACACCTTGCAAAATGATTGCTCCTATAATCGAAGATATTGCAAAAGAAATGGATGGTAAAGTAAAAATTGGAAAGCTTGATACAGACCACGATCCTGAAATTGCTGGTCTTTACGGCATTCAAGGAATTCCTACTCTTATTCTCTTCAAAGATGGTAAACCAGTTGATAGAATAACAGGTGCGGCAAACAAAATGATCTATATGGATTTTTTGAATAGAAACCTTGATAAATAATGACAAAATCTTAATATTACTAATAAACTTTAGTAATATTATTTTATTAGTCATTAGTTATTTACAATAATCCTTAATTTATGAATATGTTTGATCTAATTATCATTGGTTCAGGACCAGCTGGCTTAACTGCAGCAATTTATGCTTCGCGAGCACGTATTAAAACTTTAGTTATTACTGGCGTAATTTGGGGAGGACAATTAATGAATACAACTGAAGTAGAAAATTTTCCAGGTTTTCCAGAAGGAATCCAGGGTCCGGAACTTATGGACAAAATGCTAAAACAAGCACAAAAGTTTGGCGCAGAATTTAAATATGATGACGCAACTTTTGTTGATCTTTCAGGTAAAGAAAAAATTGTAAAAACTTCAAGTGAAGAATTTAGATCCAAAGCAGTAATTATTGCAACAGGAGCAACGCCAAGAAAACTTGAAATTCCAGGAGAAGATAAATTTTATGGGAAAGGTGTTTCAACATGCGCAACATGCGATGCTGCTTTTTACAGAGATAAAACAGTAGCCGTTATTGGAGGTGGCGACTCTGCTATGGAGGAATCTTCATTCCTAACAAGATTTGCTTCAAAGGTTTATATCATACATAGAAAAAACGAATTTAAGGCAAGCAAAATAATGCAAGAAAGGGCTTTAAATAATCCTAAAATTGAAATTATTTGGAATACTGAGGTAAAAGAAGTTTTGGGAGAAGATAAGGTTGATCGAGTTAAGTTATTTAATAACGTAAAAAATGAAGAATTTGAGCTAAAGGTAGATGGGCTATTTTTGGCAATTGGCCACATCCCAGTTACTGGATTTCTTAAAAACAGTATTTCAACCAGCGAAAGGGGGTATATAACTGCAGTTGATCATGTTAAAACTAATGTCGAAGGGGTGTTTGCATGTGGAGATGTTGAAGATGAAAAGTACAGGCAGGCTATTACCGCAGCGGGTTTAGGTTGCATGGCAGCCCTGTCAGCTCAAAAATGGTTAGAAGATAAGTCATGATATTTATCTTGGAGGGAGTAAAAAAATACTTGAAGTAACATTTAAAAACTTTATACTGGAATTATAGCCTTTAATTCTATTATAAAATGAGATCAAAATATTTATACGCCCTACTAATTCCCTTTATAGTGCTAGCTTGGTTCGGTACACTAGTAATTGCCAAAGAGTTTATTACTGCTTCTGCCGAAGTTACCCTTAGTGGCACAGATGCAATAAACTACTACGAACTTTATGCAGATTCTGCAGGTGCATTAATAATCACTTCTATTGAATGGAGTACCGATCAAGCAAACTGGATACAAATCCCCGCAAGTCAAGGAACATACGGAGTTGACACCCTTGTAGTTGCAAATTTTTACTACAATGATCTACCTCCAGGAACAAATAATATTTACTTTAGAGCTGTCGATATAAACACAGATACATGGCCAGTAGGTGATTTAATGGTTCAATTAACAAGACCCAACTACTTAACAGTTATTCTAATCCCTGATCAGGACGGTGTTGTTGTTCAAGCAACTGAAGATAACTCAGGACCAGAGTATGTACAGGCACTTGAGTATAGAATTGATGGAGGGGACTGGACACTTGCTCCCGAAGAATTTGGAAATTACGGAACTGATTTTGTGGCTGCAAGAGTTTATGCAAATACTCTAGCTTGCGGTGCACACACTATTGAAGCACGAGCCTTCGATCAATTTAACCTAGAATCACCTGGTAATTCTTATGTTTCCGATACTATTAACGGAACTATGGATTGTGGAGGAGCCGAAATTACAGTTAATGCAATTGACAATGGATCGTATATTTCTGTTAGCGGAGCATCTACTAATGTCACGGAGCTACAAATTCTTTCATTAGAATACAATTTTGACAATGGAAGTTGGTTCAGTCCTTCAGATCTATCAATTCAACCTGATGGTTCTGCAGCAACTGGAACAGTAGCGGGAATTCCAGGTGTGCATACTTTTTATTTGAGGGCAGTTGATCAAAATAGTAATTATTGGCCTGTAGCTGAGTATTCTATAAATATACCAGGCGGACAACATACAATTTACCAGGAACAATTTGAAGATGGAGTTGGAACAACGATAGACCAAGGTGTACAACAAGGTCCCATGACTGACACAATTGGATCTGAATGGGATATAACAATAAGTTATGGTCGATTAAGATTACAGGGAGGAGGTTTTCAATTTGCCGGTAATGGAGCTGCAACCTTGGATTCAGTTGATGGTGGGGGTGCACAGACAGATTTAGTACTAACTAGAGACTTGAGTAATTATCAAACCGCTACAGATCTTGAACTTCAATTTCAATATATGTGGCACCATGATAATCCAGCACTTGGAGACCTTAACAGAGTATTCATAAGGGCATCAAACACTAGTGAATGGATTGAAGCATATAATCTTCGAACAAATTCAATTCTTGGTACGTACGTTGCTGCAACAATTGATATTGATTCTTTGCTTGGTGCAACGCCTCCAACCAGTACTTTTCAGGTTCGATTTCACTTTGATGCAGAGGGACAAGCTGTAAGCACAACAGCTACTGGAGGTTTTACAATTGATGATCTATCTTTATTGGGTACTCTTACCGGTCCGGCACCAGATAGTACACCTGCTAGTATAACTTTTACCCAAAGCTACTCTGGTATAGGAGGAAATAGAATGATATTCACTGGTACTGCGTCTGATCCGGAATCAACAATAAGCAATGTTACTGCAACTTTTTCAGTTACTAATCCCAATCAAGCAGTTCAATCACCAATTACTGCTTCAGCAAATGACCTTTTCTTTGATTCCAATAACGAAGACTTTACCTTAACCTTTGATGACCATGGGAATATGCTTACTGATGGAGCAACTTACGATATAGTTATCACTGTTACCAACTCTGTAAATTTAACTCAAGATTACCCTTTTACTGGAATAATTGACGCAGTGGCTCCAACTATCCAAAGCGTTACAACACTGGGACAAACACCGATTGATATGACCGTAACCCCAACACTTAACTATAACGGAACAGCTGTTGAAACCGATGTAAACATAGCCAATGTACAATACAGAATTTTTGCTGAAGGCAGTGGTTTTGAAAACGATTGGACTAATACAACACCAATTGATGGAGCTTTTGACGAACCTACAGAAGACTTTAGCTTCTCCATAACTACTCTTTTAGCAGATGGTAACAAGCAAATATTAGTTAGAACTATTGACTCAGTGGGCAATATTCTTGGTGCTTTTACTGGAGCATCATCACTTCTTGGGGAAGGCCAAACAATAGACAGAATAGTAATAGATAGCGTTGATACTTTAGCTCCCAATATTCAGCTTCAATCAATAATTCCAGATCCTACTACTGACCAAGACCCTCCTTTACAAGGAAAAGTGAAAGACGATCCTGGTCAGAAAACATCAAATATTCAAACCATTTACTATAGAATTGACGGTGGATCTTGGTTAACAATGCCTCCATTAGATGGCTCTAATAACAGTACTGAAGAGTTATTCTCATTACCTTTGGAAGGCTTGAGTTTGGGGGCACATACTGCTGAAGTAAGAGCTGTAGATAATTCTGGCAATGATACAAATACCCAAAGCAAGAATCAAACTATTACATTTGAAATTGTAGCTCAAGATCCTAATCAAAATGCAATAAATATTGTAAAAACAGAATCATTCGATAATCATGATGATCATGATATAGTATCTTCTGACTTGATCTGGGGAAATGGAGTATTAAGACTAAAAGAAGCTATGAATCCTTCAAGAACAACTGTTTTAACAGGAGGATTTGCACCACAATATGGTGGATATGCTGTTAAAAACAAGATTTTTCAAAGTAGTTCGAACGGCTTTTGGGTAACTAAAGATGAAGATAATTTTAGCTATTATAATATTGGAACGGGAATAGAAACTACATTCGGTGCTTATGATTTCTCTGGATTCCCTGTTGTGTTCTTTCAAAATGCAAAAATTAGTGAAATTGAAGAAATTTATGTAAATGGTGAATATCACGTTTGGGTTGCTGCAGGTACCGGATTGCTAGGGATCAACTTTGGAACTAGTATCACTGATGGCTACGACTCCTATGTAATTTACAATGGCGAGTCTTATTATGAAACTTACATGCTTCAGATTGACAAAAGAAGTCTCCCTAACTACGGGGTTTATTTTACACATGGAGCAGGAATCGGATATGTTAGACCAGGAGATTTTACAACCTCAGCAGATGATGAAACAATGACCTATGGATTTGGCTTCACATACTCTTGTTCAAGCGGTTCTTGTAGCGGTTTATTACCTATTCCTACAGGACTTTACCTTGATGAAGCAACAAATACTGTATGGTTTGGAGATTTTCAAGCTGGCATATATAAAATAAACGATAACGCTACACCTGTAAACCTTGGTGATAATTCTGTAACCATTAGACCAGGCAAAAACATGGTTTCAACATTTGTGAAGGATAAAAACAATAATATTGTTTATTCTTATCCTGGAGGAGTTGAGGCCATTACTAACGATCAAGGTACTTTTGACTTGGCCGATGATACTATTACAGTATTGGCAACCTATGAAGATGTAAATGACTTTGGAACAGATATGGAGTACTTACCTGGTCAATATCCTGTTGGAAGTCAATTCTTCATTTCGACTGTATCAGGAAGAATGATTTACCTTTCTATAAACGATACATATACTGATAGATTTGATGATCAAATCTTAAATCTAAATATTAATAATGATCTTTACCCTGCTGAGATTGGAGACTTTTACATGACTGGATATGGATCTTTAAGAGCAGTTTTAGCAAGGCATGGTGTATATGATTACAATTTAAATAGAGATTTTGCAGCTTCTGGTATTGCAAGTAGTGAAATTGATGCTCAAATCGAAGGAAGGTTAGATGCAGACTTTATCACTCTCGATAGCGTAGAAACATTAATTAATGCAGGGGGTATTTCATATGAAGTATCCAATGATGGAGGCTTAACATGGTATCCTGTTGCTGTTGGTAGCACTGTAAACTTTCCTACAAAAGACTACCGTATTAAATTTAGAGTGACTATGACTAAAGGTTCAACTCCTGTCATAGGAAATATAAGTTTCTCCTACTCTGCTTACCTAAACGATACCGATAGAGGGTTTTCTATGGATATAGCTAACGAACCAGAAACCGTTTTGGTTGGGAATAATTTTAGTTTTGCTGTAAATGCCTTGGATCTTTTGAACAACCCAGTTGAAGGTAGTCAACCAGTCAATATTGAACTAAGAAGATTATCTGACAATCAAGTTGTTCCAGGATTTAATGTAACAAACGCTGAAATTATTAATGGTCAGGCAATAATTACCAACGCAACAGCAAATGTTTTGGGAACCTATTATCTTCGTGCTTATAACGACGAAGGTAGTGCTGTATCTCAGCCAATAAACTTTATTGGCACCATCGATAATAACAACATAACCGTAATTCCTTCGTTAGTATTTAAATCTGATAAATATAAAGTTCTAAAAGGTGAAGAGTTTTCATTAAGTTGGACATCTTCAAACCTTAATATCTTAAGACTACGGTCAGACGACAAAGATTATGGGGCTGTTACAACTAATGGTGAAACCAAATTAACTTTAGAAAAAACTACTACTTTTTATCTGGATGGAGAAGGCCCTTATGGTAATTTGAGATCAACATTAACAGTTGAGGTTTACGAAGAACCTGTCGAGTTGACAAGTGAAATAGTGGAAGATGTAGTAATTGTTAAATTTGAAGCAGAAAAATTATCGGAAACTAATACTAGAGCTTTGTATAGAGTAATCTGGGAAACAGAAAATGCAACTTCCGTTGATATTATAGGGATAGGAGAAAATCTTGCATTAGATGGTTCAGCAGAAATTTATATAGACAAAGACACACAGTTACAGTTAATTGCAAGAAATGAAAAAGGCGAGGTGAAAGAAATTTTAAATCTTGATTTTGTTGATCTTAGATATAGAACTGACATAAATGCTCTAATTCCTGCCGGTCTTGGTGCCGTTTTAACTGCATTTACAATTATCTACACTCTAAGTTTTGCAGGTGGCACACCATTTGCCTTAAGAGAAGTTAGTTCAAGACTAGGAATCCTTTATGGAATATTAATTCCAAAAAAGAAAAAATATTGGGGGTTCATATTCGATGTTAACAAATACAAACCTATTCCTTTTGCCTATATTACTGTCTTTAAAGATAAAGAAATGATCACTAGAGTAATTTCTGATGAGGAAGGTAAATATGGAATTCTTCTAGAGAAATCCGGCACGTATACTGTGGAAGTTAAAGCACAGGGATATGAATTATTTAGTAAGAAGTTTGATATCCAGAAAGTAGGTAAAAGTGTTGAATTTTTGGAAGATATTGCTTTAACTCCAGTTGGGAAAAAACCAAATTTGATAAATAAACTTAGATTTTATTACAAAGCTGAGGTAATAAAAACGGTTAGAGTTATTCTTACAGCATTAATGTTGATTGGATTTTTCTATAGTGTTTATGTGTTTACACTTTTCCCAAATGTTATAAACAGCTTGATAATAATTGCATACTTTGGTCTTTTTATAATTAACTTTTTGCAACTGGCTACAAGTTTGATTTTAAGCAGATTAGGTAGAGTTATTGATTTAGATACAGAAAAAGGACTACCTGGTGTAAGTGTAAGATTTTATAGAGATGCCAAGCAGGTTGGTGTTTATCTAACAAACGCACAAGGTAGAATGAAGATCAGATTAAGAAAAGGTATATATTGGTGTCTTGCAAATAAAGAAGGTTATGTAATGTCAGATGTATCTGAATCGGATTCTAATAATATAACTGTTACCGAAAGGGGCTATATATCAAAAGATATCGCAATGAAGAAGGTAGAAGTAAAAAAATCATCTTTAGCGGAACTTGTAAAAGTGAGGACTATGCAAAATCCGTTTAGTTAAACTTTAGTGTTAAAGAAACCTACAGGAAGGTTTGAGGCATATCCTCAAACCTTCCTGTTTGATTTATGCTTCAGAAACACTGTCTTCCGAACAAAATTCCATTATTCGATGCGCAATATCAGTTGAATCTGATCTCAATTCAATGACTTTACCATTCATTGTAAAGGATAATGCTTCTTCAGATCCATCAAATCTTAAAGATTCAATCGCTCCAATTTTTTGAAAAGATGCTTCATTTAACTCACCAGTAAAAATTTCTACCGTGCTAATCGAAATATCCTCATTAATTTCAACTTCAGTTTTACAATACATTTTGGAGAATAGATTAGTTGGTACCCCTGAATATTGAGATAGAATGTTTGCATCTGTTTCAGAAAGTCCAAAAACAAGATATTGTTCGTTGGCTATAAATGCCGTATAGTCTTTTTCAGCACAAGAAGTTGCTAAAATAATTAGACTTGCAAGAGTTAAGATCTTAATATCTTTTATAAATTCCATAAAGCACAAGGGTAATGGTTAGGTCCGTTCAATTCTGAAGGCAATTATTTCGTCCCCTTCTTGTATATCTGGAATTTGAGGATCTAATAGAATACCGCAATCTAGGCCCTTTTTAACTTCCTTAACTTCATTCTTACCTTGTCTTAAAGATGAAATTTTACCTTTACCAAGTTCTATTCCCTTTCTTTCTACTTTTACCCTAAAGCCCTTCAGCATTGTACCTTTAGTAACTTCACAACCTGCCACAAAGCTTTTATTGCTCAATTCAAAAACTTGCTTAACTTTCGCTCTTGCGATTTCAATTTCTTCTTCTATTGGAGAGCCTAAGCTATCCAGAACATCAGCCAGTTCATCTACCAGTTCATAAATGATTTCATAGTTTCTAACTAATACTTTTTCTTGCTTTGCAATCATTTGAAGTTTTGTATCTATTGGAAGTTGAAAGCTAACAACGATTGCCTTGGCAGCTTTGCCTCTAAAAATATCTTCTTCTTTAATAGATCCTGTACCCGATGCAATTATGTTTACTTTTGCATCTTCAGCATTCAGTTTTTCGAGTTGAACTTTAATAGCTTCTAAAGTGCCTACCGTAGACGATTTTAAAATAATGTTTAATATTTTTTGCTCTATTCCTTGCTTCTTCTCTTCTCTATTGATCAACATTTGTGCAAAAATTGATTCTGCCGTAAGTTTTTCTGATTGTTCCTCTTGTTGAATTAGTTCTTTTTCCAACTCTTTTGCATTTTCTTCCAATTGTGTGAAGTAAACAGTATCACCTGCTGAAATTTCTTTTTTAAGCCCAGTAAGAATCACAGGCGCTGATTCGTTAACAGTACTTATTTGTTTTAAATTTTCATTTAAATAAGCTCTAATTTTGAATGTACCTTCTTTTGTAACTGCATAAACTCTTTCGGAAAGGTTTCCAGATTTTAGAATACAAATTGCAATTGCCCCTAGATTTTTATCCAGCAAAGATTCCAATACAAATGCTTCAGCCAAAGTATTTTCTCTAATTGCTCTTGGCGATAGCTCAGAAACTTCTGTTAGTAACTCAATCCCTTCTAAAAGTTTATCTAAATTTAAACCTGTTTTAGCAGATATTTCAAAACAAAGTGTCTCACCTCCATACTCTTCAATTACAACATTAAAACTTGCCAATTCTTTTTTAATTTTTTCTGTTTTTACTCCAGCAATGTCAATTTTATTAATTGCAACAATAATTGGCACACCATTATCTTGTGCAAATTTTATAGATTCTTTTGTCTGTGGTTGGATTCCATCATCTGCAGCAACAATCAGTACTACAAAATCTGTTACTTTAGCACCTCTTTCTCTCATATTGCTAAAAGCCTCGTGACCGGGAGTATCAATAAATGTAATTTTAAACCCATTTTTTAAAGTTACTTCGTGTACTCTTGTATTTTGAGTAATGCCGCCTGCTTCTTTATCCTGAACTCTGGTTCCTCTAATTGCATCCAAAAACGAAGTCTTACCGTGATCCACGTGACCCATTACAGCAACTACTGGTTGTCTAAGCTTTTTTTGACTGTTAACCATAAACATATATAATTGAATTTAGCTTTGTGATTGTAGCATAATTAAACTAATTAATCTAACTAATCTTTCTTACCTGCAATGAAAAAGAGACAAAAAGGTCACCTTACTAATAAAACCTCAAGTAAGATTAAGTTTAAAACAGATATATTTAAGAGTTCGAGCTCTACGTTGAGAGAAAATTCAATTTTTTTAAAACCACTAGACCCTATAATGGTTGCTTTAATTGCACTAATTTCTATCGCAGGAAGTGTGGCAATTTTTACAACAACCTATGTAAAACAAGAAGGTGTTTCGCCACTATTCTGGAACCAGATTTTATTTTACATAATCGGCACGATTATTTTTATCTTTATTTCAAATGTAGATTTAAAACATTTGAAAAAATGGGAATTTATTCTTTTTTGTTTTTTCCTAAATATTGTTTTACTTATTTGGGTATTAATTTTTGGCGCAGAAATAAATGGCGCCAAAAGGTGGATTGCTATTGGTGGATTTACTCTTCAGCCATCTGAGTTTGCCAAAATTACAATCATTCTTACTACTTCTTTTTTGCTAAGTTATAAGTTCAAACGCAACGTAGGCAAAATCTATAATATTTATGAACAAAAACACGATACAGGGCTGCTAAAGATTTTCTTTAGGAATAATCTACAAAAAATAATTTTAATTTCTACAAGTTTTTTTTGCTTATTTATAAGTATTACTCTGGTATTTCAACAGAACTCTTTGGGAAATTCATTGCTAATAAGCGCTATTTACACTTTAATGTTGTTATCATTAATCAAACTTACCAAAACTGTCTTCATTTACTTTATAACTTTAGTACTAGGACTAGTTTTTAGCATTGCAATTTTTCAACCGGAAATAATCACCTTAAATATCAATCTAGATTTAAAAATACTTATTCTTACATTAATAAGTATTTTTATAGCAATTTTGATCAAATTTTTAAAAGGAAATCTATTTATTTTTTTAGGACTTTTACTAACTGGACTTTCAATTACTCCCTTTTTAACAATTTCTTATGACTATTTACTACTGGATTATCAAAAGACTAGAATTGAAAGTTATCTTTCGAATGATAATGACCAAAATTTAAGTATAAACTGGAATAAAGAACAATCAAAAACCGCGGTTGGAGCTGGTCAAATCTTTGGAAGAGGATTAATGAAAGGAACACAAGTCAACTCTGGGTTATTACCTTTTCCTGAAACAGACTTTATTTTTGCAAGTATTGCTGAGCAAACTGGATTTATAGGGGGAAGTTTTATAATTTTTCTTTTTTATATTCTTATAATAAGAATTCTTTCTTACAGCAGAAACTCTGGGACTTTTGGAAGACTTATTTGTGTTGGAGTAGCCTCAATGATTATTCTTAATGTTTTTCAAAATATAGGAATGAATATAGGAATTCTGCCCATCACTGGTGTTCCTTTGCCTTTAATAAGCTACGGTGGTAGTAGTGTTCTTGCAACTTTTATCGGTTTGGGGTTAACTCAAATTGTTTATGCTAAAGCGCAACGAAATGCAAAAAAAGTGGTGAAAGTAGAGGTTTAGTTTGGAAAGTTGAAAAGTTTCAATTATATAACGCTAAAACCTTTTTACTTTAAAACTTTATAGCATTGAAACTTTTCAACAGTTCTCCCGCTTTTGAATACATATCCACAATACTTGATCTTCATGCTAAAATTTTTATATAACTATTACACATTCTGTTATGTTTAAAAAGGTTGTTAAAAATTTATTAAAAGTTCTTGTCGTGATTTTATTTCTTACTTTGATTGCATCTACAATAGTTTTGGGTATTGCATTATACGCAAAAACGAACGACTACAATGATCTACAAAATGAGTTTAATGACTTTAAAAATGGTAAAAACCAAGGTGAAGAAGCCACAAGTGAACAAGTAAATGAGTTAAAGAATAAAATCTCAGACCTTGAAGCTATGAACGAAGAGTTAAACATAGATAACGATTCTTTAAAAAAGCAACTTGAGAAATATGGAAAGTCTGGGATCATAAAAGGATCAGTTGTTCCAATTGTAATA
The DNA here is from genome assembly GCA_964607415.1 of uncultured Candidatus Saccharibacteria bacterium. GTDB lineage: Bacteria > Patescibacteriota > Dojkabacteria > J137 > J137 > CAZSKK01. Next base: position 321,210 of record CAZSKK010000002.1, on the reverse strand, counting down.
TCAGGAGGATCATTTAATAAGTATCAATTTGTTTGTGCTGAAAATACTTCTAATAAAAGTTCAAGATTTTGTGCATCTGTTTCAGCCATTACTAGAGATTTTTCACTTGTTGTACCAGTAGGCATCTATTCTGTATTTGCAATCAATATTGATGATGAAACTGGAACATTAATTCAAGAACCCAAAGCCTACTACACTGAATATGTAAAATGTACTCAAGAAAAAGATGTAAGTGAATGTCAGAACTCTCTTTCTGCTAACCTTGTTAACATTGAAGTTAAAGCAGATGCTGTAGTTAATAATATAGATCCTACTGACTGGAAGTAAGTAAGCACAAGAGCCCAAGAGGTAGAGAGCAAGAGAGCTTCAGGTTAGTGCAATAAGTGTCAATTAGTTGACTGGTAAAAGGTTAATTGGTGATTACAAATTAACTCAGCACGAATTAACAAGTTAACTTTATTTGAATCTTGAAACTAATTTGTGATTTATGATTTCAATTTATTTAGAATTTCAGATTTAGTATTTCGAATTTATTCACAATTACTATTATTTTGATCTTTAAACTTGTCTTTTGCTTCTTTTTGTGTTATAAAGTGAAACGTAGTTTTGCAGAGAAATAATGATTTTCACCAAGCAGAAAAGGAAACTTTTCAGAAATTCTTAATTTGAAATTAAAAATTTAACGTACTTAAACATAAGTACGCCTTTTTGTATGCCCTTTTTATCAATGGGCTTTATTTAACACAATTATTATACAAATATGGCTGAACCTACTAAAAGACTCAAGCTCACAACAAACCCAACTACTCCATTGGAAATGGATCTTCTGGAGGCTCAGAAAAAATTTTTCAGAGATTTTATTGAAAATGGTTTTGAAGAATTATTCGATGAAATCAATCCTATACAAGACTACACTGGATCAACCTGGGTGCTTTCATTTGAAGCAGTTGAATGGGGTGAACCAAAACTTCAATTCAGAGAAGCACAACTTCTAGGACAAAGCTACGATGCTCCGGTTTATGTAAATGCAAAACTACTTAATAAAAGATCTGGCGAAATTAAAAAACAAAGAATATTTCTATGTGACATGCCAATAATGAGTGAAAGAGCTTCTTTTATGATTAATGGCAATGAAAGAGTCGTTGTGTTTCAGATTTTAAGATCAGAAGGATTATTATTTTCCGAAAGTAAGGCATCTACTTCTCAAAAACCTATCTATTCTGCAAAACTTATGCCTTTTAGAGGAAAATGGTATGAATTTGATGTTAACAAATACGGAGTAATGAGCGTTAAGTTACTTGAAAAAAGGCCAAGAATTCTACTAACTACACTTTTAAGAGCACTTGGTTATGGAACAGATGCAGAAATCAGAAAAGCAATAGGCGATGCTGATACTGGCGAATTCAAATATATTGATACAACCCTTAAAAAGGATGTAACAAAAAATACCGAAGAGGCATTAATTGATATTTATAGAAAATTAAGACCAGAAGATTCTGTTACACTTGAGAATGCAAAGGTATTTCTAGAAAATATTTTCTTTAATAAAAGAAGATTTTATCTTGGAAGAATTGGTAGATATAAACTAAACAAAAAACTTGGAATAGAAGAAGATATTAAAATTTCTGATTATCTTCTAAAAAGAAGGGACATCGTAGAAATAATCAAAGCAGTTATAAGACTTAATAATGGAACTCAACTTCCTGATGATATAGACAGTCTTTCAAACAGGAGAATTAGAGGTATCAATGAAATCTTAAGTGAAAGAATTAGAGTAGGTGTTCTTTTGATGGAAAAGAATATTAGAGACAGAATGAGTACTTATTCATCAGATGAAAAAGTTACTCCTGCAATGTTAATTAATACAAGACCAGTAAGTGCAGCAATTAATCAGTTTTTTGGTAGCAGTGCATTACTAAGATACATGGATCAAGAAAATATTTTAAGTGAACTTGAGGCTAAAAGAAAAATTACAGCTACTGGTCCAAAAGGTTTAACGAAAGAAAGAGCGACATTCTCAGTTAGAGATGTTCATAATTCTCACTATTCAAAACTTTGCGCAATTACAACTCCAGAAGGTCCTGGAATTGGTATGGTCAACCAACTTGCTGTTTATGCAAAGATTAATGAATATGGATTTTTAGAAGCTCCATATCATAAAGTAATCAAAGAATTTAACTTGAAAAATGATAAAATTTCTAACTTTAAAGGAAGGTTAATTGCTGAAGATCTAAGGGTAGGAGGAAAAGTTATTGCAAAAAAAGGAAGCGAATTTACTTCTAAAGTAATAGATCAACTTAAGAAAACAGATGTTGAAACAATCAAACTTATACCTTTTGCTGATACTGAAGTTACCTACTTAGATACAGATAAAGAATTAAAACTAAAAATAGGTAGTGCTTCAATTGAAATGGACGAGAATAGAAATATTGTACAAGAAACTTCATATGTAAGGGTTGCAAAAGGCTACAAGAAAATTGCCACAAAAGAACTTGATTATATTGATATTAGCCCTGCTCAAATTGCAGGTTTAGGATTATCATTAATTCCAGCAGTTGGAAATGATGACCCTAACAGAGCTTTCTACGGTGCAAAAACCCAAAACCAAGCTGTGCCTTTAGTTAATCCTCAATCTGCAATTGTTGGTACAGGATTTGAAAAAGAAGCTGCAAAAGCTAGCGGTAGAACAGTTTATGCAGAAGCAGAAGGAACTGTAATTGAAGCTGATAGCGACAAAATAATAGTTGAATATGGTGCAGGAAAAGATAAATACAAAAAAGTGTACGAAGTTGAAAAATTTGTAAGAACAAATCAAAACACATGCTTTACACAAATTGCTCTTGTATTGCCAGGACAAAAAGTTTCTAAAGGTCAACCAATCATTGATGGTCCTTGCACTAGAAATGGTGAGCTTGCTCTTGGTGTCAATTTGAGGACTGCATATTTGGTTTGGGATGGATATAATTATGAAGATGCTATCGTTCTTTCAGATAAAATGGTCAAAAATGATGTATTAACTTCTGTTCATATTCAAGAATATGCTCAAGAAGTAAGAGAAACAAAACTAGGTGATGAATTAATCACAAGAGATATTCCTGGAGTTGGAGAAAGAGCTTTAAGAAATCTTGATGAGGAAGGTGTAATAAGAGTTGGAGCAAGTGTTGAATCAGGTGATATTCTTGTTGGAATTATCGCTCCAAAAGGTGAAACTGAATTAACTGCAGAAGAAAAACTTTTAAGAGCAATTTTTGGTGAATATGCAAGAGATGTTAGAGATAACTCATTAAGAATGCCATATGGTGAAAGAGGTGTTGTTGTTGGAGTTCAAATTTTAGATAGAGCAAAACATGCAAAGCTTGGAGCTGGTGTTATAAAGCAAGTAAAGGTATGGGTTGCAAAAACTCACAAAATTTCTCTTGGAGATAAACTTACAGGTTTTCACGGAGACAAAGGAATTATTGCAAAGATTGTTCCTGAAGCAGACATGCCTCATACGGCCGATGGTCAACCAGTAGACATTGTTCTTGGCCCAGCATCTATGATTCGTAGAATGAATATTGGACAGCTTATTGAAACCCATATTGGAGCATTGGCAAGCAAATTAGGAATCAAAGTCGAAATTCAACCTTTTAGTAAATATAGTATGCAGCCATTATTGGATTTGGCTCGTGAAAAAGGTGTTGATTATGAAGAAAAAGTCGACTTATACGATGGTAGAACCGGAAGAAAGTTTGACCAGAAGGTAACAGTTGGAGTTAAACATTTCTTCAAATTGGATCACCTTTCAGAAAATAAAGTTCATGCAAGATCTACTGGACCATACACTCTTGTAACTCAACAACCATTAAGAGGAAAAGCTCAAATGGGAGGTCAAAGGCTTGGGGAAATGGAAGTATGGGCATTAGAAGCACATGCAGTACCTACAGTTCTTCATGAAATGTTAACTATTAAATCTGACGATGTGGTGGGAAGAGCTGCCGCTTACAAATCAATCATTTCTGGTCAAAAAATCAAAGCTCCTAACGTTCCTGAATCATTTAACGTTCTTGATAAAGAGCTTGCAGGTCTTGCAATTAAACTTGATAAAATTGACGCCAAGATTGATGAGGAAATGGGAGAAATGGCTCTAGAAGAAATAATTGATTCCATTGGAAATGGTACGCCAAAGGCTGAAGCAACAGAAGTTATTGAAGAAAATAATTAACTTATTATTAAACCTATCTGCTAAAAGCTAAATGCTAATAGCTAAATAATATAACTATTAACTAAAAAAATATGCTTAAAGACTTTAATGCCGTTAAAATCTCTATTGCATCTCCACAGGACATTCTTAACTGGTCCTTTGGTGAGGTGACAAAAGCAGAAACAATTAATTATAGAACTTTTAAACCAGAGCCAGGTGGGCTTATGGCTGAAGAAATTTTTGGCCCAGTAAAGGATTTCGAATGTTACTGTGGAAAGTACAAAAAAGTAAGATACAAAGGTATCGTGTGTGACAGATGCGGGGTTGAAGTAACACATAAAAGAGTAAGAAGAGAAAGAATGGGACATATTAAATTAGCAGCTCCTGTATCTCATGTTTGGTTTTCTAACGGCATTCCAAACAGATTGTCTTTAATCTTAGATATTCCTCAGAAAAAACTTGAAACTGTTGTATACTACGCACGATATGTTGTAACAAGTGTGGATGAGACTAAGCAAAAAGAGGCATTAGAAAGTCTAGCAGATCTTAAAAAGAGCGAGGAAGCAGAAACAGAAAAAGAACTTAAGGAAAAAATAGAAGAAACCCAGAAAGCATTTGCAGATCAAGTGAATGAAGTTAAAAAAACAGAAAAAGTTAAAAGTAAAGCTGATCTTCAAATTGAAAGAATTGCTAATAACGAAAAAAGTCAATTGGCAAAATTAAAATCAGCGTTTAAACAAAAGCAAGATAATGTAGATAAAAAATATTCTGAATTAAAATCATTGATTGAGAATATAACTAATGGCTCCACTCTATCAGAAGAAGAACATCAATTACTTGAAGAAAATAATCTTTTCTTTTTTGAAGCAGGCATGGGTGCTGAAGCTATTAAAAATCTTTTAGAAAAATTAAATCTCGAAACAGAAATTGTAAATCTTGAAGAAGTTTTAAGATCAAGCAAATCCCAGTTAAAAAAATCTAGAGTTATACAGAGATTAAGAGTTCTTAAAGGTTTAATGAAATCAGGGGTAAATCCTGCATGGGTAATTCTTGATGTTTTGCCTGTAATTCCTCCTGATCTAAGACCAATTATTCAGTTACCTGGTGGTAGATTTGCTACATATGATTTAAACGATTTGTATAGAAGAGTAATAAATAGAAACAATAGACTTAAAAGATTAATTTCTTTAGGAGCACCAGAAATCATTCTAAGAAACGAAAAAAGAATGTTACAAGAAGCTGTAGATTCCTTATTGGACAACAGCCACAAACCTGGTGCACCAGCATTGAACACAAGACAAATGCCTTATAAATCTCTATCGGATATGTTAAGAGGAAAACAAGGTAGGTTCAGACAGAACTTATTAGGAAAACGTGTTGACTATTCTGGTAGAGCTGTGATTATTTCAGGTCCAGAATTAGGATTTCATCAATGCGGTTTGCCAAAAAATATTGCATTGGAATTATTCAAACCATTTATTATTAGAGAACTAATAGTAAGAGGTAGTGCAGCAAATCCTACAAGAGCAAAGGCAATTTACGAATCAGCAAGTGATGAGGTTTGGGATATTTTGGAAGAAGTTAGTAAAGATAGACCTGTTCTACTTAATAGAGCTCCAACTTTACATAAGCAAAGTATTTTAGCTTTTTACCCAGTGCTAATCGAAGGTAACGCTATTAGACTTCACCCTATGACTTGCGAAGGCTTTAACGCGGACTTTGACGGGGACCAAATGGCAGTTCACTTACCGTTATCGGACAAGGCTGTAGAAGAAGTTAGAAATAGAATGTTCTCAAAAGATAATTTATTATCTCCAAGAGATGGAATGCCTATCGTAAATGTTGCGAAAGACATGGCTATGGGTATTTATTTCTTAACTTTAATGAAAGGGGATGAATCAACTGCAGTTAAAGCATTTGGTAATGATGATTTGGCAGTCAGCGCTTATCACTTAAATGATATAAAATTTTTTGAACCAATAAAAGTATTAAGAAACGGAGAAGTTGTAACAACTACAGCAGGAAGAATCATTTTCAATAGAGTTCTTCCACCAGAAATGGAGTACATTAATAAAGCGATGAGTAAATCTGATATCGCTCAATTATCATCTAGAATTTTTAGAGAATACGGAAAAGATCAAACTGTTAAAACATTAGACGGGATAAAAGATCTTGGCTTTAAGTACGCTTCAAGGCTAGGATTTTCAGTATCAATGGACGAATTTAAATTTGGTACAGATGAACTTTTAAATTCAGGCCTTAAAGAATATGAGCTTAAAGAAGATCAATTGATGGAAGATTATTCAGAAGGAATGATTACTGAAAAGGAGCTTGAGTGGTTAAAACAAAAAGAATGGGAGAAAAGATCTGAAGAAATTAAAGATTCGATTTGGAAAGTTGCAGTAAACCAGCCAAAAACTGAAAATCTTTTAGACTTAGATAAATCTGGAGCTACTCCAGTTAGCGCATGGGTTAAGCAAATTTCAGGGGTAAGAGGTTATGTTTCAGATATGTATGGTAATAGAGTAAACCTACCTTTGACTAAGAACTACGCTGCAGGATTAGATAATTTCCAATATTTTGTGGCTGCAAAAGCTGTTAGAAAATCAATGACTGACGTTGCCCTTAGAACATCTGACTCTGGTTATCTAACAAGAAGATTGGTTGATGTTGCTCAAGATATAATCACTAACCAAGATGATTGTGGAACTAACGATGGAATTTATGTAGATAGAAACGAACAAAGACAACAAAAATATGGCGATAGACTTAAAGGTAGATACGCAGCAGAAGATGTTATTGATCCAAAAACAAAAAAAGTTATTGTAGCTAAAGACGAACCTATAACTTTAGAAGTTTCAAAGCTAATCGAAGCGAATGAGGAAATTACAATGGTAAAAGTAAGAAGTGCTTTAACTTGCAAGGTATCACATGGTATTTGTAGAAAATGTTATGGTTTTGATAATGCTACAGGAAAATTAATTGAGATAGGAGAAGCAGCAGGAATTATTGCTGCTCAAGCTCTTGGACAGCCTACAACACAGTTAACACTTAAGAGTAAATCTGACGCTAGAGCTGCAAAATCTGACGTTACTCAAGGTTTACCTAGAGTAGAAGAACTATTTGAGGCAAGAACTCCAAAAGCTTTGGCATTAATCTCAGAAATTGCAGGTAAGGTTGCAATCATTGATGATAAGAAGAAAATCAAAATCAGAATTTCAGCACTTAAGAAAACAAACAAGAAGTATGACCTTAGTGAGGGCGATACAGTTGTAATTAAAGATGGAGGCAAGGTAAAAGTTGGTGAAACTCTTATTGTTAAGTCAAACAAAGACGAAATCAAGAGTGAATTATCTGGAAAAATTGAAATTTTAGAAAAAGAAGTTCTTGTTCACGCAAATAAAGAAGTCGAAATCGAAAAATTTGTAAATTCGATGACTGATTTAATGGTAAAAGACGGTGATACTGTAGCGATGGGTGACCAACTTACATTCGGTTCTGTTGACCCTAAAGAACTGGCATTGTACAAAGGTATCTATGCTGCACAAAAATACATTATAAAAGAGATTCAGTATGTTTATGGAATTCAAGGTTTAGAAGTGGATGATAGACACTTGGAAATCATTGTAAGACAAATGTCCAGATATGGTCTGGTTACAGATAGTGGAGATAGTGAAATTTTCCTTCCTGGTGATTATGCTGACAGCCTGGATATTGATTCTGGCAATGTTGAGCTTGTGAAATCTGATAAGAGACCTGTTAAATACGAAAGAATTCTTTTGGGTATTACAAATTCTTCGATCAGGACAGAAAGCTTTTTATCAGCAGCATCATTTGAGCAACAAGTTAGAGTACTGACTGATGCTGCACTAATAGGCAAGGTAGATCATTTGAGAGGATTGAAAGAAAATGTTATAATCGGAAGACCTGTTCCACTTGGAGAGCAATTAAAAATGAAACTTGGATTGATAGAATCGGAAGATGCATTTGATAATCAAGTCGAAGAAGTTGAGGAAATCAATGATTAATTTTGGGGCGGGAAAACAGTATGTTTTTCCGAAGTGCGTTTTATAATAAAATTATCTTTAATTTAATTACCTCACCCAATTCTGGACAAAGCCAGAATTGACCTCTCCTTCAGGAGAGGCTGGTGGAATAAACCTTAATATATATGGCAAGAGTTTCTCAATTAGTAAGAAAGGGAAGAAAGCCAAAAAAGAAAACTGTACGATTTAAAGGTCTACTATTTTCTGAAAGTACAAAGTACAAGGCTTTACACTTTAACTATAACCCAATAAAAAATAAATACTTTAAGAAGTCTAATCCTTATAAAAGAGGAGTATGTATTGCTGTAAAAACTATGACGCCTAGAAAACCAAACTCTGCTTTAAGAAAAATTGCTAGAGTAAGATTATCTAACAAGCAAGTTGTTACTGCATATATTCCTGGAGAGGGACACAATCTTCAAGAGCACTCTGTTGTTCTTGTAAAAGCAGGTAGAAGACCAGACCTACCAGGTGTAAGATATCAAGTTGTAAGAGGTGTTTACGATGCAGCACCAGTAGATGCAAGAAGACAAGCAAGAAGTAGGTACGGAAGAAAGAAGGCATAGTAGAAGAATATATTCTCCTCTAGAGAGGGGTGAAAAAGCAGAATGCTTTTTCGAGATGTGTTGAACAAGTAACTTTATCTTTAATTTAAATTACCTCATCCGATTGTGAAACAAAGTTCACAATCGACTTCTCCTAAAGGAGAAGTAAGATGAATAAACTTAATATATATGAGAGGAAAACAAGCTCCAAAAAGAAAAATTTATGCTGATCAAATTTATGGTAGTTTACTGGTTTCGAAACTTATTAACTACGTTATGATCGATGGCAAAAAGGAAGTGGCACAAAAAGTTGTATACAAAGCAATGGAAGATGCTGGTGAAAAAGCAAAAGGAAATGCATTAGAAGTTTTAGAAAAAGCTATTGAAAACGTAAAACCAAAAGTAGAAGTTAGATCAAAAAGAGTTGGTGGATCAAACTTTCAAGTACCGGTTCCTGTTAAACCTGAAAGACAACAGTCTTTAGCAATCAGATGGATTGTAAGTGCAGCTAGAAGTTCTAGAGGATCAGGCGATTCATGGCAAGCACTATCTAGAGAAATTGTAAATTCTTTCAAAAAAGAAGGAACTGCTTTCAAAAAGAAAGAAGAAGTACAAAGAATGGCAGAAGCAAACAAAGCGTTTTCTCAATTTGCATAAAATTTTCAAATTTAAAATTAAACTTCCAATATCTGTTAAAATTTGAGTATGGACACTCTAAAACAGTATTGGAAGTTTTTTGTTTCCGTGATGTTTTTAATTCTAGCTCTTTTTTTAGCTGTAATTGGTTTTGTAACTTATATTTTTGATTCTGAAAACATTCAAATTGATCCTGACGGCGTGCTTATACCGAATGCATTCATTGATGGATTTCAAAATATATAAGGATGAAAAGATTTTTCTGGTTTAGACTAGGTTTTATTTTATCAGCACTTCTTTACTCTGCTTTAAAAATATTTAAGGTAGAATTTGTCGACTCTATAATAGCTTTGGTATATTTTTTATCTGCATTTTCTTTTGTGTTTAGTGCTGAAAATCTTCCACACGAGCATCTAAACATTCCCTCAGTACATAAATACTATAAATCCAGAATTAATTATTACGGATTAGGTATCTCTATTATTTTAGGAATATCGTCTTTAAGTTTTGCAATAGTACTTGTTAATACACAATTTCCAGTTGGAATTATTTGTTTAATATTTTGGGCATTGATGATTACATTTGTTCATGGATATTTGTATTTTGGCTTTAATAAAAAACAGGAATTAAGTTCATTAACAAATTACATAGAGCAAAAAACTAAAAAAAAGAACATAAAAAATTTGGTTGCTGAACTACTGGATCAAGACATAAAAAATGCTACAGAGTTAAGGAAACATTATTCTGAAAACTCGAAATTTAAGTCATTAAGTTATAATGATCTGGAGCAAGTTTTTAAATTTTACCTTGAATACATAAATTCAGAAGAATTAATAAGTGACGAAGTAAGCGAGGTTTAGAATAAAAGGGCAATAGTAACAAACCTAAATTCTTAATTCTTTATTATGAACTTATACCAACAACAGATTTTAGATCATTACCAAAATCCAAGAAATTTCTATAAAATGAATGACAGTACTCACAGATTCTTTATGCAAAATCTGTCATGTGGTGATGAAGTTGAAATCTTTTTAAAAGTTAAAAATGAAATAATTAAAGAAGCTTCTTTTGAAGGTGAGGGTTGTTCTATCTCTATTGCAAGCGCATCAATACTTACCGAGTTCCTTATTGATAAAAATATAGACGAAGTAAAAAAATTTGATTATGATGTAATCTTGGACCTTCTTGGAATACCCTTAACTACATCCCGAATGAAATGCGCTGTGATGAGCCTTGAGGCTGTTAAAAAAAGTTTAAATGAAAATAATCAAAACTAGAATAATCACAATAGTTCTTTTTACAATAATATTGCTGCAAATTTCCTACATTGTTGTTTTCTTTGGATTTATTTATACAAAAGCAAAAAAAGGAGAATTAAACTCGGAAACCTTTATTAATTTAATAGACAATAATAAACAAGAAGTTATTAAAAAAGACGATAATGATTTTTTTTCACATTTAGTTCTTAATAAAGCAAGCATAATTTACTATCCTGTTGATAAAGATACTCCTCTTCCTTATAACTATGTACCTGAAGTTGTTACGGCTAATTCTGTACAAGGAACCCCTGTAATTGACTTGCGTATTTACACAGATCTTGTTGAAATGTTTAATGAAATGAAAGTTACAGGATTAACCCCGCAGGTTGTTTCAGGCTATCGCTCATACGAAAGCCAGATTGCAACTTTTGATCAATGGGTAAATTACGAAATGACGCTTGGAAACTCCAGCCAACAAGCGGAAGCAAATGTGTCTACGTACTCAGCAAAACCTGGTTATTCTGAGCACCAGCTTGGAACTGCAGTAGATATAACAGACTCTACCTGCACACTTTTTGATAGAAGCTGCCAGGCAAATTGGACTATTTGGAATTGGCTAAGTCAAAACGCGTTTAAATATGGATTTGCTATTTCTTACCCTGAAGGGAAAGATGCAGTAACAGGGTATATCTACGAAGCATGGCACTACCGATGGGTTGGACATGAATTGGCAACTGAATTTAAGTCACGGACTGATGGGATTGTGTTGAGAGATTTCTTAGAAGAAAAAAAACTATACTAGCTTTTTTTTGATAAACTTTTTCTCAATAATAAATGAATCGTTATGCTAAGCGTATTCCAGAATCCGAATATTACTAATATTACTCTAATTGCCCTCTCAAAGTCCTGATTTAAGATGTATAAAATCATCAGAATCAGAACAATAGCTATTACCCTTGTAAAAAAGTAAATAGTTTCTAAAATTATGTTTAACTCGATTGAAGATTCATCTCGCGCTTTTCCAAGTTGAAGTTCTTTGTTATCGATATTTAGTTCTTCTACTAAAGTATCCGAAAGCGAGAAAGAAAGCATAAGCCCAACACTTCTGATTATTAACGCGGGAATATTCCAAAAAAATGCAAAAGCAACTGTTAGGCCTCCTTTAATTAAATAACCAAAATATGCAAGCCGCACTCTTTTTTTGAATGAAATTTTGATCTCTCCTAGTGAAAAAATTGCAGCTAATAAGGATATTCCGCTCATTAAAAAGCCAACTTTAATTTCGCTTTCCAAAAACAAGAATGGAACTATTGAGAAAATCAGAACAAAAATTACATCCATTAGGCCATTATAGGAAACGCTAACTGCAAAAAGTCTAAAATTTCGCATTTTTAAAATCGACATAATTTCTTTTATGGAAACTTTTGTGGTACTTTTTTTATCGGAATCCAAAGTACTTATTGCAAGCCCTAAATAAAGAAAAGTTGCAAGTAAAAATATAAATTTGTAAGATTCATCAAAATTAATCAAAAGCCCAGCAAGCGCTGGAATAATAATCGCCATAACTAATTCAAAACTGGTAAATGAGTTTATATAAATTACTCTTTGGTTTGTTGGAATTTCTTTAACGGTAAATGTATTTTCAACTGGGTGATAAAGTCCTCTGGGAATTGCTCTTAAAAAAGCAAAAATCCAAAAAAGATATTTTAAATCATCTATAAAAATAAATAGTGAAAATGTTGTAAGCGCAAAAAAGAAAAAAGAGACTTTAAGAGTACGAATATACCCTATCTGGTTCAAAAAGAAGCTTCCAAGTATAAAAAATAACCAAAGCGATGTATAAAAAATTAGCGCTTCAATAAGTAGAACTCTAAAATCACCTGTGATTTTGTAAAGCAAAATTGCGTAAAAAGCCCAAAGACCAAGATCCAAAATCTTAAATAAAGATTTGAATATGTAAAAGTTTCGAATTAGATAGTTATGGTTGTCCATTCCAACCAGTATACATTAAACATTCGTGCTCTTCATCAGTCTTTGGAACCTCGTTCCAGATTCGTTGAGTTATGAATGGAATAAAAGGATGTAACATTTTTAAATATTCTTTTAGTGTATACATCAAAATTTGCTGTATTTCGATTTTAGATGCTTCATCTGGTTCACTTAGTATTTCACCTGTTTCTTTGTTCTTTTGAGCGTAAAGGTGCTTTTTAGCCTCTTCTAGGTATATGTCACAGAAGGTGTGCCAGAAACTTTCGTAAAGTGTTTCTGTAGCATAGCCAAATTCAAAGTTTTCGATGTTTTTAGTGACTTTTTCTTTTAGGTCAGTGATATGTGTAATGATTAATTTACTTAGTTCTAAATTTAGGCTATCAGCTGTCGGCTGTGCGCTATCTGCTCGCATCTCATTCTGATGGCTGATAGCTGAAGGCTGGTTCATTAACACAAACCTGGATGCATTCCAAATCTTATTCATAAACTGCTTAAAATTCTTTAGCTTATCATTGCTCATTGTGTAATCACTTCCAGCTTTATTTTGGTAGAAGTAAACCATTCTTATTGCGTCAGTACCGTAATCTCGTTTTGCATCGTCAATGTTTACAAGATTTCCACGAGATTTACTCATTTTTTGTCCATCTGGTCCTAAAACTAAACCATGAAGATAAACATCTTTGAATGGAATTTGTTTGTGTTTAATATAGGAGAACATCATCATTCTAGAAACCCAGTTTTCCAAAATATCAAAACCTGTTTCCATAACACTTGTTGGATAGAAGGTATCCATTAAGTCATACGCTTCAAGTGTTGCATACGGCCATTGGCCAGAACTAAACCAGGTATCTAAAACATTCTCGTCCTGAATCCACCTTTCTCCAGGTGATTCAAGCTGAACTCGCATGTGGTTTTCATTTGCTGGGTCAAGTGGAACAGCCTCACCCACCATGCCTTCAGCATGGTTCCCCCTCTCCTTTGAGGAGAGGGTTGGGGTGAGGTGAATCCACGTTTCTACCTTCCCATATGCATCTATCCTCTCCTCTATCGGTCCTGCATACCATACTGGCATTCTGTATCCCCACCATAAACTTCTAGAAATTGCCCAATCTCTTAAATTTTCCATCCAATAATAGAATTTTTGTTCCATGTTTTTTGGGTGAATTGTAACTTCTCCACTTTTAACCATTTCAATCACTGGCTTTCTGATCTTTTCTATGTCCACAAACCACTGAGAAGATATTAAAGGTTCAATTTGAGCTTTTGTTCTTTCCGCAATTAAAACGTTTTGTTTCACGTGTTCTTCATTAATCAAAAGTCCAGCTTCTGTAAGTTCATTAATCATGTCACACTTAGCTTCCTTGTATTTTCTGCCTTTGTATTTTTCTGGAACTGGTCCGCAAAGTTTCAGATCCTGGCCGATTACGTTGATGTAGGAGATTTTTTGGCTATCAGCTATCAGCTCTCCGTTCTCTGCTAAACTACCGTTCCATTCCTGCATGATTAAGTAGTCTTCAATCGCATGTGCAGGTGTTACCTTTAAGCATCCAGTTCCAAAATCTTTATCAACTCTGAAACTAGAAATTATTGGGACTTCCCTATCCGTAAATGGAATTATTGCTTTAAAATTTCTAAATTCTTTATATCGTTCGTCTTCGGGATTCATTGCAATTGCAGTATCAGCGGGAATTGTCTCAGGTCTTGTTGTTGCAATCGTAATGTAGTCAGAATCATTTAGATCTTCAAGTTCGATTGCAACTAAACCCGTTTGATTAATTTTATCTCCATAACCAGCAAACATTTCGTTATAAGAATTCAAAAGCGCATCTGCACTTTCTGGTACAAACCCCACTCTACTCCACTCTACTTTTTCAAATGCAACTTTTAAACTTTCAAACTTTTCAACTTTCTTAACTTTTTTATAAACACTCATTTTTTCTTCACTAGATTTATCTATACAAATTAAAATATCTCCCGCTTTAATATCACCAAAATACCTTTCTGGTTCTTCAGGATTTAAAGCTCTGGTTTCAATTGTTTTTTCGCCTGTTCTAATTTTTTCTAAAATTTCAGATTTTCTGAAATTTAGTTTCCAAGATCGAAGTCTAACTAACGGATATTTAATTGTATATAAAGTTCCATCGCGTTCTTCTCTAATACATTGATTATCAGCAACTGCACTTCTGGCTTTTGGGTCCCAATTTACAATTCTCACTCCTTTGTAAATCATTTGTTCGTTATACATTTGAACAAATGTAGAAAGAACTGTATCAACAATTTTGGGATCAAGTGTAAAAATATTTCTATCAAAGTCTGCAGAAAGTCCAATTGATTTTTCGTCAGCTAAAGCTAGCTGCATATTTTGCATGTTAAAGTCCCAAATTTCTTTATAAAATTCTTCTCGCGTCATATCAAATTTATTTCTACCTTGTTTTTCAAGTACATCACGTACGAACACGCCTTCCCCTTCAAGCCCAGCATGGTCTTTACCAGGAATCATTAAAACTTTTTTACCTTGCATTCTTGCATATCTTGCCATGGCATCTTGATAAGCATATCCGGAAAGATTTCCAATATGAGGTCTTCCATAAGCATTTGGTGGAGGGCAAATCAAACTCCATGGAGTTCTTGAATCTTTTTTCATTTCTTCAGTACTAACTACTCTACCCTGCTTAGGGTTGTATTCAGGTTTATAAAAACCATTTTGTAGCCAGTAATCTAAAATCCGTGCCTCTTCTTCGGTGAAATTGTAAGGACCATTAGGTAGCATATGTTATAGGTAATGTGTAATACGTTCGTAAAAATTTTTAATTTCTAATTTGCAATTTCTAAACAATGTTTAATTTTTAAATACAAATTCATAACAAGGCTTAATCTTTCTTTAGTTTACTAGATATTTTACTGAAAATTAATTTTAATTCATGAGATTCTTGTTTTAATTCTTTAAGACTTAAATTATCGGTTGCTTCGTTAAGTAAATCCAACCAATACTCTGTCTCTTGTATTTCTTTTCTACAGATATGAATTTTGTTTCTAAAATCATTTTTTGAGCTAGCGCCATTAGCTTCACGATAATTTGCACCTACAGAAGTAGACGATTTTAGTAGCTGCTTAACTATATTTTCATTATGTAAGTCAATTTTTAACGATTTACAAAGCCAGATTACTTCAATTGAAAATTTTTTTGTACGATCTTCCAAGTCGTAATTCAAGTTTAGAAATTAATAATTATAAATTTGAAATTGTTGTAGGGACCGAAGGTTCCGGCGTTACCACCCTTATTTCCTGAGAAGTTCAGGACACTTAATTTGCTGCTATTACGGGCATACCCGGAAAGGTCTACAGCTTAAGAGCCAATCAGGCCAAGAGCTTGCTCTAAACCTCTATTGCTTTTTACCTCTTAAGCTTCTTCTCTCTACTCCTTCAGTGACGTAATCCGAAGTTTATGGCGATCATTCGCAAAGCGAATAGCGAACCATAGTTGTGTATTTATTGAATTATAAGCTTAAAAACATTTCACGTCAATTTTGCTGTACAGTTAGCAAGTTTGATTACTATAGACTGTTTACTTATGCAAACTTCTGATAAACTGAAATATTAAGAACTATGAGTATGAAACGAGAATTAAGTAGAAAAGAAATGTCGCCTATTCGCTATACGGTTTACGCTATACGCAATATGACATTGATTGTTAGCTATTTGCTATTAGCTATTAGCTTACCTTTATCTGTTTCAGCTCAAACAGAATCTGAACTTCAAACTGAAGATAAGCCTGCAGTTGTTGAGGACGTTCCAGGCTTACGGGCTGAATTTATTCAAGGTACTCAAAGCCCATGGAGTAAAGAAATTAAATTTGAAATGAATCTAAAATCAGGAATTGATTCAGATAGAGTAAAAATTACTTGGACATTAACAGGCCCTAGTAATTTTCCAGACTCATCTTTAACTTCAAGAAGTGCAGTTATAGAAGCAGGTAAAGACTACAGCATTCCAATTATTGTCAAACCAGTAAATGCAGGTGTTAACGAATTGATAGGAAAGGTAGAAGCATACAAAGCTGATGGAATTTATGTTGTAACTGTTAGAAAAAATTTTGCTACAAACTCGTCAGGGGAGATACTTCCCTTGACAGACGAATATAAAAGTGCAAAAACAATGAGGCTTGTAATTATAATTGTTGGTGGAATTGTTGGTGGAATTTTTGGAATCTTTGCATTATTTTTTGGATTTAAAAAATTTGTAAAGTGGCTAAATAAGGAAGATGAGCGCTGAAAAGTTTCAATTTTAAAACGTTATAACTTTAAAACCTTGCTACGATTATTTTTCATGTTAATATTAATAACCCCAACCTGAAAAATCCGAAATACGAATATCTAAATTCGAAATAAATCCCAAATAACAAAAACTTTTGTGATTTAAAAATTTCTAATTTAAAATTTGTTTAGAATTTCGGATTTACGATTTCGAATTTAATTCGTCATTCTTTAATCATTATTCGCTATTCTTTTTATGAAGTGGCTTTTTCCAAATCAAGATACAGAAGATGTAGTTGAATGGCTTTTGAGATCAAGAAATCTTTCCAAAGAAAACTTTCTTGACTATACTACTACCCTTCACGATCCTTTTTTAATTTACGATATGCAAAAGGCTGTGAAAGCAATTTCAAATGCAATTGAGAATAAAAAGAAAATTTTTATTCATGGTGATTTTGATGTGGACGGAATTAGTGCAACAACAATAATGTGGGATTTCTTATTTAGAAAGCTTAATGCTGATGTAAAGCCATATATTCCCAGTAGGTTTGATGAAGGTTATGGCCTATCAAGGGAGTCTTTGGACGCAATTATTGCCCAAGGAGGCGAGTTTGTAATTACTGTTGATTGTGGCGTTAAGGACATAGATTTAGTAAATGAATATAAAGACAAGTTAGAATTTGTCATTACAGATCACCATACAATAAAATCGTTTTCTTCTAATGAAAATTTGCCAGGCTCAAAAAAAGTTGGTGATTATTGTATTTCAAAAGATGCTTTGGCTGTAGTACATCCAAAACTTTCGGGGGAATATCCTTTTACTGAGATTTGTGGTGCTGTTGTATCTTGGAAAGTTTGCACTGCATTAAATGAATATCTAAAAGCTGGATTTGATATGCTAGAATATATCGATCTGGCAAGCCTTGGAACAGTTTGCGATATTATGCCGTTAATTGATGAAAATCGTACTATTGTAAAGCTTGGGTTAAAACGATTAAAAGAAACCTCAAATGTAGGGCTTCAGGAGCTCATAAAAATCGCTGGAATTAATCAAGATGATCTGAATGAGTATCACATCGGTTTTGCAATCGGACCCCGTTTAAACGCATCTGGTAGATTAGGGCATGCTATGGATGCTGTACGATTACTTTCAACAAATTCCAGAGTAAGTGCAAAAAAACTTGCCGAGAAACTTAACCAACTAAATTTACAACGGCAGGACCTAACAAAGCAATATGTTGAACTTGCAGAAAAAAAGATTGCTGAACTGGACCCCAACCAAAAAATTTATTTTATAGTTGGAGAAGACTGGCCAGAAGGTATTTTAGGACTAATAGCAGGTAGATTAACAGAAAAATATCTACGCCCTGTACTCGTAGGTTCAAAATCAAATGGTTTTATTAAAGGATCTGCAAGAAGCATTGCTGACTACAACATCGTTGAAGCTTTAAGATTTGCAGATAAGTATCTTTCAAGACATGGTGGTCATGCACAGGCTGCAGGCTTTGGGCTGGATGAGAACTCAGAATTAGACCTCTACTCTGCTCTTTTATCTCACGCCAACGAAAACATTACAACTTCAGACTTTGAAAAAAACATGGCCATAGATGCAATAGCAAACATTGAAAATCTTGATTTCGAACTGGTTGAATTGTTGCATAAGTTTGCGCCTTTTGGACAAGGAAATCTTAGACCTGTATTGGCATTAAAAAATATTGCTCCAGGATACATAAATATTATTGGAAGAGAAAAAAATCATGTTAAATTTGTTGCTTCATCTAGTCAAAGGTTTATGGAATTTATAGCTTTTAATTCTGTTGAAAGATTAAAATCTGATTTTGGATTTAATTTGAACTCCTCTACCCTTCCAAATGTAGATGTAGCTGGTTTTCCTGAAATTGATCGATGGAATGGTAATAAAAAAATTGTATTTAAAGTCAAGGATATACGATTAGCTCAATGACCTTCAATATAAACTGAAGGCAAACAGGTAAGTTTGATAATTATTAAAACAAAAACCCCTAGGGATTTCTCCCAAGGGGTTTTAAGTTCTTTGTAAAGAAACAGTATTATGCAACAGCTTCTCTGAATGCTTTTCCTGCTCTGAATTTTGGAACGTTCTTTGCTTTTACTGAAACAGCAGCTCCAGTCTTAGGATTTCTCTTTGTTGTAGCTTGTCTGTGAACAGATAAGAAAGTTCCGAAACCTGTTAATGTAACAGAATCACCTTTAGAAACTGTAGAAACAACAGCATCTACCATTGCATCTAAACTAGCATTAACATCTTTTTTTGTCATGCCTGTTTTGTTAGCAATATAGTTAACAAGAGTTGCTTTATTCATTATGAATAAAAATAATAAATAAAAATAATTATGCTCTAAAAACCTTTGTAATAAAATGACTTACATTAGGTTTTATTGCTGAGATAAGTTTAGAAATAATGAGATGAAATGTCAATATTCAAGCTACACTACTCTATTCAAAACAGCGCCTCAAAACTATTTCCTGCAAAGTAAAAGCAGGTCTTAACTATAGGGTGAGCACAAATGCTGATACGTAGAAAGCTTTTACTACCAATGAAATTGCTGAGTATATGTTATGCAGGGATTGCTGCTACTTTATGGCTTCTATATTAATAAAATAGTTATAAGTGCAGTAATAGTAGTGCAAAATTCTGATTAGCTTTGAACCGCAAAGGATAATTTCACACGAAAAACATCAGTAAATCTTTAAAATGTTTCACGTAAAAATTTATAAAAAAGAGATATTGAAAAATATTTGCGATAATGCTTTTCTAGCAATGAAAAATCGTTACACTTGTTAATCTTGCAACATTTCTGTATTCTATATGTATCATGATAAAAATAACGCCCGCAATACTTACAAGCGATCTTTCGACCTTTCAAGCCCAACTTGAACAATACGCTAGGGTAGTGAATCTTATTGACATCGATATAAACATTGAAAATGACAACTTTGGCGGAAGAATAACTGTACACCTAGATGATGTGATCCAATTAATTTTAAGTAGCGAAGAAGCAAATACAACAAAGTTTAATCTGCACCTAATGGTAGATTTTCCTTCAGAGCAAATAGCGCTTATAAATAATTTTGCATTTGTTAATAGAGTTTTTGTCCATCAGGAAACTATTTTAGGTGAGATAGGAGATTATTTAATGTTTGAAAAACGAGGGTTGGCAGTAAAGGCCGAGTCTAAACTTTTGGATATAAACTTTTACAAAAACTTTTCAGAGATTCAACTTATGACTATTAAAACTGGTGCCCAAGGGAGTTCATTTAAAGTTGAAATTATGAGTAGGGTAGAGGAGCTTAAAAAGATGGGTTACAAAGGGAAAATAAGCATTGATGGTGGTGTTAATTTAAGTACAGCAGACTTGATTAAAAAATACTCAATTGATAGAGTAAGTGTGGGTTCTTTTTTTAGTAAATCAGAGAACTTTGAAAAAGACTACGAATTATTGAATAAGGCTTTGAATGGATAAAGATTAATGAAGAGAACGAACTTAATTTCCTCTCCCTTTGGGAGAGGAGTAAGGTGAGAGGTTGAGCTTGAAGCATTAACTAAATACTTAAAACTTTATTTAAATCACCTCATCCTGAGACAACACATTGTGTTGTCGAGTGGAGCTAAGTTAGCTGCATTCGAAGTTAGATGTATAAATGCTTTTTTATATATGCCAACAGAAGTAAAACTGCCCAAAAGACCAGCTGATCTAATTCAAGAACAAGTGAGTCAGTCAGACAGATTTATTAATAATATTACATTTTTTGGAGATTCCGCAATACCTGAAGGTGATCCTATTTACAATTCTGTATTTGAAGCCTCCAAATTGCTTGCGCAAAATGGCTATACAATTGTTAATGGTGGTGGGCCAGGAATAATGAAAGCAGCTACTGATGGAGCAAAAGCTGTAAATGGTAAGACTATCGCAGTTTATTGGGAACCACGTCTGGCATCCGTTTTTGAAGGCAAGAATCTTTCAAATATTGTTGATGAAAGCGAAGCATATTCAAATTACATGATCAGAACTTTAGGACTTATCGAAAAGGGCCAAGCATATGTTGTTTGCAAAGGTGGAACGGGAACAATTTCTGAATTCGGCATGGTATGGGCTTTGGCAAAGTTATATTACGGAGCGCATAAACCTGTAATTCTATACGGTGAGTTTTGGGATGATTTAATTATTGGTGTTCAAAAATCAATGTACATTGACGAAGTAGAGCTTTCAGTTTTATATAACGCAAGAAGTCCGCAAGAGGTTTTAGATCTGATCAGACTACATGAAGCTAAGCTAAAAAGTATTCATCTTAAAGTTGTAAAAGGAGACGAAGCTGCTTTTGTTATATCGGCCAAAACAAAAGCGACAACAAAAGCTTATGAACAATTTGCAAAAAGTTATCATGCGCAAAACGTTGGTAAACTTGTTGCTCAGGAACAATTAGACGAGTTTATTACAATGGTAAATCCTCCGGCTAGAATATTAGATGTAGGTTCTGGACCGGGTCATGATTCTTCTTATTTATCCAAAAAATATTCAGTTACAGGAATTGAACCCTCTAAAAGCTTTTATGAAATTGCATGTTATGATTGCCCTGAGGCTGAATTTATTAATGCTGATATAGTTAATTACGATATTGGTGTAAGTCAATATAAGGGAATTTGGGCCAGAGATTCTTTGCATCACATCCATGAAGGTGACCTGGACAAAGTTTTTAAAAAGCTTTCGAATGCTCTTGTAGAAGGCGGAATTCTATATGCTATCGTTAGAGAAGGTGAAGGTGAAATTTTAGAAAAAGAAATTAAACCTTACACAGATCAAGGCGGTCTTGAAAGATTTTATCATCTATTTACTGCTGAAGAACTCACAAAAAGAGCAGAGTCTGCTGGACTTAAGCTTGTAAAGCTAGACCATACCCAGCGTAGCCACAAATGGCTTGTTGGAGTATTTAAAAAGGAAACTGCGGGTGGAGAAGAGCCTAAGCCAACGCTAACCAGTGTATAAAAACTTCCGTGATATAATTTAGATAGCGCCAGTATTGTTTTAAGGTTTGAACGCTACAACGTTAATATTTTTTAACTTTTCAACTTTTTATGTACCTAGATCCGCTATATTTTGTATTTGCATTGCCAGGGCTAATTTTAGCTTTGGGTGCTCAACTTTTAGTCTGGCTTTTTTACTCTATCTATTCTGGGGACTCAGCTGGGAGTAGTATTACCGGTCTTGACGCAGCTAACATCATTAACGAAAAAGAAGGCTTTGGTGTTGATATAGTATTGCAACCAGGAAAATTAAATGATTTTTTTAATCCACTCGCAAACAAAGTGAATCTCTCTGAAGATAATCAGGTTAAAGGGAGCGTTGCCAATATTGCGGTAGTGGCTCACGAATTTGGCCATGTAGAGCAAAAATATAAGGCTAGTTCTTTGATGAAAATAAGAACTGGAATGGTACCTGCTGTTAATATTGGATCAAACTTAGGTTACATTTTAATCATTATTGGACTAATATTCTCAATAACAGGCTTGGCTTGGCTTGGACTTGCATTCTTTTCTTTGACTGCATTATTCTCATTAATAACTTTACCAATAGAATTTGATGCTTCGAGAAGAGGGTTAAATTTGATAAAGAAACATAACTTAATTGCAAACGGAAAGTTAAGTGGGGCAAGATTAGTTTTATTTGCTGCAGCACTAACTTACGTAGCGGCATTAGTTCAATCATTAGGGCAAATTCTTTATTTTTTAATGTTAATTCAAGGAAAAAACAGAGATTAGGCGAGCGATAGAGGTTTAGAGGTGAAGAGGTAGGGAGTAAAAGAGCGTTAGAGCAATAGCTAGAAATCCTAAATTCTAAAATCATGTACTAGTAAATTTCTGTGTAGAGAAGTGATTCGTAATATCTTCCACCAATTAGATTTTCTTCAAGGTAATCATTAGCATGGGCTGGATTTATTGCACTTGGATGGTGCATAAGTGCTTTCACTTTTGTTTCAGTAAAACCACTTATGTCAAAATAAGAAACAAGTTCGTTGCTATACGAATCGGCTAGCAGCACTTTAGTAACCTTATGTGGCTCCAATCCTTTTTTAAAATGGTTTGGAAAAAATCCGCGGTCTCTAGAATACGGATACATTGCATCCAAAGTAATTTGTGCTGTATTTCTATGATCTCTGTGATTAACCCAATGAACTTTTGGATCAAATTTAATAATATAGTCCTGTGGATTGTGAGTTATTATAATATCTGGCTTAAAATCTCGTATATGAAAAACAACCTTCTCAATATTGACAATGCTAGTTTCCACTTCACCGTCCGGAAGATTTAAGTTGAAGTTATTGTTTTCGTTGATACCCAATATTTTCCCAGCATTTAACTGTTCTAAAGTTCTCATTTTTCCAAAGTCATCCTCGTTAATATTTTTCTTATTTTGCATACCTTTCCCACCATTTGTTGTAACTATCAGACGCACATGTTTATTATCAGCCGTAAGCCTAGAAATCAATCCACCACAAACAACTTCCGCATCATCCGGATGTGCAAGCACAACTAGGACATTATTTACAGTTTTAAATATTTTGTTGTAAGAATCGATCATTACATGGTTTTAAAGATTAATTTAGAAACGTAAACTCGATAACACATAAATGAATTAACAATTTCTGGACAAATTGATGCTTTATTTTATCAATACCAGGAGTTATAATAAACTTGATGTCCAAATAGTGGTCAATATTTATGAAAAACGCAGATGTTGTTCTAAAATTTCTAACTTTTCTAGGCTTAGACTTTACAGAGGCTCAAATTTATTTTGACCTTGTTGATAAGGGAGGCCTTACTGTCCTTGAAATCTCCAAAGAATCTAAACTTCCTAGAACGACTACTTACAGAATTGTTGAAAGGCTTAAAGGGATTGGTGTTATAGAAGAAGTTTTAAAATTTAACAAAAAAGTTTTGTACCCTGTAGGAACCCATAAACTTGAAATGCTAGTGAAAGAGCAAGAAGACAAAGTAAAATTTTTAAAGGAAACGTTGCCGCAAATTCAAAGTCTAATTACTTACAATACTTCTATTTCTCAGCCTGGTACAAAGGTGCTTATGTATAAAGGGGTAGAAGGAATTAAACAAATGGTTTGGAATACTCTTAAAGCTAAGAGTGAGATAGTTGGATATAGCTTTAGAAGCCTTTCAGAGATCGTAGGAGAGGATTTTGCAAAAAAGTGGGAGGAAGAGATATTGATTAGAAGAATTAAGTTTAGAGATATAATTAGCGATTCTTATATAGAAAGTGTAAAAAACGTAGGAATGGTGATTTCCTCATTTCCAAACACTTACATTCAAACAAAATATCTACCAAAAGATGTTATTGATATTTCTTATCAAAGCGATATTTATGATGAAGTGTTGTCTTTTTATAGCTGGCATGAAAATGAGATTTGGGGTGTAGAAATTTATAACGAAAAGATAGCAAAGTTTCAAAAGCAGATTTTTGAAGTTTTGTGGAAGGATGCAAAAAATTTTGGATGAACCCCTCCGACTCTTCGAGTCACCTCCCCTTTAATCAAAGGGGAGGAGGCAGCGAAGCTGGCAGGAGGGGTTATTAAACTTTTATGACCAAAACTGAACAATTTACTCAAAAACTAAAAGACATCTACGGAGCTAATTTTTCTTCTATTTTAAAAACACACGAATCAAAAAAGCCATTTACTTTCTTTATAAACATTAACCAGTATAAACCAGAACAAGTTTTGCAAGAACTAAATACTGAAGGATATAAAGTAATTGAAGCAGGTTTACCCAATTCATACATAAGTACTTCTGAAAAGAAATTATCCGAATCAAAAGCTTTTTTAGAAAATAAAATTTATATTCAACAGCTTAGCAGTATGCTTCCAGTTTTAGCTTTGGATCCTAAAAAGGATGAGAAAATTTTAGATCTATGTGCGTCACCAGGAAGTAAAACTATCTTAATGTCTTGTTTCACAAAAAAAGAATCCGAAATAATTGCAGTAGAGAAGAGTAGAGATAGGTTTTTTAAACTCAATAGGCTACTAGAAAACTTTGGTGCTGATAATGTTAGAACTTTAAACGTAGACGCTAAATTATTGCCGCATAAATTCACAGAGTTTTTAAATTACTTTGATAAGGTTCTAGTTGATGCGCCATGTTCAAACGAAGTAAATATTGATTTAAATAATAAAAACTGGCATCAATTTTGGAGAAGCTCAAATGCAAAAAATTATTCTAAACTTCAAAAGGGTTTATTAAACGCAGCAGTTCAGTTATGCAAATCTGGAGGAGAAATAGTCTACTCAACTTGCACTTATAGCGCGGAAGAAAACGAGAAAGTTCTGGACTGGATATTAAAAAAGAACAAAAAGTGTAAAGTGCAAAAGGTAAAATTTGAAATTCAAAATCAAATTCCTGCCTTAACCTTATTTGGAAAGGATAAGTTCGACGATAGCATTTCAAAAGCAGTCCGTATTCTTCCTAACGAAAATTATACTGGATTTTTTGTAGCGAAATTAAAAAAAGATTAAAGAATCAAGAATTAAGAATAGAAATGGATAGTTTCAAAGTTATAAGGTTGCAACGTTTTAACGTTTAAACATTTTAACTAACAGCTTTGCTCTGCAGCTCTCTACCTCTTCAGTCCATTACCTGCGTAGCTCTTTACCTCTTTACCTTTTGTGTGCTAACTTGTAAGTACCTAATTTACTTTTTATGTTTTTCTAAATGCGAAACAAAACGGTGTTAGGTGCTATACTAATTCTCTTAGTAATCGCAGTAACTTCAGCTGCAGTATATTTCTTTTTCTTGAAAGATGATGATTCCGATAGCTCTACAAACGAGGAACAGGAAACCTCTATTGACGATAACGATTCATTGAGAATAGATTTAAACTCTCAAAGTGTTATAAATCAATATGGAACTGCTATCTTAGAAGAACAAGAGGGCAAGCTTTCGGTAGAACTTAGCCTTGTAAATAATCCTGACACACTTCAACCTGTTCATATTCACGTTGGAAGCTGTGAAGCACCAGGTGCCATTATTGTAAACCTAACAAATGTAGTAAATGGAAGATCAACATCATTGGTGGATCTTAATCTTGATGATATTAATGACGGTAATCATATAATCACAGGTCATAGATCTGCAGAAGATTTGGGTACTTATGATTTTTGTGGTGTAATTAAATAAGTTGTACCAACAAGGCGAAACGCTAGCGTTTCGCCTTGTTCTTGACAACTCAATGTATTAATGTAATAATACATTGTCATGAAATGGAAAAATACAAAAACTAAAAAATTATTTAATGCATTTTTATCGCTTAAAACTGAAGATGAAGTAGCGAATTTTTGCCGTGATCTTATGACTGAATCTGAAATTGAAGAATTTGCAGCAAGATTTGAAGTAGCCCAAGAGCTTTATGCTGGCAAGACTCAAAGAACTGTTTCAAAAGAAACAGGTGTAAGTATTGCAACAGTAACAAGAGTGAACCAATGGTTAAAAAGAGGTGAAGATGGATATTTAACAGTTTTAAGCAGAATTTCTAAACATCATAGCCCTCATAAAGGAGGGTAAGGTTAGATTATTTCAACCGAAGAATCTTAAGTGATTTTTAACCCTCCAACTGGAGGGTTTTTGCTATGCAAACTCTCTATGAAATTTTTGGCGGATGTAGCTTAATGGTAAAGCGCTTATCTGTGAAATAAGAAATTGCGGGTTCGAGTCCCGTCATTCGCCCATTATATTTATTATTTATTTTTATATGTCAAACTTGAATCAAATGCTAGAACAAGATAATACGGTAGAAGTAGTTTCTAGTGAGTTTTTTTCAATGGCTGGAATTTTCAATAATGAGACAAACCGAGATATATTAAAGGCCACAGGTATACTAGAAGAAGGAAAGCCTTACTCTCCCCATTGATTTTAGAGATTTAATAATATCTAAAGTAAAAGCACAAATATTAGAATATGGTACGCCAAGGGCGTGTATGTTTATCTGTCCTAAATTTGATGTCAGAGATATGCAAAACCCTTCAAATATAATGCCATCTGCATTTTCGTTAAGCAGCGTAAATGGAGCAAAAGCTGATATCTTTGTCTCAAGAATTCCCAGGATATTTCAAATGTTCGAAAGATTTTCAAAATCAGATGCTCGCTTTGAATTAGTATTACTAATTGGTGATAGTGATTTTGCACCTGAAATCGGATATAACTGGATGGCTGTTGAATCAGCTTTGCGAAATGGTGCGAACATGGGTGATTTTAACCTAGAAATTTATGCGTCAAGAGTAACTAGCTATAAGGAATATTTAGTTCAATTACTAAATAAAAATCGTGTTCAAAATGGGATAGAGCTTTTTCAAGCTGTTCCTAAAGAAACTATTTTGCCAACTACTGCAAGTAGAGTTATAAGGGTTTTTTCACTTTATGAAAAATATTTGGAAAAAGAAATTCTAAATGCAACAAATTATAACTTTGATCCTGCAGCCATTAGAGAAGAAGCAGAACTCAAATTCAAATATTTTCAAGACCAAATTGAAAAATACGACCCAGAATTTTTTAAAAAATTGACAATAGCAGATGTTCAAAGAGTTACTGAAGCTAAATTTCGCTCATATAGAGATCAAGGCCAGCTAATTCAACAAATGGGAGGAATACTAATTGCCGATGAACTGCCTCCAGTAATTAAAGCCAGTATGTATGCAAATGAATTAATAATAATGTGGCCGTGGATAAGAAGAGAAGATCCCCTCAGAAATCCAGAATATATTGCTGATAAACCACGTAAGCCTATCCTTATCGAACCTTAGTGCGTGTTTTAGATTTATTTTATGCTAACGATAAAGATATTAAAAATATTTAATGTTAAAATTTACTTATGAAACAATTTACAAATATTCCACCAAAAGGTACTTCGGACTGGATTCCAGAAGAGTATCAAATTAGAAAATATATTTTTGATACTTGGAGAAAAGTGTGTGAAAACTTTGGCTATAAAGAGTATTTAACTCCTATGGTTGAATATGCAGACCTTTACAGAGCTAAGTCAGGGGAAGATATTGGAGGAAAAGAATTAACAACTTTTGAAGATAGAGGCGGAAGAGAGCTGGCAATCAGGCCTGAAATGACGCCATCGGTAACAAGAATGGTTTCAAAATTTTACGAGTCAACTCCAAAACCACTTAGACTATTTTCAATTGCAAATTTCTTTAGAAATCAGAAACCGCAAAAAGGTCGAAATAGAGAGTTCTGGCAATTAAACTTTGATATTTTTGGATCGAGTTCAATTAACGCTGATGTAGAAATTCTCGTAATAGCTTTAGAGATAATGTTGGCATTCAAACCGCCTGTTGGCAGTTTCACATTAAACATAAATAATAGAAAAATTATAGATTTTATCTTGAATGAATTTGCAAAAGTCAGCCAAGAGCAACGCGTCGAAGTTGTAAGAATTTTAGATAAATTCGATAAACTTACAAAAGATGATTTTAATTCGAGGCTTTCAGAAACAGGGTTAAATCAAGAACAAATAGAAAATTTGTATAAGTTTATGTGTAGCAAATCACAGGAAGAACTAATACAAGCAATTCCAGGAGTAGTTGAAAATGAGGGAATGAAGGAAATATTAGAAATAACCAGAAAACTTACAGAGTACGGCTATTCTGATTGGTTTAAATTTACTCCAAATATTATACGAGGATTTGATTACTACGATGGGATGGTTTTTGAGGTTTTTGATAAGAACCCAGAAAATCCACGTTCTCTTTTTGGAGGTGGAAGATACAATGGTTTAGCAGGGATATTTGGTGGAAATTCTTTTCCTGCAGTTGGATGTGCCCCAGGTGATGAAACAACCAGAATATTTTTAGAGACTTGGGGATTATTGGAAAATATAAAATCTAAAATTCAAAGCGAGAAATTCTATATACCAATTCTTGACGAAAGCTTGTTTGACGAAGTTTTTTCAATAGCAAATAAGCTTAGAAAAGAAGGTAAAATTGTTGAAACCGGACTGGAGACAGAAAGGTTGGGCAAGGCTTTAGACAGAGCAAATCGAGAATCGATAAATAAAGTAGTGATTTTAGGCACAAACGAGCAGAGTAGGGGGATATATAAAATCAAAGATATGCAAACAGGAAACGAAGTTGAAGAAAGTTTTTAAATTGTCCCAAACTCCATGAAGCTTCTTGCGGCGTAAATTAACTATTAACCAAAAACTCCATCACTTTTTGAACAGTTTCGGCTTTTGGTTTTAGTATAAAGTCATCATGAGTACCACGAATTTTAAAACTGGAGTTATTTTTTAATACTCTTCTTAAGTGGCCGGCTTGTTTTCTGAAAAGTGGTGCTTCTGTTTCCGAATTTACAACAAGAACATTTGGTATTTGGTCAAGTACGGAAATATCGTCTGTGGTCATCTTTGAATTGAACAATCTATAAACACTATCAAGCATAATTATTTTATCTGCTCGCAAAAACATTGTAAGATACATATCTAAAAGATCCATACTAATAAAACTGTATAGTTCGGGTAAAATTGCTTTCAAGTGACTTCTAATAACATGGGTAAAAATGCTATACGCCCTAAAGGAGTGAGCCAAATTGATCATTCTTTTTTCATATGTGCCGTTAGCAATATCACCAAATATAACCGGGCTTACCAAAACCATGCTTTTAATTTGATTAACTCTTCGCTTTGCTAACAATACCGACATCGCACCACCAAATGAGTATCCGATTAAGCTAAATTTATCAACCTTGTAGTGATTAAGTATTTCTTCAGCAATGTCTGTATACGTATTTAGATCAAAACCTTCTTCTTTAAACAAATTATGACTCCAGCCGCTCCAACCTGGAAGGTCAAAAGTAATAAATTTAAAATTTTGCTTTTTATAGAATTTTGTAAAAAAAATGTAGTAAAGACCGGAGTGAGGGTAGCTTGGAAAAGAAAAAATTACATTATCTCCTTCACCAAATACGTAAGTTTGAATTTCGTATCCTTTGAAGTTTATTCTTTTTGCTTTGTATTCGAATGTATCCACAAAAAACTATTATTCTACAAACTTCTTGACATTGCAAATGCCGAGTTACTTCTTACCCCATCGAAACGTCGCTTTCTCACCTTTTTTATATGATACAAAAATTAGGAGTATTGTTGAAAAAGTTATAGTAGTAAAATAGATTGCCCATCCATAAGTATCGGGAAACAAGTAAAACCCAATAAACGCAGCAAGTAAAACTACAACCAGGTAGATTAATATACAAAGCCAGCCTTCCCATGTTACTGGGTACCAACCGTATCCATAGTTTTTGGCCCTAAACCACAATCGTTTTTCTTCCATATATAATTATAGCGCAAAACTTACATTTGATTCTCCATTCTTATTTTGTCATTACCGCAAATTGCAGATTCGTGCTAAAATAACTCGCTTTACAAAAAACCATATGAATAAAGAAAATATAAGAAATATCGCAATTATTGCTCACGTTGACCATGGAAAAACAACTTTGGTTGATGCATTTATGAAACAAAATCACCTTTTTAGAGACAATCAGCAAGAAATGTCTATGGAAATGATTTTAGATTCAGGAGATCTTGAAAGAGAAAAGGGAATTACAATTAAAGCAAAGAATATTGCAGTTAATTATAATGGCTATAAAATTAACGTGATTGATACTCCAGGACACGCAGACTTTGGGGGAGAAGTTGAAAGAACTTTAAACATGGCCGATGGATGTTTGCTTTTAGTAGATGCGCAGGAAGGACCAATGCCTCAAACAAAATTCGTTTTAAAAAGAGCATTGGAGATTGGATTAAAACCTATTGTTGTTATTAATAAAATTGATAAAAAATATGCAAATCCTGCAAAAGTTGTAGATAAATTAAATGATCTATTTTTAACTTTGGCTACAAATGCTGAACAATTAGACTTTCCTATTTACTACGCAATTGGGAGAGAAGGTAAGGCATTTGAAAAATTACCTGAAGGTGACATGTCCATCCCTAATTCAATTCCAGGAGATATTAAACCACTTTTGGACGCCATTATTAAACATGTTCCAAGCCCTACAGGAAATGAATCTGATCCTCTTCAAATGCAAATTACAACTTTGGAGTTTGATCAGCACATTGGAAGATTATTAGTTGGAAGTGTAAAAAGAGGTTCTGCCAAAGTTGGCGATTCAGTTGTTATTCTTCATAATCAAGAAGACGATAGCCCTAAGGAAACAGGAAAAATAAAAAATATTTTTGTAAGAGAAGGAATGGAATGGGTACCCGTTGAAAAAGCTGGAACAGGTGAAATTATTGCAATTTCAGGAATTGATTCTAAGGCAATCGGTGGAACTTTATGTGACACAAAAAAGC
Source organism: uncultured Candidatus Saccharibacteria bacterium (assembly GCA_964607415.1). Lineage (GTDB taxonomy): Bacteria > Patescibacteriota > Dojkabacteria > J137 > J137 > CAZSKK01. Next base: position 289,903 of record CAZSKK010000002.1, on the reverse strand, counting down.
CAGAAGCTTTACCTGTGATCAAAATTTCTAATCCTTCAGTTCAAATTAGATTTGAAGCAAACACTTCTCCATTTGTTGGAAAAGAAGGAAAATTTGTTACAGCAAAACTTGTTCAACAAAGATTAGAAAAAGAAGTAGAAACAAACATCAGTTTAAAAATTACTAAAGGTGAAGGTGGAGCATATTACGTTGCAGGTAGAGGCGAACTTCAACTTTCAATTTTGATCGAAACAATGAGAAGGGAAGGGTATGAATTTCAAATTAGAAAACCAGAAGTAATTTTTATTAAAGAAGACGGAGTTGAAAAAGAACCAATCGAAGAGCTTCTGATTGACGTTGCGGACCAGTATCAAGGTGCGGTTACATCTGCCCTTGGCGAAAGAAAGGCTGAGCTTTTGGAAATGACCACGGAAAATGGACAAACAAAATTTACATACAAAATTTTGACCAGAAATCTTTTGGGGTTAAGAAATATATTACTAACAGCTACAAAAGGTAATGTTGTAATGAATAACTTTTTATTAGGCTATGTTCCATATACCGTACAGCCCGATTTATTCAGAAGAGGTGTTTTAATTTCAACAGACACAGGCGTTGCAGTTGGATATGCATTAAATATGATTCAAGAAAGAGGTGATCTTTTGATTGAGCCTTCTACACAAGTTTATGAAGGTATGATTATTGGTATTAATAAATATGAAACGGATTTAGAAGTAAATCCAGTTAAGGCTAGAGAAAAATCTGCAGTTAGAAGAAACCAAGCTGAAATTACACATGTTGCGCTAAAGACTATAAAGCCAGTAACTTTAGATTTTGCACTACTTTTCTTAGGAAAAGATGAAATTCTAGAGGTAACTCCTCAAAATTTAAGACTAAGAAAAGCTCACTTAACAAAAACTCAAAGAGATTGGTCCAAACGAGCAAACTTAACAGACTATGCAAAACAGCAAATGGGTTTGAAGTAAGCGTTTGAAGTAGGACGTTTGACGTAAGACGAAAAGACAAAAGGCGTCATTCCGGACTTGATCCGGAATCTTGATTTACCATGTCACTTTATAATTGATTTTATTAAATATTATTTTGAACTTTGAGCTTGTTTTTTGAAGTCTTAAGTAGGTATTCTTCAATAACTCTAGCATGTTCTAAATCCTTTTCCCTTCCAAACGCTTTTTTCCATTTAATAACATCTTCCAAATTTGCGAATCTAATACCTTCGACAACAATTGCATTATCAATTAGCTCATCAACATTCCACTCGCCTGGATACCAACCATCGAATATTTCAACATCTCCATCAAAAAGCCTCACCACTTTAGATGCACCAGATGCAGGAATTTCAACTTTTCCTAATCGAGTAGCTTTTGCCCAAGCTTCACCTCTAGCCAAAATATCAATATCACTAAATAAATCTTTAAGCCCATAAAGCCACATTGGCGTGGAGCCGAAAACAATGTAATCTGCAGGATTTAGTTTCAGACTTAGTAATTTTTTGAAGATTGGATGAGACTTTGGAACTATATTTTTCAAATTTTCTGTTCTGTCATTTTCCACTTTATATTCACTTATTCTTTTCTATTACTTTAAAATAATAAACCGTCATTACTCCATCACGGTCAAATTCTTCTTTATGCTCTGTAGAAACATAAGCTATTGCTTCATCAATGCTTTGAAAACCACACGCATTTATATCTTTTAATTCCATATTCTCGGGCTTTGCAATAATAATCTTAATAACTTCTGCATTACCTATGTTTTCTTTATTTCCATCAAGCAAAGGTACAATTCCTATATGATTTGTTCTTAAGCCACCTTTTAATGTTGCTTTTGTTTCGCCTATTCCTGGAATAATTTCTCCCTTATTATCGTAGATTCTAATACCATAGTTTGCTTCTATTGGATAATCACCATTTGGGCCTAAATCTTTGTACGGTGCAGTTAATGTTGCAGACATATTGCTAGGTTAAAAAATAGTACTAAATATATTCTATCACTCCAGCAGAAATTATCAATTTTCACAAAATCTTTACTGGAAATTGATACTTGAGAATTGAAAATTATTCTTGAATCTTGAATCATAATTCTGCTAATATTATCTATCTTTACTTTTTACCACTTTGTATTATGACAGAACAAAACTCAACACAAATCGAGGTGGTAATTAGAAACTTCTAGTTTGAACCTCTTAATATTTTCTATCAATTTCTAGTTCTTGGTAATTTTCTCCTCCCTTGAGGGAGAATTAAGGAGGGTGGCTGAAATTTAGTTTTGTATGCCACTACCCTTAAAAAGCATAAATGTATTAAGCTGCACTCGAATGCATAATATGTATTCTCGCTCCCAAGAGGGGAAAGAGTCATATTTTTACTTATAATTCTAAATTTTCACGCCTATGCTAAACAACTTATCGTTGGTTCTAAATCAGTTCAAAGAAAAAAATTACAACCTTGAATATATAAGACAATTAAAAACAGGAAAAGAAGCAGAAGTCCATTTAGTAAAAATGGATTCATTGTTGCTCGCCTTAAAAATCTATAAAGTAAATCAAAAGTATTCATCAAGGTTTGAATATCTGGATCTTAATGTAATGAAAGATACACCTACTACAAGGGCAATGCGTAAGAAAACACGTAAAGGCAAAATGTTTACCCGGAGTTTTTGGACTTATAGAGAGTACTCTATTTTAAAAAAACTAAATGAATATAATCTTCAAGTTCCCAAAGTTTATGACTTTATTGAAGATGCAATTTTAATGGAGTTTTTAGGAGAAGAAAGTGCTCCAGCTTTAAGACTTGTAGATTTAAACCTATCAAAAAGTCAGCTTAAAAAAGCTTATCTAGACACACTTGAATTTTTACGTGCTCTTACAAAACTTGGCTACGTGCACGGAGATTTTTCTGAATACAATATCCTTTGGTGGGAGAATTCTGCCTATGCAATTGATTTTCCACAAATGTTAGATTTCAAAAACCCATTTGCATCAGAAAAACTACAAAAAGATTTGGATAATATTTACAAATTCTTTTCAAAGTTTATTGATATTGATTACAAAGAGCTTTTGGAGATTAAAGATAATTTTATGCATGGAACAACGCCTTTGTCTCTTACTAGGCATGTACCTTTTAACTAATCCCTCTGTCTCACTACGTTCGACATCTCCCCTTTGATTAAAGGGGAGAATAGAAGAGGGGTTTTTGCGCTATAATAAACCTATGGACAAAGTAGTGAATATCTACAAACCAATATCCAAAACGCCATTAGAAGCTTTGAATCTTTTTAAAAAGAAATTTCCAGAATATAAAGATTCAAAGCTTGCGTATGCGGGAAGGCTAGACCCTATGGCTGAAGGAGTTTTATTAATTCTTGTAGATGAGGAGTGCAAAAATAGAGACCACTATCAAGAACTTGATAAAGAGTATGAGTTTGATCTGATGTTCGGTGTAAAGAGTGATACATTTGATGTGCTTGGTGAAATTGAATTCGGCGAGAAATCTAAAATCGTTTCTAAAAAAGAGATTGAGCAGATCGTAATAAGCTTTGAGGGCGAAATTCTTCAAACCCTACCTATTTATTCATCAACATTAGTTAATGGCAGGCCACTTTACTGGTGGGCAAAAAGTAACCAAATTTCCAATATAACTGTTCCTAAAAGGTTTGTTAAAGTTCACAAAATTGAGTTTGTTAAAGAATTTGAAATTTCAAAATTTGAGTTAAAAGAACAAATTATTAATCGAATTCAAAACGTTACTGGTGATTTTAGGCAAGAAGAAATTATAGAAGACTGGGAAAAATTTTTTGAAAAATCAAAAGAAGCCAACTTTAAAATTTTTAGATTTAAAGCTAATGTTTCTAGTGGAACGTATATAAGAGCCTTGGTTAATGACATCGGTAAAAAACTCGATAATAAAGCAATAACGCTTGCAATCTTACGTACAAAAGTGGGAGAATTTAAATTAGAAGATTCAATTAAACTAGATGAATAACTTAAGAAATATTTTTAAAAATAACCCAACCATTGCTTTAGGTTTAGGAATAGGCCTTTTGGCAGGATTAGTCTTGGGTATTTTGATGCAAAGCGTTATAATAGGCTTCGGTTCCTTTCTTTCAATAGGACTTGGAATTACTATTTTATTGAGTTCAAACAATCGATAATGTTTAAAGATTTAGTGAAAATTAAAATTACCTCTGGAAAAGGGGGTAGTGGTTCTGTTAATTTTGATATTACAAAAAGGCCTAGTGGAGGAACAGGAGGAAACGGCGGAAACGTTTACCTTGTTGGTTCTTCACACGTATACGATCTAACTCCTTTTAAAATGAATTTGCACTACAAAGCAGAGAATGGCGAAAGAGGATCTAAAAATAATCAAACTGGTAAAAATGGCGAAGATTTGATTTTAAAAGTTCCATTAGCAACTTGTATTTATGATGAAAATGGTCAGTTTGTTGAATGTATAGAAAAAGATGGTGAAAAAAAGCTTTTACTAAAAGGTGGGCTTGGAGGCCACGGTAATTTTTATTATCGAAAAGGTGGAGTTGCAACGTTAGATAAACATCAGCCTGGGCAAGACGGTGAGATTTTGTTTGCAACACTTGAGCTTGAACTAATCAGTGACATTATATTTATTGGTTTTCCTAACGCTGGCAAATCTTCAGTTTTAAAAGAGCTTACAAATGCTGACGCAAAAGTTGCACCATACGAATTTACAACAATAAACCCGCAACTTGGAAGAATGGATGATTTAATTTTGATGGATTTACCAGGGCTTATAGAAGGTACGTACGAAGGTAGAGGATTGGGAACAAAATTTGTACGACATACTGTTAGATCCAAAGCAGTGGCACATTTTGTTAGTTTAGAGTCTGAAGATATTGTAAAAACCTACAAACTTATTCGAGAAGAGCTTAAGAATATAAGTGAAGATTTATACGAAAAACCTGAAATTATTGTTTTAACAAAATCAGATTTGGTTTCAGAAAAAGAAATTAAAAAAGCTGTTGCTGCTTTAAAGAAGTTTAATAAAAATATAGTTATTTCTTCAGCATACAATTTTGATCAGTTGGAGGAGTTGAAAAAAGAGTTCAAGGAGTTTGTGAGGAAAAAAGGCTAAAAATACGCTTCGTCAATTATTTCAAAATAATTTAGAGATGTAAATTTATAGTCTGATGTGTAAGCCCTATCTTCTGAATGCTTCAAATGATTAAAAACCGTATAATTATAACGGGTTTTCAAATCTTTAGAGTTCCGAATGTAATGATCATGAAATGATTTTTGCCATGCAAACTTAGGCATAAAAAGCTGTTTTTGTTTGATCACTTCATTTATATTTTTATCGATGTGAAGCCGCGACGTCGACGCCGCGGCTTCAATTGGCTTTTTTAAAATAATCCTGTTCGCATCACGGGAAAAATTTTCTTTTAGAGACTTTATTATTACCGAAATATTTGATTCTTTGGATGGTTTTAACAAAATATGAACATGATCGTAGAGAACATTAAACGCATAAAGTTCAAAATTTTTAATCTCTTGACAAAGTGTAAGCTCAGCTATAAATAAATCAGCAAGAAAATTGTATTTAAAATAAGGAAAATTATTAAGGGTTTTTATTGTAACAAAGTAAACTAACTGATCAACGTAAAACCTTTTTTGATGAGTGTGCAAATTTCCCATGAGAAGAATTTACACAATTTACTTCAAAATTTCATTGTATCCCAATACAAATTACGAGATTTTTCTACTGATATTTTTCTTATTCTCTCTATCCGCAAGTTGGCCGCAGGCTGCATTTACATCATCGCCCATCGTTACCCTAATTGTGTAATTTATTCCACCATTTGCAAGAATTGTTGTAAATTCTCTAAGATTTTCGGCTGGAGATCTTTCAAAATCTTCTTCCTTGATTGGATTATACGGAATTAAGTTTATATGATGAAGTCTATCTTTGAATAATTCCACAAGCTCTCTAGCACTATCGATTGTATCGTTTACATTTTTAATCATTATGTATTCGTAAGTTACTCTTTTGTTTGTTAGCTCTACATATTCGTCCAGGGTTGTGATTAATTTATCAAGGGAAAAGAGTTTTGCAACAGGCATCATTTTTTGCCTAAGCTCCTGATTTGGTGCATGGAGGCTAATTGCAATTCTTCCCCTAAAGCCATCATCTATAAGCTTTTTAAGCTGCGGAATATAACCTGAAGTTGATACAGTGATTCTTCTTTGTCCAAGTCCAAGTTTTTTAGGATCAGTTAAAATAGCAATAGTTTTTTGAACTTCAGGAAGATTTAACATTGGTTCTCCCATTCCCATAAAAACAACATTTGAAACTCTTTGATTTTCTTTTACCAAGATTCTTTGAAAGTACATAACCTGGTCAATTATTTCTTTTGCGGAAAGATTTCCTCCAAAACCCATTTTTCCAGTGGCGCAAAATTTGCAATTTACTGGGCATCCAACCATACAGCTTACGCACACTGTGTTTCGACCGTCAGAGTGTTTCATTAAAACTGCTTCGATTCTTTGCCCATCAACTTTTCTTTTAAAAAGAACTTTTATTGTGTCGTTTGCACTAGAAACAAATTCACGATCAAGTTCTAAAGACATAAACTCTACTTCCTTTACGAGTTTCTCTTTTAATTCTTTTGGCCAGGTTTTAATTCCATCAAAAGATTCTATTCCTTTTTGATAAAAAAATTCATCAAACTGACTTTCTCTAAATCTTGGCAATTTATTTTGTTCTATAAAATCATTAATCATGAGTGAATTATACTACTTGATGAGAAAATTTAATACCGATGGAAGTTTTAGTCCTTTTTTAAAAAATTTTATTTGCAATTTCAATTAAATATCTTATAATCGGACAATTATTAAATTTAGTATATGAATTCAGCTAGCAATCCCAACGAAGCTTCACACGTAGATCCTTTCCATTTCCTAGGAGAAGATGGACCTATAAATCAAATTAATATAGATCTTGCAGATCAAGAAAGCAAGTTTAGGTTAAAAGGTGAATACTTAAACACAGCGCCAACTATTTTTGTTGTAAGTCTAGTGGAAAGAACTAATAGAGGTACTGATAGAATATCCGTGGAACTTCCAATTATGGATATTCATCGCGATAGCGAAGGGAAATTTAAAACAATAGGCGAACTTTTTGAAAACTATCTATTTAACATGACACTTCCTGCCTGGGAATCACTAATCGATTATTTAGTAACACCTGCTACTGGCAACTTACTGCTTCAAATAAGCTTAGAAGAAAAAAGGGTATTCATTAAAGCGTTTATAGAATTATCAAGACGGGGTACAAATCCTAATTTTGACTATTCGAAAGTATTTGAACAGTCAAGAGGGCTAGACTTTGCTGAAATCGCTGATCTTGGAACTAGTGTTGGATTGGAAGTTAGAAGAGTTCTTCCTAATGATAGAAGAACAGCTTACAATGATCCCGATTATCCTTACAATACTGATGGCGTGGAAGGTTAGGCTTTATAATAAAGCCCTACTGCCTGAGAGATACTTTGAAGATTATCCTGCTTTAATCTTTTAACCAATCCCTTATTGATTTGTTTAATTAATTGCGGACCATTGTAAACCATTCCTGTGATTAGCTGCACAAGTGAAGCCCCATTTTTGATTTTTTCATAAGCGTCATTTGTATTAAAAACTCCACCAACTCCAACGATTTTTATTTGATTACCAAACTCTTTGTAAATTTTTGCAATCAACTCGTTTGATAAATCATAAGTTGGTTTTCCTGAAAAATTGCCTTTTAAGTCTTTGATTTTTTCTTTATCTTCATCGGAAATTTTATTACTTTCTCTATTTTTAAGAAGATTAGCAACAATTACAGCTGAAACTTTGTGCTCAATCATTATTTGAATTAGTTCTTTTGCTTTTTCCCAATCAATTTCTAAAGGAAATTTTACAAACAAAGGTTTTTTAAGGTTAATTTTATTTAGTGCTGAAAGTACTTGTTCCAAATAGATTGGTGTGGCTAAACTTCCGGAACCTAGAACATTTGGGCAAGAAATATTCAGTTCGTAATATGCAAAATGTTTAGCTTTTTTATGGTTATTTAAATATTTAAACGATTGTATTATGTCTTGAATTTGTGTCTCTGGAGTAGAGGTAGCTTCGGAATTTGTTGCTCCAATGGAAATTCCAACATTGAAAGATTTCTCTTTAAAAGTGATCTCTTCTAGAAAATGCCTAATTCCAGAGCTTTTAAATCCTTTGTTTACAAGTAATGATTCGGATTTTTTTAATCTTACAAGTCTAGGCTTTTTGTTACCTTCGTATAAATGATTAGTTACAGTTCCTGTTGATTCAAAACCAAAAGAAATGTTTGGCAGAGTGTTTGTAAGCTTACCTTCATAATCAAAACCTGCAGAAAGTCCAATAGGATTTGCAAATTTTATTCCTGCGACTTCTGTATTTAAAGTTTTGTTTGAATAACCAAAAAGAAGTTTTGTAAATTTTCTTGTAAGTTTGTATTTACCAAGCTTAAAGCCCAAATTTGTGAAAAGATTGTGAACAGCTTCTGGGTCAAATTTGAATAAGACCTGTTTTACAAAATATTTATAAGTAAGAGATTCTAGTAGTGTAAACGTAATATTAATCTAAAAACTAAAAACTGCGAACAAATCATTTTAACTCTTTTAAGTATAAATACCCAAATAGACAAAAAAGAAAGCGCGACGTTTTACGCCGCGCTTTCTACACTTTTGATTTTTAGAATTATCTTGTTACCTGATAACTTTTTACTTCTTCCAAAAGTGCCTTTGCCTTTGGATCAGTTTCAAAATGAGATCTAACTGGAGCCACTAATTGATCCAGATATTCAATAACTGCATTTTTTAAATCAAGTGGGAATAATTTTTTTCCGGCATAATCCTTCTCAAGTTCTTCATAACTTCCGTAAGAAATATCACCCCCAAATTTTTCTGGTCTTTTTACTTCAAACGTTCCATTGGTAAGTAAAGGAGTTTCTCTTTTTAGCCATTTAGCTTCAAAAATAATTTGCTTACAGTAATCTAAAACAGGGTTTTCTTCTACTTGACCCTCAGGGCAAAACGCTTTTGTGATTTTTCTTTGAATTTCTTCCCTTGAATCAGTCATAAATATAGCTGTATCTGGTTTAGACTTACTCATTTTCATAGAGATAGCTCGTTCTGTTGCATCAATATCTTTTGGTAGAGGAGTACCCAATCCTTGTAACATTCCGTGACTTACAATCACAGGTTTCCAGTAACCAAGTTCTGGACCAACCTCACGTGCTATCACGTTTGCTTTTCTTTGATCTAAACCAAGTTGAGTTACCTGACACTTCATAACGTAAAAAATATCTGCAATTTGCATACATGGATAAATTATTTGAGCAGCACTTAGATTATCAGATTCGCTTCGACCCATAATTTCAGTTGTTTTTATAGCCCTATTTAAAGTTAGCGCTTTTGCAACTTTCATTACAGTTGACCAGTAATTTGTATCTCCCGTGTAATCGCTAGTCCACAAAAATTCAACGTTATCAAGATCCATTCCAGAAGCTCTCCAAATTTCAATGAAATAATTTCCAACAGTTTTTATCTTTTCTAAATCACCACCCATTTTATTGTTAATATATCCGAACCAATCTGCAACCCACATTCTAAAAGTAAATCCTGCTTCAATCATTTTGTTTGTGTTGATAGCCCTAATAATTCCTTGCGCAATATGCATTTGCCCAGACGGTTCAAATCCATCGTATGTGTATAGTTTTTCGCCTGAATCTAAGATTTTTGCTAGTTCTTCTTCGCCAACTATTTCCCCACCGTTTTTTGCAATGGATTTTATTAGTTCAACTTTTTCTTGAGTTGTCATAGTGATAATTTAAAATTAAAAATGTAAGAGTAAAAATGAAATTCTAAATTAGAAATACGAAACTCTAAATAAATACTAAATCAGAAACTACGAAATAACAAACATAAATTACAGTATGTATGTACCTCCTTGAGCTTTTCGAAGGGTGTCTCTAATTTCAGATTTTTGATTTCGAATTTATATTTATGAGGACTGATTTCTCAGCGGTACCACCTCAATTTCTAGTGAAGATACTAGACTCTTGATGACAGCAATAACGGGCTTACCCGAAGAGGTTTACTGAGCTTTAGAGGTATAGAGGTTAAGAGTGATAGAGCATGCTCTTTACCTCTACAGCCCTTTAGCTGTTCTGCTCTTTTCTCTGGAGTGTAGTTTCGATTTTTAAGTACGTTTCGTTTTCAGCTAACACGAAATCTCTTTTGTCACCTTAAAAATGTACTTTGCTCCTTCTACGTTTTGTTAATTATACCACGAGTTTTCTGCTGTCTGCTATTAGCTATCTGAAACACAAAACCCGAAGGCTGAGAGCTGAAAGCTATTTAGCTCCAATTATACTGCCCTGGATGTTTTTTGATATTTTCAATTTCTTTATGAACATCTTGAAGAAGTAGGACTGTAAGCAAAGCACTGATAATAACAGTCAAAATTCCAACCCATAAGTAAGTAACTCCATTTATTACATTTACCAAAATAACAGCATTTGCCAAAACCGTAAAACCGAGCCAAGCTGTTGCAGAATGATAAATCTCGTATGAATCTTTAATTAAATTTAAAAGATTATTGTCCGCAAGTTTTGTAACTAAAGTTGGCTTAATGTGTGAATTATGAAGATAAATAGCTCTGAAAATGTTAAGAGAGAATATAATAGCCAATACTGTATACATTATCAGATCTGAATACGAAGTTATGAATTTAACGTCTGTAAGGCTTAGAGATTGCCCTCCAATCGAAAAAAGGTTATCGGAATATTGCGTTAAGCTGATTGGAATATCAAGAATTTTAGTAAGTACAAAAATTCCTATAGCCTTACTTAAAATCATAAGGCTAGCTGGCAGAATAGATGCATCTACAATTTTAATAAATGATTTGGACATTTTGATTGAGGGTTTTTGAAAAACCTACTTTAACATTTTAGCCATTGCTGACTTGTATCTTGCACCTGTATTTGCATGGATAACATTGCCTTTGACAGCTTTATCTATTTTTTTGTATACAGCCGTAAGAAGTTCCTTGGCTTTTTTTGTATCATTTTCTTTTACTGCCTTAACAAAATCCTTTCTTGCTGATTTGTAAGCAACTTTAAGCCTTTTGTTAACAACTGCTTTTCTTTCAGATACTCTGATTGCCTTTTTTGCGGAAGATGTATTTGCCATAAATTAATTTAAATCTAGTAAATCGTGGTAAATTTTAACAAAAGATCACATTTAAAGCAATTTAATTTTAAAGTTCTTCAATAAAGCTAAAAGAAGTATTTCGTTTAGCTCACAACATATTGAAATCACATGGCTTAATATAAATGTTAACTTATTAACTCTTGCTTGCAATAAGTTTCGATTTTAAATATGCTTAAATTACTGATACAATTGGTTATTTAATTAACTTTCTTAATAATATGGCATCTCATATCAGCGGTTTTTTTTCTGATAACTTAATTTTTGATTCACATGCCCATATTAATTCACGTAACTTTGACCTGGATCGAGATCAGGTTATAGAAAGAGCTTTAAAAAATGATGTAAAAATGATTTTTGATATTGGAACAGATATTTCTTCCAGTCAACTATCAATTGATATTGCACGAAATAATCCAGGAGTAGTTTATTCGTTTATCGGGATTGATCCTGAAGTTTTAATTCCTGGTTCAAGTCTTACTTTAACCGAGACTTTTGATAAAAATTGGGTAGAAACAAAAGCCGAATATTTGAATGCAATTATTTTAAACAATAAAGATTTAATCAAAGGCATAGGTGAGACCGGCATGGATTTCTATTGGATTAAAGAAAAACTTGATAGTGGTGAAATTGATAAAGCCCAGTTCAACAAGATAAAAAAAGATCAACAAAAACTTTTTGAAATGCATATTGATCTTGCAAAAGAACACAAATTGCCATTGTCTATCCACTCAAGGGGAGCAGAAGAACAATGTTTAAAAGTTATGAAATCTTTTAGAGGTGTGTTAGGAATTTTTCATTCCTACACTGGAGATTACAAAACTGCCAAAGAAATTATTGATCGAGGTTGTGGGTTAGGGGTAAATGGAATAATAACTTTCAAAAATGCGTATGAACTAAGAGGGATTTACAAAAAGATTTTAGGAAAGAAAATCAAAGATTATTCACCAATGGATTTTTATAAAGCTGGAATATTCTTTGAAACTGACTGTCCGTTTCTAGCTCCTGATGGAAAGAGAGGAGAACGAAATGAGCCAGCCAATGTCAGGCAGATTTTTGAGAACTTTGTTACCTTTTTGAAAGAGTAAATAATAACAAACATCAAAGTTCTCAAAATAATATCCAGTTAACAAATCTAAAACTAAAAACTTTCTATTTGAATTTTATTATTATTTTGATCTTTGAGACTTTGATGTTAAAAATAAGTAGTCAATGAATGATATAATCATCTAAATTTATGGCAAAGAAATCTGAAAAAATTAAAATCGGTTATGTAATCCAGCGCTTCCATCCTTTTAAAGGTGGTGCTGAATCTAACATGTTTGCATTTGCTTCGCGTGCAGCTAAATCAGACAAATTTGATGTTACAGTTTTAACTGCAAATATTAAGTTTAGAGATGAACTTCCTCCTTATCGCGAAACGATTGATGGAATGAAAATAATTAGAAACTGGGCAATCAACGAAGAATTATACATGGGCTTTTATCCAATGTTATTACCTTCTCTTTTAAGCAATAAATTTGATGTAATTCACACATCAGGAATTGGGTTTATTTGGAGAGAGATGTGTTTATGTATAAAAAAATTAGTCAGTCCGAGTACAAAATTTGTATGTACTCCTCACGGGCCCTTTATGGCTTTAAACGACTCAACTGGTTTTAGGGGAATGGCAAAAAAATATTATACGATGGTCTTACAAGTAATTCTTCCATGGCTTTACGATTATGTAATTGCAGTAAACGAAGAACAACATAACTGGATGACTTCTGAATACAAAATTCCTAAAGATAAAATCATTGTGTTTCCAAACGGAATTGATAAAAGCTATATTGAATCTAAAATTTATCAACCAAAAATTGATGGTAAAGTTGTAATCAGTTTTTTGGGGAGATTTGCAAGGTATAAAGGCGTGCAGTATGTAATTGAAGCACTTGGCGAAATCAAAAAGAAAAATAAAAATATTCCTGAATTTGAATTCTGGGCATTAGGCAGACAAACTGAACATACAGAATATTTAAAAAAACTTGTAACAAAATTTAACTTAGAAAAAGAAGTGTCTTTCATATTTTCGCCATCAGATGAGCAAAGAGATGATGCACTTTATAAACATTCTCAAATTAATATTCTACCAAGTCAGTGGGAAGCATCAGGAATTGCATTAATGGAAGCAATGGCAAAGGGAAATGTAATTTTGTCTTCCAAGCAAAATGAAATTAGTTCAACGTTAATTAAGGAAGGTGTTAATGGGTATACTTTTGATTATTGGGATATAGATAAACTTGTAGAGATTTTGAAAATTGTTCTAAAAGATAAAGATTTACGATTAAGTATGATTGAAGAAAATTTAAAATTAATAAAGAATTACACCTGGGAATCAATATATCCAAAGTATGAAGAGTTTATTACAGGACTTGTTTCTTAAACACGGTTTAATGTGATATAATTATCTTAACTAAAACCCCCCACCCAGTAGTTAGATTTATTCTAAATGCTCGGTGGGATTTTTAATTATGGAAGAAAGAGTAGCAATTTACATCGATGGTAGCAATTTGTACCATAAATTGAGAAATGTAACGTCAGAAAGCCTGAATTTAACCAGCTTTGATTACGGTAAATTTTGCGAGTTTTTAAGTCCTTCAAATAAAAAAATCTCATTCAAGGGTTATTATGTTGGTGCAATTCGTGCTGAAGTGAGTGATAAAAAAGGCCAAAAGCTTCGTTCAAACCAACAAAGACTTTTTAGTAATCTCTTAAAGCAGCAATTCATTATAAAAAAAGGATTCATGTTGCATTCCAATGGATCCTTCCATGAAAAAGGTGTGGATGTTCAACTTGCTGTAGATATTCTAGCTGGTGCATATGAAGATCTTTATGACATAGCACTAATTATTTCTTCCGATACAGACTTGATTCCGGCAATAAAAAAGGCTCAAAAGCTCGGTAAACACATAGAATATGTTGGGTTTGGCTATAAACCAAGTTACGCACTAATTAATCAATGTTCAGACACAAGATTATTAACAAACAATGATATACTTAAGTTTATAGAGAATGAAGCAGAATTCAAATCCAAACCAAAAAGGAAAGTTAAAAATCATAGGACTTCCAATCGGTAATATCGAGGATATTACTTTAAGAGCACTTAAAGAACTTCTGTCTTCAAAAATAATACTCGCTGAAGATACAAGAAACTATCAAAAGCTTAGGAGCATTTTTGTAAATCGTTTTACAAATATTTTGATTGAGCTTGAAACTTCTTTAGAAAAAAATCAATTTTTGATTTCATATCGCGATCAAAATCACGACAAAGTTGTAAATAAAATACTTTTGCTTTTGGAGCAGGGTAATGATGTAAGCTTAATTTCAGATTCTGGAATGCCAGCAATTTCCGATCCAGGCTTTAAACTAATTAGGGATGTTGCAAAACATGGTTTTGAAGTTGAGGCAATTCCTGGACCAACTGCTCTTGTTTCTGCTTTGGTTTTGTCAGGACTACCTACAGATAAATTTGTATTTTTAGGATTTTTACCAAGAACGGAAGGAAAGATGGTTAAAAATATGTCAAAATTTATTGAAACTGAATCAACATTAATTTTTTACGAATCACCTTTTCGAATAAAGAAAACGCTTGAGATAATTAAACGAAACTTTGGTGAAGATTTAGAGGTTTCAATAAGTAGTGAGCTTACAAAAAAGTTTGAAAAAACAATTAGGGGTAGTGTGGGTGAAGTGCTTAAATACCTTAATAGTACAACACCGAAAGGGGAGTGGGTTGTATGTATTAGAAGACAATCGCAGTAATTTTTAACGTGGTTCTATTTATGAGCTGCACTCGAATACATAATATGCATTCTCGGGTTGTTTGTTTTAGAAAGTTAAAAAGCATTTAAGTTTCAATGTTCTTGTTAATGCGGAAATGCAACCTGATTAAAATATCAATGATGCATTTCCGCATTTGAGCTTAAACCTAAATTCCGCCTATCAATTCTTTTAGTTTGTCCCTATCTTCTTCTCTCACAGATGAATAAACTTTATACTTACTATTTATGACAGTATTCAAAGCAGTTTCAGAACTAATGTCAATAACCATAAAACTTGTGTTGCTTAGATCTACTAGAATTCTATAGTATGGTCCCCAGCATTTTTCTTCGTTACATAAATTTACATTTCCTTGCCCTTCTTTAACAATGTAGTATTTAATTAAATCCGCGGCTTTAGAGCTACCATTTATACTTAAACTTACTTGAGTTTGACTTTCTTTAAAAATACCCATATCGCCTGAATAATCGAATTTACTTTGGGAAACGTCGCTTCTATAAATCTTAAATTCTGCATGATCGTTACAAATACTATCAAAGCAATGACTGATTGTAGCTTTTTCCAGTCTTCCGTTTCTATACTTCCCTAATACCGTATTGAATAAATATCCCCCCAAGTCATCATTTGGATAGAAATTATAATCTGTTAAGGCTATTCTTAACGTATCATCCTCAACTTGTTGATATGATCCTGAAAAAAAGCTTGCCTTTTTATCATTTTCCATCCAAGTTAAGTCAAGTTCTAATCCTTTTAAATAGCTTAATTCTGTTTCAACAGTTGCTGATGGCTCTCCAGTACTATAGCTATCAATTTCTGTTTTAAACTCAACTTTAGGAGTCAATGATTGCAAAAGTTCTTTAAAATTTATATTCTTTGCATTATATTTTTCAACTTTATAGGATTTTTGAACAATAAGATTTTTTTCAATTTTTTCATTTTTATAAAGTGATGATTTTGTAAGTTCAAAATTATCCAAATCCACTTCCAACACTTCTATAAAGGTAGGATCTTCGGAGTCATAATAATCAAAATCGCATCTTGGACCTTTAAATTGGCTTTCGATAATCATCTTATTAGTAGATTTATCTTTATACATTTCTGATAAAGTGTATTGATCATAGAGTGAATCTAAAAACTTTTTTTCATCTATTTCTTCAAAATCTAAGTAATTATGTCTTTGTTGATTATCGTAAGTATAAATGTATTTTAATCCATATTCGCCTCCACGATAAATTGTTGATTCATCATTCAAATCATCGTTTATTATAAAACTTTCGAAGTAAATGTATGAATCTTTGTACTTAATAAAATCTAACGAGTCTATTCCATAATCATTTTTAAACTCATACTGTTCTTGCGTGTAGTTAAAATCATTCGGCGTTGGTATGTATTCGTCACAAATATAACTAGCGTTTGGACCTTTTTTTACATCGACTATAGAATGTCTTAAATTTGATTCAGAGTCCTTACTGTAAAAATATGCTCCATCTTCAGTTTCTGAACCAAATACAGTGTTTGAGCTAAAGATATTCGAGGAATTATCTATAAGCTGCTTAAAAAAATCCTTTTTTTCATTTTGGGATAAATATTCTGAGTTAGAATTTTTTGTGTTGAAATTTACAAAAAAATATACAGAAGCACTTCCCATAAAAGCTAGCATAAATAATATTAATACTATTATTTTTAATTTCATTTTTCCAAAATAAAATATAGAATGCGTTTTTTCTGGCTTTTCCAGCTGTGAAAGCAGAAAATCAGTTTTTTCAAGCCATTCTCTATCCGGATTTTGAGAAAGATTTTTTAAACTCTTTTTTAATTTAAGATTATTCATTACAAATTTGTTTTAACTTATAAAAAGCTCTTCTTACAGAAACTTTAGTTGCAGAATTACTTTTACCAATAATTTTTGCAATTTCTTTAGTTTTTAAGCCTAAAATATATTTCATTTCTACGAGTTCTTTTTCCATAGGTTTCATTTTCTTTAAAGCTATGTCCAGTGTGATTTTTTGTAAATTATTCTCATCATATTTCCCGATTAGTTCTTCATAGCTAATTAATTCTTGTTCAGGTTTTTTATAGCTATCCAGCACTGTGCTTCTGGCTATTATAAATAACCAAGTTTTTTCTGATGCTTTTTTAGAATCGTATGTTGTTTTGTTATTAAAGGCTTTTAAAAATACTTCTTGCGTTAAATCCTCTGCAAGTTCCTTATTTTTTCCTACTCTAAAATAGATGTAGTTGTAAATCAAAGAATTGTATTTTCTGAATGCATTCAAAACATCTATTTCTTTTTCTTTCACATGTGAATTTTTAATCTACTAATTATACGAGCGAAAAGAAAAAAAGTAACAAAAAATAATTATTGGTAGAGTGGTTGAACTGTTTCAATCCGCGAAAAGCATTGCTCCTAAATGAGAGTTGATCGGTGAATTAGAAAGTTTAATTCAAATCCCTCTCCATTTAAGGAGAGGGGAGGGTGAGGTTATAAAAAACATCGACTCTTAAGCCCTCACCTTAGTCCTCTCCCTAAGGGAGAGGAAATCTGAAAACCTCATTAGCTCTTAAGCTCTTCACCTCAATTATATCCCTTTGCCTGTAATGTAAATGCCTCGTAATATTTGCCTTTGTTTTTCATTAGCTCCTCATGCGATCCATCTTCAACAATTTCTCCTTTATCCAAAACAATAATCCTATCTGCATTTCGTACAGTAGAAAATCTGTGAGAAACAATAATTACAGTTTTGTTTTCAATAAATTTATAAATTCTATTAAATATGTTTGCTTCCGATACAGCATCAATTGAAGCAGTAGGCTCGTCCAGAATTAGAATTGGAGCATTTCTGTAAAAGAATCTTGCAATAGAAATCTTTTGCCATTGGCCTCCACTAGGTCTAATTCCACCTTCATATTTTTCACTTAAAATTTGAGAGTAGTTATTTTCATATGCCATTATAAAGTCATGTGCATCGGCCTTTTTGGCTGCATCTGTAATTTTTTCGTAGTCTATTTCATCAGTCATTCTTCCTATTGCTATATTTTCAAAAGCAGTCAAATCTGGATAAGTATTATAGTCTTGAAAAAGAACTCCAAGACTATTATTCCATGAGCTTGTTGAAATCCCATTTAAATTTTCATCATTAATTAAAATTTCTCCTTTGGAAACTGGATATATCTTTGTTAAAAGTTTTATTAATGTTGTTTTACCAGCTCCGTTTTCGCCAACGATTGCAATCTTTTCACCTGGTTTAATTTTAAGGTTTAAGTTTTTAAGAACTTTTGCTTTTGCGCCAGGATATGAAAATGTTAAATCTTTTATTTCTAAAGATGGTGGTTCAGACAGAAGAGCAATATCTTTTTTATTCTCATCATCCTCTTCGGGCATTTCCAACAATTCTCTAATCTCTGTTAGTCTTATGCTAGAAGCTGATATGTCAGTAATTTGGGCTGAAAAGCTGTCAATATTTCCCCCAAGATTTAGCAAAGCTCCGATGAAAAATGTAACTTGCCCAATGGTAATATTTCCTGTATTAACAAGCTCAATCAATTGATAAATACCAAATAGAATGGTGCCTCCAGTCAATATGGTACTTATTACATCAAAAACTGACCATACTGTATAAATCTCTTTACGCTTATTGTTAAAAAGTTCTATATAATCTTCAAAGAATTTTTTTATGTAGTCAAAAGCACCTACCAGCCTAACTTCTTTTAATGTTTCAGGTGAAGAAATCTGATAAACCATTGACCAGGCTTTCCTGTTCTCTACTGTAGTCTCCTTATCCAAATCCCAAAGTTTGTTTATCGCTCTTTTATTTGCAAACAATCCTGGTATTGAAGTAAAAATTAGCAGAATTGTTACTATTGGAAGCACTGTAAATAGTGGTACCGCAGTTATACTAAAGACAACCAGAATTGCAGTGATTCTTAACAAATTTTGGCTCAAATTACTTATGATATATCTATTGTCTCTATATCTGCTAACCATATTCTGAACTTTTGGGCTTTCTAGGTCTGCATTGCTCAGAGCATTTAGTTTTCTATATAGGAGTGTTTCAGGAATTAGATAATTCAGTTTAAATCTTCCAACATTTTCACCATAGTTATTTAGTACATTAATAGTCCCATTAACAAAGTACAAAGCGCCAAAGGCTAACATTGAGTAGTAGATATACTTAGAATCGTGCGCATCGTCGGCAGTATACTTAATACCCCAATCAATTATCAACCCCATCACAAATGACCTTGCAATTGGGTAGCATTGATTATTTATAAAGCCCGCTAATCTTGTGATAAATAAGAAGCGTGCGTGTTTTAAGTTCAACTTAAGAACCCAAATCGTATTACCTATAAGGTTTTTAGAAGCTTTTTTTTCTTCCTGAATTTCAGCCATAAGTTTATGGATTTAATTTCAATCAATGATTTTCTTTGAGGGAATTAGATATTGAAGATATTGTATATCCTATGGGACGATTTTGTCAAACCAATAAGTAAGTACCCTAATGACTAATTAACCTAATTGACCAAAAAAATCTCAACGTCTACTCACATATTTAGGCTAAACTAAAATACTTGCTGATGATCTTAGATTAATTAGAGGACTTAGTTTAATTAGGTAAATTTATCAATTCCCAATTTCCACTCTATAACTCAGCGCCTCAGCAATGTGCTTATTTAAAATTTGTTCAGAACCTTCCAAATCGGCAATGGTTCTTGAAACCTTAAGCAAACGATAGTAACTTCTTGCCGATAAATTCATTTTATTAACCGCAAGCTCTAACAAATCTTTAGATTCTTTATCTAGCTCTATAAAGTTTTTTATTTCTTTCTGATTAAGCTCTGCATTACAATAAATATTTAAATCCTTATACCTTTCTTGCTGGATATTCCTGGCAACTTGAACTCTTTTTCGAACTGCTTCTGAACTTTCAGCTTTTGCTTCCGAAAACAATTTATTATTTTCAACTTTTGGAACTTTTATTAAAAGATCAATACGATCAAGAATTGGTCCCGAAATTCTTTTTAAGTATCGGGTGGATTCTAGAGAAGTGCATATACAATGTTTATCTGGATCACCTTTGTGGCCACATTTACACGGATTCATTGCAGCAATTAGAATAAAGCTAGCTGGAAATGTTAAAGTACCAGATGCCCTTGAGATTGTGACAATCTTATCTTCTAAAGGCTGCCGCAGAGCTTCAATGGCTTGGGAAGAAAATTCAGGAAACTCGTCCAGGAATAGTACGCCACGGTGCGCAAGCGAAATTTCACCTGGTTTAATTTGGCCTCCACCCCCAACTAAAGCCACTTGTGAGCTTGTATGATGTGGCGTTCTGAAAGGTCTATCAGTAATTAAAGGATTTTTATTAGAAGTTAAACCCGAAACGCTGTAAATTCTTGTAACTTCTATACTTTCTTCAAAAGTCATGTCTGGTAAGATTGTTGAAAAACATCTAGAAAGTAAAGTTTTACCTGAGCCAGGAACTCCACTCATCAAGACATTATGACCTCCACTTGCTGCTATTTCCAAAGCTCGTTTAGCGTGCTCTTGTCCTTGAACTTGATTAAAATCAAACTGATAATTTCGTTCTTTTTCAAATACTTTAGGATTGGCTACAAATTCTGAAAGTTCATTATTGCCATTAAAGTGATCCATTAATTGTTTTAGATTTTTAAGTGCAAAAACTTTTATGTCTTTAACCAAAGAAGCTTCAACTGCATTATCTTCTGGTAAATATATTTCAGTAAAACCAAGTTTTTTAACAGAATCTGTAATTGGTAGAATTCCATTAACCGGCCTTAAAGTTCCATCCAGTGCTAATTCTCCAATAAAAATTTTCTTTTCGGGATCAAGATTAATTTGCTCTGATGCAATTAAATATCCTAGCGCTAAAGGAAGATCATAGCTAGGGCCAGATTTTGTGAGCTCCGCTGGTGCCAGATTCATTACAATTTTCATTGGAATAAACTCAGCGCCACTATTTTTTATTGCTGCAGGAATTCTATCTTTTGCTTCCTGTATAGACTTATCTGCAAGACCGACAATTGAAAAGTATGTATTTCCTTTTCGATAATCAACTTCCACCTCAACAATCTTGCAGTCAAGACCGATTAGGGTTGCTGTATATAATTTGGATAACATGTTAGCTAGTCTCGAGCTACGAGCTTCGAGATTTAATAAGTAAATTATTTTTCAAACTGACTAGCATTTTTCTAACTTCAACTATCATTTCTATAAGATGAAATCTTTCAATTTCATTAATATAATTCAGCTCATTAGAAAGTAAAATCAAATATTCAGTCTCCGTAATTGAACCTATTGCAATATTTATAAATCTAATAAATTCCTTATCACTTGATCTATTCGAACCTTCAGCTATATTTGTAGGTACTGAGCTAGCGGACCTTCTAACCTGATTAGTTAAGCTAAACATTTCGTGTTTAGGAAAGCATTTTGTCACTTCGTATATTTCTTTGGTCAAAATATGGGATTTTTCCCATACTTTAAGTTTTCTAAAATCTTGCATAAATTTTCGTAACTCGGAGCTCGAGTCTGGCAGCTTATATTAAATTGAAATTTAATTAGTTATTAGTCATTCGGATTTTGTTATTCTACAATAGATTTTTGATAAGCTTATCAAAAATCTATTGTGGCCGCATTGTATTGCAATACAAATTTTCGTGAAGCTAAAGCGAAAGATTTGGATCTCTATCCACTAAATGAAAGTCTTTTAAAAAAATCCCGTATGCCGGAGAATGTTCAAAATTCTTAATTCTTGAATCTTGAAGCATAATTCTGGTATTCGCTGCTACACCAATCATTGCAGCATTATCACCAAAAAGTTTTTTTGTATTTGCAACCCTTAAAATCACGTTATTATCTTTGCATAAACTTCTAACAATTGATCTTAATCTTGTGCTGGCAACAACACCTCCACCAAGCCACACTTCATTTGGTTTATATTGTTTTATTGCCTTGGATAACTTTATTGAAATCTGGCTTAACGCTGCATGTTCAAAAATTACACAAAGGTCCATAATTTGTTCTTTATTTAAATTAATTGAACCTGAAAGTTGATCTTCGTACGAAATATTTTGACCACTTACATTTGTTACAAGCTGTTTAAATGCGGTTTTTAATCCAGAATAGCTAAAGTTCAAATCATTAGACTTTGCCATGCTAACTGGAAGAGAGTAGTAGGCTTTAGTTTTTTTATTTTTTGCCCAAGCATGTACCGAATTATTTATATTTGCAATTCCAAGCTCCATATTTTTTCGGTTTTGTTTTGCAAATTCGGAAATAACAGGGCCTGCAGGATAACCAAGGCCCAACATTCTGCCGCATTTGTCATACGCTTCTCCACACGAATCATCAAGCGTTTCGCCAATTTTTTGATATTCGCCAAAGTTTTTAATTAAAATAATTTCAGTATGATTTCCGGAAACCAGCATTCCCAGATTTGGAAAGGAAGCTTCTCCCTCAACCCTTCTCCTGGCAGGAGAGGGGGGACCAGCCTTTAGGCTGGTGGGTGAGGCTTCTTTCCTTTCGGCGAATGCCGAAAGCAGGTGTCCTTCCATGTGATTAACTGTAATCAAAGGCTTATTGTATTTGCTTGCTAGTTCTTTTGCTTTTTCAATTCCAACTTCCAAAGCAATTGCAAGGCCTGGCCCAATTGTTACTGCAATTGCATCTATGTCTGAAAAATCAACTTTTGCTTTTTTGATAGCTTCAATCACAACATTATCAATTCTTTCTTTATGAGCTAATTTTGCAACTGATGGCATTACTCCACCGTATTTTTTGTGAAATTCAATTTGAGTAGGAAGTACGTTTGAAAGAACTGTAAAGTTTCTAACTACAGCTACAGAAGTTTCATCACAAGATGTGTCTATTGCCAAGGTGGTAATTAATTTATTCATGGTTGAATTATACGAGAGAACGTATTAAGTTGTCGAGAAAATCAAAAATTGAATTGACCTATTAACTCTATTTTAAAACTACACAATTCTATTGACAGTATAATTGTATGTATATATAATACAGTCAGTATTTATTAATCATACTTTATGTCTAATTTAGATCCTCAGGTTGAAGTAACATCTAATACCTTACAAGAAGTGGGAACATTTATTCAGGATTTTAACACTAGAGCTGAAGGTTCCGGTTGTTCAGTTAGACAAAGAGAGATTTTTACAGGACCTATCTCAGATTTGAAAACAAAGCCAGAACTTATTTTAGTAATTGGAACTAGTCTCCAAATCCCCTTACCTTTAGAAACAAGTAATGAAAATGTTTTTGTAGATCCTTCTAAAATCGAGCGTAGATTATCGCATGAATTATTGAATGCGAGAAAAGAATCAGTTCGTTTTTATAATATGTGGATTAGTGAAGTAGCTATTGCTAGTCAAAACACAGCAGAGTTACCTATTTTAGGCAAGATTTTAGCACTTAGAGAAATAAATAGAAAATCAAGACTACTTGACGAGAAACTTAACGATCTTGCAGAAATTATTCAAAGTTTAGAGAAGCTTGGAGTTGTTATTCCTGATCTTAATTAATTCTATCTAGTATCTTCTCCGATAAAGTTATATGCTAAAACTACGCACCAAAGGTGCGTAGTTTTTTATTAAAACACACTTGAAATAAAATTATATATATCCTCAGGATAGTTGTAGCTATGACCTTCAGCATCTTTTATAACTTGATCATATTCCACTTCCTTCAAAAGATCCTGAACTTGAACAATATCGCCAAATTGATCCTCTGAATTTTGAATACAAAGAATTGGAACTCCTAAATTTTTAAAAGTGTTTATAAATTTCAATACATCTGATGACTTTAGATTGTTGATTGGAATTCCAAGCAAAACAACAAACTTGACTCTTCGTTTATTTATTTGGCTTAAAAGTTCTGCCGCAATTATTGTTCCAATAGACTTTGCGATTATCCCAAACTCTTCATTCTTAGGCAATTTCGACTTAATAATTTCCAATTCTCTTGTTCTACTAAAACTAACTGATTCGTTTTCCCAATGAGCCCATCTATGCTTATAT
Organism: uncultured Candidatus Saccharibacteria bacterium; assembly: GCA_964607415.1. Lineage (GTDB taxonomy): Bacteria > Patescibacteriota > Dojkabacteria > J137 > J137 > CAZSKK01. The sequence goes on along the minus strand of CAZSKK010000002.1, from coordinate 265,786 downwards.
GAATTTAAACCTTTTTTACCTAAAAAGTTAGCAATATTATCTTGTTCCGATTTATTTTTAACTGAATAACCCGGAAGAAAAATTATATCTGCTTCTCCAAAAGGTTTTGGGGCAGCTTTTGATGATCTTGCTCTACCTAGGAATCGTGGCATACGAAAGGCTTTAAAAGCTAAAGTAATTACCAGGTTTAATAACAAAGCACAAAGTAATTCAAAATAATTTTAAAATTGAAAATTTAAATTTATTTATTATTTTGTTATTTGATCTCTGAGCTTCCTATCTTATATCACTTCCATCCTTGAACAGCTGTAAGGTACATTTCATTAACCTTTTCCCAATCGATTACGTTCCAAAAAGCTTCAACATATTCTGGTCTTCGATTTTGATATTTTAGGTAATAGGCATGTTCCCAAACATCCAACCCTAAAACTGGAAGGTGCTTATGCATGTAAGGATTTTCCTGAAGTGGCAGACCATGAATATGAGGGTTTTCTCCATTTTCATCTAAAGCAAGCCAAACCCAGCCTGATCCAAAGACCCCAAGTGCGGTTTGAGTAAACTCCTCTTTAAATTTTTCAAAGCTTTCGAATTTTCCTTCTATCATTTTTGCTAATTCTCCAACCGGGTTTCCACCTTCATTCTTTTTTAAAGTAGAAAAGAAAATATTGTGATTTACAAAACCTCCGCCATTATTTTTTACAACAGTTCTAATATCTTCAGGTAATTTATTTAAATCTCTTAGCAAAACCTCAATACTCCAATCCTGAAATTCAGGTTTACCTTCCAATGCAGCATTTAATTTATCCGTATACGTTTGATGATGCTTTTCGCTATGAATTTCCATCGTTTTGGCATCAATAAATGGTTCCAGGGCATCGAAAGAATAGGGTAGTGCTTCACGAGTGAATTTTGACATAGGCAAGTTTTAATAGTTAAAGTAGATTACTAGTTAATTTGTTAATTGATGGCTAGTTAATTAGTTTTAAAAATTAACTGCTTTACTAATTAACTAGTTAACCTTGTGCTATGATTATTTATCTTCATTCTATTTCATTATTTAAACCATTGTCAAACAATGAGCAAAATTGTCCAACTGGAAAAGAATTTCATGAATACTATAATCACCATAAAGATTGTACGTGGAGATAAATCAACGGTTGAAGCACTTGATGCAATCCAAGATGGATTTTCTGAATTTGATCGAATTGTAAAACAATACACAAGATTTAATGAAAACAGTGAACTTTCCAACCTAAATAGAAACGCCGGAAATATTGTTTCTATTACCGATGAATTTTTTATACTTATTGAAACGATGATTAAAATTGCAAATGAAAGCAAAGGAACTTTTGACCCAACTGTAATAGATTTTTTAGAAGTTTATGGATACGATAAAAACTACAATTTTTCAAAACTTGATAATCCGGATTTAGATAAATATGTTGAAAAAATAAAGAACGAAAGACCTAGCTACAAAGATATAAAACTCTTCCCTAAACAAAAAAGTGTTCAGCTAAGTAAAAACCAAAAGATTGATCTTGGTGGGATAGGAAAGGGGTATGCAATTGATTGTGCAAGTGAAAAGATAAAAGCTAAAGGCTTTAGTAACTTTTTAATTGATGCAGGAGGAGATATTTTGGCAATGGGTGTTAACGAAAAAGGTAAAGCCTGGGAAGTGGGCTTAAAAATCATGAACAAAAAAAATGAAATCGAGATTGTTGGTAAGATTAATTTAAAAGATGAGGCTCTAGCTTCTTCAGGTTCTTGGGCAAGAAAAGTTAAACAGTTTCATCATTTGATTGACCCAAGGACAGGAAAACCCTCAGAAAATTTTAAAACAGTTTTTGTTAAGGCTAAAACTGCAACTCAGGCTGACGCTTGGGCCACAGCTGTTTTTGTAGGAGGAAAAGAAATCAAAGTGCCTGATGGAATTGAATACAGCACATTTTGAGAATCTGAGGTCGTCTCACCCGAAAAAACACATTGTGCTTTTGAGTGCAGCTAATTTAGCTCCGTTCGAATGCATAATATGCATTCTCATCCTAAAGGAGAGGGTGGCCAAGCTTTGGGAGGCCGGGGCGAGGCTTAAAAACTACTAAATTAAACCGAAGGTTTTTTGGACAGCTCATTTATTCTTCTAACCTTTTGAACAAATACTTCTTTTACATATTTTGTAAATAAAATTTCAACAATTAGCGCTAAAAGTGGAGTAACTAATACAACGTAAATTTCAGTATTATATAAAAGCAGGTAAATAATTCCGTTTATAGCTAGTACAAATAGAAAGGATCTACGAGTTGCATCAAACAGTGATGCTCGCACATAAAAATCTTTAAAAAATAGTTTATCTATAGATAGGTGGATTGACGTAAAAATACAAAAAAGCGAAAGTGAAACCAAAAACGCCCCGATGTATGCATTAACTGAAAGATATTCAAAAATTAGACCCCTCTCTATTGCTATATTTATTTCTGTATTTAACTTCTCCCATTCTTCTGGTCCAATTTCTTTGGACTGTATTAATTCATTCAGATTACCCTCTTTAAAAGGTGAAATACTACCCACAAAAACTCTTGTGAATGCTAAAATCATGATTCCTAATACTAGCCAGATTATTGTTTGTCTCATAAAAATTCTTAAGTTAAAAAGTTTAACTTTAAAACGTTGTAACTTTAACACTTTGCAACAAACACAAGACTTTCGTCCGCTGTTTGCTGACTCAAAATTAAATATCAAAATGCCTGAATTAATTATATTCTACATCAAATCTGATATACTAATATAAACAATTACCTGTTTACAATCAAAATAATTTTCACTTGTTTCTGCTTTAAATGACTACAAGTTTTTTCTTTATTCATAAACATATTTACAAATATGAATACAACCAACTCTTCTCTTAAAAATAATAAAGATTTAGCCAATAATAGTCCAACAGTAAAAGAAATCCCTTTTAATGACTATAACCTGGCTGATGAAATTGAAAACACACCTAAAAAGGAAGCAAAAAGAAAACCCGAACCCTCGAAAGAAATCGAAAAGGAAATAGTATATGTAGAAAGAGGCAAAAATGGAAATGGTTGCATACCTGGGTGTGGTTGCAGAACTTTTGGATGTGGCGGTTGTTTAGTACTAATATTATTAATTGTAGGACTTTTATATTTAGTTATCGCAAAACCAGATGCTTTGTGGAAACGATTTGTTGATTTTTTGAATAATGACATAAATGTTGAGCAATTTAATAATCTTTCTTATGAAGATGCTACAGCTGAGCTAAATAATCAAATCGATAATATTGGTGATAATCAAATAGTAATTACTGAAAATCAACTAACTGCAATTGGAAGAAAAAATATTCCTCAGCTGAAGAATCTAACTATCGATACCAAGTTAAATACCATTCGAATACTGTGGAATTTAGATGAAATAGAAAACAACGAACCGCTTTGGGGTATTATAGAAATCTCAAAGAATAATGCTAACGAACTACAAATTAACAAAATAGGTACAAATAGGGTAGGGTTACCTTCTTTTGTTAACAAAGCAATTAGTGACGTTGCTTTAAATATATTAGATTTTGGATCAGAAGACAGAAATGCGGATCAAATATTTAATCAACTTGTTGATTTTAATGAAAACTATAAAATTCAAAGTATAGATATTCAAGATGGGCAAGTTGTTGTAAATTTAGAAGTTAAGGCCAATCTTTTTTAAAATGATTTATCTTTTTTCAGGACAAGACACATACGAAAGTTATAAAAAAGTAAAAGAAGAAGTGGTAACACTTGCAAAAAAAACTGCTTCCGAATTAAAAATTATAGATGCAGCTTCTATTTCTAACATTCAAAATTTTGTTGACGAGTTAGAAGGGATAGGTATGTTCTCTGAAAATTTTATAATTTTACTAAAAAGATTAAGTGGTAATAAGAAACTAGAGACTTATGTGGTTGAAAATTTTGAAACTCTTTCAAAGTACGAAATTTTAATTTGGGAAGATGATAAAATAGATGCTCGTTCAAAAATTTTTAAACTAACTAAGGATAAAGGTTTAATTTATACATTTGAACTCCAAAAACCTAGAGCAATTTTGAAATGGCTAGATAGCCTAATTCAAAAGAAAGAAATTAGTTTAACTTTTAGTCAGAAGAATTTTTTATTAGAGCGGATTGGTGATAATAAATGGTTTTTAGAAAATGAAATTGAAAAAATTAGACTTTTTCTGTTAAATAAAGATAGCAAAACTATTTCTGATGATGATTTAAATATTTTATTAGGTTTGAACGCTAAGGGTGATATATGGAAGTTTTTAGATAGTTTTGGCGAAAGAAATGCCAAGAGTGCTCTTTTAGAATTTGAAAAATTAAGCCGCTTTGAGGACAATACGCAATTCTTGATTGCTATGATTAATAGAGAAATTAATATTTTATCTAAAGCCATTTATTGTATTGAAAATAAAATAAGACCCGAAGTTTTAAAGCTTCATCCATTTGTATTATCCAAAACATTAGAAAAAGCAAAACGCTTTTCAGTAAATGATTTAAAAAATTTTTCTAAAAAACTTTTTGATCTTGATTTAGCAATAAAAAAAGGAGAAATTGATGATAAGCTTGGATTAACACTTTATTTAAGTTTAATTTGATGAAAAAAATTTTTTTACTTACAATATCCCTATTGATTCTTGCAGCAAGTACAAACTTGGTAAGTGCTGCAAATCTTGTTACTTTATCACAAGTAAACTTAGATACTAGCATTACAAAAGAAGATACAAGTTTTACTTCTCCAAATAAAATTTTGATTGTGCCTATTTTCCCGCCAACAGAAGAACTGGATACTAATGATACTACCTGGTTTAGAGGTTTATACTATTACACAATACAAAGACTGGGATTTAATGATATTCCTTTTCACTATATCGTTAGTAGAACAGGTAAAATTTTTGAAGGGAATTCAGGAGGAGATGAGAGAAGGATTAATATTTCTGGTATTGAAGGAAATCCCGTTGTAATTGCTTACCTTTCTGATAGATTTGCAAGTAACTTTGATCCACGATCTATGATAGCTTTGAAAAATCTTTCTTTAGAAGTTGCAAATACAAATTCTATAAAACCAGAAAACATTCAAGTTAGCTCTATCAAGTTTATTAAAGATTCAGCCACGAGAACCGTAAGTATAGAAAAAAGTGATGTGATTGGCAGCTGGAATTTATCCTTAAATGAGATTAAAAATTTTGTAACTCAAAGCTACGCACCTATACAAAAATCTTACTCTGCCGAACTTTCTTCTAAAAATTTACCTACTGACAGTGTAGAACCAGGTACAGAAGTGATTGGATCAGTAACAATCAGAAACACAAGTGAGCATGCAATTTACTCTGGGACACAATCTGAAATTGTACTTTCAAAAACAGACAATTCAACTAGTTCTTTTTTTCTTAACAATGAGTGGTTGAGCACAACTCAAATTCCCTTGATGACTGATGGGGAAACCTTACTGCCAGGAAGAGAAGGTACATTCCAGTTTAAGTTAAAAGCTCCTTTGTTTATTGGAAGTAAAACTGAGAGTTTTGAAATCAAAAACATCAATGGGAACAAGCTTACCAATACTATTGTTGAACTTACCTTAAATCTTCAATCCTCATCCAAAAGGATAGTAGAGGTACGAAATACTGAACTTGGCTATTTAAGAGTTAGATCTGATGCTTCTAGTGTTGCATCTGAAACTGGAAGAGTATCTCCAGGGCAAAGATTTTTTATGCTCGAAGATGCCGGAAATGGATATATCAAAATTGATTTAGGTGATGGAAAGAGTGGATGGGTCTCAATTCAGTATTTGAATTTCATAAATTAAAACTTTCGCTACTTTCTTCAAATTGTACTCCCTTTTTTGCTGTTGTATACTTTGGTATATATTTTAATTCTCTCCTATGAATCAGACTCAAATTCTTGAACTTCCTGGGAAAAAACATGAAGCAACTGTAGCGCTCAACTTTAGAAAAATAGAGTTCACACAGATAGTTCAAGCATTAAAAAAAGGTCTAGACAAAGGATGTTCGGAAATTGAAGTAACAATGTTTGATCGGGAAACAAGAAATATGGAATTATTAAAGTTTGAGCTTGCTGAAAATAAAGTGATTCATATGTACACGGGAAAACTTTACACCTATGGCTTGGCAAATGTTAAAGACGTTTCTGAAGAATTTCAAAGCTACTTTGATAACGAGTTTAACGGTGAATATACTCTTGTGGCACATAGTGTTTACGAAGACATAGAAGCCTAAATTTTTTATCCCAATTGGATATAAAACACTCTAGTTTAATCTTATCCTAAGAAGAAATTTTGCTTGTTAAAGATTTGGCTCTTTTCTCGGAAATAATTATCCCTGTTGGAAGATTTAAAACTCTTCTACACTTATCAACTGTAACTGGTGTTTGTTTCGGATCATAACCTAAAGTTTTGTAAGTTTTTTGATTAACATATTTAGAATAAAGTGGAACCATATACCAATCTCCTAAAGTAATTCTTTGCTCTTTTGCTGTATTCCAAATCTTCATTCTTGATTCTTCATTCTTAAGTAAAACCGGATATCTTAAATATACCCTTTGCTCGTTAAATTCAACTTCATCAGAGATTGCGAAAAGTTTTTCATGATAAGTTCTAGCAATCTTAGATCTTTCGGCATTAAATTTATCAAGTTTTTTAAGCTGATTTCTAGCCAAAGAAGCCAACGAATTCGAAGGTTTACATGCAAACCAGTCGGGTTTTTCTGCTTTATGTTCTTGTTTTTCTATCATTATTCCCAAAAAACCTAGCTTTCTCCATAGTCCTCGGACAACTGCTCCAATCGAATACTTTCCAATTCCTACAACATGTAATGGATTTGCTAAAAACCAGAAAATTGGGTTTAAAATAGAAACCAAGTTCTTTTTTAGCGGAAATTTAGGAAGGGCTGAGATAGACTCTCGTAATTTGTAATTCAATTTTTCGTCATTGGTGACTACAGCACCAAGCCTTACGCCAGAAATCAGCTTCTCAATTCCGAAAGTGAGAATCGCCACATCCCCTAAAAGTTTCTCATCTCTTTTTAAACTATGAGCCCAATCTTCAATCAAAACAATCTTGTGGTCAAATCTAGAGATAAGTTCTTTTATTTTTTCTACATCAATTTTTTTACCAAATGTATGCTGAACCAGAATAGCTTTAGTGTTCTTATTAATTTTAGATTTCAAGTCTTCAAGATCGAAATTGAAATCATCCTTAGATGTATCAACAAATTTTAATTTTGCCCCAGCGTAATGAGCGGCGTTTGCCACTACTAAACAAGTGAAAGAGGGCAGTAATACTTCATCTGTTGATTTTAAATTCAATGTTTTTAGAACTAGATAAAGCGAGCTTCTTCCAGAATCAGTGATAACTGCATTTTTTACTCCAATATACTCTTTCAGTTCTGATTCTAGTTTTAAAACATCATTTAAACCATTCCACGTCCATGGACTTAAAAGTTTTCTTATGCTAAGCAAGAAATCATCTACTTGAGTATTTGGTGATGCAGCAATAAATATTGGATATTTCATAGATTTAGAATAATAATTCAGGATTCATGAGATTTTTTGAATTGAAAGATAAATCAATTCTTGAATCTAACTAGTATTATTTCTTCAAAAACTAAACCTTTTTCTTAAGGTCATTGCCAAATTAAATAGTTTATATAAAATTGGATTTATTATTAAATCAAAGCTTTCCTTATATTTTATAGTTTCACCGCCAAAACCTACTTTAAACCTGCTAAATCCAGACGTTTGATCTTCTTCTATGCCAACTAAATCCAAAAACTTTATGTTTTTTTCTTTACAAAATTTTATTAAACCCCATACAACTGCGTATCCAGGCATCAAATTTCTATATCGTTCATCACTCCCTGCATATAAATAGTATAAGGTATTTTCAAATTTGACTACTAACGCACTGGCGATTGGAGTTTTTTCAGAATACGCTGTAGCTATAAAAATTAAATCTAAGTTATTGTTATAATTAATCGCTGTTTTCCAGACTTTTTTAATATACTCTTCACTTCTAGCTGAATATCCTTTATTAGAAACAGTTTTTTTATAAAGAGCTAAAAATACTTCAAAACTTTCTTGTGAAGAATCTATTTTTACCTTAACTCCTTTCTTTTCTGCGTACCTAACACTATAACGATGATTTTTTGACATATTTACTAAAAGTTCCTCTGTAGATTTAGAAGTATCTAAAACAACAGTACTTTGTAACTGAACTGCTTTAACTTTTTTTAATTTATCAAGTTCAGAAAATTTTTCGTTTGCTAAGTTAACAGGGTCAACTTTAATAAAAATAATATTATTTTTATTGCTAAATTCTTTTAGCACTTCCACATTAATATCTTTAAGATTGGCTCTTGGAATATATCCCACATACTTCTTAAGAAAAGGTATTTTTGTTGTTTGAATAAATATTCCATTCAAATCAAAAATATCATTCCCTTCCTGCTTTTTTACTTTTCTCCAGAACTCACTTTGAAGTAAATGCATAATTTTTTTAATTTTAAAAACTTCTATTTAGAATTTGCCTGTAGACCCAAAAGAACCTGAACCTCTTTTTGATTCAGTCAGTTCTTCAACTTCAAGAAATTCAGCATGCACAATTGGAATAAACAAAACTTGTCCAATTCTTTCATGTTTTTCTATAGTGATTTCTTTACCGCCTAAATTTCTTACTGCAAGCAAATACTCACCACGGTAATCTGCGTCGCCTATAGCTATTGAATTTGGTATATCAAGGTTATTTTTTAATGCAAAAGAAGATCTTGGTGCAATCATCAAAAAGTAGTTCTTTGGAAATTCGAATGCCAGTCCTGTTCTTAGCATTAGACTCTCACCAGGTTTAATGTTTACTTTTTCTATAGTATAGATATCACAGCCAGCTGCACCACTTGTTTTGTATTCAGGGATTTTTGCATCTGGATGCACTCTTTTTATCTTTACCTTCATAAAATTAAATTTATTAATTGTCTTTATATCTATCTTTTTTATACAAAAAGTATTCTAAAAATCTTGTAAAATAGTATTTTAGAGGATTATTATAAATCTCTAAAACTCCTGTTAAAGGAAGAATTTTTCCTCCCCAGCTTTTTTTAAAATTGGATACACCCATTTGAGAATGTTTTTTTACACCGTCTGGAATTACTCCCCACATATTATATGTTTCGAATCCTTTTGTTTTTAGGTAGTTTATTATATTCCAGTGCAATGCCCTTGGGGTACTAATTTTTTGCAGTTCCTTATCCGAAGTAGAGCACCCATGTGTATAATTTGCACTTTTATTAAAATAATTAAATAATGCCGCAGCAGTATACTGATTTTTATATTTTATTAGAAAAATATCGATTACGCCAAAAGACTTTAGAAAACGAAACTCTTTTAAAAAATGATCCTCATCAAAGTTTGCAAAATTTTTTCTAGAAGTTGTTTCACTCATTAACTTTGAAAATTCCTTAACGTGCTCTTCCGTTGAAGCAATTATAAATTCCAAATCGTTTTCTAAGGCCTTTTTTAATTCCCACCTGGATTTTTTTGTCATTCCAGCTTTAATTTCATTGGCAGATCTTGAAATATCTAGTATTAATGAATCTTTAGATTGTCCTATAGCTAAAGATTTTTTAAAGCCAGCTTTCTTGAAACCGTTTATATATTTTCTTTCTACGAATTGGTCAAATCTAAAAACATTGACTTTTTTTTCTAAAATTATTTGTTTAAAAAAAGGTTTAAGAGAAGTGAATACTAAATCTACAGACAGATCGTTAAATTCTAGCCCAAGTTTTTTCCAGTCAATTATTGGGTTATAAGGAGCATAAGCATATTTTGCTATTTTCCTTCTATGAAATTCAACGTATAAAATTCCTATAGGATCGTTTTCATTTTTAATAAAATATTGTTCAATTTCTCTACCCAAACTCTTTTGAAACCTTATCCATTCTAAAGATGTAAGAAAAGTTGAATGTTCTGAAGAATTATTCAATTCATTCCAAACAATTGAATCTTTGTCGTCAAACTTTGAAAGGCTTAAATTCATACTTCGGTTATAACTAAACCATTATCTACCAACGTTGCAAAGAGTTCAAATTTAAACAAAAAATTTCAAAAACGATGTAATATTGAAACTTTATAACGCTTCTATGCTTCACGTCTTAATGGCATTATCAAATGCATAAACGTTGGGTCACTTTTATCTTTAAAAACTGAAGCTGCAAGAGGTCCTTTTGTCTCAAAACGAATTGTATCCCCATCCACATGGGAAACAAGATCTTGAAGATATCTCAAATTGTATGCAGAATTAAGGTCACTTGCCCCATCAACTCTCTCTATTTCTAACGTAGTTTCATTTTCTCCAACTTCTGCGACTGCTGATTTTAAGTTTAAGTTAGATTTTTCAACATCAAAATCAAAAAGTGTTTTATTACCTAAATTACTCCTTGCAAAAGTATTTACAACTTTTATGGATTTTTCAAATTCTGCTTTTTTCACCTCAAAAGAATAGGAGAAAGAGTCTGGAAGTATTCTTTTGTAGTCAGGATATGGCCCTTCAATTAGCCTTACACTAAACTCCAAATCTTCTACTTTAAATATTATTTGAGATTTTGATTCGCTCAAAAATACATCAATTTTATCTAATTTAGGATTATCCAAAAGAATTCTTGACAGTTCTGTTAAATATTTAGAAGGAACTATAATCTCACTTTTTGGAAAGTCTTTATCAAGATCAGCTATCTTTGAATCCCTCTTTGAAAGTCTAAAACTATCAAGTCCCACAAATGTAATTTTGTCATTCACTTCCTTATCAAACTCAAATAAAATCCCAGATTGCTGAATTTTACCTGCAGAGATATCTGTTGAGCAGGCAAAGCTTACTTTCTCTAATGACTTTATAAACTCTGCAGTATCAATAGAAAACAATGGACTGCCTTTTGCTTTTGGAAGCACTGGAAACTCTTGTGCAGCAATAGTATTAAAACTTGCCTTTGAGAATTTTGTTTGCACATTTACAACATTATCTTTTAAAACAATATCCACATTATCGCCGGTTGTCGCAGAAACAAAATCTGCAAAGTATTTTGCTGAAATAGTTGTAGACCCTTCTTCGTCTACTTTTGCAGGTATCCACATTTGTAAACTCATGTCTAAGTTCGTAGCAGAAAGCATTACCCCTGTTTTTTCACTTACAAAAAGTACATTAGATAGAACAGGAATATTTGGTTTTTGACTAACAGATTTGCTTATATAGGAAAGGCTTTTTGCTATCTTTTCATGGTTTACTGTTACTTTCATACTTTAATATATTTATAAATTAGAAGTTATAGTATTAGGAACAAAGAATATGTGTATATTCTTTTTGCTTTGTAATTATAGCATTAAATTCCGGGATTTTAATCAGGTGGATAAGTTTTGTTGATAAATTTTGTTGTGTTTTCGTTGATTTCTTTTTCAAGTAATAGCAAAAGGTGATTGTGTTTGGAGGAGAGTTTTAGAATAGTTTGTGATAGGAATATAGGAATATTGAGGGCAGAATAGTAAAAATCATTCATTGAGTTGTAATGCATAAGCTATTAGCATTTAGCAGAAAGCAATTAGCTAAAAACTAAAATTAAGAATTCGGTAACACTTAAACTCGCAAACACGCTAACTTTTTTGTAGAATATTTATGTTTAAAGAATTATATGGAAAAGAAAACAAAAATTATATGTACAATAGGTCCCGCTACTTGGGACCAAGAAGTAATGAGACAGATGATAGGTGCTGGAATGAATTGTGCAAGGGTTAATGGAGCTTTTGCTGATCCGGATGAACTTGATAAGGTAAAAGCATTAGTCAAAAACGTTAGCAGCAAAGTATCATTGATGATTGATGTTAAAGGTCCTGAGGTTAGAATGAATAAATTTCCAGAGATAAAAAGTATAAGGCCAGGAGACATTTTAGAAATTGGGAATGATGAATCGGCAGAAATATATCCTGCTAACTATAGAAATGTCTATTCGTTTGTTAAACCGGGTCAAAGAGTAGTTATAGGCGATGGAGACGTAGAAATGGTTATCAAGGAAATTAGGGGCACTACGATGATTTGTGAAGTAATTTTTGGAGAGGTTTTAAAGCCAGGAAAGGCATTAAATTTTCCTGGAGGAAACTTTGCTGTAGATATACTAACAGATAAGGATAAGCTGAATCTAAACCATGCAATCAAAACAGGCTGGGATATAGTTTCAGCTTCTTTTGTTCAAAATGCATCATCAGCAAAATATATTAAAGACTTTCTTGGTAATAGCGCAATGAAATTATTTGCAAAAATTGAAGACATGGAAGGTGTAAATAATATTGACCAGATTCTTGATATAGTTGATGGAATAATGATTGCAAGGGGAGGTTTGGGAGTTGAGCTTGGATTAGAGAAAGTTCCTATGATTCAGAAATTACTAATTGAAAAATGTAATGCAGCTGGCAAACCTGTGGTTACCGCAACCCAAATGCTTGAATCTATGACCATTAATCCAAGACCAACAAGAGCAGAGGCTAATGATGTTGCCACAGCAATAATGCAAGGAACAGATGCAGTTATGCTTTCCGGGGAAAGCTCTGCGGGAAAATATCCTGTGGAGGCAGTTAGATTTTTATCAAAAATTGCACTTGAAGTTGAAAAAAGTTTAGAGCCTAAAATTATTAAAAGCAGGGCTTTAGATGTTAGTGAAGATATTGATGCAATATCAAAGTCTGCAGCAGAGCTATGCATAAACATGAGAAACTCAATTGATAAAGTGATTGCTGTTTCAAGGACAGGAAGGGCTGCAAGACTTATTGGAAGGCATGCAATAAAGCAGCCTATATACGCATTGGTAATTGATGAATTTAGTGCAAGGGTTGCAATGATTTATAAGGGTATTAATGATGCTTTTAGCATTGCACCGGTGGGAACAGATAGAGATGAAGCAATTAAGATTATTATTGATAAATGTAAAGAGTTAAACATTGTGACAACTGGCGATAGAATTTTATTAGTTTCTAAAGCTCCGTTAGACGAAACACCTTTCTTTCCAAATTTATTTGAAGTAATTAAGATATAAACCCTATGAAAATTACAAACCTAAATGCACTAGAAGTTCTAGATTCCAGAGGAAATCCAACAGTTGAAGTTGATATTATACTTGATGGAAAAATTGAAGCTAGGGGTATAACCCCAAGCGGTGCATCAACAGGTGAGCACGAAGCGCTTGAGCTTAGAGATGCAGACCCAAAAAGATATAAAGGCCTAGGGGTTTTAAATGCCGTAAACAACCTTGAGCAAAAAGTAAAACCAGAAATTTTAAATGTAGATTTTGGTTCAGTTAAAGAATTGGATGAGTTTTTAATTAAGCTTGATGGTACTCAGAATAAATCAAATATTGGTGCGAATGCAATCCTTCCGCTTTCAATGGCATTCACCAACGCACTTGCTAAAGAATCAAATCTTGACACCTACCAATATATTGCAAAGCTTTTTGGAAGTACACCAAAAGTGCCAAGGCCTATGTTTAATATTTTAAATGGTGGAGCTCATGCAAATTGGGTATTAGATATTCAGGAATTTATGATTATACCGGTTGTTGATTTGCCTTTTTCTGAGAGACTAAGAATAGGCTCTGAAGTGTTCCACACATTAGAAGATTTGCTAAAGAAAAAAGGGTTTTCAACAAATGTTGGAAATGAGGGGGGATTTGCGCCAGAATTAAAATCAAACAAGGAAGCTTTGGATTTTTTAATTGAAGCTATAGAGGAAGCAGGCTTTGTTCCGGGAGTTGATATTGCTATTGGAATTGATTTTGCTGCAAGTGAGTTTTTTGTTGAAAATAAACCGGGAGAAGCGGATGATGAGTATAAACTTAGACTGGATAAAAAAACTTTAGACACAAAAGAGTGGATTAATAACATAAAATTTTTACTAAAAGAATACCCAATAATTTCGATAGAGGACCCTTTTTCTGAAGACTCATGGACAAGTTGGAGTGATTTTTTGGAAGAATCTAATCACTTTGGAACAAAGCTCGAACAAGTTGTAGGGGATGATCTTTTGGTTACGAACACGAAGAGAATTCAAAAAGCCATAGATAAAAAAGCATGTAATGCGCTTTTAGTTAAAGTTAATCAAATAGGCACTGTTTCGGAAACACTTGAAGCAATGCAATTAAGTCTAAATGCAGGTTGGAAAAACATTGTGTCTCATAGAAGTGGCGAAACTGAGGATACATTTATAGCTCATCTTGCAACTGGAACAGGTTGTGGTCAAATTAAATCCGGCGCGCCAAGCAGAACAGATAGAGTTGCAAAGTATAACGAACTTTTGAGGATTGAAGATGAACTTCTCGGTAATAAGTAATCTGCGAATAAAGCCTGCTTATTATTTAAAACCCGTAAAATCATAACGCGTAAACACGTTAACTAGTTGGGCTCTTCCTTATACTAAATTTCTCTGGCACCGGATCGTATCCTCCTTCTGAAAAAGGGTTGCATCTTATGATTCTAAAAAACCCCATAACGGAACCTTTAATAACTCCAAATTTATCTATTGCTTCATAAGTGTACTGAGAGCAAGTAGGGTAGTGTATACAAACAGGCATGTTAACCCATTTAGCCCAGAACGAATTGTCGAATGAGAGAAAGAATTGGTAGAACTTTATCAGCAGTTTTGCAAGCTCTTTAGGCAAAGAAACAAGTAGATTGTAAATCGAATATAGCAAAGAAAATTTACTAATTTTATGATCCATGATTAAAAAGCATTTAGCTTATAGCTATGATAATAGAGCTAAAAATAAACATGAAATATGATTCTTTTCGCTCGTTGCCTCTAAAAGGCTGGCAAGTGAACTGAAGCACATTTTATCTACCTTTAATGCTCTTTCGTTCTCCTCCTCTAAGTCTCTTAGGCTTTACTGCTGTATTTTATCCAAATTCGTTTAAAGAAGTTAAGAGAAAGCGATGACAAAACAAATCCTAGCGTCGGAATAATTGCACTCAAGTAAAAACGCTCAACATCAAGCTGGCTCATGATAAGGCACATTACTACGTATGTTAGAATTGTGATTATTAATTTCCTATGGATGCTGGTTTCCCATGCTTTATTTTGCTCTACCTTGATATTTCGAAGTTTAATTTTGGCTACTTCTTCTTCAAGTTTTTTTATTCTATCGGTGTCGTTCATAAGAAAATTTTAGCACATTAGCTACTATTTGGTAGAATGAAGTAGGATAAGAATATTTAAAATATTCCACCTAATTTTATAATGGCCAATAAGAAAATTTACTGACCTATAAAGCAATCTAGTCTTATTCGACTATAGGATCTTTACAAGTTATCCACGTGGATATATCCTTAGTCTACTACCTTGAAATTTTCATTACAAAGTCGTGCAAATCCTTTATGCGGCACCCTTTTGGATAAAGAATCAGGAAATTTCAACTTTCTGATCTTTTTTAGTTACTCTTTTAAATCAATTTTATGAAAGTACGTGAACACGACCAGCTCTGGAAAACCACATTGGCTCAAATAGAGATCAAGCTAGATGCTCCAGCAACCTTCAAAACTTTTTTTCAGGATACTAAATTAATAAAAGTGGATGGGAAAAAGGCTGTTATTGGAGTACCTAATCCCTATACTTCAGAGTGGCTAAAAGTTAGATACGACAACCTTATTAAAGACACTATCAGTTATGTATATGGCGATAGCCTTATACCAGTTTTTGAGGTTTATCAACAATCTCAGATAGAATCTTCTATCGTTCAAGAAGACAGCAGGTCTTATGTAGATTCTAGTTCTATTCTTTCTGCTGAAAATGGGATTATGGGGAGTGTGCTGGATGAAGTCGTTGCATCAGGATTAAACCCAAAATATTCGATGTCTAACTACATAGTTGGAAATCCTAACAGAATTGCTCATGCTGCGTCGTTAGCAATAATTGAAAGACCAGGTCAGATTTATAATCCACTTTTTATTTACGGGAAAACTGGAGTTGGAAAAACACATCTTGCACAAGCAATCGGACGATCAATTCTAGAAAGAAATATAAAAAGAAAAATAGTATATACAAGTTCAGAAGGTTTTTTGAATGATATGGTTAGAGCAATTAAAACAGGGCAACAAGAGAAATTTAGAAATAGGTATAGACCTGTGGATGTTTTGATTATCGATGATATGCAATTAATTTCAAAGTGGATAGTAACTCAGGAGGAATTTTTTAATACTTTTAACGAGTTGTATAACGCTGGAAAGCAAATCATTATGATTGCAGATAGGCGACCGGAAGAAATACAAAATCTTGAAAGTCGTTTGAGATCAAGAATGCAGGGCGGCATGGTTGTTGATGTTGGAACGCCTGATTATGAAATGAGACTTGCAATAGTAAATAGAAAATCGGAGTCATTCGGTTTTAGTTTAAATAATCAAATTCTTGAATTTGTTGCAAGGTCGATACCAGATAATATAAGGGCATTGGAAGGCGCACTTCAAAAAGTAAGCCTGTTTAATCAAATGAAACCTGAAGGAGAGCTTACAATGGAAGAGGTAGCACACTGTTTAGGCTTAGATACAAAAGCAAAAAGAGAAAAGGTAAAATTACCAAAAATTTTAAAAGAAGTTGCTAAAGCTTTTAATTTAACAGTCAAAGATATTAAAGGTCCAAGAAGGACAAAAGAGCTAGCATTGGCAAGGCAAGTAGCAATGTATATTTTAAGAGAAGAATTTAATTATAAACTTGAACAAATTGCAAATTTTCTTAACAGAAAAGATCATACAACTGTTTTACATGCAATTGATAAAGTTAGAAGTAAAATGATGATACAAGATGGATTTAATCAACAAGTTGTTAATATTATTGCAAGAATTAACGAGTGTGCGGACAATGAAGACGAAGAGTAGCAATTGAGGTAAAGAGGAAGAGAGCAAAAGAGCTTAGGTTAGTAGCTTTGAGAGTGGCTAATGATGTGCAGTCGAGCAAAGCATTGGCTTTGACGAGAACGATACACAAAAAGCCATTAAGTGCCTGTTTCTCATCCTGCCAAAGGTTGGTTCGAAGTGACACTAATGAGTTACTCCTGATTTCGAGTTAGTTGAAAATTGTTTGTAACTTGAAAATTTGTAGCTTTGTAATTACGATTTTAGCGTCTTACGTCTTTGAAGTTTTTAATTACTGATTTTTTTCTGAACATTAAAGAAAGCGAGTTCAGCCCAATGCCATTTGCCCAGTTAGAAATAGCATTTAATAATCCACCTGCATATCTTCTGCCATCGATCAAAACAGTTGTATCATAAACATAAGGAGCCTTGCCGTGTTTCCTAATTAATTGTGTAAAAATGTAATCTTCATTTGTATCACTTCCTTGGTTGATGCCACCTACTTTATAGAAGACATCTCTTCTGCAAGACATGGAAGGACCCCAAAATGTTCTTTCTTTAACTTCAAGTAAACCTGTTTTTAATGCAATATCACCCAATTCCTTAATAACATACCAAATGAAGTTAACATATTTAGGGCAGTTATAAAAATCTATATGTGTCCCTACGCCAACAACTTCTGGATCTTCGTAATATTTTAATAAAGTGGAAAGCCAGTTTTTTGGTAGTTTAACATCTGCATTGGTTACTGCAATAATTTCGCCGGTAGCGGCCCTCATTCCAGCATCATAAGCAAAACGAGTACCTTTTCTCGGCTCAAAAACGACTTTTGCTCCAAGCTTTTTGGCAACGCTTGCTGTTTTATCTATAGAGTTATTATCAACAACAATTATTTCAAAAGTATCTTTGAAGGTTTGTTTTTTTAAAGCTTTAATAACTTTCGGCAGTGATTCTTCTTCGTTAAAAGCAGGGATTACAACAGAAAGTTTTAGTTTTGTAGATTTAGTCATTCCTTATAGGATCAAATCTTTCGATTTGTTTATCGTTTGTTATAGTTGTAATAGAAATTTTATATTTATTTGCGACTTCTTGTATTTTAGTCCTTTTAACAAAACTTTTCATCATGTTTTTTACAGCGGTAAGATAGTCCAACTGATTTCCATGCAAAATATAAATTATTGGCTCTAAATCATTGCTTACTGCCCCAAACTTGACCGTTGAATCATTGTCTGGTTGCAATTCCGTAAAATCTATCATCTTTACTGACTCGTTTTTCAGTTTTATGGTTAAACTCTCATCAAGATTGGCTGTACTATACTTTGCAGTCCAAACAGACTCTCCTACTGCAATATTGTTGCTTTCTCTTTGTAATAAAAAATCGTTTATTCTGTTTTCTAGCAAAAATTCTTTAATCTTTATCAGTAAAAAAGTATCAAACATTTTCAAACTGTTAAATCTGACATTTTTAGCTTTAACAACAGTTTTACTGGCTTTATCGATAATAATTATAGCATTTAATGAATCTGAAGCTGCTGAATCGTACTGGAAAGGATTAAAACCATTGCCGAAATCACTTTGAATTGTTATGTTTTCAGCGAGATAGTCTAAGAATGCCTCTTCCAAAATAACTGGAAAATTTATCTGAGCATTATTAAAACGTTTTGCCGAAGAATCATTAAGGTTATGATTAAGTTCATTTTCCAGAAAATTAATAAGTACTTCTAAGCTTTCTAAAATTTCATCAGAAATTTTAGAAATTGACTCTAATGTGATTGGTTTTCTTTTTTCGTCAAAAGTGTACAAATAGCTCATAGCAAATAGCATTATACAAATAATCTTGGTAAATAGTAATTCGTTGCTAGCTAACTGTTCTGCAATGAATTACTACTGTAGCACTAGTATATTTTATTGTTTCAAAAATTAAAAAAATTAAGTTTATTAGAAAATTATTTCTGTTTTGTATTATTATATAGTTAAAGCTTTGATTTTGCTTTACATTTTATGGCTAAAAAAAGAATATTCAATTTATTAAAACCAGAAGTACCACCTTTAACCGTGTGGGATAAGATTTATGACTGGCTAATTCAAAGAGCAAGAATTGTTATCATTTTTACGGAAATTCTTGTTGTTATTGCTTTTGTCTCTAAAATAGTAGTTGATACTCAGGCTAAGAGTAAAGATAAGAAAATAGAGCAACTTAATAATGAAGTGAAATTTTTTGCACTGGAAAAGGAGCCTAAATTCAGGGAAATTCAAGCTAAAGATTCGGACTACAGGCTTTTGTGGAATCAGACAAACAAATATTCGCAAATATTAACAGAAGTTTATTCGTATCTAGGGAACTCGTCTTCAGACTTAAATGTAACTGTAAGCTCGGACAAAGTATCTGTTTCGGGTTCTATAGATCTTGAATCTTTAAAGAGAATAGAAGCGTCAATGGAATCATCGCCAACTTTCTCCAGCGCTTATATTGATAATTTAGTTGTTGAAAGTGAAGATGTGGAAACGAACACTGGAAAATATGTCTTAGTAGCAATAATCAATAAAGAAAATAGATTAAGGGAAGAAATATAGTGCTGTTGAGTAGAAAAATTATTTAATTTGCCTCATCCGATTCTGAAACAAAGTTCAGAAATCGACTCGAGACAGCCATTGTGCTGTTGAATGGAGCTAAGCTAGCTGCATTCGAAATGCATAATATGCATTCTCTGGAAAGGCAGGTGTTAAAACTTGTTCATATATGGCAGAATTCAGACCTAGATATACGTTAGAGCAATACCTGAAAACTAGTAAGAATAAAACTTACTTTGTTGCAGCGATAACATTTTTATTTCTTCTAGTAATATTGATAGGTGGGGTTATCCCTGCTTTTAGTTCCGTTCTTGGCCAATTTGAAGAGAATAAAAAAAGAGACGAAGGCATACTTCAGCTTGAAACTAAGTTAAATACACTTAAAAATCTAACCCTGCAAGAATCTGAAAAAGCGGAAACATTAGAGATTTTCGATAATGTATTTTCTAATCAGCTTGATCAAAAAGATGCGGTTTCTGAAATTAATCAGCTGGCAACCTTGAACAATTTGGTCTTAAGAAGTATAACCTTTGCAGAAGCTGGAACAAGAAGGCAAACTCCAGATGCAGAATTTGCAGTCACACCTAATGTTCAAGCACAAGAAGTTGGATTTTCAATTCAGGGAGATAAGGATAGTATTTTAAAATTTATGGACTCACTTGAAAATTCAAAAAGAATTTACAATATCGTTAATGTATCATTTCAGGTGGCTACGGATCAGCAAACTGGAAAACCGATAAGCAATAATATTTTTATGGGATCATTTAAAGTAGAGTATTTTTGGCGTGAAAGTTTGCTAGAGCAGTAGAGGAAAAGAGGGCAGATATATTTGTCATAGGAATATTCATTTAATAGTAACATTATTTTTAGTCTTGGATTCTGAATCTTAAATCGTTATTTAACTTTTATGTCTTTAAACAAGTCCTGGTTATATCTAATTCTAATAGGAGTTCTGGCCTTAGTATTCACTTTAGGCTGGGAAGTTTATCAGATTTCAACCGGAAGTAGATCCAAATTCGAGCTTACCATAAACCCTATCACAAATCCTAACCTGATTTCTCCGGGCTTGGAAGAGCATCTGAATAAGTAAATGACAATTCCTTATTTCACTAGATTTATCTATATTAAAGGTTTTCTAGTTCAGGGTTATTTTTGTTTACACGTAACAACTTCAAGGTTTTTTTTGCTTTCTTATAAAACCCTACTGAGGACCAGCCAGTTAAAAGGCCAATTATGAAGGTTAGAACTATGTAGATTATGTGGTTTGTAAGCATAAAGAATTTACTGATAAATTATAGTGTAAATTGATCTTTATAAAATTGAAAATTAGATTCCTCCTCTCATATTTGCAAGAAATTCATCTGCATCAAAAATCAAAACCTCTCGAGGTTTGCTTCCATTTGCAGGTCCTACTACACCCAATTCTTCCAGTTCTTCCAAAAGTCTTGCCGCTCTATTAAACCCGATGTTTAATCTTCTTTGCAAATATGAAGCAGATCCTTTTTTGCTTTGAACAATTATTCTAATTGCCTGCTCTAACATATTACTTTCAGATATTCCTGAAATTGTAGACATATCATCTGATCCAACTGCATGTTTGCTTTTAATTTTTTCAAAATCAAGGTATTCAACTTCAGGTGATTGTGATTTTATAAATTCAACAATTCTTATGACTTCTTCTTGATCTATAAACGATCCTTGAAGCCTTGCAGATTTAGTCTTATCTGGTGCTTTGAATAATAAATCTCCATGTCCCATCAAACTCTCTGCACCAATTCTATCTAAAATAACTCTCGAGTCTGTACTACTTGTAACGCTCATTCCAATTCGACCTGGAATATTTGCTTTAATGATACCTGTAATAACATTTACTGAAGGTCTCTGTGTCGCAAGAATTAAGTGAATTCCCACAGCTCTAGCTTTTTGGGCTAATCTTACAATCGCCATTTCAATCTTTGCACGTTCTCCAGATAACATCATATCTGCCATTTCATCGATTACTATTACAATATAAGGCATACTTGCAAAGCCTTTTTTAGCATTATATCCTTCAATATTTCGAACTTGTTCTCCTGCTAAAATACTATAGCGTTTTTCCATTTCTCCCACTGCCCATTCAAGTGCTGTTGGAACAAGGTTCATATCAGTAATAACAGGCGCCAATAAGTTTGGAATCCCATTATAGTCAGAGAATTCAACTTGTTTTGGATCAACAAGAATTAGTCTTAATTCGTCTGGAGTTTTCTTCATTAAAAGAGATGAGATAAATGAGTTTGTAACAACAGACTTACCCGATCCAGTTGCCCCAGCAATTAAAAGATGAGGCATTTTTTCAATTGCACCAATTATTGGCTCTCCATTAATGTCTTTTCCTATAGGAACTGGTAATTGATATTTAGATCCTTCCATGGACTCAGAATCCATAAGCTCTTTGAATCTAACAAGATCCCTTTTGCTTCTTGGAATTTCAATACCTAAATATGTAGTTTCGGGAATAGATTCAATTCTTACTGCTTTGGAATCTACTCCTAAAGCAAGAGCTATATTTTCGTTTAAATTACTAATTTTTTTAACATTAATTCCTAAAGGAATGTTAAGAGCGTACTGCACAACAGAGGGTCCAATAAATGCATCTTCGACCTTGGCTTCAATGTCAAAACTTTGTAAGATCTGTTCAATTATCCTTGCATTTTGTTGTATAGATGGTTCGTTAGGTTTCTCTTTTTTGTAAGGTAAAAGCAAACTTAACGGAGGTAGTTTCCATGCTGGAAACTTAAGTTCATCAGATTTTAAGCCTTCATCACCTATTTCTGCTTCTTTGATTTCTACATCAGTAATATCAATATCTTTTTTAGGTAATTTATCAACCGGCTTTTGAATATCAAGTGTTTTATGAGATGTCAGTTCAACCTTAGACTGATCGTTCTTCAGCTGTTGTTCAAGTTTTTTATTTACAAGAAGTTTATTAAAATCGCCAAATGTTGATGCTTTTACTTCTTCTTCTTGTAATTTTTGTTTTTTAGATTTTTCAGGATTTTCTTCATTTCTTTCAATCAAAATTACTTTGATGGTATTGCCCAGCCACTTAAAAATTACTTCCAACTTACTGACAATTTCGCTAACAGACATTGAAAATGCAATAGGAATCATTATTAAAGTGGCTAGAAGAAGAATAAACTTAGTTGCAGGCTCTGTTGGGAACTTATCTCCAAAAATGGTTTGCACAAAGTAGTAACCCACATGGCCTCCTAAAACATCGTTACCTGCCAATCTAGAAAGTTCTCTTGGCGTTGTTGAAAAACTTGTTAAAAGTGCTGGAATAATTAAAGTTAATGCAAATTGTCCTATTAAGCTTAATTTTTTTGTAAAAGGTAATCTTGTACCTAATAAGTAGAGACCTAAATTAGTTAAGAAAAGAGCAGTAACAATTGTAGATTGTCCAAAAATATCTTTGGTTCGCATAAAAAGATTACTTTCTGTTTCGGATACTGTAAAGATCGAAATAAAGAAGAATAACCCTGCTAGAATGCATATTAGCCCCAAGAATGAAGAGGTTTCTTTACTGTCGTATGTTATGTGCTTTTTTTTGCGTCGTGCCATATTAAATTTTTTGATGCAATACAATGCATTCTAGCCGTATTTGCACTATTATTCTAGCATTAACTTATTAATATAAGAATATTGAATATGGAATATAATCACAAATCTATTAAAAATACTCCTTTGCTAATTTATGAGCTTACTCTTCAAGTCTACAAACTTCTAAAATCGTATCCTTAAAACAGAAATATTTTCCCTGATAGATCAAATTAAAAGATCAGCTATGGCAGGAAAACGTATAGAGAAATTAGATTCTACTACATTGCGAAAAGGATCGTTTCAAGAATTTTTGAGCCAGCTTTTGAAATCAAAGGAACTAAATTTTATTAACGATGAGCAAATGGCAACAATTTCTGATAATATTGATTTAGTTTCAATTTAATTACAAGGGTTAGTTAATAAAACAGCAAAAAAAGTATAATTTTATATTCAATATTTCCATATTCGACTTTTTTACCATGAAAAAATTTATTTCCGACCCCAAATTTGCCCACCTAGGAAAACCTGGAACTGCTTTTTCCAATGGCTTTCAAAGAAGATTGAACTTAATTTTGGAACAAGTAGTTTTAAAAGATAAAATAATCTTAGATCAAGGTTGTGGCGAAGGAGTTTGGATGTACGAATTTGCTAAATTTACTGATCCTAGAAATGTTTACGGCTTTGATGTTGACCCAGATTCAATTAAGAAATTCGAATTACGAACTAAGAATTACGAAGAAAATTCCCAAAAACAAATACCCGAAAAGAACGTAAAGATCTGTTACGCCGAAAATTTGGATTTTTCTGATAACTTTTTTGATATTGTCTTTTCAAACGAGGTCTTGGAACATGTGGTAGATGATAAAAAAGCAGTGGAGGAAGTATATAGGGTTTTAAAACCAGGAGGAGTGTTTATAGTTTTTACGCCTAATAGCGGTTGGCCATTTGAAACTCATGGAATGTTTTTTAGAGGTAGATACTATTGGGGGAACATTCCATTTTTGCCTTGGCTACCAAAAATAATTCAAAAAAAATTTGCCCCACATGTTAGAAATTATACAAATGGTGAGATAAAAAGACTTTTCAACAACGAGAAAAGAAATATTAACTCAAAGCAGGGAGTTGGAGACTGGAAACTAGTTTACCACTCACACATTTTTCCTGGTTTTGATGGAGCAGTGCGAAGGTTTGGTTTTATTGGAAAACTATTGCAGAAAATCTTCTTTACGTTAGAAAGAACTCCATTTCATTGGTTTGGAATAAGCCACTTTGTGGTTGTTAGGAAAGGATAGCTATTTAGGACTATTTAATTCATTTGATTCAGAGCCAAAATTTTCAAAAAATGTGTTTGCTTCTTTCAAAGCTGGCTCCAAGCCTTTAGTTGTGAAACTTTTGCCCAGGTAGTAGTGTACGTAACGGTCTTCATGCATCTGATTATTCGGGTCATCAGAAATACCTATTTTGAAAACAGGGACTTCTTCAAAATAATTGGCCAAATTTTCTCCTATTGTTCTTCCGTTGCAAAACTCGCAACCATATCCTCCAAGATCGTGATCCAATAAAAGTATTATTTGTGAAGGATTATTTTCTTTTACAGTTTGTATTGTTGATTCCAATTCGCTAAAGCTTATTGGTGCAAAAACATTTCCCACATCGATTTTACCAATGTCTTTTAAGGTCTTGATTCTCAAAAACATTGAAGACCTTTCAGCCCCTGAATCTTCAACGATTAGCACAGTAGGTTTGTTAGGATCATATAAGTTGTCAGCCATACAAAACAAATAACTAGATAATGTTACCAAAATTTGGCATCGAATTCAATATGGTGGTTGAGCCTTTGCTTATCCTTTATAACTTAGAAAAAGTAAAAAATGACTGGGGTATTTATAGAAAGGTTTAAGGCTCGAATTTTGTTAGGGATCTTGTGAAAACACTTTTGAAATCATAGATCTCTTGAGCAGATGCTGCCTCTGAACTAATTGCATGCCTACATTCTGCCATTTCACCCGATCCTAAAACAACAACATTTGTTTTTTCAGGAAAGTTTATAATAGCGGCAGTGTTGAAGTTCCCGGAGGGTATATAGGTAGACCCATTTACATCTGTTGCTACTGTTAACATATGATTTGTTGCAGGTCTTAGTTGAGGAATTATCGTTGTACTTAATTCTTCTTTTATTATTTTGAACAGGTTGCTTTCTTTTACCGCATACGGCTTATTATCCCATTCAGTAACCTCAAACCCATATTTTTCGCGTAATATGTTGAACTTTTGAACAAAACTGCAATTTAGTAGACTTGTATAAGAAGAGTAGTCAAAAACAAGCGTTAACTGATTTTGACGCAAAGTTAAGTGCCTGTAGGTGAATTCGGGTATTAAGTTAAGAATAGCTTCTTGAATAGATTCATTTTGCAAAGGATCAAACTCTATCATTAACGTATGCGTTCTTGCAATTTCTCTTAAAACTGCTCCATGAATATTGGAGGATGGTTCTATATCGATAATATTTTTTAAATTTTTCAGATGCCACCTTAAGGTTTCGCCTGAATAAAGATTGCCAGCTTCTTCATCAAGAGTTACAACAACGTGAGGCAATTTATCGGGGCAGTATTGATAAATTTCTACCAAGCTATGTAGTGCAGCTGCAGTTAAGCATTTAACATCAGTTGATCCTCTTCCAAGAATATTATTATTTTTATCTATGTAGGGAATATTTCTTGCATATTTACCACCAAAACCTACTGTGTCCAAATGAAAATGAACGGCAAGTTCTATGGGTTTTTCTCGATTTTCATATGGATCGTGAGGGGGGCACAAATGTAATACGCGACCAAAGTTAGAAGTTTTAGAAAAAATAGGATCGTGCTTAACAACACTATATCCTAATCTACTTAATATTTCTGTTACTGTTGCTTCAGCTTTGTCAAAATCGGAGCCTTTTAGAGCTACAGTATCATAAGAGATTAGCAGGGCAGAGAGGTTAATTATTGATTGCATCAAATTATCAGGATTATTAGACCAGCCGAACGAGCAAACATTGTCTACTATTTGAGTCGCAGAAGGTATGAGAATAGGTGTAATTGAATTTTCATCAACTTCTTTAGGCATGTAAACATTATCCATAAATCCAAATTTAAACACAGAATTATACCTTCCTTATTCCATTTCGTAAACTATCATATGGTCAAACTTGTCGCCGTATTTTGTATAAGCAACTAGGCGGGGGTATGTATCCCATGGATCTAGTGCCATATACTGTCCATTTTGTTTAGAAACAATCATAATCCAATGAGGTATTCCAGTAAAAGAAACGTAGTTATATCCAATTAAAACAGGATTTCCTTTTGATATCTCATAATCCAATCGTTCAATATTAAATTCGTTAAAATAAACTCCTTTAAGCGTTAGCCCTTCGGAGTAATTAGGTAAAATGTTCCAACGCACTAAACACCCTTCAAAGTAACCTTGCTCTTCATTTTTAGTAAGAAAGCTATTTAAATCAACGGGATTAGTATCGTAATTGTAGTACGCAAGTAGCATGCTAGCAGCACTAACGGTACAGCCAGCAGATTCAAAAGTTTCGTTCTCACATCCTCCAAGTTGTGCTTCTCTCCATGCTATATCTCTTTGGCTAAAGAAGAATTTGTTAATATCAGTTCTTTTGGTTTCAACTTTGACATCTTTCTTTCTACTTGTTTTTTTTATTTCTTTAGTTTCAATATTGATAGAGTAGTATTCAGTTTCAATTGGTTTATTATTTTCAAATTCAATCTCATTATTATTTAGCCAAAGTAGGTATGCTTTGTTGCCGTAGCCAAGGCTCGGATTTAAAACATTATCTTCTTTATGATCGTTCTCATCATAGATTAACTTGGTTTGTTTTGATTTAATATCGTGAATATAAAGTTCAAAAGGAAAAACTTTTAAAAACGCGATCTTTGTACTGGTTGGGTCCCACGAAGGTGAAGTAAGGTTTTTATATTCTTCACCAAAAGCGATTGGTTGGAGCTCTTTTCCTGTAGAGTTAATAAGCCAAATTTTAGAATTTTTTAAACTTAGTCCATCTGCTGTTAAAAAAGTGTAATATTTTGAATCAGGAGATAAGCTTATTTGATTTTCGAATAAGGTTATAGTTGATGGAATTAGACTTTTTATTTCGAAGGCTTCGATTTGTTTTGATTGAATCTCTGGTTCTTCTTTTACAAAAAAATATATAACAAGAATAAATCCTGCAATAATCATTACAAAACCAAAAAAACAAGAAAATATGTTTCTAAAGTTCTTCATTAGAATATATTAACATGCAAAATTCTAAATCCTAAATTTGAAACAAACAAGAAATTGGAAAGCAGAAGTCAGAGATTAGTCATAAACTAATAGAGTTAGCTTGTAAAAGGTTGATTAAGGTTAATTAATGAGCTTTCTAATTAACTGTGAACAAATTGATTTAATAATAACCTATAAAAGCGAAACGCGCTAACACTTTATTGGCACTTAACGAGTAACGTTGCTAATGATATAATGCTCGTGTCTTCGCTAAGAGAATATCTTAACGTTGTAAAGTTACAATGTTATAACGTTAAAAACTTAAAGACTTTACAAATTTACAACATTTATGTCAAAACGTGACTACTATGAAGTACTTGGTATTTCAAAAAGTGCTTCGAAAGATGAAATAAAAAAAGCATATAGAAAACTAGCAAAAGAACTGCACCCAGATCGAAACAAAGCAGCAGATGCTGAGGATAAATTTAAAGAACTACAAGAAGCATATGAGATCTTGGCAGATGACCAAAAAAGGTCGGCATATGATCAATATGGCTTTGCAGGAACTCAAGCGTTTGGAGGAGGGGGATATTCAGGGGGAATGGGTGGTTTTGAAGATTTTGGGCAAGGATTTGGTGGAAATTTGGGCGGGCTTGAGGATCTTTTGGGAGGTTTTTTTGGTAATGGTTTTGGTGGATTTGGCGCATCTTCAAGAGCAGCTCGAAATAAAGTGGGCGCAGATTTAGAAGTAACTTTAAAAGTAGAATTTTTGGAAGCAGTTTTTGGAGTCGAAAAGACTATTAGTTATTCAAGAGAAGTAATTTGTGATAAATGTTCTGGTACTGGAGCTAAAGAGGGTAAATTAAAAACATGTTCAGTTTGTAACGGTACAGGGCAAACAGTAACTTTGCAAAGAACGATATTTGGAACAATGCAAGTTGCAACTACTTGCACTAACTGTAAAGGTGCTGGCCAGGAAATTGCAGAAAAGTGTGATAGTTGTGAAGGAAAGGGAACTGTAAGACAGCAAGAAGACTTTGCTATAAAAATACCTGCTGGAATACCAGATGGTGTTACTCTGAGATTTAAAGATAAAGGCAATGCAGGTAGAAATGGAGGAGCATATGGCGATTTGTTTGTAACGATTGAAGTAGTTTCACACCCGATTTTGGAAAGAAAGGGAAATGATATCTATATGGATAAGGAAATTGATGTTGTTACTGCAGTTTTGGGCGGAGAGGTAGAGATTCCATCGGTTCATGGGAGCTTAAGAATGAAAATACCTGCAGGAACCCAACCTGAAAAAGTACTAAGACTTAAAGGCAAAGGTGGCCCAAGGTTCAGGGGTAATGGAAATGGGGATCAATACGTTAGACTTATAGTAAAAATTCCAGAAAAACTTTCACGAGAAGAAAAGAAAATATGGGAGAAGTTAAAAACTGATTAAAGTTTTAAAGCGTCTCTTTAAAGGTATTTTTTAAGACTCGAGAAATGTAAAAAAGGAATAGAAAGACAACTCTATATCTAATACAGTAAACACTATCACTCATTTTGTTTGACACCGTGAAACAGATCTACTATAATGAACTCAACTTCAATTTTGTTGCACTCGAAAGTATTACTGCCAAAAAATTTATAGCTTCTTGAAGCTTAAAATATCGTTAAGTAAATTAATATGATAGATTTATCAGGAGTAAGTGGTCTTCCTATAAAATTCGATGCTGAGAAAGTAGCAATTTACTTCGATGATTGTCTTAATTGTGGAAATACCACAAAAGTACCTCTTTCAGAAATGGTTCCAATACTTTTAAATAAGTTTTTAAAATATCCTGAACTTGTTTATAGCCATCACAAAGACATTACAAACGGGAACGGTGCGTTTGATAAGTTAACCTATGATATTATTACGATTCCTTACGGGCTTTTGGGAATAGAGTACATTAGGACCCACGTTTATCACAGTGAGTACGTTGAAAATAAGTTTGATTGTTTAGTCGAAGTTTTAACAGGAAAGTTAACAATAGTTCTTCAGAAGAATTTAAAAAATGATGATCCATATGAATTTGAAAAAACTGTAGAAGAGATGGAACTTATAGATTTAGTACAGGGGCAGAAGTTTGCTGTGCCAACTGGATATCTTTACACTTTTATAAATACAGAAGCATATCCCGTTGTTTTTAGTAAAGTTTCTGGAAAAAATAATAAAGAAATAGATTATTCTATATTAAAAAAAGAAAGAGGGTTGGCTTACTACATAATCTCTAAAAACGCTAGAATTGAAATTGTACCTAACCCTAAATACAAAAGTTTAAGTTCGCCAAAGCTTCATAATGTTCAAGAGGTTTTGTCTGATGATAGGTTTAGTTGCAAAAATTTCTGTCAAGAGGCAATGCCTTTGTATAATCTTCTTCACACTAGATCTAATGAGGTCGCAGAGATGCTAAGAACAGAATAGTGTTCTTCTTCCCTTATCAATATTGTATAATCATTAGTATCATTAGTGATTTTTCATGAAGGTAGATATTAAGATACAACTTAGTGCTCTAAATTTTTTACTATTCTGGAACTTTTTAATTTTTGTTCTGGCAATATTTGCACAGGTATTTTTTGATCTTCGTTATTTTACTCAAACGGATTTTTCACTTTTTGGGGGTATAGTAGTTTCTAGGGGAGAGCTTTCAAATTTTTATTCAATAATAACTGCAAATTTTTTTCATATAGATATATTACATTTTCTTTTGAATATGTATTCACTTTATAGATTGGGACAGATAGTAGAAGTGTTTTATGGAGGCAGAAAATTATTTGCAACTTACATTTTAGGAGGGGTTGGAGCATCTATAATAACAATCTTGATTTATACAATTGGAGACAACTCAGTGTTTAGCCTTGGAGCATCGGGATCAATTTTCGCTTTTGCTGGTTTGCTGATTGGAGGTACAATCAGAAAACAGAGATTTGGTTTTGATTTACCGTTTACATTCTGGGATATATTTCCTGCGGTTATTTTGGCTTTTTCTGTTGGGCTTTTTCCTGGTTCTGGTATAAACAATTGGGCACACCTTGGAGGTTTTTTGTCGGGGTTGGTTTTGGGCTTGATTTTTAAACATTCAATAGGAACATACAGAAATAAATTTGATGATTTTATTGATAATAGTGCTTATTACATAGCGGTTCTTTTATTTGGCTTAGCATTCTTTTTTTTAATACTTACTGGGTTATTTATTATCTACTAATTGTATGAGCTTATTATTCATAGGGCCTTCTGGAAGCGGAAAGGATACGCAGGCAGATGTTTTAGCTCGAGACTTTGGATATCAGATAGTTTCTACAGGGGATTTACTCCGTGCAGAAATGGCGAATAAAACACCATTAGGCATAGAAGCAGAAAAGTATGTCAATCAAGGAAGATGGGTTCCGGATGAAATTGTGTATGAAATTCTTGGAAATAAAGTTAAAAATATTAACACTGATAAAGTAATTTTTACTGGAGTTGTAAGAACTCCTGAACAGGTGGAGCTTTTAGACAGCACTTTATCATCTTCTGGAAAAGTTTTGGAAAAAGTTGTGTACTTTGAATTAAGTCCAGATGAGGCTATCAAAAGACTATCCAACAGATGGATTTGTCCTAAGGATAACCAGAACTATCATACTATATTTAAACCATCTAAGGTTGAAGGCGTATGCGATAAGTGCGGTACAAAATTGATTCAACGTGAGGATGACAAGCCTGAGGCAATTTTAAAGCGATTAGAGGAATTTAAAAAGAATAACGAAAATATTTTAGAAAAGTACAAAAAACAGAATAAATTGCTAAAATTGGATGCCTCTTTTTCTATCCAGGAGGTTTCAAATAATTTATTAAAAGAATTAAATTTAAAATGATAAAAAAACTTTTACCAGAAAAAATAAAAAGACAGTTTAGGATTATGCGCTCAATGCTTGGATCCATATACTACGGTAATCCGGCTAGAAAGCTAAAAATTATAGGTGTGACTGGTACTTCAGGTAAGTCCACAACTTCAAGTATGATTTATCACATATTAAAAGAATCGGGCTTGGATGTCGGTTTAATATCTACAATTGGAGCAAGGACAAAAAGTCAGATTATTGATACTGGATTTCATGTAACTACACCTGACCCAATTCAGCTACAAAAAATAATGAAGATAATGGTAGAGCAGGGAGTTGAATATTTAGTTCTTGAATCTTCTTCTCATGCTTTGGCTCAAGGAAGGTTGGGGAAAATAAAGTTTGATTATGCAGTCTATACAAATATTAAGAGAGATCACTTGGATTGGCATAAAACCTGGGAAAGTTATGCTGCTTCGAAAGCTAGGCTAATAGGTAGCCTTAAACCAACAGGTACGATTATTGTTAATAGAGATGATGAAGAATCACATCAGTTTTTGAATAATTTTGCAAAAGCTAAGGGTAAAGATAAAAATTTTATAATTTATTCTAAAAATGAATTGCAAAGCATAACCATAGAGAAAAATCAGTTGAGGTTTGTTTACTCAGGCCAACTTTTTGAAGTTCCTGTAATCGGTGAATACAATCTTGAAAATTTATTAGCATCGATCAATGTTGCGACTTGTTTAAAGATAAGCTTGAGAGAAACTTCCGATGCGCTAAGAAGCTTTAGTGGTGTTAAAGGAAGAATGGAGGTTATACAAAAAGAACCGTTTATGGCTATTGTGGATTTTGCACATAACACAGATTCACTTGAAAGCTCTTTGGAAACAGCAAGAAACCTTATGGATAAAAAATCCAAGCTGATTGTTGTTTTTGGATCTGCAGGTTTAAGAGATAAGGAAAAAAGATTTACAATGGGTAAGGCAGCTGGTGAATTAAGTGATATTGTTATTGTTACAGCAGAAGATCCTAGAACTGAAAGTTTAGCAGAAATCAATAGTGAGATTATAAGGGGAGCGGAAGCTGGTGGTGCAAAACTAATTGCTAGATTTGCAAATTCTGAACAGTATAATAATGACTACAAAAATTACTTGAATGAAAAAGGAAAATTAGTTTTTACATTTGACGAGGAAAGTGTAAACTGCAGGTTTGATGCAATTGATTTTGCAGTTAAACTTGCAAAGGAAGGGGATATAGTTATTACTGAAGGAAAAGGACACGAGTTAAGTTTATGCTTTGGGAAAATTGAATATCCGTTTACGGATCAGGATGCTATGGAAAAGGCGTTGAAGAATAATCTGAAAGGTTAACTAGTGTTTAGTTCGTTTGTTAATTTGTGGTGGCTAGTTAACTGAAGACTAGTTTAACAAATTATTTTATTATGGATATATTCAAAATTCTAATTGAAGGTTATGCAAGAATGGAAGATGGCGAGGTTTTCGCAAGCCCTACATCAATTCTTGTGTATTCTAATGATAAAAAAGTCTTAATTGACCCAGGTGCCAATAAAGAGCTTTTATTAAGTTCACTTAAAAAGGAAGGACTGACACCTGAAGATATTGATATTGTATTTTTAACACATTATCACCCAGACCATTTTTTGAATATAAGACTTTTTCCTGATAAACCAATTTATGATTACGAGACTATCTTCGTTGGAGATAGAGAGATATTTTTTAAAGGAAATATTCCTGGAACTAATATTGAGACAATACAAACGCCAGGGCATACCTATGAACATTCATCGCCAATTATAAGAACAGAAAAAGGAATTTATGTTGTAGCAATGGATGTTTTATGGTGGATGGATGGTGAACAAAAGGATGAATATGAATACGATGAGCTAATAAATTTGGAAGATCCATATGCTAAAGATATGGAGACTTTAAAAGAATCAAGAAAGAAAATTTTAGAAATTGCCGACTGGATTATTCCAGGGCATGGGAAGGTATTTAAAAACAAGTTTAAAAAGCAGTTGTTATAAGTTAACTAATTAACCAAGTATTTTATGGAAGATAAATCTGTTCAAGAAAAACGAAGGCTAATTTTGTCTTCTATAAAAGATTTATATGCTCTTGACTACGAAGATCCTGTTATTCTAGAAAGACCCAAAAACAGTGAACATGGTGACTGGACTTTTGTAACTTTTAAATTAGCAAGTATTCTGCAAAAATCTCCAAATGAAGTTGCAAAAGAACTTTCCGAAAAAGTTAATTCTTTTCTAGATATTAATTCGATTACTGAAGAGGCTTCATCTATAAGTGGTTTTTTGAATTTTAAAGACAAGAGAATTCATTCTAAATCAATAGTTAAAGAAATCCTTCAAGATCAAAACTTTGGTAAATCTAACTTGGGACAAGATAAACAAATAATGATTGAATTTGGCCAGCCCAATACTCACAAAGCATTTCACATTGGTCATTTAAAAAGTGCAGTGTCTGGGCTTTCTATGGTTAAACTTCACGAAAACCTTGGATACAATGTTATAAAAGCCAATTACTTTGGAGATGTTGGAATGCATGTCGCCAAATGCACTTGGGGTTTTTTACATACTGAAGTTCCAGAAAATTTTGATTCAATGGAAGCTCATGAAAGAATGAAACTTATTGATAACTGCTATGTAAAAGGATCAAATGCTTTTAAAGAAAATAAAAAAGCGGAAGAAGAAATAAGACATATAAATAAGGATATATATTTGAAAGTTGATAACAAAGAAACGCAAACATACAAAAAACTTAGAGAATACAGCATTCTGCATCAAGATGCAGTTTGGAAAACTTTAGGAATAACTTACGATAGACAATATCCCGAAAGTGAGGTTTACGAGGAGGGTGTAAAAATAGTTCAAAAATACAGCGGAAAAATATTCGAAGAAAGTGAGGGTGCAATAATTTATAGAGGTGAAAAAATTGGCTTAAATAATTGGGTTTTCTTAACTAAAGACGGAAATCCAACCTATTCTGCGAAAGATTTAGCCCTTGCTTATAAAAAGTTTGAAGAATATCC
The DNA here is from genome assembly GCA_964607415.1 of uncultured Candidatus Saccharibacteria bacterium. Lineage (GTDB taxonomy): Bacteria > Patescibacteriota > Dojkabacteria > J137 > J137 > CAZSKK01. The sequence goes on along the minus strand of CAZSKK010000002.1, from coordinate 231,527 downwards.
AGATTTATTTAAAGGAATAGTAACAACTTCTGTAGAACAAAAAGACTATTTTAAAGCCGTAATTAAGGTTTTGGAACTTATAGATTCTAAGTTTACTGGCAGGTATGAACACATACCATTTGGTTGGATGTTAAGAGGAGGTAAAAAATTCAGTTCAAGAATGGGAGAGTCAGTTAAAGGCATGGACATTTTGAATGAAATAAAAAATGTAGCAAGAAAAAAAATTGATGAAATTGCGGAATATGATGAAGACGAAAAGGAGTTGATATCTAGTGCAGTTGCAATGGCTGGGCTAAAGTTCTTGGTTTTATCACATGAGTTTCATAAGGATTTTAGTTATGATCCGGAGCAATTTTTAAGCTTTGATGGTTTCACGGGACCGTATGTTCTTTACTCTTATGCAAGATGCAAATCAATTTTAAGAAAGGCTGAAATTGAGGAAGCTAAAGTTCCAGGCAACTTAGATGCAGTTTTAAATTCTGAACCTGAACTATATTTATTAAAGAAAATGGATGAATATAAAGAAACTGCTTTTAAAGCTGGTACTGAGATTACACCACACATAATTTGCACTTATCTTTTCGAACTTGCAGAAAGTTTTAACAGATTTTACAGCGAATGTAGAGTAATAGAAGCAGAAACAGAACAGGATAGACAAGCGCGCCTTGCCCTAACTCAAGCTACCAGTATTGTTCTAAAAAATGGTTTAAATCTTCTTGGAATTGAGACGGTAGAGCGTATGTAACTAGCTACACTGGAAATTCTAAATCCTAAATAACTAAATTCGAATTAATTTCAAAATTCAAATATTCAATTTTCTAAATTCACTATCTTATTGCTGCTTGTAAACCCTGAAACTATTTTTATCTGAGATTTAGAAACTCCAAAATATTCGGAAAGTAGTTCAATTAACTTTTCGTTTGCTTTGCCTTTTTCTCTTAGAGCATTAAACCTTACGATAAATTCATTGTCGCCGACATTAATAACGTCAGTCTTTTTAGATTTTGTATTAACTTTTGCCCTGATTATCATTCTCAAAATTTACTAAAATCGAAAGCAGCATGAAGAATTGCACGATGTTGATTATTCCATTTTCATGCACAAAACTTCTAAACATCCAGGCAACTAAAGCAATTAAAGTAAAACTAAACATTCTATTGTTTAAGTTTTCTTTAAATTTTAATGCGATTTTTGTAAGAATGCCTGTAAAAAAAGTTAGACCAAGTATTCCACCAGAAACTATGATATCAATTAAAAAATTGTGCCCTCTATCAATATATAATCCTTCAAATCTTCCTTTTGATCTAAAAACTTCTCCAAGAGTATCAAAGCCAGAACCTAAAAAAAACAATCTTGCGTTTTCCGGAGTAGGATTTTTAACGGGAGTTTTAATATAAATTTCATATGCATTGTCCCAAATCATAACCCTCAATGCCGATTCTTGTTCTATTTTTTCAATAAACCAGTTATACAAAACAAGAAAACTTATGCCAAGTACACATAAAAATAAGGGGTAAAGTTTGTTTGGAAGCAGTTCATAAATAATTATTAATCCTATAGTTAATGCAAGCGATATAATCCCCCAACTAGAGTAGGAAAGACAAAGTGTTATATTTAGAAAAACTGTAACAGGAATAAAGCTTAATCTTAAAGTCCAGTTTTTAGATCTTAAATAGTATGTACTAAAAATAACTGCAATAAGTAAAAAGCCTGCATAAAAATTTGATTGGCCAAACCAACCAAAAACCCACATTCCTTCTTTTAAACGGTCGGGATCAACTTTGGCATAATTATAAAATTCAAGAATAGCTTTAACTGATTGAAAACTGGCAGAAAGTATAAATCCCATGGAAACAAAATGCCAGTTACGATTGTTTACAAATTTTCCAATTTCCCAGAAAAATAAAATTAAAAACAGGAAAGTAATAAATCCTTGGTCCCTAAATGAGTTCCCATACAAAGACATGTTTACGCTTAGGCTTGAGGTTTCAGATTTGAGGTTAAAGATTAGTTGATGTATAGGATTTGGATTATTATCAGGAAAAATTATACGACCGTATTCGGATAGACTGGTGGACAAGAATAAGATTAAGAGTAATGTTAAGAGCAAAAAATAGCTGTAGTTTATCTTTGAATCAGGATTTTTTAAAAACATGTACGTTTTGTAAATCCAGATTACAAGGATCATTACCAAACTGAAAGTTACCCAAAAATAAACTTTTGGAAGTTCCCAACCTTTTGGTAGTGAATCAAAATCAACAATCAGAGGTGAAAATATAAATGCAGTGCTAGTAATAAAAACTAGAATATCGGGGAAGTTGAGTTTTCGAAAAAGCCTTTTCATATGATTTATAAATTACACTTGAGAGGATTCGAACCTCCAACCTCAACTTCCGCAAAGTTGTGCTCTATCCAGTTGAGCTACAAGTGCATGGATGAATTATAGCATTGACTAATACAAAAAAGTGAGAGTGCAATATCTTGAGTTTACGAGTCGCTGGAGATATTAGAATTTTGTGGTGTATAGAAAAAAGTGAATCAATAATAATTATCCTGCTTAAACTTGGTGGACATGATGATGTATACTAGGTGAATGAAAACACCAAAACTAACATTCAAAATTGACGAAGAATTAGATGTAGAAATGATCAAAAAATTCCTGAAAGTTGGAGCTGGTGGTGGTTTTGATTTTAAACAAATATTTATAGAGCATTATCCAGAAATTGAAAATATTGAAGAAGAAGATATTGATAAGTTTTTAGCTGAATTTTATAGTAGGAACTTATCTAAGATTAGACAAGCAGTAGACAAATTTGAACAAAATTGGAATGAGGTTTCAGGAAGATTTTGGACTGTTTCTAATCGTTTGTTCAAAAATAAAATTGCTTTAAAAGGAGAATACGATGTTTTTATTACACTTAATCCTTTTTCTCCAAGATTTTTAGAGGATGAATCATTTATGATTTATTTTAGAGGTGAATCCGCTAAAGGAATAATTGCGCATGAATTAATGCATTTTTTCTTTTACCAATATACACAAAAATTTTTCCCCGAGATTTTTTCGGAGCTGGATCCTGATTCAGGAATTTACTGGGATATGGCCGAAATTTTTAATAATGTAGTTTTGGATTCAGAAATGTTTAACTTTATAACTAAAGAAGAACATCCTTATCCTGACCATGAAAAGTATTTAGATGCTGCAAAAGCAATTTTTGATCCAGGTAACATCGATAAATTTATTTTAGGGCTTAAAGGCATAATTGAAAATTTTGACGAGAGTAGAGAAACCGATGTAAAGAAATTATAAATTTATTAATAATAATTGCAAAATGTTTATTTATTACATTTTTCTAGAGTACATTTTAATTGCTAAAAATTATTTTCTGACTTTATTCTTGCGAATCCCAAACAGCTATAAAGAAGGAGATAAAGATTTGATTGTAATCCCAGGTTTTACTGAAAGCTGGGTTTTTCTAAAATCACTTTCTGACAATTTAAATCTATTAGGTTTTCAAATACATACTCAAATTGGATACAGTAGCTTAGGAACTATTGAATCAAATATTGAAAAAATTGAAAACTATATTTTAAGAAATAATTTAAAAAATGTAGTGGTGCTTTCTCATAGCAAAGGTTCAATTGTTGGGAATGCTTTATTGGGTAAAGATAGTTTAGTAGATAGAATTAGTACTTTGATTACAATAAGCTGTCCGTATAAGGGTACAATATTTTCTAATCTTAGAATTTTTAACTTGATTCAGCTTAATAAAAAGAATGTTAGTAAGTTTATTGAGCCTAATCCAAAAGCTAAGGTTTTAAATTTTTACCCTAAGTTTGATAATCATATACTTCCGAATTCATCATTGATAGACGGAAGAAAATCTACAGAAAACTTGAAAACCAATGTAGTGGGACATACAAGGATTTTAGAAAAAACAGATGAATTTAACTTTCTAAAAATTCTATAGTTTTAGCATCAAAACCAGGTTCATTTACTGCAAGCATTGTCATGTTCCCTTTATCAAAATAAAACGTGCCTTTGGGAATTGTAATTAGTTGGCCTTTCTCAACATATATTTCCTCCCCATTTACATTAAATAGACCTTCACCTTTTATTACTAAGTAGGTTGCATCAGCTTCTTTATGCCTAATACATCTATTAGTTCCTTTAAGAATAACGATTGCGCCGCTTAAATTCCCATCATTAAAAATTTCGTGCACAGTAAGTGAGCCATCTGTCAGCTCTTGATCTATAATTTGTGGTTCCATGCTGAAATTTTAGCACTAAATATGCAAATAGATTTATCTCAAGACAAAGAAATCGCTTTAAAAAAATTATTAATACCAAATAACCTTTGAAAAATTAGCCGAATATATGGCTACGAAATATCAAACGAGCAGCTGAATTGTAATTTCAAATGCTGAACTAAAGAGCTATGGCCTTTTACAGGACTTATTGTTATTTTCGAAGTAACCTCATTACTGAAAGGTAGGGTTATAGCACCTTTAAAGTTTAAAGCTTGCGTAATAAAGATTTCTTTCATTAACTCTAACATTGAATAGCTATCATGATAGATATCCTTGTTGCAAGTAATACTAACTTCAATTTTAAAAAATTCAATATCTCCTGAGTTTCTAGTCACTTCCATTGTAAATTCATCGGGCAAGTTGTATTTAAAATCTTCTACAAAATCTTGAAAAGATTTAAAACTTGGGAGCTCTTGAGAATCTGACATCACTCAAATCATTAATAATAAAATTCAAAAGCTTCAAGTGGTGTATAATTTATAGGCTTGTGGATTTTATCATATAAACAATGGACCTGTCTCACGATCAAGAAATCGCTCTAAAAAAATTATTAACCTGGTTTTCTGACCCAGCAAAACCTCAATTTATAACTTTAGGTGGTTTTGCTGGTACAGGAAAAACAACTCTGATTTCCATTCTTCGTAATCAGCTGAATGAAAAGAATAAAGATCTTAAGGTAGCTTTTGTAAGCTATACAGGTAAAGCTACTCGTGTTCTTAAAAACAAAATTATTGATAGCAAATCACTTTTTCCACAAGATTCAATCAGCACAATTCATTCGCTAATGTATTCGCCAATTGTAAATAATGAAGAACAAATTATAGGGTGGGAACAAAAAGATGAAGTTCCGTTTGACCTTTTGATTGTAGACGAAGCTTCTATGGTGGATTCAGCACTTTGGAGAGATCTTCTTACCTATCAAATACCAATTATTGCAGTAGGGGATCATGGTCAGCTTCCACCTATTAAGGGAAATTTTAATCTTATGGAAAATCCTGTAATTAAATTGGAGGAAATACACAGGCAAGCTAAGGATAATCCAATCATAAACCTTTCGATTGTTGCTCGTGAAAAGGGTGAAATTCCAAATGAGTATTTTACCTGGCCAGTAAAAAAAATGGAACGTAATGATCCAGATTTAGGAGATATGCTAAGAAACTTTAAAGACGATACATTAGTTCTTTGCGGATACAATACAACAAGGGTTAAATTAAATAAATACATTCGTCAGGCGCTTGAGTTTGAAACTACTGAACCGCAAGCCAGAGATAGAGTCATTTGCTTAAGAAATAATCATGAGAAGCAGATTTTTAATGGAATGCTTGGTCGCATAAAAGTTATTGTTAAATCAGAGCCAGAATGGTATTACGCTGAAATCGATATGGATGGTGCGGACAGTGTTTATAAAGGTTTAATTGCAGCAAATCAGTTTAATAATTCTGAATCGCAAAATTTTACACAAGAGCGTGCAAAATATTCAAAAGGGGATTTGTTTGATTTTGGCTATGCAATGACTGTACACAAAGCACAAGGCAGTCAAGCAAGACGAGTAATTTTGTTTCAAGAAAGATTTGCCAAAATGGATGATGAAATGTGGAGAAGGTGGCTTTATACGGCAGTAACTAGGGCAGAGGAGGAGCTTATAATTATTTAAGAGTAAGAGTAAATAGGAACAGTGGAAGCCATTACTTCCTAATACTTACTATTTTCCCTCCTTGCCAAAATTCATAAAGTGGCCCAAGAAACATTCCAGCAAAAAAGTACCACAGAATATCATCTGCAGGTAAATTAAGGATAATAATATCTGGAATATTTTTAAATTCCCAAAAAGCTTCTATCCACCCTGGGGTTAAAATTTCTAGAATTGTATAAACAATTGAAGCAACAATTAAAAGCAGCACTCCACTTAAGAACGAGTCCCAAAAAAGATCAGGTCTTTTAAAAATCATGAAAAATGTACCAGCAATAAAAGTTATTAATGTAGCTATAAGACTATTAAGATTTAAGACAAAGAAGGTCCCAAAAAAGATTAATAGCGAACTAATTATTATAATTGCAAGATTAATATTTTGCAGCTTTGTATCTTTTTTAGATTTCCTTGGTATTTTTATATTTTTCTTAAATATATCTATAAATATAACTGAGGCAATACCACCAAGAGCTGCCCCGACAATCAAGGCTTCAAACCCTATTTGTGTACCTGTAAGAGTTTTGGGATGCCACCAATCTTGAGTATACAAAACATCAGATAAGGGTCCCATTGCAGCACAAAGTGTAGATGCAATCAGCATTTCTTTTCTGGAATATTTTTTCCAAACAAATAAAACTATCCAGACTAAGAAGAATAGTAAGCCCATTAATAAATAAGTAAACTTATGATCCATAAAAAGATAAAGAGTAGGTTTAAATAATTGGTTAAAATTATTATAGATTAAAAAAAGAATGTTAGTAATTAATTCGCATAAATCATTTTAATTTGTATAATTTGTTTATGTCTAAACAACAAATAATTCAAGATCATATTTCCGGTCATAATCGGATGCAAAAAGTTCTTTCTCAGCTTGGTAATGGGCAAATCTCAGAAATAAAAGTTCTTGGAGAGTGGAGCGTTAAAGATATAATTGCCCACTTAACAGGTTGGCATTTGATTGAAGCTTCCGAAATACAAAGATTACGTAATGGAATTTACCCAGAAACAATAGGAATAACTGATGAAAAAATGCATCAAATTAATGCTGAAAACGTTGAAAAAAGAAAAAATATGTCAGTTCCAGAAGTAATTAAGGAATGGGAGGAAAGTTTTAAAAAAGTAAAGTTAGCCCTTGAACAGGCTTCAGATGAAGAGTTTAAAAAAGATGTTTCCGAGACCGGAAAAGAAGAAACTTCAATAGAAAAAGTTTTTAGTTATAGATACGAAAGCGAAGAGCATACGTCAGCACATGCAAAGCAAATTGAGAAATATTTTAGTTTAGGTTCGGATGTAAGTTAAGCAACTAGATTATTGCTTTTTCATGGCGGAGAGGACAGGATTCGAACCTGCGGTCCCTTACGGAACACTCGTTTTCGAGACGAGCACTTTCGACCACTCAGCCACCTCTCCAAGAACATTTGTAAGTTATTATACAATATTTCCTTATCTATAAAAGCTATTGTTCCTGCGAAGGTTTACATCTTCTTTGTATTAGTCTAGAATTGAAGTATGGATCAAGAATTAGTGGCTTTACTTACACAACTTGATGCAACGATTAATAACCTTCCATTAAACCCTGCGTTACCTGTGGATAAAGTTCGCGATCTTCAGAATAAACGAGCTCAACTTGATAAAAAGTTATCAGACTTTAAAGTGGAATCGGATAAAAGGTTTATGCGATTTAAATCTGACTTTATAAAGGAAATAGCTAAACTTAACCAATTAATAGCAACTCTCATAAACTCAAGCACACCTAAGTAAGAGTATTATATTTTTTATTAAATGTTAATTATGAAGGAATACAAACAGTGCCAATCTTGCGGAATGCCTATGAAAGAAGGCAAATTTGCAGGAACAGAAAAAGATGGTTCTAAAAGTAAAATGTACTGCGAACTTTGCTATAAGGACGGTGCTTTTATTACACCTGACATGACTTTAGATGAAATGAAGGCGATTTGTGATAAAGCATTAAAAGAAAAAGGGTGGTGGAAACCTTTAAGATGGATGGCCGCAAAGCAGTTACCAAGTCTTGAAAGATGGAAGAAGAATTAATTTCTAATTTTAAATTTCAAATTTATAAACTTTAAAATTGTTTTAAAATTACAAATTAAGAATTAAAAATTGACCAATATGATTAACAAAGAATGGCACTTAAAAAATCGAATGCCTAAAAATGCAACTTTGGAGCAACGTATCAAATGGCATATTGAACACGAAAAGAATTGCAATTGCAGAAAAATGCCAGAGAAAATCAGAAGAGAGGTAAAAGATTTAAAATTTAAATGAATTGCAAATAATGAAAGAAGCAACTTTATGTTTTCTTGTTGAAAAAGAAAACAATAGAATTTTGTTGGCCATGAAAAAACGTGGTTTCGGGGTTGGGCTATGGAACGGTGTAGGCGGCAAAGTGCAAGAAAATGAGACTATAGAAGATGCAATGAAACGAGAAACAAAAGAAGAGATAGAAGTAGAAGTTATTGATTATAAAAAAGTAGCAGAAATAGAATTTAGTTTTGATGATGAGTCATCAGCAGGCCAAAAGGTCCATGTGTACTTAGTAAAAAAATGGGAAGGATCACCTACAGAATCAGAAGAAATGAAACCGCTGTGGTTTAATATTAACGAGATACCATATCCGCAGATGTGGGAAGATAATAAATACTGGATACCAATTATTCTAAACGACAAATTTGTTAAAGCAAAATTTCAGTTTAGTCTTGAAAATACCTTAAGGTACTTCAACATAAAAGCAGATAACGATTCTGTGAGATACTAGTTCCTTAATTCTCTTGAACTTCAAACGTATTCATGTGTTTAAGTATCGATGAAACCATTCGAATTACACCATATAGCTGTCTTTCTACATCGAAATGTTTAGGACTTATTGCCCAAATAATTTTAAATTGCGTTTCATCATTAGCAAAATGGGTATACTCAGATACTAACTCCCCCAAAAAATTAGCATAGAAAGCAGTATCGTTATGATAACCCATTTGTTCAATTGCAGCTGTGGCTTTTCCAATAGTTTTTTCAGGATCTGTTACAAAACCTATTCTTTCTATACCTAATAACGCAAGCGCATTAGAAAAATTAGGAGCGAGAACTTCTAACTCGTGAGACTGATCTTCGAAAGTTTTAGGCATATCACTCATTTTTTTAGAATAAAAAATATACAAAATTATATAGTTTCCACACTAACTTGCAAACTGTAACGTTTTAACTTTAAAACCATACAACGTTTAAACATTTAGTGGTATACTTCTTTTAATGAAAATTAATTCTTCTTCACATACTTGTTGTTGTAGGCCAAAAAAGTAGATGGCTTACCTTTCTGTTTCGTATTCCTTAAATTAGAAATGTAAAAGTAAGCCAATTACTTTAACTTTTTTGGCCTATTTTACCTTTTAATTTTAAGTTCATGAATAATTCCGAAAAACTTTCAGTGTTATATATTTCCAAAGGTGAATATTATATTGGAGTAGAAGGTAATGTTGCAACGCTTGAAGTAGACTACTTTAAGGGAAGGTACAAAATCAAAAAAGGTAAACGAAAATTAACTCAATCAATGAAAATTCAAATTGAAGATTTTGTATCCGATGTTTTAGGCAGAAAACATAAAGTTAATCTTCTAAAACGAAAGTAGGTTTAGTTGTATAATGAAAAAGTTTAAATATTATTTTTAACTATGAGTAGCCCTTCTTTAGAGTCACAAATAACAGAAGATGTTTATCACAATTATGATTCTGCAATTAGCACTTTAGGATTAGATCAAGCTTCTGAGGCGCTGGTAAAGAAAGTAGTTAGTGAATTTGCAGCTTTAAATCCACCTGTGTTTAAAGAGTCGGAACCAGTTTTTAATTTCCTTATTAATTTTGTTAATGATTATAAACAGGAGATAACAAATCAAGACGAAGGTTTAAAAATGAAGTTTACGGAGGGCTTATTCGAAGTGCTTGGTATTAACGCTCCAGAGATACTTAATGCGTATAAAGTTCTAATGCAAAACAATTTTGATTGGAAAAGCATAGATCTTTCAAAAATAAGAAAAGATGAAATTGATTCATTGCTTAACAGGTTGAATATACCATATCTAACAAAAAATGATTTTCTCCTAGGAATTGCGAAAAGCAGATTAGATGGGGCTATTAATGACTTTGTAGCTGTGAAATTAGCTGGAGGTATTATAAACTTTTTGAACCTATTAAATATGAAGTTAATTTTAACTAAGAAATAAAATGATTAAGGCAAAATTCCCAAAAGATAAAATAATGCAAAAGCTTTATCAGAAAGTAGTAGCTCACTATGGCGAACTTCCTGTTCCAACGCCTTTGGATCCTTCGGAGTATTTTTCTGATTTATGTCAATCAATTATTGGCCAGCAATTATCGGAAAAAGTAGCACCAAAAATTGTAGATAAAGTCAGATCTGTACTGCCAAATGGAGAAATAACTCCAGCTAACATTTTAAATGCTAGCCATGAAGTTTTAAGAATAGCAGGGCCTTCTAATTCCAAAATTGCATACATGAAAAATGTTGCAACAGCTTGGCAAGATGGAAGTGTGCATTATAGAAAGTTTAAAGATATGGAAAATGAAGACATAATTACTGAACTTACAAAAATTAAAGGTATTGGAAGGTGGACTTCTGAAATGTTTTTAATGTTCAGTATGGCAAGGCCTGATGTCTTTTCAGTAGGGGATTATGGTCTAAAAAGGGCAATAATTCGAGAATATAAAGTATCAGAGGATATAAAACCTAAAGAACTTTTAGAGCTTTCTACAAATTGGGCTCCTAACAGAACTCTTGCTTGTAGAGTATTATGGCGAAGTCTTAATATTAGTAAGTAGTTTTGGTTTTTAGGTTAATTTGTGATAATGCTAATTAACATTTTACAAATTCACTATTTACCATCTTTCAGCAAATCTCTGATCTCCTCAAGCAACTTTACCTGAGTACTTTTTTCAACTTTCTTTTCTTCCTTGATTTCTTTTTTCTTTTCGTCTTCTCTTTTTAATTTATTTATAGCTTTTATTAGCAAAAATATTGAAAGGGCAACAATTAAGAAGTTGAAAGTAACTTGAATAAAGTTTCCATAGTTCCAAGTTACAGCTTCGATAACTGATCCGTTAGAATCAACACGTGCATTTTTTAAAGTAACGCTTAAATCAGCAAAGTTCACACCGCCAATCAGGACTCCAATTGGAGGCATGATTAGATCTTCAACTAGCGAAGTTACAATTTTCCCAAATGCTCCACCCATAATTACTCCAACTGCTAAGTCAATAACATTACCTCTAGCTGCAAATTCTCTAAATTCTTTTAAAAATTTTTTCATAGTTTATTACTTAAATCCTAAGTCTTTGGGTTAATACCTCACCCGGTTTTACTGCGCAAGCCCAACCTCTACTAAAAGGAGAGGAAAGTACTTTTTACCTCATTAACTCTTGTGCTGTTTAGCTTTTTTGCTTTTCAAATCTGGCTTTTTAAAAGACGCTTTCTTTTTTCCAACAGGTAAAAGTTTTTCAGCTTCTAAATATTGTTCCTGGGTATAAATTTCTTCTGGCAGATAATATGAAATATCAATAATTTGTCCGTGAATAATTTGAGTTAGAAAATTATATCCAACTTCCTTTCTGTCACCATAATCAATGTAGTTAAGCAAAATAAAAAATATTTCCTTATCGTCATTTTTATTTACGATAATTGATATTCGTTTATAGGTGTTTGGTTTTTCCGGATCTTCAATTACATCGATAATTAAAAACTTAGTTTCATTTTTAATTGCAAACCAGAATTGCTTAATATCTTTCCATTTAAAAAGTTTATCAAATGACTTAATTCCAATAGTTGTTATTATGTGCTCAGAAACCTGAGGTGGAATAGCAGCCTGTGTAAACCAGAGAAAAACAAAAGCTATTATTGCCATTATTAAAAGGTATTGACCAAGGATTGCAGCTATTGCAATTATAAACACAAAAAAAGCAGAGTAAACCACATACCAAGCTCTGGTTTTTTCAGACCATTCTCGCTCTGGAGAACTCCACGAAAAAAGCTTAGTAAATAGTGGCAGCGATGTATTTAACTTGATTTTTTTATCACTTGAAGATTCCATATTTTCAGTATAGGTAAGAAAAACTCAAAAGTCAAAGCAGGTTGTTAATTAGTTTTGTCCTTGTTTCTTCTAAATAAAAATCTTAATGCTAGCGGACTAAAAACTACTACAATAAGAAATGTTATAAAACCAATCTTAACTGCTGTTCTTTGATTATTACTGATTTCAGGGAAGACTTTATTAATAAAGTCATTTACTTTTGTATTAATGAATTTATATATTTGGTCAAGCACTTGTTCAAGTTTGTGAAGATAGCTGTTGCCGCTTATGGGTTTGTTTTCTTCTAATATTGTATTCTGATCTTTACCTCCTGCCGGCAGCTCTTCGACTGTATCCACGGTTACTACTTTTTTAGGAATTTCTGATAAATTTCCAAAAAATTGAACTTCTGTTGAGCTGGGTTGCTCTGGGCCGAGAGATGCAACATAAAAGTAAAAGTGGTTTAGGTCCCCCCCAATCAATTCAGGACCTTCTTCCCCCCATGTTGTATCAACATTTATCCATTTATTTAAAGCTGGTAGATAAACCTCAGCCCATTGATGATTTACTGTTTTCTCTTCATTAGCATCATAGTCAAGTGCTGAATATCCATATCCAAATCCTGCCCTTGCAGGAATACCTTGAGCTCGCATTAGGGCAATGAATAAATCTGAGTATTCCATGCAAACTGCAGCTCCCCCTTGTAGAGTTTTTAAAGCTCCTTGTCTTTCGTTTATTCCAAAGCGTTTAACATTACTGTAATCGATTTTGTCTACAACATATTTGTATGTATCTTGTACAATTTTAAATACATCAGTTTTATCACCTTTTAATTCTAAAGCAACATTTTTTAATTCAGGAACATCGGACTCCCAGAATTGTGCAGATGCGGTATTGCGGGCGATTAACTCAGGTTTAAAGTCGTTTATTAATCCAGCATTTTCAATTTTGAAATTCTTATCCTGTGTCAAGATTCCATAACCTGTAATTGAAATCTCACCGGCCTCAGTTGCTGGAACTTTAAATTCAGCAATAAGGTTACCATCAATATCAGTTGTTATACTCTCCGGTTTTGGTGAAATATTTGTAAAAAACACTTTTTGTGAAATTGGGCCACTTTCAATATCTCTTGGAATTGGAATCTTAAATGTATTGAAGTAAAAAGGAAATTCACTTGTTGCAACATAAGGTTGTTTTATGGAAAAAGAGTAGTATTGAGTTGTTCCAATTTGAATCCAGTTGGTTTCACCTATTAAATTCTCTCTCGGAATATCAATAACCCAGCTTGTTCCATCGTCACCTACATGAGTTTCTGGTGAAACAAAATTTACATCGCCAAACAACTTATTAATTTTGATAGTTGTTTTAACGTTTTCCCTGAATTCTGAATTTTCAAATTCGTACGAAGTAGAAAAAGCCGGGATGTAAAGATCATAAATCTTGCCACTTTTTACTGAAAGTCCGTAAGAACGATAGTTTAAATTTATAATGTAGTTTTCATTAAAATCTATTCTTTCTGGAAATGTCACTTTAATAAAAATGTTTCCACTTTGAAGTTCCTCGGTTTGGAAATCGAGAGAGTTGCCAAATCTGTCCGTTATCCGTATCGATTCGATAGTCTTTTGTATCTTTGCTTCTTTATCAGGGTCTTTTTCTATGGGATAAAAAATTGTAAAACCTTCTTGAGAACCTTGAGAAATGTACCAGTCTTTTTGAACAACTTTTATAGTTTTTGTTTCATTAATTTGAACAAATTCTTCTTTAAGCTCGTAACTTCTGGTGTAATCTTTGTCAATAATAAAAGCACTGACATTATGCTTTAAAGCAATAAAGAAAATAGGAGTAAAGATTAGGCTTAGAATGATTTTACGCATAATGTGATTATAGTATTAGATTGGAAAAAAAGGCAATTGAAAATTGCAACAGACAAAAATATTTCCATCTGTTATAATTATTCATGCCTTGAGAAAAAATTTAGAGAAAATTTTGTAAAAATGTCAGAAGGTCTAGAAGGTTACAATCCGTGGGATACAGTAGCAGCTAATTATTACCACTCAATTAAAGAGCAAATAGATTACGCTCATCAATTTGTTATTCTTCCAACTTTAATACGGGAGTTAACTGAAGATTTCGTATGGGCAAATGAAATAAAAGAAAAACCTGTGCTAGATTTAGGGTGTGGAAATGGCTTGCTAATGTGTAGTTTGGCTCAAGAATTTCCCGGCCTACAAATAGTAGGGGTAGATAACTCGAACGAAATGCTTTCTAAAGCACGATCTAATGTTTATAGATTTATAAAACCAGGTGACGGCGCAGAAGTTTCTTTTGTAAAAGGGGATGCACAAAGATTAAGTATAGAAGATAGTAGCTTCAGCATTGTTTTACAAGTAATGCTTTTGCAGTCAATTAACGATGAAGAAGTGGTTGCTGTAATTAAAGAGACAAGAAGATTACTTAGATCAGGTGGCGATTGTTATGTGGTTATTCCTCACCCAAACCTTTCATCGATAAGCAGATTTAGAAACCTTTCGCAGATAGAAGGAGGGGAGCAGTATTTGTTACATAAAAAGTTGCAATATGACTGGAAAGATCAAAAAGGAGAAGTCTTGGAAACTACAGATTTCTTTGTTCGACCATTCCAGTTTTATGTAAACTCATTTGCCAGAGAAGGTTTTGGTTTGATCGGAATGTGGGAACCTAGCATAGAAAATACTGAGGAGGCTTTTGCAGCAAAGCCGCATATTTTCTTGCAGAATATTTTTAATACTATGTTTGCAGTTTTAAAATTTGTAAAATTAAGTGATCAGGCGTTAAAATCAAGATATGGAAAAGAGCTTTAACAAAAAAAAGGTATACTTTGTAGCTTCGCTGGCAGCTAAAGAGCAATATGGTAAATACTTTGAACAAATTGCTTCAATCCTAAGAGACTTAGGTTTTATCGTTTGGGATGATGTCAATAATATAGGTATTGAGGAAGCACACGGATTTAGCAAGGAAAAGATTACAGATTACTATGTTTCAGTTCAAAAAAAAATAAAAGAAGCAGATATATTTATTGCAGAACTAAGTCATCCGAGCTCAGCTGTTGGGTATGAGATAGGTTATGCAGTTGCTAATGATAAGCCAGTGCTAGTTTTGAGGTCCGATAAAGTAAAAACTGTCCCCGGAGCTCCCCTTAGAGGCAATCCGTCAAAACTACTAACTATTTATAAGTATAATAAATATAATTTAAAAGAAAGAATTGAAAGTTTTTTGAAAAAAGCTCAGAAAGGCATTTTCGTGAAAAGGATTCCTATAGAATTTACTCAAGAGCAGGTGGACCATATTCAAAAACGACAACGAATTGATAAAAAATCTTCTTTTAATGCCACTGTTAGGGGAATTATCAACGAAGATATCACGCGATCTTTGTAAAAATTCTAATAAATATAAAATTTGCTGCCAAATTTTGCTGTCTAAATTAATCCTGCTAAGGGTTTTGGACTATTCTTGTCTTGTAAATTTTATAATCGTGATATATAATCTATCATAGTTATTGAAAAATTATGCAAAAAATGATCTTTGTTATAGAAGATGAATATAATGACTTTAAAATAAGACGAGATAAGGAGAATAGGGTTTGGCTTTTTTGGATGGATATCATGAGCAATGCTCCAGATTCATTAAGCTCAGAAATTCAATCTTCATTTATAAATTTGGAAGAGCAATCGCCAAATAAATTTAAAATAACTGGAGTTTCTCCTTTTCAATTTGTTCCTAATAGATATTCTAGTTGTACAGACAAGCTTGTAAAATATTTAAAGGAGTTTGTAGTTTTTGTGGAGTTTAGGGATCAAAAAAGACTTACAGAGTGGAACAGAGAATTTTTTGCAGAATCTCTAAATTTTGTATCCAAATACAATGCTGCAATAAAAAAATTGTGATATAAATCCCCCAGCTAAACCTGTTAAAATATTAGTTGACCGTTGAAAGGCGATCGCAAATAGTTGCGAAAATTGCAAAATCATTTTCCATAAGCTACTTACTATTATGTTGGATCTTTCGGTACTAAATATACAACAAAGAAAAGCAGTTGAAACCACTGAAGGTGCAGTTTTGGTTCTTGCAGGAGCAGGTTCGGGAAAAACCAAGGCTTTAACATATAGAATCGCATATATTGTTGATACAGGTCTTGCATCTCCACAAAATATTTTAGCAATGACTTTTACTAATAAAGCGGCAGCAGAAATGCGAGAACGAATAGAAAAGTTAACACCTGACAGCCATCAGCTATCAGCTGAAGGTCAAGCAGATAGCAGAAAGCAGGTAACTGGAGGCTTCTTATGGATGGGAACGTTTCATTCCATTTGTGTAAAAATTTTAAAGCGAGAAGGAGAGTTGATTGGGCTAGGAAGGAATTTTTCGATATATGATTCTTCAGATCAAGATGTTGCAATAAAAGAGGCAATGAAAAATTTAAATATCTCAACAAAAGAATTTAATCCGAGGGCAATTAAAAACTATATTTCTTCTGCCAAAAATGAACTGATTGATTCTGAAGCTTACGAAAGTTTTGCGTCTGGATATTTTCAAGGAATTGTTGCACAAGTTTACCCGGAGTATCAAAAAATTTTAAAGCAAAATAATGCTTGTGACTTTGACGACTTGATAATGTTCACAGTAAAACTCTTTAAAGAAAATCCCGAAGTTCTGAAAAAATATCAGGAAAGATTTAAATATATTCTGGTGGATGAGTACCAGGACACAAATCATGCACAGTATATTTTAATTAGTATGTTGGCAAACCTACATAAAAATATTTGCTGTGTTGGAGATGACGACCAGAGCATTTACGCATTTAGGGGGGCTACAATTAAAAACATTCTAAACTTCGAAAAAGATTATCCCGATTGTGAAATTATAAAATTAGAACAAAATTACAGATCCACAAAGAAAATCTTAGAAGCTTCGTATAACGTTATTAGTAAAAATAAAAGTAGGAAAGATAAGAAATTATGGACAGACAATCTTGAAGGCGAGAATATTACCGTTTACACTGCAAGAAACGAAGTAGACGAAGCAAAGTGGGTTACAGACAAAATTACTGAAATATCAAAAAACTGCCCTCTTTCTGATATTGCAATTTTATATAGAACTAATGCACAATCCAGAAGTTTAGAAGAGGCTTTTTTACAATCTGCAATCCCATACAAAATTGTTGGAGGTTTTAAGTTTTATGAACGTAAAGAAATTAAAGACATAATCTCTTATTTAAGATTGATATACAATCCTAGGGACAACAAAAATTTAGAAAGGATAATTAACGTTCCCAAGCGAGGAATTGGAGACAAAACTTTAGCTGATTTGAATGCTAAGGCCACTGAAAGTTCATTAAGTCCAATGGAGTTTTTGCTGAAAGCTTATCAGGCAGATTTGTTAAACTCGGGCATAAAAGAGTTTGCGGCAATTGTTAATGATTTAATTAATAAATCTAAAACTTTAAATGTAGTTGAACTTATAAACTACGTACTTGAGAGAACCGGATATATAAAATTTTTAAGTGACGGAACGTTAGAAAATGAGTCTAGAATTGAAAACTTAAAAGAGCTTGTTAGTGTGGCATCAAGGTATGAAGGGGAGGAACCTTTGATTGGCTTGGAAATGTTTTTAGATGAAGTATCATTACTTCAAGAGGCGGAAGAAAGAACAGAACAGGTAAAAGAAACTGTAACGCTAATGACAATTCATGCAGCAAAAGGACTTGAGTTTAAATATGTATTTGTTGTTGGTGTTGAAGAAAATCTATTTCCTCATTCTAACTCTATTTTGGATCAGAAAGAATTAGAAGAGGAAAGAAGGCTTGCTTACGTTGCAATAACCAGAGCAAAAGAAAAGTTATTTTTAACCCATGCAACAACACGGCTTTATTTTGGAAGCATACAGTCAAACCCTGTCTCCAGATTTATAAACGATATTGAGGATAAATTTCTTGAGTTTGAAGGAACGAGTGCATCCAGTAATTACTTCGATAACAACTGGGATGAAGTTGTATCAGAATGGAAAAATGATTTAGATTTATCTGTAGGAGACAGAGTTAAGCACAACTACTTTGGAATAGGAAAAATAATTCGAATGGACGATGAGTTTGTAGAAATTGATTTTGGAGCAGTTTATGGTGTTAAAGAACTTATGCTTGAATATGCTAAATTAGAGCGCTTGACGTAGGAAGTTCGACACACGACGCACAAAGAGGTATGTGTCGGTTAGGCGTCATCCTGAACTTGATTCAGGATCTAATTTACAGTTAACAATCTAAATAATTTTCAAAAGAAATATCCGTAAAAGCAGCATCTTAAAGTATGGGCATAAGACAAGCCACAGTAAAAGATTTGGAATCAATTCAAAGACTAAACTTAAAACTCTTTGAGTTTGAAAAGCTGTTTGGCGATTCTTACTCATTAGAATGGAGCTTTTCAGAAATAGGAACGAACTACTTTAAAAGAGTAATCAATAAAAATAATGGGATCTGTTTTGTTGCAGAAGAAGAAAGTGAAATAGTTGGTTATCTTGCTGGGGTTAGCTATAGCAACTCTGCAAGAGAGGGAAAACTTGTTGCGGAGCTTGATAATATGTACGTTGAAGAAGGTTTTAGAGGTATACAATTAGGATCGCAGCTAGTTAAAGAATTTGAAAAATGGGCAAAAGATATAGGTGCCAAAATATTAAGAGTTGGTGCTATATCAAAATGAAAAAGCGATTGAGTTTTATAAATCAAAAGGTTTTTCTATACATGAAATTGTTTTAGAAAAAAATCTTTAACGGACATTAACTTAATTCTTGATTCTTAATCCATGTTTGAATCTTTTTTCACAAAAATCAAAGCCGATCCTATATGGTATTTAAGTGATGAATTCAATGCGATTAAGCAGGAACTATTTGTGAATCCAGATCATGATTCTGAAGAAATCAAAAATAAAAGAAGGCAATTTATTAGTAAGATTGGGGATCTATTGGAGGATGACAA
Source organism: uncultured Candidatus Saccharibacteria bacterium (assembly GCA_964607415.1). GTDB lineage: Bacteria > Patescibacteriota > Dojkabacteria > J137 > J137 > CAZSKK01. Next base: position 212,435 of record CAZSKK010000002.1, on the reverse strand, counting down.
TGTGTCACTATCGCAAGAAGGGCCTAATTTTGACGAAGAAAGAGAAGTTATCGATACCATTGTAATTCATCATACCGGTGATTCAACTGCAGCAGCAGCTAATCCAATTAGCTATTTAAATGCGCTACATTTACTAAGGCTTTATGTACCAGAGTTTAGGAATGAAAAAAGAGAGTATTATGGTCAAGCTTTATGGTCTAATCATTTTTGGAAAAACAGGTTGGTATTTTTTGGCTACCATTATTTAATTTGGCCCGATGGTAGATATGAACAGCTTTTAAAAGATGAATATATAGGCTGGCATTGCGGGAATTGGCAATACAATAAAAAAAGTATTGCAATTTGTTTTCTAGCTGATCTCGAAAATTCAGAGCCCTCCGCACATGCTATGGTGTCTGCAAAAAAGCTAATTTCTAAGTATAATCCCACACAGGTTTTAGGTCATGGGGAAATCAAAGAAAGTACTTCATGTCCAGGCAATAAATTCTTGGTTGAGAATGGATGGAAAAACAAACTCTTAAATTAAAAACCCATGCCATTCAAAGGACCGATTATTATAAAATTATCAAAGACCTCGTGAATTCTAAATAGCATTATTTTGCTAACATTTATTTCAACCTCGTCAATTATCGGTATTTCCATCTGGAGTATTTGGCCAACTTTAACGTTAAATTTTTCTATCCTTTCAGATCTGTCAAATGTGACTCTAGCGCACAAATTTGAGTTACCAATATAAGTCAGGTAGATTTCATTAAACCCTAAGTAGCGCTTAATATGTGAAGGTATAAATGAAGAATCAATGGGGACTTCTTCTACGTTTCTTTGTATGCCAATATTTTCTCTGACAATGGTATTGTTTCCTGTCATAACTTCTGTAAAGTGATCGAAGTTATCACCTTCCCATGTAGTTGAATTTTGTTGTTCTGGAAATAACTGCATTGTTATATAATTAGCCTATGATTAAGTTTGATATTATAACAGTACTTCCAGATTCTTTTGAATACTTAAACCATAGTATTATTAAAAGAGCCGCTGATGCAAAAAAGATTGACATCCATATTCATGATTTAAGAAGGTGGACAACAGACAAAAGACGTACAGTTGATGATAAGCCTTTCAGTGGTGGAGCTGGGATGTTGATTAAGATTGAGCCTATTTATAAAGCTCTAAAAGAATTAGGAGTTTATCCAAGCAGAGATCCCAAAACAAAAGTGTATTTAACTAGTGCTAAAGGTATTAAGTGGAATCAAACTATTGCTCAAAATTCATCACAGGATTTAGAACGTATAGTAATCATATGTGGTAGATACGAAGGGATAGATCATAGAGTTGTAGAGCACTTGATTGATAGTGAAGTTAGCGTAGGGGAATATATTTTGTCAGGAGGCGAACTAGCTTCCATGATACTTGTAGATTCAATCACAAGATTAATTCCAGGTGTTCTTGGAAACGAAGAATCATTAATAGAAGAAACTAGTTTTAATGAAGATCATACACTTTTTGAATATCCCCAATACACAAGACCTGCAGTATTCAAAACGGATGAAGGAGAAGAGTGGGGAATACCTGAAATTCTTCTTTCGGGTGATCATGCAGAAGTTAAAAAGTGGAAAGCTGAGAACAGGAAGTGAGCAAAAAAGCATGCTGGTGAAGAGCTAATAGCTAGTTGCTGAGAATTTTATGGGAGCTCGGGATTTATCATCAGATGTCATGGTGAGGGAACTCGAACCATACATCTGCTAAGTATTTTGTCTATCCTTCGATTTCCCTCAGGATGACAAAAGAATGACCTTGTAAACTGCACAAATAATCAACTAAGCTTATATATTGTTACGAAAATTCCCTTTCAAATCGTATCATTTACCTCCAATACGTAGATAGTTCACGTCATTATTTGCCTTATCATCAATTATCTCCCTGATCAGTTCCGATTTGCTTTTTCTGTAAAATCTATCAGCCCAGTTTAAGTAGTTCTTCTGCCTTCTGCCAAGGATTATATTAAATCTATAAGAAGGTTCTCCAGCGTTATCTTTTAAAAATTCTGAAAGTAGGTTTTCAATATTTTCCTTGTTATAGTTTTTTATAAAAATGTGTTCGGTTTCAATTATATTTAAGCTTGAAAAATCAACCCCTTCATTTCCTTCTATTAAAATCAACACTGACTTACGATTTTTAGCTGCGAAATTAGCAATGAATCCTGCCTCAAAGCTTGGTATAGTGCCTTCTATGACAACTGCATCAGATTCTTTTATGGCTGCTATAGTGCTGTCGAAAAGTCTGGAAAGGTTTAGTTTAGAGTACTGCCCAAGGTTATTTTCTATTTTTGTAAGCCAATCAAAGGTAAGCTCGTGCCCGGTGGCTAGCAATATTCTGCGAATAAGGTTGTACCTTTCTCTGTTTGTTTTAAATTGGTCAATAGAGCAAATGTAAAGTATTTTCATTTGTAGTTGGGTATAATAACTTAATTGTGTATATTATACACATGTATGCATACAATGCGCAAGTAGTAATTTTCGGCCTGTGCTTATTTTTAATACTTTATGATAAATTGTCGCTTTTAATCTCAAACCTTTTCTTGCAAATGTTAGTTATACTTGATAGCCTTTGGATTGAGATTTTAGGCGCCTAAATTTTCAAAGTGGGGAAGTGGCAATTTGTTTAAAAAGCTTGAGATTAAAAGAAGGTATATTGTTGGTTACATTAGAACTAACTGCGTCCGATTACTTACTGGCAGCGATTCGGACAAATGATAAGAAGGGGTTAGCTCCAAAGCGCATGGTAGCTGGCAGTCCAAGTCATGCCTCTGGAATAAGTTTAAAGGAAACAACAAAATCACGTATTATTTATAGGATTTCTTAGTCTAAATATAATAATGAGAAATGTTTCACAGTTTAGTCAAGCTATTCAAATAATTATGATTGCAAGAATGCCAAAAAAAATGATTTATGCAATCTTTGTAAGTGTTGAACCTAAAAGATATATACAAGAATAGGTATTTATGTGGTAAAATCTTTTCGAACAACTAAGCGGAGAGTAGTTCAATTGGCTAGAATACACGCTTTGGGAGCGTGGGGTTGCAGGTTCGAGTCCTGTCTCTCCGAAATTCTTTCTACAAACTCACAAATTCAAGATTTTCAATCCCTTTATATTTATCCTTAGATTCTGTAAGTAGTGATACCTTATTTGTTATTGCAGAAGCTGCAATTATGGCTGTAGATAGAGTTAAATCGTTCTCTCTTAAAAGCTTTCCAGCTAAATCAGAAACTTCTTGATTAACATCCAAAACTTCAAAATACTTTTCAACAAATTCTAAAACTTCTTTTTCAAGGTCGCTATCGGTAAAAGTCTTGCTGGCAAGTAATTCAATATAGTTCACAGAGCTAATTACCATTTTATATTTTTCGTACGCTGTTGGTAATAGTCCCTTACCTGTTTTTAAGTATTCAACAATTATGTCTGTGTCAACCATTATTGTGTCTTTCATTTTTTGAGTTAATATAAAATAATATTAGTTTGATTTACTGCAGAGCTTTTTTTGCGTTTTCAGCAAACTCTTTTTCAAGCTTGTTTTCTCTATCCCAAAGCTTAAAATCATTAGAGATCAGGTTTTCGTCATTGATTTCGTTGGTATCTTCTGAGCTTATTTCTTCTTTGCTATTGTCTACAAAAGTTGTAGGTTCGTACTTAGGAGTGTTTTCGGCTTGGATCCTGTTTTCATCCTTAGTCTTACTCTCGCTCTTAATTTCAAGTGTAGAGGAAAGATCAATTTTGGTAATTTTATACCTTTCCTTATTGTAAGAAGTTAAAATTACTTCGCCAAATTCATCTACCATGTCAAAAATATCACCAGTTCTGTTTTTTACCTCTGTTAGAGATGCGCAAACTTTGCCTTCTTTAGTTTTATACATAAAAATAATTTGTAATTATGTATATTTTAGCTAAATTGTATACAATGTCAATATCCTTTTCTGATCTTATTAAACTTGTCGTAGAAGTGAGTAAGCCAATATTTTTTTGAAACAGGAATATCTTTAGCACCATTCCAGTTTACTTCCATTCCAGGAAATTTTTTCTTAAATGAAGACAGTCCTTGCCACGGATGCTTAGGCTTGTTAGTAGGAGCTATTCCCCAAAAATTGAAGAATTTAATATCTCTTCTTATTGTTTCTTTCATGGCTTCCCAGATCATTTGATATGCGGGAGAAAACTTTGAGTACTCTGATGAAGTAGCACCAAAGTGATAATAAGTTTGATCTGCATAATGTATAAAAATTCCCGCGGCAATTAGCTCATCCTTAAGCTTACAAATAACTAAACTTGCTCGGTTGTCTTCACTAAAGGCTTCAAATTCTTTTTGTATAAAAGAAAGAGGGTATCCTACCCATTTATGGCGATTTATTGTATCAAGATAAATAGGATAGAATAATTCAAGGTCCTTAGGATTCTTCGAAATAGTTGAGGTAATGCCGTCTTTATAAGTTTTATTTACAGAGTACCTTGTTTTTTTATCGAAACTAGCAAGCAGCTCGTTTTCAGATTTGCCTGCAATAGGGCTAATCCAAGTGTCTAAGGCATCTACATCGTTCATTTGAAAGTCAGGAAAGCGGTAGCTATTTAAGTTTTTAGCGTCTACAAATTTGATCAGAGGGCTTATTCGGATAAACCACAAATGCTTTTTCTGTGCCCAGGTTTTCAAAAAGGTTATGGTCTTGTCAACAAGTTCTTTATTTGACCAATCCAAAACAGGACCATTTCGGACATAGAGATATTTACCTCTTTTTGCTAGATTAACAATTCCAACAAAAGCACCAACAAGCTCATTGTTATGATAGATTCCTACTTGCAACACTTCTCGATTTAAAGCCTTCTGAAAAGCTGCCCAATTGCTTGATTGTATAAAAGTAACGCCAGGAGGATTGGTTTTTTTTGACCATTCCTCCATAAAACTATCCAGAATTTTTGAATCGAGGTTTTCTCTAAATTCGTATGCCATATTAATTATCTTCGCTTATTATTTCTGAAATTATAGAAGGGTGAAGTCTTCCCTCCAAAAGAATTAGGTCTTTTGGCTCAACAACAGTCCTTATAGTATATTTAAAATCATCGTTAGAGTGCACTAGTAAAGACTGAACTTTTGTATTATCTTTTAGCATTAGCTTATGTAAAGTAGCATCTGAGGTTATTAAAATATCAATATCGTTTCTAATTGCAGAAACTAAATTTTTGTATATATGTTCTTTATGTCTTCCTAATTCAATTATACCTCTAGTTACAACAATCCTTTTGCCAGAGATTTTTTGAGAATTCATAAATTTAACTGCAGCTTCAAATCCTTTTTCATTTGAGCTATAGGTATCTTCAATAACAATTGTCTCATTGTCGCCTTTACTTAAGGAAAGTCTTGGAAGTTTAATTTCTACCTTTTTTAAACTACTTTGAACTTCATCAATAGTTAATCCTGCGCATAAACTAGCAATGATACTCGCTGTAATGTTATTAACTAAATGAAGCCCTGTCGCGTTAAATTCAAAGTCATAGTCCTTTTTATTGTAATTCAGTTTAAACGTTATTTTATTTGTTAATTCCTTAACTGCATGAATTTTTACTGGAATAATATAGCTTTCATTGAGCTTTGCACTAATATTCTCATTGGTGTAATAAACGTAATTATTGCAGTCTTTTCGGATCATTTTTAAGCAGAATTCGTTATCGCCATTCAAAATTGCATTTCCGTTTTCTTGTAGACTTTCGATAATTTCACCTTTAGCTTTAAATAGTTTTTCTTGAGATCCAAAAATTGCAATATGCTGGGTGCCAATATCCGTAACTATAGAAGAATCTGGTTTCAAAATTCTACACATATTTTTTATCTCTGAAGATCTGATAGCTCCCATTTCAGCGATGAAAATGTTGGTATTGCTTTTTAACTGACTTAAAATGCTCAAAGCTAGTCCAACATCTGTATTTTGATTTTCTAAGGTTTTGCCAACATTAAATTTATCTTTTAGAATTTCAAAAAGGATTTCTTTAGTTGTTGTTTTCCCTTGGCTACCTGTTATTGCAATAATATATGGCTTTTTTTTCAGGGCCGAAATTTTTTTACGTGCTTTTCTTATAATTAATTGTCTTCTAATCTTTGCGATAGGGTAGGTTAGCAATACAAAAAAACTTACAATAAAAGGTGAGCTCATCTCTATTAGTAATGCTGTTAGAGAAGATAGGGCAAGATAAATCAAAACATCGGGATATAAAGCGTTGTTTATATTTTCAACACTTGAGTTGGAAAAATAATCTAAAAATATTCCGGAATCTGTTTTTCTGTCTAAGATTGCAAAAGGAATAGTAACTAAACAGATTAAAGTGATTAAACAAATAATTATTAAAAAAAGGATTAGTAAGTTCCTAAAAGATATTGAAGGCCTTTTGAGCTTGTTATTTATAATTTCTTCTATAAACTTTATCCCATCGTTAAACCAAATAGCGTATGCAATTGCTATTCCTGCACTGGCACCTAAAGGACTTGCAAGTACAATACTTATCAAAGAAAAAAGAATAAACTTTATTATAATTTTATTTAAGTTTCTATTTGCTGGTTCTTGATCCCATCTTATATGTACCCAGAATCTATCGAATCGAAATTCTTTAACTTGCCAGAAGTATAGATCCCATAGGACATACTTCAAAATGGAAATTAGTGGTGGAATCCAAAATAATACTGCTAAACTTAAAAAATCCTTCATTGTTTTAAGAAGTCGTTAATTAATTTGGCTACCTCTTCCGGGTGCTTCAAAGGTAGCGAGTGAGAGCCATTTAAAACCTCTAATCTGGAATTTTTGATTTTTTTGTTCAAAAAAATTCCCATCCATAAAGGGGTAGTTTTATCTTTGTTTCCCCAGATTATTAGAGTTTTTGTTTTAATTTTCCATACAAGATCATTGTAGAATTCATTATTAATGTTTTCAAATGTTTTTCGCATGTTGCTATTTAACTTTACATAATCAGATTCACGGATAAGGGTCTTGTAAGCGATTTTTCTGATCGTGCGGGAGTAAGCTTTATTTTCATTCAAAACTTTTTTTGATAAATTGGAGATTCTTTTCCAAAAAAATCGCTTAACTGAATTTTTGGGTTTGATTCCGCTAGCATCAATCAAAACTACCTTTGAAGGGTCAGCTTTTTTCTTGATTAGTGTATCGATTATTATTCTTCCGCCAAATGAATGTCCTATTAGTATAGGGTTTTGCAGGCTATTTTCCGTTAGGTGCTTGCTTAACCAACTGCTAAAATCATTCATGGTCCATGGAGTATTCATTTCTGGCGTCTCCCCATGTCCTGGCATTTCTAAAATATGAACTTTATAGTTAAAATCTTCGAGTTTTTTTCCCAATGATTTTAAACTTTTTTTGCTTCCTCCCCATCCATGAAGAAGTACAATGTTCTCGGTTGACATAAATTTGCAACTATTAATGTTTGTTATATTTATATATTACAGATTCAAGATTCATGATTCAAGAATTATAGGTTTGATTTGAAACTTAAATGAATATATACTAAATTAGATTACAAGAATACTCTTATTTTATTCGCAATTATCTTTATTACACGTGGACACTCAAACTGCTTATGATATAGCAAAAGTTATTCTCGTCTTGTCTATAAGTTTCGCAATTCTAGGTATCGCAATCCAGATAATAAGGCTTTTTGGCCAATTAATTCTCGGGCTTAAAGATTTAAGAGTAGCAACAAGTCATGTAACTAATCTTGTTCAAGGGGTAGAAGAGGATTATAAGGCTATACGTGAAAAGGCAATTTCTTCATTAGATTCTTTGCAAAAGCTATTGTCAGTAACAGATATTTTGTATATGCTAAAGAAGGTTTTTGGTTTTTTCTCCAGAAGTAAAAATAAATCTTCGCGGAAAAGCTCCTAACATTGTTGCATAAGGGTTATTAATATTATATAATAACTAGGTAAATTTTATTAAAGGAAAATATGTCTAGCAAGAAAAACAGATTTGCAAAAGATAAGCAAATTAAACAAGATCTAATTAAAAAGTATGGAGAGCATGAAGGTGATACAGGTTCTCCAATGGTTCAGATCGCTTTACTAACAGAAAGGATTAAGTATTTAACGGGTCATTTAAAGACTCATAAAAAAGATAAACATTCAAGAAGAGGTTTGTTGAAAATCGTTGGTGAAAGAAGAAGGTTAATAAAGTATTTGGAAAGGACAGCGGAAAACAAAGAAGATGTAGCTAAATTTGTAAAGCAAATTGGAGCCTAGTTTATAAATAGGAATAATAGTAAATTATGGCCATGAAGAAAGTATTTTCTTCATGGCCATTTTTTGTAGCTTTAAAATTTGTATAATAGTTTTATGAAGTTTAAATTGCCAAGAAATAAAAAGAAAAAAGAAGCTTCGGTTGTATACAAAAAACCAACCGGTGGAATTGTTTGGAATAAACCAAACCAAATGAGTTCGAAAGAATTGAAGGAGCTGAGAAAAAGAAATACAAAAATGAATAAAGTAAAAAAAGCAAACAGTGAATATAGGCTGAAAAATCCCTTAAAAAGTAGAAACTTTAGGATTTTACTTTTTATTTTAGTTATTTTTGCATTCTTCTGGCAAGTACTGCCAAGATATTCAGATTTACCTTTTTTTAAAATAAAAAAAATTGAAATCTTAGGGCTGGAACAGGTTAACCAAGAAGTTTTTAATCAAAGCGTAGAGCAATACAGAGGGAAAAGTTTAATTAATGCAAATACTCAAGAAATAAAAACTAATATTAAACAACAATATGATTTTATACAGGAAGTATATGTAAGAAAAATCATGCCTGATACGTTGCAATTGGAAGTTGTAGAAAAATTTCCCGTAATGGCCTATGTGAATTTGAAGGGTGCTTATCTATTGGATAAAAATTATACAGTTGTGTCAATTAGAGCAACAAACGTGAAACCTGTCACTGACGATGATTTGAAACTTGTATCAAATGAGATTGATGTAAACTCAACTTATCTAAAAGAAAGGTATTTGTTAACAATAGAGGATTCTGAAGAACGGTCAACCATAAAGTGGGAGGAAGTTGATCAAACAAAAAAGACCGAACTTTTAGATAAATTGAAAAAAGAAGCTAATGATTTGATATTTTCGATTCAAAATGAGCTTATTATGTCGGTAAAAGATAGTGAGTTTCCACAGCTGGTTGTAGTTACAAGTAATTCAAGAGTTGATTATAAAAAAAATGATCAGATAGAGTTTGATAAAAATGACTTTGTAATTAGGCTTTATGGTAGAATCAAAGAACAAAATATAGTTGTACTTGAGATAAAATGGATCTCTGAATATACTCTTCAACTGAAATTGCAGGATAATAAAACATTTTTATTTACGAATAAACGCACAATAGAAGATCAAATGGCCGATTTGGAAACAATAATTTATTCGGACGTTATAAACCAAGGTTCTGTATTTGATTTGAGGTCCGATACTTATTCGGTTAAGTGAGAATTAATATTTAGGATTCAAAAATTTGGAACAGAATAGTAATTTCTTGATGATCAAGTGTATTACAATTAATTACTATATGTTACCATTGCATTACTGTAAATATCTTACTGTAGCTAATTTATGAAATTAAAAAAATATTTAATAGGTTATTATCGACTTTCTAGAGTTGACGTGATTCTTAAAGATTTTTACTTCCCATTAATGATTGTCGGTATTATTGCGGCATGGAACTTTACGTTTGAAATAATCCTAGGTCTATTGGTTAATTTTGCAATTTTAGCTTATGCGTTTGTTGTTAATGATTGTGAAGACTATGCTGATGATGCAAAAGATCCCAAGAAAGCTTTAAGAAATCCTATTTCGGCAAAGTTTATTAGTTATAAAGAAGCGGTTTGGCTATTACGACTTACAGCACTTTTAAGCGTTCTTATAAGTTTGGTTTCGGGTTCGCTCATTCCAATCATAATAGCTCTTTCAGGGCTATTGGCAGGACACTTGTACTCGTGGAGGGTGGTAAGGTTTAAAAGTATACCTGTTTTGGATGTTTTAAGCCATGTATATGCGTTAGCCATGGTAGAAGTGCTTTACTTTCTTAGTCTACCATCAAGCAAAGTAACATTAGGATCATATCTGATTTTTATTGGGGTAGGATTTTTTTCTGCAGGAGGATGTTTTTACAATCAGTATAGAGATTTTGAAGTAGATCAAAAAACAAATATAAAAAACACTGCACATTATGTATCTCAAAATACAGTAAAATACTTTGCTATAGGAGGGTACGTGGTAGGGGTCGTTTTATGTGCATTTGGAATTGCCGAAAAGGCTTTTTGAATAAATTAAACATTAGTAAAGTTCAAAATTTTTTTAATTGCAAATTGATAATTAGTTGCTGTTGTAGTAAAGTTAACTTGAAAATGATATTCTTAATGTTGTAAACTAAATTATGGTTCGTCTAAAATGAATACTATATTTCATTTAGCTTGCCATATAATAAATCATAAAATTCAAAAATTTGATTAATTATACTTAAGTGATATTACTTTTATGTCCAATATAATAACAGCAATAGACATTGGTTCAAGTAAAGTTTGCGCAATAATCGCGCTGGTTGATGAAAATGGTAAAGCTAAGGTCATAGGAGAGGCTTCTTATCCATCTTATGGTATTAGAAAAGGTGAAATAACCGGAATTGATGAGGCGATAAATAGTATTGCATCGGCGTTAAATGGAGCAGAAAGAATGGCCGGTCTTACGGTTTCTTCGGCATATGTTTCTATAAACGGTAAAAATATTGTTTCAAATAATAATAAAGGTGTAGTTGCGATCAATGAATCTGAAATAACCGATGATGATGTTTTTAGATCTTTAGAGCAGGCGAGAACTGTTGCAATTCCACCTGGAAGAGAGATAATTCATTTGATTCCAAGAGAGTTTGTTGTGGATCAGCAAAGTGGAATAAAGGTTCCTATAGGTATGACTGGTTTAAGGCTTGAGGTCGATGCTCACATTATTTCAGCACCAAGCACAGCAATTCATAATTTGGAGAAATGTATTCAAAGCATCGGCTTAAGAATAGACGGAACAGTGTTTAGTGGCTGGGCTTCTGCTCAATCTGTTTTAACTCAAACAGAAAAGGAGCTTGGTGTACTATTGATGGACTTTGGTGGAGGAACGGTTTCTGTGTCTACTTTTGTTGAAGATGCTGTAACTTATAGTACTTGTGTTCCTTTTGGAGGGAGCAATGTAACGCGAGATTTAGCGGCGGGTTTAAGGCTTTCTATTGATGATGCTGAAAAAATAAAAGTAAATATTGAGGATATAATTAAAAATTCAGAGAGAAAGCAAGTAAGAAAATCGGATGATAAAAAAGATGATAAAGAAAAAGAAGAGAAAAGTGAACGAAAAATAGATATCTTGGATATTTCTGATCTTAATATTGAGGGTGTTAAAACTATTTCCAGGAAATTCTTTAATTTGATCGTTGAAGACAGAGTGAAAGAGGTCTTTGATTTAGTTAAGGAAAATATTGAAATGTCTGGAAATGAATACAAACTTCCTGCGGGTATTGTTATTACTGGTGGCTCTGCTAATCTTCCAGGAATAACAGCACTTGCAAAAGAAGTATTTGGTGTTCCAGCAAGAGTAGGCAAGCCAAGAGGGTTGGAAGGTCTAATTGACGGTATTTCTGATAGTAGTTACTCTGCAAGCCAGGGTCTGATTCTTTATGGTATGAATGATGACGGATATCGAGTTGGCAATACTGGGTTTGCTGCTGGCAATTCAATCAAGAAATCGGGTGACAGTATAGTAGGAAAAGCTCGGGGTTTCTTCAAAAATCTTTTACCATAAACACATTTTATCTTCAAAATAATTTTTTCTTACGTAGCTTAAGGTAAATGAGCCTATATATAGTGAAAATCAGTCTTCTTTAAATTTTGTAAATTTCAAGCTAAAAAATTCCAATCGATTTAAGTAAACTTTCTGGATAAGATCGATGTTTGAATAAAAATTTTGTCCAATTTAGGGCTAAGCAGTATAGATTTTTAACTATAGAGTAAAAATCTTGCACAAAAAAGGGTATTTTGTATGCTTTAATACTTGAATTTTTTGGTAATGTGAATTAGTATTTAATCAAGCAATAATTATTTTGTTGATTAATTTTTATCTGTAGATTTTAAATTTAAGAATATGTTAGTTAAACCTCAGGCGCCATTAACAGCAAAGATTAAAGTAGTCGGTGTGGGTGGTGGTGGTGGAAATGCTTTAAATACTATGATCACGGATCATAATATCGAAGATGTAGAATTTATAGCTGTTAATACCGATTCTCAAGCTTTGTTGAATTCAAAAGCAGATATTAAATTAAGAATAGGTGAACAAATAACTAGAGGTTTAGGAAGCGGTGGAAATCCTGTAATTGGGAGAAAAGCTGCTGAGGAAACAGTAGATGTGCTTCATGAAAATCTGGCAGGAGCAGATATGGTATTTATAACTGCCGGAATGGGTGGCGGTACTGGTACTGGTGCTGCGCCGATTGTAGCTGGAATTGCAAAAAATCTAGGTGCTTTGACTGTTGGGGTGGTAACAAAACCTTTTCAGTTTGAAATGAAAAGAAGAATGGATTTAGCCTTGAAAGGAATAGAAGAATTGAGAGATAAAGTAGATACCCTTATTGTTGTTCCTAACCAAAGGCTTTTAGATATAATGGACAAAAATGCATCATTTTTAGATGCTATGAAAAAGGCTGATGATGTTTTATCTCAAGCTGTAAAAAGTATATCTAACTTAATTACGCAACCAGGAATAATTAATGTGGATTTTGCTGATGTAAGAAGTGTTATGGATAATGGCGGGACCGCATTGATGGGAATGGGAGCTGCTGATGGTGAAAATAGAGCGCAAGAAGCTGCAAAAATGGCGATAGAAAGTCCTTTACTTGAAATTACAATAGATGGCGCAAAAGGAATCCTATTTAATGTTGTTGGCGGCAGAGATATGGGTATGTCCGAAATCAATGAAGCTGCTGAAATTATCCGAAATAGAGTTTCTCCAGATGCTATATTTATCTTTGGAGCTAGTATTGATGAGAATAAAAAAGGTATTGAAATTACTGTTTTGGCAACAGGATTTGAATCAGATGCTGCTATATTTGCGAATCCAAATACTAGGTCAGGAGCTGTTTCAGAACAACCTAGCTATACCCAAAAACCTCAAGTGCAAGTGCCAAAAGAAACTACAAGGCAAGTGGGTACTTTGGGAACTTTATCATCAAATGAAGGTAAATACGATGATGTAATGGATAACCTTCCAAGTTTTCTGAGAAGAAGAAAGAACGAAGACGAAGAGAACAGCTAGAAAGCTTACCAGCAATAGAGGTAAAGAACAGTAAAGTGTTTGGGAATTTTATCTGAATAAGCACTCAACCTCTTAACCTTTACAGTTCTAATCTGCTTCTCTTGCTATTGCTACATACCTGCTTGAGTTATTTCCTTGAGGCCAGCAAGTAAACAAAGTTAATGTTTTTTTTCCAGGAGTACCAGTAATAATAGAAACATCTGTAGGTTCGACAATTTTACTTCTATACATTTTATAGTGGTATCGTTTACCCTCAATCTCAATAAATATATCATCTCCAACTTTTAATTCATGTAAAAATGAAAAAGCCACAACAGGATCGTTCCTTTGTGGGTTATAGTTACTTCCCGCACTGTGACCGTAAATTACCATATTGTTCTCAACATCAGACACAGGCAAACTGGTTCCTTTAAAGTGACCTAGGCTTTGATTCAAAGCTTGTTGATATGTACTTTCACTCGTACTGTCAACATTGGCTTTAACTGGAAGCCGTTCAAATTCTAGTGCGGGTATTGAGATATAAAATGTACCTTCGTAAGAAAGACTGGTTTGATCTTCCAGAAGAACATGTTCATTTAAGGCTTCTGATGTTAATTGCGAAAGGCCTACGGGGTTTGATATATATTCAGATAAGTTTATATATTCATCTGACACAGGTGAAATTGTTCCTTGAGCCAATAGACCGTTTCTTTCCTGAATCGTTTGCTTTAAATCTGGCGAAAATTCTTTAAAAATAAAGAATCCACCAGCTAAAATAAATAAAGCAGGGATCATTATATTAGCTAATTTAGACTTTGTACCTAAGGTATCAAGTAAAGAGTAAGTTTTTTGAGGTACTTCCCAAATGGAAGGGAGAGCATTTACTGAGTTATCGCCATGAAGATTGGAAACTTCGAAAGTTTTATCTTTTGGCTCAAAAGAAACATTATCTTTCAAATCTGAACTTTTTATGTTTTTTTCGTAAGTATACAAAGCCATAGTGATATAATCTTTTATTCGTATCAATTAAGTGCTTAGTTATTTATCAGGTGTGTGTTACAATATTTGGTACCTCAAGACATAGCATTTCAAACAAAACTCTTTTTGTATGATTCGCTTTTAGTAAACCATTTGCCTATAATTCTGGCAAGATGAAAAACACATTGATTTAATAATTCTTATTTTTTAGTTTATCACAAATGGCCATTCATCCAGAAGATAAACAGAAGGTTGAAAATATTTTGATTCTTGGTAAAAAGCAGGGATATCTTTCACAGGACGATATTTTGAGCGTTTTCCCTGAGATTGAAGAAGATTTACAACTTTTAGAATATATTATAGATGTCCTCCAAGACAGCGAAGTTGAGATTATATCTCCTCTAGATACAGCTGAAGTTTCATTAGAAAGTGTAAAAGATAAAATGACCTTTGAGGATAAGATTAGAATATTAAAACAGATAAGGTCACACATAAGTACAGACCCTATAAGGGCTTACCTTCAAGAAATAGGAAAAATTCCACTTTTGAGTGCAGAAGAAGAAGTAATTTTGGCAAAAAGAATTGAAGATGGAGAAAATGAACTTATCGAAATCATAAAAAAATTAGCAAAGGAAACAAAGGAGGATGTTTATGTTAAAGCATTAGAGAATATTAAGATAGGGGAAGTTAAATCTTCTGAGGTAAAAAAAGCTAAAAGGCAAATAATTAATAAAGATAAAAAATATATTAATAAAGCTATTAGAGATGGCATAGAAGCACAGCATTTGTTAACTACTGCAAATTTAAGGCTTGTAGTATCTATCGCAAAGAATTACCTAAAAAGAGGCTTAGACCTGCTAGATTTAATTCAGGAAGGAAATCTTGGTTTGATGAGAGCGGTAGAAAAATTCGAGTATAGAAAAGGCTTTAAATTTTCGACTTATGCTACATGGTGGATTAGACAGGCGATAACTAGAGCTATAGCTGATCAAGCTAGAACAATAAGGGTTCCAGTTCACATGATTGAAACAATTAATAAATTAAGTAAAGTATCTTCACAGCTAGCATCAACTTTAGGTAGAAAACCGACAACCAAAGAGATTGCTGATAAAATGGAGATAAGTGTAGATAAAGTACAGGAGATTGTTAAAATAGCTCAAAAACCGCAATCACTTGAAATGCCAATTGGCGAGGAACAAGAAAATAGTCTTATAGATATTATTCCTGATGAATTTACAGCACCTCCAGAAGAATTAGCTACATGGTCATTCTTAAAAAAACAAATTAATGAAATCCTTGACGGCTTATCAGATAGAGAAAGAAAAGTGCTAGAATTGAGATTTGGTTTAAGAGATGGAGTGGCAAGAACCTTAGAAGAGGTTGGACATGAATTTAATGTAACAAGAGAAAGAATTAGACAAATTGAAGCAAAAGCATTAAAGAGAATGAAGAGTGACGAGATTGCCCAGGCTTTAAAAGATTACTTAAGATAGTTAAACTTTTTAAAGTGACACAAGCAGAAAAACAACGTACCCGTTTTCTTGTCTGGTTGGAGCAGGCCAGATATGATTTGGCAGCTGCAGAAATTTCATTAAAATCAGGAAACTTCGAATGGGCTTGTTACCAATCCACGCAAAGTGTAGAAAAAAGTATAAAAGCAGTTATTGTACATGCGGGTTTTCCACCTCCAAAGGTTCATAAACTTGGAGTTTTAATGGGGCTTGCAAACAGAGCTAATAAACTGTTTTTTGATGTTAAGCTTGATTACAGAAAAATTGAAGCTTATACTTTTATCTCTAGATATCCATTCATAATTCCTGGGCAAAACAAGTCCCCACACGAATTTATAGATCAAAAAGACGCAAAGACTTGTATAGAACTTTCAACTGAGATTTATAAAAAAATTTCGGAGTTTATTCAACAAGGTAAAATTTCTAAAGGTGATGGAAAGCTTGTTGATTTAGAGGAATATTATTACACTGGCGCAGAAATTGAAGACAGAATTCAAAAAATAGTGGAGATTTTAACAGCAATTGATGAGTTCGATGTAGAGAAAATAATTCTTTACGGAGGATTTGCAAGAGATAAAGTAAGACCAAAAAGTTCTACAATGGATATTTTAATTGTAGCAAATACTAAAACACCATTTATAGAAAGAATTCAATTTGTCAGAGATTTAACAAAAGGTACGGACCCAATTATTGAGCCTTTAGTATATACACCAGATGAGTTTGACTGGCTTTTAAAAGAGGAAGGCGAAGGATATTTGGAAACAGCAATAGGCGAGGGTAGAGTTATTTATGAAAAGAGGTTTAAGGATATTGTAAATTAAACAAAATATATAGAATTTTGAGAAATAAAAAAGCCGCGACATTGATGTCGCGGCTTTTTTATTTCGCTGGATAAGTATATCTATTCTATGCTCGCTCTTCGTGCTCACATGATATCTATTTATTTTGCCTCTTCAGTCTTCCTATATTCTCTAATTACGTTTACCTTAATCACTCCTGGGTAGCTTTGAGTTTTTTCAATTTCTTTTGCAATTTCAAATGCCATTGTATCAACATCCTTATCTGTAACTTGATCTGGTTTAACCAAAACTCTAACCTCTCGGCCTGCGTGGATTGCAAATGCTGCTTCAACACCTTTTTGATTTTTTGCAATATCTTCTAAAGCTCTAATTCTTTTTACATAGTCTTCGTAGCTATCTCTTCTTGCTCCAGGTCTAGCTCCAGAAATTGCATCAGCTATTCTTACAAGTTCTGCTTCCACACTTTTAGATTCAATATCATAGTGATGAGCTTCAATTGCGTTTACTAGTCTATCGTCTTTGTAGTATTTTCTAGCAATA
Organism: uncultured Candidatus Saccharibacteria bacterium; assembly: GCA_964607415.1. Lineage (GTDB taxonomy): Bacteria > Patescibacteriota > Dojkabacteria > J137 > J137 > CAZSKK01. The sequence goes on along the minus strand of CAZSKK010000002.1, from coordinate 195,264 downwards.
TCTGCAGAAATATGGTGGTGTTGCTTTCCTTCTTGAGGGACAACTTTACCAATGTCGTGTAGCAAACATGCAAGTTTTACGGTTTGGACATCAGCTCCAACTTCCATAGCAAGCTGTTCCCCAATCTTAACCATTTCCAAGGTATGTTTTACAAGATTTTGTCCGTAACTAAATCTATATTTGAATCTACCCAAAAGCATTATAATTTCAGTTGGTAAATCGTTAAATCCTGTTTCAAATGCAATTTCTTCACCTGTTTTTTTAATTTCTTTAAGAAGATCTTTTTTAACTTTTTCTACTGTTTCTTCTATAGTTCCTGGGTGAACTCTTCCATCTTGAAGAAGCTTTTTCATTGCAATTGCACCAACTTCTCTTCTGATTGGATCAAAACATGAAAGAGTAACTTGATTAGGAGCTTCATCGATTATTACATCAACTCCAGTTAACTTTTCGAATGTTCTGATATTTCTACCATCCTTACCAATAATTTTACCCTTTAGAGTTTCATCATCAATTGTAAGTGTAGTTGTAGTTGTTTCTGCAACATAGTCAGTTGCTGCATTATGCATTGTTTCAACTAAAACTTTCTTTGCAATCTCATCTGCTTCAAATTCAATTTGTTGCTTTGACTCTTTAATTTTTTTTGCTTTCCAGTCGCCAAGATCCTTGTCGACTTCTTCTTTTAGCAAAGCTTCAGCTTCAGCTCTAGTTAATTTAGCTATTTTTTCAAGCTGCTCTGATAACTGCTGTCTTGCATTTTTTACATCTCTTTTCGCTTGATCTAGACTCTTCTCTTTTTCTTCGATTTCATCAAATCTTTTATCCAAAGTTTTATTTCTATCAACGAGATTTCTTTCTCTTTCAGCAAGAAGCATTTCTTGTTCCTTGAACTTTTCTCTGACAGAAGCTGCTTGTTCTTGAGCAGTCTTTTCTAAACTTAGAACTTTTTTCTCAGCCTCAAGGATTTTAGATTTAGCAATTTGGCTTGCTTTTTCTATAGCCTCCTCTTCTGAAAGAACTACACCTTTATTTTTTGATAGATCAAATTTAGCTTTTTTAAGTTCCTTAAAGCTAAAGACACTACCAGCAACACCTGCAACAGTAGTTATTGCGAAGGTGGTTATTAGTACAATACTTAAGCCGTCCATCTTAATAATCTAAAAATTTAAACATGTATTTACCTTATAGGAGAATTGCCCAATTCCAGAAGAATATCTAACAAAGCCAGGTTTTTATCCAACCTGTAATCTTAGTACCGTTAATTATTTTTTTTCGGTGGTCTAAAAGCTAATGCAGTTAAATATTTTAAGTGAATTTTCATTTTTAAAAGCAAATCTTCCTATAAATTAAATCTCAATTATTATAACATAACCACTTAGGTGGTAATAACCAAATTTGAATATTATGCCCTCGTCAAATTATCTTTGGTAGTATTGTGTGGAAAAAGGAATCACGGTGAAAGCCGACATGTAGATTTAAAATTTAGTAATCAGAAATTCTTTCCTGATTCGCATATATGATCATAAAACAGTTAGTTTCTAACGTTGAGTTTGTGTAGAACCTAAATCAAAGAATTCACCAGGTTTTAAAACACCACGGCTAACCATTTCCTGCTGCATTTTTGTGATGGTCATATTTTTATGCTGAAGAAGTCTATTTAGATTAGCATTAATAGCCTTTAAGTCATTACTTTCTGCCTGGAGTCTTGCAACATCTGCTTCCATTTGAGTAGATTTATTGCGCAAATCTTTTGCATCTTTTGCATCTTTTACCATTGTTTCAAAATCTTTAGAATCAACAAGTTTTTTGATTAACTGTTCTTCGGAAACACCTGTATTCAAATTCTGATTTAAATCGTTAGCATTAGGCTCTTTTCCTAAAATTTTAGTGTAAGTATCATTTATCATTTTTTTTCTTTGTTCCCTATCCATCATAAGATTACTTGATCCGGATGAAGGGGAAGTACTAGATGCACTAGGTGATCCAAATCCACCACCTAATCCTCCCAATGAAGGTAAACCACCAAAAGGGGGTTTAGGGCTGAAAACTGGGTCAGGTTTTGCCTTAGGCTTTGCATTAGCAGGTTTTTTACTACTGTCTGATTTAATGTATTTTGCAATTGCTTCAGCAAGTGCCTTTGCAAGATCATCAAGCTTTTTATCATCTTTCAAAATTGCAATATCTTCGGGATTATCAATATATAGGCATTCCAGTGCTACAGAAATAGTATTAGTCTGGTTAAGAATAACCAATGAGGTCAATTCATGCTGAAGTTCACTTTTGGCTGTTTGATTAGTATATCCTGTAGCAGTACATACTTCTTTTAGAAGGTAATCTGCTAGAATTTGGGATCGATTTCCTGGGTTTGCTTCTTCGCTAAACCAACCCTCAATTCCGCGTTTACCTCCATCATTAACATGAATTTCAACTAGGATATCATCTGTATCTTCGGAATAGCCAGAGTTATTAATCCATTCAATTCTATCAGTAAGAATAAGATCCAATGGAACGGCCTGGAAAGTTATACCTGTTTTTTCAAGGTGAGGAACCATTTTGTTAACAATTTTTCTGGTTAAATCTGCTTCTCTAAGATCCTGAAAAATCTGTCCAGGGACCATTAGAGTATGTGCTGCAGATATTAAGGCTCGTGGCATATTTCGTTAATTGGATAATTCGTAAAAAGTTAATTAGTATTTACAAATTAACAAAAAACTAATTAATTAATTTACTATTTTATAATTTTATCACTTATTGAAATTAAGGGTAGGGTGTGAAGGCAATTTATATACTTAATTTTTTTACAATCCCATCAAGTTCGTGATCATTAGAAAAAGGAATAACTATTTTTCCTCCTTTTTTTGATCTTGCGAGAGTTACTTTTTCGCCAAATCTTTCTTTGAGGCTAGATTCAATTTTTACTGTTTTTTCGTCTAAAATTCTCATATCGGCTCTTTTTTTTACTTGTTTGCCTTTGTTTAATCGCCTAACTAATTCTTCAACTGCTCTTACTGAAAGATTATCTCTTAAAATGATTTTATAGGTTGCAATCATTGTTTCCTTAGAGTTTAATCCCAACAAAGCTCTTGCATGACCTTCGGATATTTTTTCTTCAAGTAATCCTTTTTTAATTTCTTCTGGAAGTGAAAGAAGCCTTATTTTGTTGGCAATTGCAGGTCTACTTAGAGCCACTTTTTTGGAAATTTCATCATGAGTCATGTTAAACATCTTTGTAAGCTGCTCAAATGCCATTGCCTCTTCTAGTGGATTTAAGTCCCGCCTTTGTATATTTTCTACAATAGCAAGTTCCAGCATTTCTTTGGGTGAAGCTTCTTTTACAACTACGGGTACAGTCTCTATACCTGCAAGTTGAGAAGCTCTCCACCTTCTTTCTCCTGCAATTAGTTCATATTGGCTTTCTGATTTTTTTGTAACTAACAAAGGCTCAATTACACCGTGTTGTCTTATTGAATCAGCAAGCTCAATAAGTTCTTCAGGTTTGATTTCGCTTCTAGGTTGGTAAGGGTTAGGTACTATAAGTTTTACTGGTAGTTTAGGAATAAAGCCCTGCGATATCTCCGGAAGACTTGTTTCGTCTATTAGAGCTGATAAGCCTTTACCTAAAACAGATTTTTTCATGTGCTAAATTGATAACTATTTACTATATGCTATACGTTAATCAATAAAGAATCAAGAGAAAAAGAAGCTTGAAGTTTGAGGTAAGACGATAATAAATTTTGAAAGTGTTAAATTTTTACAAATTTAAAGAATTCTCAGTTAACCCAGTCCGTTGCGATTTAGCTATTAGTGTTCTAGCTTCGAATAGCTAATTGTTAAAAGCTGCTTTAATTCCTAAACCTTTCTATTATCTCGTCCGTAAGATCGTCGTATGCTTTGGCACCTAAAGAAGTTGGTGCATATTCAAGTATCGAAAGCCCATGAGAGGGTGCTTCTGAAAGCTTAATGTTTCTTGGGATTACAGATTTAAATAACTTACCCTTAAAGTGGTTTTCAATTTCAGTTTTTACATCCTTACTTAGATTTGTTCTGGTATCAAACATTGTAATGATTACACCGGCAATCTCTAGATTATTGTTAAGATTTGCTTTGATAAGCTTTACAGTATTTATTAACTGTCCCAGACCTTCGAGGGCAAAATATTCTGATTGAACTGGAATTAAGACTCCATCGGCAGCTACAAGCCCATTGATCGTTAAAAGTCCTAAGGAGGGAGGACAATCGATAAAAATAAAATCGTAATCACTGCTTACTTTGTCCAAAGCACGTTTTAAGATTGTTTCTCTGGAAAATGCGCTCACAATTTCAACTTCAGCACCTGCAAGTTCTATGCCAGATGAAATCAGGTGTAGGTTTTCAAATTTCGTCTTTAATGTAACTTCTTTTATAGTGTTTTTTGAAATTAAAACATCATAAATACTTTTTGTCTTCATTTCACGTCGGGTGTGTTCATTTAAACCAAGTCCTGAGGTCAAATTTGCTTGAGGATCCATATCAATTAAAAGAACTTTTTTACCTTTGTTAGATAGATACGCTCCCATGTTCAACACTGTAGTTGTCTTTCCAACACCTCCTTTTTGGTTTGTTACTGCAAAAATCACCTTATGGAATGACTAATAAAAATATACTAATGACTAAGGAATTTTCAATATAATTTTGAAAATTTCATTTGTCATTGGATCCTTGAGCTTAGTTATTTATAACTAGGGTCTTTTACAACATGAAATTCGTTGATTGGCCAGTATTTCAAAATTACTTTGCCCTTCATCCATTCTCGTTTTATAAACCCTATATCAATATACCTGGAATCGTGACTGTTCTTCCTATTGTCTCCCATTGCAAAGTAGTGACCTGTAGGAACTGTCAATTCATCACCACCATCAACTAATAAGGTTCCCCCTATTGTCTCCAGATCTTCAGGTAAATAGGCTGATTCATCCAGTTTTTCGCCGTTGACGTAAATTGTACCATCCTTTAACGCAAGTCTATCACCAGGTAATCCTATCAGTCTTTTTATAAAATCGTTGTATCCTGGCTTCTGGAATACAATCACGTCACCTCTGTGATAATCTAGGCCCAAAGAATCTCCAAGATTTGTTTCACCAAGCCACTGACTTAACTTGTTTGTTAGGATAATGTCGTTATTATAAAAGTTTGGTTGCATGGATTGTCCTTCAACCTGGTTTGGCATTGCAATTGCGATATATACAATTAAACAGATTACGACAGCAATTACTATTGATTGCAGGAAATCAATAAATCCAGAAAATCTCTCTTTCTTTACTTTTTTGATTTCATCTTCTAGTTTAGGGTTTTCGACTAAATCCATTACTTTTTAACTAAATTAATTGTAACTTTTTTGCCATTTAAATCTATTTCCTGTTTAGTGTCTTGTTTAATACTTTCTACATTCAAAATTTCAGCTGCATTAATACTATTCAAAATAGTTTCCTTAAAATTCTCAAGAATTCTATTTAAGTCTACATCATTTGTTTGATAGCTCAAAGTTATTTTATCACCAATATCAAGACTCATGTTCTTTCTAATGCTTTGAATTTCTCTAGTTATATCCCTCACAAGGCCTTCATCTAAAAGATCCTGTGTGATTTCCGTGTCTAATCCTACTTTTATGCTTAAGGCAGCATTTTCTGTATTTATAACTTTTTTTGATGAAAATTGCATGACTTCTACAACATCTTTTACGTTAAGTTCATCCATTAATATCTTTTTCATCCAATCTGAGAAAGCAGGAACTGCAACATTAGTATTAATTAACTCAACTTTCGCAAGTGGTTGTCTTACTTTAAGTTGATTTGTAGTTCTTAAAGAGTGGCCCATTTCACAAACTTCTCTAATAATTCTCATCTCTTCAAGTAAAGCTGAGTACTGTTCAATAAATTGTGTGTCTGAAGTAGGGTAGTTTGTTAAATGCACTGATTCAGGCATATCGCTTAATTGACTAGCTACAAGCTCTTTGTAAATGTATTCAGTTATAAATGGTGTTATTGGTGCAAATAGCTTTAAGCACTCTACAAGTACATAATAAAGTGTATCTAGGGCATCAGTATCACCACTTGCAAATCTATCTCTATTTCTTCTTATATACCATTTAGAAAGATCGTCTATAAATGATTTTGCGCTTCTTGTTGCCCTTGGTATTTCGTATTTGTCCAAAGCACTGGTTACTTCTTTTATTGTTTCTTGAAGGAGTAATAAAATCCATGCGTCTAAATTATTTTCCAAATCATTAAAGGGCATGTGATCCCAAGGAAATTCATCGGCTTTGTTTTCACGATTGTTGTAACAAAGCTCAGAGCGGGGTTCCCAGTTATGCAAGTTTGCATAGGTTGTAAAGAAAGAATAGATGTTCCAAAGTGGAAGGATAGTTTCTTGCTTTTGAATATTTAGAGTTTTTTCACTAACAGTTGTATCTTCTCCTGCAGAGATTGCGGTTGAAAAGAAGTTTAGTCTAATTGTGTCGGCTCCAAATTTTTCAATTAGCGGTTTTGGTGCTGTATAATTTTTCTTGCTCTTACTTAATTTAGCACCTTTGTCGTCCAATACAAATCCGTTCATAACAACATTTTCAAATGCTGGGCTATCCATAAGTGCAGTTCCTATAGCATGAAGAGAGTAGAACCAGCCTCTTGTTTGGTCAACCCCTTCGGCAATGTATTGTGCAGGGAATTTTTTCTTAAATTTTTCTTCGTTTTCAAAAGGATAGTGAAATCTTGCAAATGGCATAGCACCTGAATCGTACCAAACATCAATTACATCTGGAATTCTTTTGTAAGTTTCTCCTTCATACTCGAACACAAAATCATCAATAAACGGCTTATGGGGGTCTTCTACTTTTTTGCCAGTATATTTTTCAATTTCTTCAAATGAACCTATGAAGATTATTTTTCCGCTTGCTGATTTCCAGACTGGTAAAGGGGTGCCCCAGTATCTTAATCTGGATATTCCCCAATCTTTAATTTCAGAAAGCCAGTTTCCAAATCTACCGTCTTTTACATGAGATGGTATCCAGTTGATTTTATTATTATTATCAACCAGTTCTTTTCTTAAGCTGCTCATTGCAATAAACCAAGAGGTTATTGGTTTATAAATAAGTGGAGTGTTTGTTCTCCAACACATAGGCATTTCGTGCTCATATTCTTCATTTCTAAATAATGCATCTTTGGCTTTTAGATCTTCAATTATTTTTGGATTAGCATCTCTATAATTAATTCCAGCATACATTGGAACTGTAGAAATAAAATCACCTTGCTCATCTAAATAATCGAAGCTTTCAATGCCGACTTTTTGAAATATTTCATTATCTTCAGCACCATATGGCGCAAGATGAACTATTCCTGTACCCGAATCAGTAGTTACATGGAAACCTTCGTAAATTTTATGGACATTTTTTCTTCCAGCATAAAAATCGAAAGGTGGAGTATATTCCTTACCTACCAGTTCACCCACTGCCACTTCTCCAATAATTTCTACTGGATCATCTTTAAATACTTGTTTTATCAAATCTTTTGCAACAATGTAAGTATTATCAGGCACCTGGCTTTTCACTTTCACATATTTAATATCTTTACCGACAGCAAGCCCTAGGTTTGAAGGTATTGTCCAGGGTGTTGTTGTCCAAGCAAGTAATATTGTTTTAGGATCATCCTTTAAAGGAAATTCAACAGTGATTGCGGGATCAACAAAAGGCTTATATCCTCCTAAAGCAACTTCTGCGTTTGAGAGCGTAGTTCCAGCTCTTGTTGAGTATGGAACAACTTTAAATCCTTCGTAAAGGAGGCCTTTTTTATAAAGTTCACTCAACGACCACCATACTGATTCAATATAATCCCTATCCATTGTTGCAAACTCTTCATCAGAGTTTGTAAGTCTACCCATCAGTTCTTCAAGTTCAATGATATTTCCTCTATATTTTTCAACTGATTCTCTACAAAGTTGATTAAAAGCTGCAACGCCGTACTTTTCAATATCTTTTTTTTCAGTAAAACCCAATTTTTTTTCAACTTCATATTCAACAGGAATACCTTGACAGTCCCATCCTAAACTTCTACTGACCTTATAGCCTTTCATTGTCCAGTATCTTGGAATAATATCTTTCATTGCAAACGTAAGCATATGCCCGTGATGAGGCTCACCATTGGCAGTAATAGGACCATCGTAGAATGTTTTAGACTGATCGTCTGGTCGTTGGTTAATCGATTTTTCTAGAATCTGTTGCTCCTTCCACCAGTTTAAAATTTGTTGCTCTAGATCAAAGAAATTCTGCTTTGGGTTTGGTTTGCTGAACATGGTTTTAGTAATAAATTCTAAATTATAAATACTTTAAGTTAATAACAAAGATCAAAGCTATCAAAATAATAAAAAACATCAAAATGAAAATTTTCAGATTTATTTTTAAGTTTTGAAACTATTTTGAACTCTTTGAAACTTTGATCTTAAATTTATAGAAGGGACGATATGAAGTTTACCGTGTTACCACCCTAATTCCTGGCGAAGTTGCCAAGCACTTAATTTTATAGCTATTTCGGGCTACCCGAAGAGGTCTAATAAGCTTAAGAGGTTGAGAGTTTTAGAGCTATTAAGCTTGCTCTTCATCTCTATTGCTCTTTGGCTGTTCTGCTCTTTGCTCCGGAGTGATTGCTCCTTCAATGCGTTAACTGATTTTAGCACAAATTCAGAATTATGAATCAAGAATAAAGAATATAGGAAGTTAATTCGTCAATTGGTATAATAGTTAATTAGTAAAACAACCGATTAACAAATCAACTAACAACTAATTAACTATTTCTATGAACAAAGTAAGAACTCTTTTTATCGGTTCAAGTGATTTTGGAACCCCTTCATTGGAGTTTCTGATGAGTTGTGATTTTATAGATCTAGTTGGAATTGTAACTCAACCAGATAAACCTGTTGGTCGAAAGCAAGTGTTAACACCAACTGAAATAAAAACATATGCACAATCAAAAGGCTTTGATTCGGACAAAATTATTACTCCTATAAAATTAAGGCTGGAATCTAAAGTAATTTTAGAAAAATTTAAACCTGAACTTATAATTGTTGCAGCTTATGGACAAATAATTCCTGATGATATTTTGGAGTATCCTAAACACAAATGTTTAAATATTCATGGATCATTTTTACCTTTATTAAGAGGAGCTGTTCCTGTTCAAATGGCAGTTTTACAAGGATTTAAAGAAACTGGTGTTACTATTCAAAGAATGGTTTCTGAAATGGATAAAGGTCCCGTAATCGCAAGGTCGAGAGGTTTAGAGGTAGAGGGCAAAACGGCAGGAGAGTTAATGAATGAATTATCACTTGTTGCGAAAGAAATTTTATCTGAAAATCTTGAAAATTGGATTTCAGGAGAATTAGAAGAATTCCCTCAAGATGATTCTAAGGCTACATATTGTTATAAAACAGATATTTCTAAAGATAAAGCTGAGATTAAGTTTGAAACGGATATAAATGTTTCAGAAAGAATGATTAGAGCATTTAACCCGTGGCCCATAGCGTGGACTAGACTCCCAATTACGAAAAATGAATTACGAGAAAGGGATACAAAGGTATTGAAGATATATAAGGCAGTTAGGTCTGAGGTTAGTGGTCAGAGGTCAGAAGCGTATGGCTTAGAGCGTAAGGCTTCTGACAATGCTTTCATATTTAAACAAAACAAAAAACTTTACCTTCAACTTTCTAACGGTGTATTAGAGCTCTTAGAAGTTCAAATTGAAGGGAAGAAAAAGGGTAGTGGGCATGAGTACCTCTGGCTGGCTAGCGAGAACAAAGTTAATGAGTAAATTAGTATAATGGTTAATTAGTACAAGAGCCAATTAACCAATCAACTAATAACCAATTAACACTTATTCACTTTTCTTCATTTCCTTTTTAATATATTCTTCGTCCCAATAAGTAAGAGCTTTTTCAAAATCTTTTTGAGCTTCGGCTTCATTTCCTTCCTCCCTTGCAATCATACCTTGATTGTAATAGTTTCTGGCTTTAGTTTTGGGAATTCCGATTAAAAACATGTACGCTAGGAATCCTCCGGCTACCATAAGTGAAATTGTTAGAGAGTAGACTAGCTGTTTTAACATGATTAAAAAAATGATTTAAGATTATCTCCAAAATCCCTCTCCTATTAGGAGAGGGGAGGGTGAGGTTATGCACCAACTCGGTATAAACCCTCACCTTAATCCTGAGACAGCATATTATGCTGTCGAATGGAGCTAATCAGCTGCACTCGAATGCACAACGTGCATTCTCGGGGAGAGGAAATCTATTTAATATGCTCTAATATATTACCAACCCAACTCGATTTAAGCGAGACCAATAGTAATCAAATACCCCGGCATCCATCCAGATTATTCCATACCAAGGATCATTAATTTGAAATTGTGTAGGATTGTCACTTGTACCTCTGTACCCTGTAATAACTCCACCGTGTTGTCCATTAATTGCATTTACATAGGTACCATCAGCCGCAACCCAATTCAGGTTATAATCTGCACTAACACCATTATATCGCCAAATGATAACGGGATTGCCGTTTTCTATTGTTCTTGCAAGATCTCTCGTGTTCCAACCTACGTTTAAGGTGGTCGTTAGGCCTCTGTTATCAAATAATCTTTTTACTGGATTCCAGTGTACACCGTATCCCCAACTTCCATCATATGTTCCAACATATTGTGTGTTTGGGTTTCCTTGCCATTGCCCATTAATATTTTGATCGTTATAGCCTAATTCAGCGATAATAGCTGTTGCATCCAGGTTGTAACCTTTCCATGCAAGTCCCATTCTGGTTGCATAAATATTACAAGAGAATGAAGGCTGAGGTTGATAAAAAATAGGTAGAGAAATAGTCACCTGGTTTGATCTGGTTGTAAAACTAAAGTTAAATTTGTCCCTGCTATCAATTCCATAAATCGACTTAATTCCAGGTTGAAGAGAAACAGTATAGGTTGTGCTGAAATTCAAATTGTTATTTGGGTCAAAAATCATTGTATTGCCTTCCCATCTAAAATTACCTCCAATATTTGGAGATATCGTAAAATTTGATTGAGCGGAAGTTTGATCAACTTCTTGGTCAAAAGTTATTTTAATTTCTGTAGATTCATTAACTCTAGTTGCAGCATTTGCAGGACTAGATGATTGCAATTGTATTGCGCCAATTGTTACAAATTCAAAACTAATTTCTTTGGCAGAAACACCACCACCTTGGCTTTCTAGACCTTCAGGAAATGAAACTTTATAAGAAGTTTCCTTTGGAAGTAGGGTATTGGGTGTAAAATTAAGGATTCTATCATCCTCCCATCCAAAAGTACCTTCAACGCTTGGAGTGATTTTAAATAATGTCTCCACGTTCTCTCTAATCATTGGTACTTCAAAACGAATTCTAATCTTAGCATCTTGTTTTACGCCAGTACCTTTTGGAGAAAAACTTTTAACAAGCGGCTCTTTAGGTGTTTCAAATTCAATCCTATTAACAACTTCGTATCCATCCTCTTCTATTGTCTCTTTGTTTTCAAGGTTAACTCTTTTAGCTTGTCTTGAAACATAAAGTGTGTACTTCTCACTTTGATTAAACGGTAGTGCTGGGTCTATTTGAAATTGCGTTTCGCTTATTGTTCTGACCTCGAAGTCGATTTTTGGCGAAAATTCAAATTTCCAGTTTTGTAAGTTTTCATCTTTTTTATTTAAAAACAAATCTATGTTTGTTTCTAAAGAAACATCCTTAGATTTATTAAATGGGTCTGAGACATTAATTTCAGGTAGTTTAACTGAATCAAATACAAACCCAGCTTCATGATTTTCATTATGCTTTGCTCGCCTGATTCCTGTTATGTAAACAACAACTCTTTGCCCAGGGAATAAACTTTCATTTGGGTAGAACTTACCCTTAGTTGTTAGTGCATGCGTTCCATAGTAAGGTTCCCATTTCCATTCACCGGCAAGAGTAGGATTTATTTTAGGAGAAAGCCTCACAGTGCTTACAGGCACATTGAATTCAACTTCTAAAGGCTTTGAATAACTGGACCAAACTCCTTCACCTGATGGCGTTGATTTTGTAATTGTTGGAGTTGTCTTTTCGTATTTTTGATATGCTACATAAGTAATTGCACCTGGAATTGCAATGTTAAATAACAGGAAAACCAAAATCTTCAACCATAATTTTTTGCTTTTGAAGCTAATTTTAAAGTGTCGTTTTTTGACCACTTTGTAAAGGAACTTTCCAATAAATAGTAAGTCGAAAGCTAAAGCCAGTAGAGCAAAAGCTATAAAGAAGGTTATATAGGTTGAAAATTCTAAATTAGTCATAACTTAATTTCCATTGATAAATTTATCCCTATCCCATTGAGAATAGATGTCTTCAAGGGTTGCGTAAATAACTGGTCCTGCGTCATTTTTAAATAAAAACTGATCGGTATAGCTAAACAAGCCTCTAATTTTTGGACTATCTACACCTGCAAACCAGTGAGGGTGAGATAAGTACGTAACTACCTGAGGTCTTGTTACAATAGAACCTTTATTTGGATAGTTTTGATCAAATCTACTTATCAATTCTTGCAAGCTAAACCAGAAGGAGTCGGCGCCGTTATTAGGAAATTCCCATATGTTTAATCTATCACCTTCCCATTTATTAATATCGCTTACACTAGGAAGGTATGGATATGTTGTTACAGATAAGCTCCAAGGAACTTGGGAACTAGAAGGTTGGGCTGGGTTAATTGGTCCTCCAGTTCTTCCGGTTGTATCAATAAGAAAGCCAGTATTCTGGGCGGCTTTAAGAACATTTGGTCCTGACATCCATGCGCCAGTTCTGTAGCTAATTGGGGCGCCTAACGCATTTTCTGAAAATTTTTGTCTACCCCACGAGAAGATTTTTGTTAACTCTTCTTCGGTGTAGGCATTTGTTTTGGTATCTCCATACGCTGCTCCTACAACTACATCGTATTTTGGTGCAACTCCTGCTTCTGAAACCATATCTGGAAACATATGCATATGCATTCCTATTTCTTCAAATCTCTCTTGCTGTCTTTCTTTAACCCAGTCTGAGATGTATTTAGCTCTAGATTCACTAATATTGGCATAAGAATATTGATTTCTTATGTAAATTCTAGGGTTAAAAAGGTGAACCATGGGCATTCCATGTTGATCAGCAATTGATGCCATACTGTCGAGATCAACTTGGTTAACATCAAAGCCTTCCCAGTCCTGAGTCCAGGTAACATATATAGGATAAGTTATATAGAACGGGATTTCCTGGCTTCTAAATATTTTTAAATCATCTTTAGATTCTGTTACATTCGCAACAACAGAATAAATACCTGGTTCTAAGTCAGAAACAACAATTGATGCTTGATAATCTCTTCCGTTAACCTGCTTCATCCTTCCAAATTTATCAGTTCCTGGGATAGAGTATGTCACTATACTTCCATCGGCTATATTTTCGTTGTTCAACCTAGCACTCACAACCAAAGAGGCTGCTTGGTAAGCAGTTTCTTTCTTTTTAAGGTACCATCTTCTATTTACGGAGGCATCTATTGAATGGATAGTTTCAGGATTTACAGATACCCCACTTGCAAAAACCGATCCACTAGGCGTATCTTTAGTATCTGTAAAATCTCTTATAAATTCATTTCCGTAGTAAATAAAGTATCGATCCAGCTGCGTTGCTGAAGGAATATCTTCAACAAGTTTGAATGTGACTGAAGCAGATTCAGTACCTATAGATTCAAATTTAAAAGGAAGCTCTTTAAACTCTCCCAAAACTGAATCATAAAATACTACCCGCACATCAGATCCATTTTCGTAGTAAGCTCTGCCATTGTTTAATGCTTCTCTGTGATTAAAGCTTGCACTCACCCAACTATTTTTAAATAGATTATCAGAAGCAGGTGCGGTAATCATTAATTGCCTAAATGCTTCAAAACCATTATCCCACCATATTGGCCATTCTTCTTCTCTAATTAATCTTTTTTTAAATTGAATGTTAGCTGTATCTAAACTTGCAGGGTTTGCAAAAACGTCTCTATAAAAAGTTGTCCCTACAATACCAAAAATAATTACAAATATAATTGATGATACGGCTCTTTCGGTAAAGAACCACCACAGATCTCCTCCGTTTTCTTGTGTACTCCAATCTTTAAAACTTCTCCGAACATTAGTAAAGATTATACTTAATGCAATGACAACAAAATATAGAAATAAAATTGTTATTGTACCAGAGTAAAGTTTGCCATTAGGATTAACGCTGCTTGATGTTAAGTATTTGTACAAAAACAAAATTGCTGTATGAAAAAAGAACATGTCTAAAGCATTCACTCCCATAAAATGTAGAGGGGCTTTTATCAAACTAGGGATTGCTTTGAATAGTGCCGTTATTATAAACATGGCACTCAAAGTAATGGTTAAGCTAAGGGCAATGAATGCTAATGACGGTGGAAATCTACCTGAATCGGGAAGTGCATCAAAAATCTGGTAATCAAAATAATTAAAGACGAAGTAGCTTTGAATTGTGAACGTGCCAAAGATAATTAACCAAATAAAATTTAACTTTAATCTTTTTAGTACATCAGCATTATTGTATAAAAATTTCCCAAAATACAATCCAAGCAAAAAGATAGGCAGATATTGAAATAGCGGGAATGTATGGTATTCAAGGTGTCCCCCAAACAAGGCTTTAATAGAATTTAGTTCCGTCGCTCCAAAATCAACTTTGTATATTAATGATCCAATCGCGAAACTAGCTCCCATAAAAGGAAGCCCAATTAGAGGATTATTTAGTAGAAATCTATAAAGTTTTCTTAAAAATACTGTACTTAAGCTGAAAGCTAAAAGTGCAAGTAGAAACTCAGTAAAGGGAGGAACTATAATAAAAAATACCGTTTTTGTAATTGTCTCTATCCAGCCCGTATTAGGTGGAAAGGAATAAAGCGAAGTATTAACAAAAATCGAAAAAGTAGCCAAAATGTAATAAATGCCCAACAGTTGTAAATTTTTGGCAATTATTCTTCTTCCCTTTTGTTTTATTTTTTCGGCTTCACTATCATCATTCTTAACAAAACTTAAAAAAGAACTTATACCAGATATAAATAAAAATGAAGTGAAAGATCCTATTCCTCCAATAAGCCCAATATTTTTTACTAATTCATTTCCAGAACTACCGTTGAAAGTAATGGCAATTACATGGGTAATAATCATCAAAGCCACTGCAAAACCTCTAAGATAATCTATTACTATTTCTCTTCTATCAATTAAATGAGTTGGTCTAGGTCGAGTACTAAACTTTACTTCTGAATTTGCATTGTTAGGACTTGTTATTACTTCCATAGATTTTAAATTATAGCAAAAATTGGCTTTAAAGACCATTGGATGGTCGTTCTAGAAGCAAAAATC
Organism: uncultured Candidatus Saccharibacteria bacterium; assembly: GCA_964607415.1. Taxonomy (GTDB): domain Bacteria; phylum Patescibacteriota; class Dojkabacteria; order J137; family J137; genus CAZSKK01. The sequence continues at coordinate 179,838 of CAZSKK010000002.1, read as the reverse complement.
AGTAAGTGCAAAGCTATTTAATTTAAGTTTATTCATTTTAATATTTTTGTATAAACAGGTGTACTAGAAAAGTTGAAAGTTACAAGTAAAAAAGTTTAAAGTAATTTATAAAAACTTACATCTTTATGTCCCAGATGCTAATTAATGCTGCAAGTTTAAGAACAATGAACTTCTCCCCCCCTCTTGCCACATTCAAGAAGGGGATTGCAACTTTAATTCGTTTTATAAAATTTATTTTTTTATCTCAATGTTCCAGAAAATACTTGCCAAGCAAGAGCTGACTTTGCAAGTAAACTCAAAACTATGTACATTTTTTCACCAAATATATAATTCTTCCAGGGCCCAACTTTTTTGTACTGCAAAAACATATTTACAGCAAAAATATTAAAGAATATGAATAGCGAAATTAGTATTCCATAAACAAATTTAGGAACAGGATTTGTTGTCTCTACATTTGCAATTGCATCAAAAAAATACCAGCCTAAGATTAGCCAAGGTACAATTCCAGCAAAACAACCATAAATAAATGAAGTCCAATCGGTTTTTTTAGTTGTTTGATTATGAAGCTCCATCACAAGACCAAAAAAAATCATACAAGCGTTTAACGCCATTAATAGAATCAAGCTTGGTGCATCAAATATTCCGCAAAGAATGCCAATTACTCCTATCATTAAAGATGAGCTAATTGAGTATTCATACCATCTAGCATAGTTTGCTCCTTTTTTAAGATTTTTAACATACCATTCATATACTCCAGGCGCAGCTATTGTAAAGTGAGCCATTGCCGAAATAAAAAGAAAAGCAGCAATTGCAGGGCCAAGAGGAATTTTAACTAACTCTTCAGTAACTGATCGGACTGGTTCTGCGGCATTTGGATTAAATCTTAAAAAACTAGTTGTTAATGTATACTTTGTATCATTACTTAATGCTAGCATTAAGGTTCCTTGAAGTAAGTGTAGAACACCCATTATAAGGTTAAAAATCCTAAGATTGGAAAAAACCTTCGGATCGTTTGCTGAAGCTTTTGCTTCCATAGATTAGGTGTGTAAAAAGTAAAAAAGATAGCTAACTTAAGTATAATGTACCTAAATATGAAAGAGGAATCAAGAATTATGAATCAAGCTCAGGAATTGAAACTCAGGCCTTAGGATCAATTATATATTCCCAGCCGTTAACGTAAATTTCGGTAACTTGTACATCAGTATTTTTAAATGTTTCAATAACTATATACTTAAATTTTCTAAGCCAGTTATCAAACCTGCCAATGTCTGAAAAGGTTACAGATCCTACGGCATAGGCAAGGGTAGTAGGCGTCTTACATTTTACGCTATCCTGTCTCGCCAAACGTAAAACTTATCGTTTTCTCTTACTACATCATCTAGCTTAAAGGTTACAACATCACCTTGTTTTACTTCATCTACTGACTTATCATCAACCCACATTTCGGAAAGGTTGCCTTTAATAATTCCAGTTTTAGGCCCAATAATCATAAATTCTTCATCTTTTTTAACAGTATCTTTTGCTTGAAATAAGACCTGGGCAATGCCAGCTTTTTTGTAATAATGTTCCACAACTCCAATCTGATATTTTTCTTTTGTTGCTTTGCTGCCGTGTACACCAGCCCATTCATTCATGTGTCTTCCCATGTAGAACCCTTGCGTTAATCCTCTATTAAATACTGTATTTAAATCTTTATTCCAGTTCTGAATCTTTTCCTTTGTGTAAGTCTCATCTTCAATGGATTTAAGCGCGTTTTTATAAGTTCTAATCACTGTATCAACATATTCAGGGGATCTTCCCCGGCCTTCAAACTTTAAAACGGAAACTCCAGAATCAACTAACTTATCTAACATTCCTATCGTACAAAGATCAGCAGAACTCATAATATAATTATTGTCTACCACTAGTTCGTTTCCTGTATCCATATCAGTTACTTTATATTTTCTTCTACAAATTTGAGTACATCTGCCTTTGTTTGCTGACGTGTTGTAGCAATAAAGGCTCATTGAACATCTTCCACTAACAGCAACACAAAGTGCTCCGTGGGCAAATACTTCAATTTCAATCAAATTCCCTTTAGGGCCTTTAATATTTTGTTCTTTAATTTCGGTGCAAATTTGCTTTACTTGCTCCAAAGTTAATTCCCTTGCAAGGACAATTCTATCTGAAAATTGTGCATAGAATTTAACCGCTTCAATGTTTGAAACTGAAAGCTGTGTTGAAATATGAACTTCAAGCCCAACACGTTTTGCATACGAGATTGTTGCCATGTCTGCTGCAATTACTGCATCGATATTTGCGTCAAATGCTGCTTTTACAATTGATTTCATTTCTTCTATTTCAGAATCATAAACAAGGGTATTCAATGTTAGATATGTTTTAATGTTTTCTTTATGGCAAAGCTCAACAACTTTTGTAAGATCTTTCAATCCAAAATTTGCGGCAGCAGTTGCTCGCATATTCATATCAGAAATGCCAAAGTAAACTGCATTGCAGCCAGCTTTAATTGCTGTAACAAGTGATTCAAATGATCCCGCTGGAGCTAAAATTTCTATGTGTAAAGTTTTCATAAATAAATAATTAATGTTGCAAACTGATTATAACTCTGGATAGTAAATTTGTGGATTGGAGAATCGAAGATTGAGAATAAAATAAATCTCCTCCTGTAGGACTCGAACCTACAACCTTCCCGTTAACAGCGGGCAGCTCCACCATTGAGCTAAGGAGGAATAAAAATTCTTGTTAATTATACCAATTAGTTAAAGGTTTTCAAGACGAAAAGATTATTGCATCATGGTATAATTTTATTCACATCTATGAGTGTTGAAAATTTTAAAAATGAAATTTTACTTCAGGACTTCTGTAATCTCATACAAGTGGTTTTCCCCAAACCTAGATTTGAAATAAAAATAACTACAGCTAATGCGGGAATAGGTAAACTTATTGACGAAATAAATAGCAGATATTTAGATTTGGATATCTATAAGAGTGTAATTAAGTCGGAGTATTCAAATGCTGAGGAGAAAGAGTATGCGAAAAAGTCTTTAGTTAGTATAAAATCACAGATCAGATCTTTATCTGCAAGAATAGAAGAAATTAGTAAATCCGTTAGAATCATTACAATTATTACAAGTAGTTACGATTATTTCTCAGAGGAGCAGTGTCTGCTTGAGTTTGAAAATACAATTAATACAGTAGGGTTAGAAAGTGATCTTGCTGGTTCAGTTTTTTATAAAAATTCAATCAGAACCTATAACGGCCAGGATTCAAATTATATCTATGAAATCACTTTAACAGTTTCAACAAATCAAAATATTGACATATCCTAGGACTGTTCGTTGAAGCATTTATTTAGAGCAACTCCTACCGCAATGGATAAATTTAGGCTATCAATTTCATTTGATTGGTTGATTTTAATTCCCAAACAGGATTTTACAATCTCCTCTGGTAGTCCTGAACCTTCGTTACCAAATACTAAAGAATAAGGTTTTTGAAATGACAATTCATCTAATCTAGTTTGGGCATTTAAAGCGAAAGCATATAAAGTACTTTCATTTATCTTTTTATATTCGTGAAAATTTTCAAAATACTGAAAATTAATATTAAATATGCTTCCCATACTGCCTCGTATAACCTTAGGATTAAAAATGTCGCATGCAGGTTTTATAATTGCTAGATTTTTTAAACCAAATCCACACATCGTTCTAATTATCGTTCCAAGATTTCCCATGTCGGATGGATTTACTAAAACGAGATGATTTTTATTTCTCTCAATTTGAGATTCAAACTTTTCAAAAACACAAATTACGTGAGCATTTTCTGAATTTGAAATTCTATTTACAAATTTATTATTAAAGCTAATTTGAATGTTTTCTTTATCACAAATTAATTTTATTTCTGCAATCTTCTGACTTTCTTGCGTATTGCTGGACAAAATAATTTCTAAAACTCTTTCGGGTTTTGCTTTTAAAAGCTCCAGAGTAGGGTAAATGCCAATTGTGTAGCTGTATTCAAAATTTTTTTTGTAAACTTTTGTTGTTGACATAGATTGATTATACAACTTTTGCAATAGTGTTTTGTGGTCGCCAAAATGCGGCAGCGATGATATAATTAAGAAACTATGAATGAACAAACAGAGTATCCACAACTAGAACAAAGTGTACAGGAATTTTTAGATATACTAGGTGAGAACGTCCCGGTAGGAAGCTGGGTCTCACGTAACATGTCTTTGCTTGAATCTGAAAGGAAAAACAAGGGTGATGAACTTCAATTTCTTTTGGAAGAATTATTAAAATTTGACTATTTAATACAAAATTACGAGTCTGAAGAAATATTAAGTTCGATGTTTACAAGGCAAGAGATTAATGATTTTAAAAGAATAGGGTTTTCATATCTAGCAATGCAGAAGGATGTGCAAGAAGAAATTATAGCGCAAAAGCAGGAGGAGTTACGAAGACTTTATGAATCTGTACAGGTAACTGTCGACTTAGCAAGTATTTTGGAAGAGGGATTAACAAGCGAGAGCTTCGAAACAGAGCTAAATTCTTTCAAAGAAATAATACAAAATTGCGCCTTGTACACTAACTTTGGGATACTTTTTAGAGTTAAAGAGACAAGGCAAGTTGATGATGGAAAAATTTACCAAACATTCGTTTTTTACCTTACACCGAGTTTTAAACACTAAATTATGAATGCTCAAGAAACGTATCAAAATCAAGTTAATGTTTATCACGATGCACTTCTTGAAATCGTTCAAGAAAAAGGGTTTTCTTTAGAGGTTCTTCCTAAAGATAGTTCTAATCTTGAAAAGAATCATGTTATGGTTCGTGTTGGTTTATATCCAAGTTCACTAGTTTCAAAAAATAATGTTCTGAATTTCACATATAGAGATTATATGGTTTTGCTTACTTACGATCTGCAAAAAGCTTGTGAATCCAAGATGCTCCCAATTACAATTGAACCGAAAAATTTGTATAAATTTAATCATCCTACAGGAGAAATACTTTATGTTGATTTTAAAGTGATCTTTTAAGCTTTTGTTCTGTTAACAGTTTGTTATCCCCAAGCGCTTCGATAAATTCTTTTGTTATTGGTGTCGCCATATTCCACATCACGCTAAACATTGACTTAAAGCTTTTGGCTAGAGCTTCACTTTTTATAATTATTCCCCAAACTTCATCTCCTTCACAGCAGGCAATTTTTATGTAATTGCCTTGAACAACTAAATCTAAAAGCATTTCAAACATAGGTGATTCAATATATCTAAACTCTCTGTTATCTAAGTAACGCTTATCAAGCTGGTATTGATAGGTTAGAACATGTTTAGTCCAGTCATTTAAAGGGATTAATTCCTTAGCAGTTATTTTGTTTCGTTTACGAATTTCGTTCCAAGTATGAACGTCCTCGTTTATATTTTTGCTTCCAAAGACATCTAAAGGCATCAATTGAGTCCATGAAACATTGTTCTGGTCTAGGTTTTGTGATTCGATATTTAAATAAACACGACGAATTCCTTCGATCCCTGGGAAAAATTGAAAATCAGCATTAGATTCATCTTTGTGAAAAATTTCTTTAAGACTTGGAAGTATTTCTGCAATCTCAGCTTCAATTTTAAAAGAGTCATCACGTCTTTTTTGAAGGATTTTTCTTAGTACAGATGGATTTTTTGCGCGTACTTTTGTTTGTTGTTTTTGAAGCCCATCACTTTGATCAAGTTCAACAAGGCCTTTAAGAGCAAGATTCATTAAAATATCATAAACAGTTGTTCTTGGTATTCCAGTTAATTTTGAAATTTGAAAAGGGGATAGTTCATTTTCTTTTAATGATTCTAAGTAAACCTTTGCTTCGTTTTCAGTTAGACCGAATTTTTTTAAAACCTTTAGATATTGATTCATATATACGATTGTATTATGTGTCGACACTCACCGTCAAGTTTGACGACATGTTTTTATTTTTCTAAAATTCTGGTATTATAATTTTTAGCTTAAGGGGCCGTAGTTTAATTTGTAAAATGTTCTCGCAAGAGAAAGAAGTAAGCTCAAAGCTTGCCGGCTCCAATTTAAATGAACTACGAAAAGCATCTCCAAGACTTAATTTTTTCAAATAAAGAATATAATTTAACAAATGAAGACGAAAAGACTATTAGGTATGAGGGTATTGATAAGTATATTCTTAAAAAACTTCTATCTTCAAAGTTTAGAACAAGTAAAGTAGCCGATATTTTGCAAAAAAGAATAGAAGATATAATAGACTATAGCATTGAGAATTTTTTACCTATTCATATATCTGTGCCTTTTGGAGGTTTTAAAAAATGGCAATTACCTTCTTACCCTGAAGTTGATTGGGCAGAACTATTTAACATTGTATTACTTATAAATTGGCTTCTACCCATTGCGAGCGGATACAATAAAGGTGTAATTCTTGATTATTATTCGGATGAAATTTTTATTAGTAGAATGAATAATATTCCGCAAGTTGACTTGGATATTTATAACAATCAGTTTGAGGCTATTTTGAAATTGTTTAGCAAAACTTTGCCTGGTAACTTCAAATTAAAATTCTCAAAAATTAGGGATCAGATATCACAAGAAGAGTTATTAAAAAGATTTGATCTGGCTATAATTAAACTACGTGATGAATGGGAAGACTTGCCAGAATCAGTTCAAAAGGAAAGACTTCAAAAATCAGAAAGAAATTATAAAAAAGATTTTAATGATTTTCCAAAAGAAGAAAAATATAGTGAACTTTTAGAATCCACTTTAATTCACGATGCTTTTATATTTGATCCTAATTGGGAAAAAGATGTGCCTTGGGCATTTGATAAAGATATGATTCCTGTAGGCTTTAGATATACAAAAACATGGGGACTGCCAATCAAATCTTCTCAAAGCTCAGCTGTTCAGTTTTGGGTGGGTTTTGGTGTTCTGCTGGAAAAGGATAATGATCTGATCTCCTCGATTCTTACATATAGTCAGTTAAAGCAAGAAGAGCAAAATTTAAATTTTAAAACGATAAATCTTTTTGATCCTTCATTTAAAAATTTACAAACGATACCTGTTCTTAAGATCGATTAAGTATTCTTTTGCTTGACCTCGAAGTTTGCTATATTTATTGCTGCTGCTACTAACACCAGATTTTTCGCAACAAATTCCCCATGAAGTGTAAGGATTGTATTGGAATCATAAATCATCCCCCAAGCTAGCGGTATTGCTATAAAAGTCGATATTAAATGTAGTATGATTCCTGTACTTCCTAAAAGCCTAAGTTTTTTAATTATAAGTGAAGCTCCTAAAACGATTTCACCAAGTCCAAATAAAGCAAATAAAAAAGAATTCTCCATAAATGGCAAAGCTTCCACAACAAGGTCTTTTATAGGGCTCTTGTCTATTACTTTTAAAATCCCAAAGACAATATATACAAAAGATAAGCTTAAAATTAGTAAGTAGTATGAGGTTTTTTGGTTAATTAGTTTTTTCATGGATAAATTTTACTATAAAATCTAATACCACGAACTAAAATCTGATGATATTTTTTAGTTAATGTGAAAACCTTATTATAATTTCGCGAAATCATATACGAAGTCCTAATCACTAATTTCTAAAGTACGAAATAAAGTTGGTGGATTTACGATTAGTTTCTAGTAAATATTTTAATTCAAGGTTGTTTCAAAAGCACCTTTGTTTGAGTTAGAATGAGTTAGAATTCTTACATAATAAACATGATTCAAATCGTTTATGCATCCACTTCAGGGAATGTTGAGCTGGTTTGTGAAGAAATTTCGAAAATATTAAGTTCAAATTCGGTAGAAAATCAACTGCACAGATCAGAAGTAGCCCCTATTGATTTAATAACAGAAAACAATATGTTTATTCTTGCGACATCTACCTGGGAGCATGGCGAAATTAATCCATTTTTTGCAAGACTTTACAATGAAATGAAAGGACTTGATTTAACTGGAAAAATTGCGGCTTTTGTAGGATTAGGAGATATCAGATACGAACCTGTCCAATTCTGTGAAGGGATGAATATTTTAAGAAGAAGTTTTATAGAAAAGGGAGGAACTGAGTTGTTTCACGCATTAAGGATAAATGGAGATCCGCATGATCAAATTGAAAACCATGTGAAACCTTGGATAAATGGGTTTATGGATGCGTTAGGTAAGAAGGACAGCTAGAGAGGTTAGAGCAATAGAGCAAATAAGGTTTGAGGTTTTAGGCCTGAGCCATAAAAGATGTCATTCCGGAATTGAGCAAAGCGAAATATGCGGAATCTAACAAATATAAAAGCAAATTTTAGGCAAAGTCGCTGTAAGTTATATTGGGAATCAATAGAGCTAATTAACCGTTCGGAAGTTTTAGTGTCCGCATCTCGTCAAATTCTGTAAATTTGCTCGATGTGACACAGAGATTTTTTGTTACAGACTTAATGTATATTATCTAGATTTGAAAGCATGAGCCGTTACGTAATAAAAATAGGTGGTGAATCCGGACAAGGAGTCAATTCTACTGGTGAGATTTTAGTTAAAGCTCTTAAATCTTTAGGATATAAAACCTTTGGATATAGAGAATATCCATCATTAATTAAAGGTGGCTATGCAAGCTTTCAAATTGATTTTTCTGAAAAAGAAATAAGATCATCTAGCAGTACTTGCAATGTTCTTTTATGTCTAAGCAGGATTTCTACACATAAATATCTAAAATCACTTAATAAAAATGGAACACTTATTCATATAATGCCTCACATGCATTTTTCAAAAGAAGAGCAAGATTTTATTATTCAAAACAATATTAAAGTACTTTTTATAGACGCTACTAAATATTCAATTGAAATCGGAGGGGATAATCTTTTTGCAAATATTGTAGCTCTTTCTTACACATGGAAACTTCTTAGATTTGAGCCAACCAGATTAGAAGAATTTATTAAAGAACAATTTGCAGACAAACCAAAGTTTTTAGAAATTGATCTTAAATGTATTAAAAAAGGTTTCGATCTTTCGGAGCAAGAAGTTTATAAAGTTGATGTAACAGATTTTGAGAAAATGAATAAAAACACAAAAGATTTATTAATAACTGGAAATCATGCACTGGCCCTTGGAGCAATTGCTGCTGGGGTAAGAGCATACTATGCTTATCCAATGACTCCAGCTTCTTCCATTTTAAGCTATCTTGCTAATCAGTATAAAAAAACTGGAATGATTGTAAGACAAGTTGAAGATGAAATTAGTGCCGCACAAATGACTTTGGGGAGTATGTTTATGGGAACCAGAGCTTTAACTGGAACCTCGGGGGGAGGTTTCGATTTAATGTCTGAGACGATTTCCGCAAGTGCCATTACAGAAACTCCTTTTGTTTGTATTTTGGCTCAAAGGCCAGGGCCTGCAACAGGACTTCCAACATGGACTTCGGCTTCAGATTTGCTACTTGCAGTAACGCCTTCGCATGGAGAATATGTAAAGTGTGTTATTGCAGTAAGTGATATTGAATCTTGTTTTATAAAAATTCAAGAAGCTTTAAACATTTCCGAAGAATTTCAAATTCCAGTAATTGTTTTAACTGAAAAACAAATTGCAGAGTCTTATTTCCAAGTAGAACGTTTGCCGGATGCAATAGAAATAAAAAGAGGGTTAGTTTCAAACTCAGAATTAGAAACTTTAAAACCAACAGATAGATTCAAGCTAACAGAATCGGGGGTTTCCCCAAGATGGTTTCCAGGGCAATCGGTTGCAGCTTATGATGCAAATACTGATGAGCATTCTGAAGATGGAACAAGTGTAGAAGAATCTAAGCTTGTAATTGATATGTTTGAAAAAAGAATGAAAAAGGAGGCCGCGCTTTTGCAAATTCTTCCTGAACCGGAACTTTTTGGCTCTGATGATGCAAATATTACTTTGATAGGATGGGGTAGTGTAAAGAATGCTGTGTTGGATACATTAAATGAACTCAAAAACACATCCCTTAATCCCCTCTCAAGAGGGAAGATAGTAAACTATCTTCATTACGAATACATTTGGCCTTTAAAAACCGAAAAACTAAATGAGTTAATAAAAAAAGGGAATAAGCTTATTTTGATTGAAAATAACTATGAAGGTCAACTAGGAAAGTTGATTACTCAGCAAACTGGATATGTATTTGAACAGAAAATTTTAAGATTTGATGGAAGACCTTTCTTTGTGGACGAAATCAGAGATAAAATAAATGACTTAATATAATAATAAAGATCAAAGCTATCAAAATAAGCTTAAATTTTAATACCTAAAATTCGGAATTCGAACATTTAATCATTGAACTTAATAAAAATATGTCTTGTGATAACTGTACTGTAAAATATGCTGACTATAATTCACCAAATATATATACTTGGTGTACAAACTGTGGGAACTATGCGATCCATGCTGCAGTAAAAAGAGCATTAGTTGCAAACCAAATTGAACCTAAAAAAACTGTTTTATGTTTCGATATTGGTTGTCATGGAAATGGATCCGATAAGATAGGCGGATATAAATTTCATGCGCTTCACGGTAGAGTAATTCCATTGGCTACTGGAGCTCACCTTGCAAACGGTAAAATTAAAGTACTTGCCTTTGGTGGTGATGGGGGAACCTTGGGGGAAGGCATAAATCACCTTATTCATGCTGTTAGGGCAAATTATGACATTACTTTTATTCTGCATAATAATTCTAATTATGGTTTAACTAAAGGTCAGGCTTCTCCTTCAACACCAAAAGAAACACCTATGGATACATCTCCTGATGGAGTGGAATCAGAACCTATCAATATTATAAATTTACTTTTAGATCTGAACCCATCTTTTTTAGCTAGAACTTTTTCTGGGGATGTTAAGCATATGACTGAAGTTATTAGTGCGGGATTAAATCATAAAGGTTTTAGTTTTATAGAAATACTCCAATCTTGCCCAACCTATAACGAAGCTACTCCTCACGAATGGTACTTAAAGCATTGTTTTAAGGTTGAAATGTTAGAAGGTTATAATGCTAATAAAATTGAAGAAACAAGAAGAGTTGCAGCTGATCTTTCTGAAAAAATTGCCGTTGGAGTTTTGTATAAAAATGATAATTTGAAAGACTTAAAATCAAAACTGCATAATAGGGTAGGGATGCAAACGGAACTTGTAGACGAGGTTAAAATTTATGATATTTCGGAATTGGTAACTGACTTCGTTTAAATTTAAATGATTACAATGAAGCCGCGACGTCGACGTCACGGCTTCATTATCATCTCTTTAAAAATATCTTCACGTCAACACAATAACATTTATCTTTTGTGAGCAGCACAGGGTTAAAATCAATGCTTTCAATTTCAGGGTAACTTAAAACAAGCTTCTGTATTTTATTAATCGTTTGTAAAAGCTTATCAAAATTTAGTTTTTTACCAGTTCTATATCCGTTTATAATTAAAGAAACTTTTGTAGAGTTTATTGTGTTTATTAAGGTATCTCTAGACGCTGGGAGTAGAGCCTGAGAAAAATCTTGATAGACTTCGGTATAAATGCCTCCATGGCCGAAAACTAATAAATGTCCGAAACCGCTCCCTTCCTTTTTGTATACATCACTACTGCCATCTCTTTGTATTCCTATAAAAAGTTCCAAATCGCCCTTTATTTGTTTTTGAATTAAAATATCAGGTTCTATAATTCCTGTTTTGGCTTGAAGGTTTCTTCTTAAATCAAAGAAATCTCTTTTTAATTGTTCTTCAGTATAAATATTTAAAAAGACACCCTTAAAATCAGTTTTGTGTATTAAATCTTTTGAAGTTGCTTTTAAAACTACCGGGAATTTTATTAGGTTTGCAAAATCTAAAGTTTCTGTAAAGTTTCTTACTGTTTTTTCCTCTGGAACCAGGATATCAGCTTCCTGCATTAATAATTTTTTTAAGTCTTCTGAAATGCTTGTTTGAACGTTAGTGTTCTTTACTATACTACTGACTTCTTTTCTATACTTAGGAAAACTCATGTGTAACTGTTTATTTTCTTCTGAGTGTTTTAGCATAACTCCATAGTGTGTAAGATTTTTTAATACGTCTACAGCAAGCTCAGCCTGTTGAAACCCTGCAATGTTTGCATCAAACATTCTTTGTAATCCATCACTTACATACTTCCCGCCAATAAATAATGGAATTATTGTTTTGTTTGATGACTTTACTCTTTCTATAACGATCTTGGCAGTATTTTCAATTTCTGTTATGTATTGAGGTGTAAGCACTACAATGATCGAATCTATATCAGGATCATTTTCCAGACATTCGAGTGCTAGCTTATACCTTTCGCTGGCAGCATCACCTAAAACATCAATTGGGTTACCTACAGAAGAGATTTCAGGGAGAGCTTTTCTTAAAGAATTTTTTACTTCTTGTGATATTTCAGCCATTCTTAATCCAGCTTCGGATAGCATATCAGTTAACATTATTGCTGGACCTCCGGCGTTAGTTACTATTGCTACTTTATTACCAGTTGGGATTTTTAATCGATCAAAAGCCATGATATTTGTAAACAGTTTTTCTAAACTTTTTACCTTAATTACGTGCGAGTTGTTAAAAGCTGTATTAATAGTTAGTGCGGATCCGGCTATTGCCCCAGTATGTGAAACTGCTGCTTTTTGTCCAACTTCAGATTCACCAGAGTGTAAAAGTACAATAGGCTTTCGTTCTGATTTATTAATTAGATCTAAAAAATCCTTTCCATCGACAAAGTCTTCTATGTATGCCCCTATCACTTTAACTTCGGGGTCTAGTAGCCAGTTACGTATAAAATCCATCTCGTTAAGATCAGATTTATTTCCAATGGAAACAAAGTGGTTAAAGCCTAAGCCAGTATCTTCAGCCATATCTAGTAATGCTGTATTAAAAGCACCAGATTGAGAAAAAAAACTTATACTACCTGCTTTTGGGAATTGAGCTGCAAAGGATGCGTTTAAAGATGATTTTGGACGAATTACTCCTAAGCAATTTGGCCCTAAAATTCTTATGCCGGCACTTTTGGCAACTTTTAAAATTTCCTCCTCAAGAATTTTTCCTTCGTGACCTGCATCTTTAAATCCAGCTGAAATTATAATTAAATTTTTGGTATGTGCTTTGGCACAATCTTTCACTATCTCTAAAACTGTTGAAGCTTTTGTTACAATTACCCCAAGATCTACTTTTTCGGGCAGTTTACTCACTTTCTTATAACACTCAACTCCAAGCACTTCGTTATAGTTAGGGTTTACAGGATATAAATTGCCAGGAAAGCCAGCATTTAATATATTTTGGAAGATAACCGATGAGAGTTTGCTTCTGTCAGAGGAAACACCAACTACAGCTATAGATTTTGGGTTAAAAAGTTCATTTAGAGGTTGGGACATTTTTCACTTTTTTAAATACACCTACAGTATAGTAGAAAGTTGAAAGGAAAATAAGATTTATTCCTAGATATTCAATAAAATCTTCAAAAAACCCGATGTTTTTTATTTCAGGAAAAAAGCTGAACGATCTGAAAAAATCAATTAAAACTCCACCTGTAAAAATGAATAAAGAACTAATTAGTATTGGGGCCATTCCGAATTTTATGCTTCTATAATCTTTTATCAATAACCAAGAAAAAAATATACCCTGGCTCCCAAAGTAAAACATTTCTCCGATATCTTGCGGTTCCGAGCCTAAAGACTCAGCAATTGATTTTGTAAGCATCATGTACGAAAATAGCGCGCCAAAAATTTCATGAACACCGAATAGGTCGTCGAAAGCTGCAAAAAGGAGAATAAAGCTCAAAATTTTGAAAACAAAGTTTTTTGTGGTTTTAAAAATAATTTCATTGCAAATGAGACTAGAAGCTATAAGTAATGTTATTTCAACTAATTCTTGCAAGGATCTGTCTTTATCAAAGCGGATTAAATCGAAATAGAGGTAAAAATGTAAAAATATGAACAAAAAGGCTAACAGAAAAGCTGCTAGTGATAATAAGAAAAACTTCTTTATGGTAAAGATGCTACTTATCATCAAATATTTTGAAGTTCTTTTTGTTAATTAAGCTTACATTTAAATTGGCAACAAAGTAAGCTGCCAAGAATCCGCCAATTACATCAATAGTATAGTGCGAGTGGGAAAGTACAACAGAAACTGCAGTTACTGTAGCTACAAAAAGTTTGGCAATTTTAAGTTTTTTGTTCTTCTTTTCTAAAAAGTAAATTAGAAAAGCCAGGCCGGTATGGCCAGAAAAAAACATACCTTTATAGAATAAACTTGCAAGTAAAGGGTTGCTACCGTTTGTTGCCGCATCCTGAATTTGCGCCAGAGGGGTAACAACTATGGAAATGGATCTTAAGATGTATAAAATTCCTATTTTTGTGAAGTATTCTGGCAATTCTTTGAGTCTGGTTGCTAAAGCTTTATGCACAATAAACAGTGATACCGTAGTTGAAGTAATTTCTGCAACTAAAACAAGAACTTTAATTTCGTCTATGCTATCTAAAATCAAATCGTCTGGGCGTGCAGGATTTGGATAATTGGTGTCCAAAAACTGGCCAGCTATATATGCAGAGGTTAGTCCAGACAAAAAAATTGCAAAGCCTATGAACAGCTCAAAGGAGTATTTTCTAAACCCATCAATCAATTGTTTCAAGAATTTTAAAACCATGATTTTAAAAACAATCTTATTTATTTATACTTTTTTAATTATTTTGTCCTAAGCACGGACGCTTTTTATTGCTGCTTCACCTTTATTGTTTAATATCTGCATTGGTAGTGACTGGCTCCATACAAAATCAAAAATCTTTTTTTGCATTCTAGCTAGCTTTTCATTATAAATCTCAACGATAAAAATGTCATCATCTTTATAGTTATACATGCAGTAAACATCGTTATAAATTAAAATTTCAAAATCAATATTTAGGAATTCAGGATTGATATATCGTGGAGTCCAAAATTTTGTTACATGGGTAGTGTTTTCTGAATACCCCTCAATTTTGGGTAAATTGGTAAGTTGATGGGTCATTATTTTCCTTTCTACAAGCTCTTGTCTTACTTTTTCAGCAAAATCAAAGCTCAAGAACCCTGACATATCTTTTATTTCGAATATTCTTAGAATGTTTTTTGCTTTTAAACTGTTCCAAGTTACTTGCTTAAGCCCTTCAACTCCTTTGTAGTACAAGATTTTAGAGTTTTGATTATCCACTGATTGAAGAGAGGCGAGTGTATTAAAAAGCTCGGCGGAGTGATTTTTTATGTGCTTAAGCTCTTCCTCTTTGTCCTTAATTATTGCATTAAATCTTTCGTATGATTCAGCCTTAAATTTTGAACCATAGCTTTGTATTTCTTCTACTACAAATCCCTTTTCCTTTAATTTTTCTAGGAGACGGTATACTTTCGTTCGGGCAATTTTTAGGTCTCGACTTATATTTAAAGCTGTAAGTGCCCCCTTTTTAATTAATAAGATATAAAGTTCGGCCTCTTCGGTAGATAAACCAAAAACCTTCAAATTATTAATTAAGTTGTCTGGCATTCCGGACATCTGATTTAGGTTGACAGATAAATACTTTAAAATCATAACAAATAATTTATTGCGTGGAAAGTTTATGGAAAGTCTTAACTATAACGTGCCTGTCCCACTAGAAATGCTGGGAATGGAAGCATTGCCTGATGATTGGCAAAGAAATGTCGATAATTTGGATGGTACTTGTGCTGTTGTAAGCGGTTTTTTATTTGCTGTACAAGCAGGTAAGATATTTGTAAAAGTCTATATAGATATCGATGAAATAGATGAGTTAAAAGACAATGGTTTTACACAAGGTGTTCATCCAATAGGTTTAAGGGCATATCTTAGAAACTGCTTCTGGTTTCAATCGGTTTTTGATTCAAACATAGAAGATTTCCCGCCATATTTTAAAAATTTATATACTACATTTTTAGAATCTAATTCATGAAAGAAGTTTTTCTTTTTACATCAATTTTGGTCTCACTTGTAGGTCCTGTAATCGCCATTGTGTCTATTTTCAAAGGAGAGTATAAGCCTCAAAGAACTGGTTTATTTATGTGATAATTGTTTCATTATATGTAGCGACTTTGTTTTTATCGGGTGAAAGAAAAGGGCTTTTTGTAGCAATAGTTCAATTGGGCGCATGTATAATACTTTTTTTGTTGTCACTTAGGTATGGAATGGGAGGGAAAAGTAAGCTAGATATTTCTGTATTAATTACTGCAGGTATAACTTTGTTAATATGGTATTCAACTTCAAATCCTATAATAGCACTTTATCTATCTATACTTACTGATTTTATTGGAACAAGCCCATCGATTATCAAGGCTTATAGACAGCCATTTACAGAGGTGGCAAAATTTTATTTTTGTGATGTTGTAGCCTCAGTTTTAGTGCTGCTTTCGCTAGAAACATACAGTATGCGCGACATTGGATTCCCAGGCTACATTTTTCTTGTAAATATAACGATGGTCTTAACTATTATCTTAAGGCAAAAGGGTTTAAATCTTTTTATTCAACGGGCGTAAGCTTTCTAATTGTTAGTAATCCTATAAATACTAAACTACCTAAAATTAAGTAGTTTAAAATAAATTGTGGATCCGTAACTTGGTAAATACCTAATACAAAATGTCTTATGTCGCAGTAAAGTTCATTAGTATTGGATGTTGGAATCAATTGCAAAATATTATATGCAAAGACTTTAAACATGCATAAAGGTAAAAATACCATAGTAAAGTATGATCTGAAAAGATCGCCTAGTTTGCTTCTTGCGCCATTTAAAAATTCGCCAACAATCCAAAGATATTTTGCAATTAAAATAATTCCGGTTGAAGCTAGCAAAAAAGTGAAAATACCAAGGATTAGTTCTTCAAGCTTTCCGTTATTTAAAAAAAGAACAGAGACTGGGAAGTACACGGTTGAAAATATTAAAAACCCTCGAACAAGTTCTTGACTAGAGACAAAAGGTTTTTGAGAACTCGCTGTTTTTTTCCCCATAAGGTATATTTTAAATTTTTAATACTTTAAATTTAACTTTTTATATTACTGCTTTCAAGTAGTTTCTCTAGAGCTGCATATAAAAATATTGTAACACAAAGCATTTCAGACGATTCTTCAATCGTAACTAATGAAAAGTATAGGTTTGAATGGCTATAGCTATTAACTCCAACTACTTCGGAAATAAGAATTAAAGAAAAAAGAATAATTCCAGTTATCAATAGCTTTCTTACAGTACTGTTTCGTTCTTTGAAAGTTGAAAAAATTACAAACACAATAAAACCAATTATTGGGACAAGCAGAACCAAAACCCAACTCAGTTCTAGAACGCTTGCGAAATCGCTATCAGGAAAGTATTTTTTTACTAAATCAATACTGGCTTCATGAATTTCTATGTATTCATCAAAGGAAAGGGCAAAAAGAAATAATGAAAATATGGCATAAATTATTTTTTCTTTTATTTGCAGCTTTGAGGTAGTTAAAAATAATAAAAAAATGGACGCAGCAATAAAACTTATAACTGTAACATAATGGTTAGCAAGGCTGATAGGGCTATCCATATAAAAAATGCTGTCGTGTTTACCAAAAACTCTAACTTGGCTTAATGTAATGTGCAGAAATATTATTGTAAAAACAATAGAAAGAAAAAATGCTAATATTTTTTTGTTTAGTTCTTTCGAAATCATGGTAATTGATTTTACAGGAAGTTAAAGTTTATGAGAATTAAAAATAATAATTTAAAAAAGTTCCAAATAAGTTTATTTATAAATGGATCACTTTTTTTTGCGTTGGCTACAATCCTAACAATTAAAGGTGATGGCTTCTTCCCGCTTGATTCGGACATTGATAGAAAGCTTTTAAGTTTGATTCTTGGGGTGTTAAGTTCTATAGTTTTTTTTAACATTATTTTAATCTTCAGAAAATACAATTTCACATTGGGTAAACAAACTATTACAATGCATTATTTTTTATATGTAGTTGTACTGATTTTTGCATTTAATTTACTTGCCATTTCAGTTTTGACTATCAAAAACATAGATTCTTTGGGCATAGAAAAGCAGAAGGGTATTGTGTGGTTAGTTTGGATAGCTTGCCTAATAAGTTTTTGTTTATTTCTATTTGCTAAAAAAGTAAAGGAAGCTTTTTTTATAATACTACTAACATTTATCGCTTTCTCATTACTCCAAATTTATTACTTTCCAATTACGGCAAAAGTTACAGATCTTATGCCTATCATTCTTAAACAAGGAGATGCTTTTTTAAAAGGAGAGAGTATTTATCAGTTTTTTTTACTTGATAACGGAAGTTTTACTCAGGCAGTAAGGCAGCCAGGTACTTTTTTATTTTATATTCCAAGTGTAATTTTGGGATTTGATCCTAGATTTTTAAGCATTTTATATAATTTGGGAGTTGTTACTGTTTTGTATAAGTTCTTTTATAAGTCAAGGCAAAAAATAACTTTTGACTTACGAGCGATCTTTTTTATATTGATTATAACCATATTTTTATTGACTCCTTATAAAATAACCAGATCGGATCTATACGATCCTCCGTTTTGGTTTTTATTAATTTCAAGTCTTTATTATTTATCAAGAAATAAGCTTAATCACTTTGCAATTGCATGGGGGATTGGAATATTTACACAGGTGTGGGCATGGATTTTTACTCCGTTTGTTTTTGTTTATATTTTAAAAAAATACCAAATAAAACAAGCGATATTTGTATGTATTAGCTCACTTATCCTTGGCATCGGGTTGCTTCTGGCGTTTGTTCTTCCTGATTTTGAATCGTATAGGATTCATACAATTGAATTCTATAGCCAGACAATAAAGGATGGCTGGTGGTCAGAAACAGCAATTCATTTAACACCAATAATGCAAGTTTTTAAACTTAAGAACTTGATTTATCCTTTTCAAATAGGTTTAAGTGCTATTGTTGGTTTGCTTTCTTTGAAGCACATGAAAACTTTTAGCGGTTTACTTTTCTTTTTGAGCGTTGTATTTTTTGTATTTATACAATTTAATGCTGTTACATGGAACTATATGTATTTAAATCTCTTTCCATTAATTTCCTTAACATTACTTCACAAAGCTAAAACTAATTAATCATATCATCTTCTATTAGTTTTCTTAGATATTCAGACATATTAATTCCATTTTTCTCTGACTGAATTGTCAAATGTTGAAGTTGTGATTTTGAAATAAAAAAATTAAATCTTTCTGAAAGTAATTCTTTTCTGTGCTTTACAATAAAATCAACCACAAAGTCTTTTACATTAAACTTTGTATATTTTGCACCATAAAAAAAACGGTGGTGTATTTTTAAGCTAAAATCTTCGATTGTAGAAAGGCATAAAACTGGTTTTTTAGATTGGATGGCAAGGTTTGCTTCATATCCTAGTTGAAAATCGGGATTACTAATCTCTATTATTACAACGTCGGCCCAAATAATCCCTTTTCTTATCGCTTCATAATGAATTTCCTTGTCTGTTTTTAGACTATTCATTTCAACTTGAGTCAAAATCTTTTTATAATTGTTAAGTTCAGGGGAAATGATATCTGCGCCTGTTGATTGAATAGCTTTTAGAACAAGGTCGTAGTACTTTTGATACTTTTGCTTTCCTGAGTAGGAGGCGGTAAAAAATACTTTCATATAATTAGCGGTAAGTTGGTAGCAATTAGATTCAAGAATTAAGATTCATGATTCAAGAAGCATCTTGGCCAATCAACTTAATCTTACATATATACGTATATCTGCATATTTACTTTATATTACACTAAACTGTATTATGTTTGCAAGTATGTATGTAATTAAAAAGCTGATTAAAACCTTGAAGTTCTGAGAGCCTAGAAGAAGTCAGAAGCCAGAAGTCTGAAATCCAAAGCTCTAAATTAACCTAAAATATTTTTAATTTACAACTATATGGGAAAACTAAAACTATCAAGATTAGGAATACATATTAAAGTAAAAGACTTTGAAAAGTCATATAGATTCTACAAGTCATTTGGTTTTGAGGAAGAATTTGCATATGGCCCGCAAGATTTTATTAAGAAATTTAATTTTCCTAAAGCAATAGAAAAATATAGAGGGGTAACTTTTAATCTTGGTAATGCAATGCTGGAAATAGGTGAAGATCATATTGCAATTAAACCGGAAGTGTTTAGAGAATTAATAAAGAGTTCAAAAGTTTCAGCAATGATAGATGTTAATTCAGTAGAAGAAGTTCTAGAAATTTGTGAAAAAAATAATTTTGAAATAGCAAAAGAAATCACTGATTTTCCTTGGGGGACAAAAGAGATTGTGGTTAAGGATCCGGATGGTTTTATATTAGTTTTTAGAGAGAAAAACTACTAAAATCCTAAAAATAAATCCAAAATTTTAAATTTGTTCCCAAAGTTCTAAATATTATAAGTACTCTAAGTGCCTTAATTTACCAAAATTAATTTTTAAATTTTGAAAACAGAACAGATAACTTTTTTTGAAAAAGAATATTATATGCTTTCAAACTGGTCAGCGCATTCGATAATTGTTAATGGAGAGGAGTATAAAACTGTAGATCATGCTTACCATGCGGCAAAGTTTGATGACCCAAAAATAAAATTAAAAATTATAGGTGCCAATAGTCCTCTTATGGCAAAAAAAGTTGCCAATGATTTTTCACATTTGCAAAAGCAATTAACCCAAAAGGATAAGGTACAAATCATGAGGAATCTTAATTCGATAAAGGCCAAGCAACATAAAGAAGTAAGTGATGCATTAATAAAATCGGGAGATGCTGAAATTATTGAAGATAATCCATTTGATAGTTTTTGGGGGACCGGACCTGATGGAAATGGTAGAAATGAAATGGGCAAAATTTGGATGGAGATACGTAAACAAATGCTAAAACGTTAAAGCGTAATTAATCTAGATCCATTAACCACTAAATAACGCGGTTTATTAACTTATTTCCCTTAGTTCAAATTAGGATTCATTAGGTGGTGGAGTCACTTCAACTATAGGGTTGCATTCTGATTTTGAAAATTGTAGTATAAAGTTAAGCACTTTACTTAACTATTTTTACTGCCAATAAGAATGAAGAATAAAGTACTCTTGCAGCTATTTGCTGTGGCTTTTGTTGTGTTTGAACTTGCTGCTATTACACTTTTCTCCATAGAAAAAGTTCAATCTTTGGGTAATACTTACTATGTTGCTACAACTGGAAGTAATGCAAATCCCGGAACACTTGCTGAACCGTTCGCTACGATTCAATATGCGCTAGACAATGCTGTTGGTGAAGGTGATACATTAATTATAAGAGGTGGAACATACACATTAACATCAAGTATAAACTTCCCTACATCCGGGACGGTAGCAAATCCAATTATCGTCGAGGCTTATCCAGCAGAGATACCTGATATCAATGGAAACAATGTTGCAACAAATATTTTAAACATTGTCGGAAGAAGCTATATCACCATAAGAGGGCTTTCTATTAGAAACCCAGAAGATATGTGGGCTAATATTGAAAATAGTGATCATATCACTTTAGAAGATATGATTTTTAATAATGACGATCAGGTTGAACCAAGAAACTTTCAAGGAGTTTACTTCAGATATTCGGATTACAGTGTTCTTAGAAATTCTAATTTGACTGACTGGGGAACTACAACTGTAAGTCCAACCTGGGGAGAGAGAGGTAACGATGATGGGAATCTAGTAAGGATAGTTGGAGATACTACGAATGGAGGAATGTATAATCTTATTGAAGGGAATACATTTGGAAATGGTGCACAAGGAGCTGTGCTTTTGAATGCTCCTTATAATGTTGTTAGAAATAATACGTTTAACAATAACTGGCAAAAAGGCCTATATGTGGGGTACTTTGAAAACCCAGGTGCAGAACCTCCGGGTACTATTTTTGAAGCTATTGGAAATTTAATAGAAGGAAATCAATTTATAAGATCGCAAGAGGCAGCAAGTGGTCATGGAGGCCTAGGAATTGAACATACAGCAATCAGGAGTATTATTAGAAACAACGTGATCAGAAACTCAGACCAGTTGGGTTTTATTACTACAGTTTTTTGCGACAATACTCCAACAAGTGGATGTAGCTATGCCCAGAATGACTTTGACAACAGAATTTATAATAATACAGTTGTAAATAATGGTCTACAAGCAGAAGCTTTAGCTGGCAATGGAATAGCATTTGGAGGTACCGGTATGGAATTTACAAACCACGGTTTAACCGGTATCGATAATAATTTTAGAGACAGTGTGGCAAAAAATAATATTATTTATGGAAATCTTGACAATGGTAATAGTGATCCGCTACAACTAAATCTTCAAGTTACAGGATCACATAATAATCCTCCTTACGGTGGGCAAGTAATTGCAGGAAATCTTGTTCATAATAAAGAAAGTACATTATGTGTAACAGGCAATAACAGATGTCCAGTATATATTCCGGGTTCTACAAATGGAACTATGTCTGTATCTGTATTTAACACTGAGTCTCCAAGTAATTTCTATAATAATGTAGAAATAGCTGATAGTGCTGATCCTGGATTCGTTACATATGATGCAGTGGGAAATAATTTTGACTTACACTTGACTGCCGGAAGTCCAGCAATTGATGCGGGCTCTGACTTAACAGCTACAGCCAACTCTGGTACAAATTCAAACTCAGTTGTAGTTGAAGATTCGTACTATTTTCAAAGTGGATATGCAGGATTGATAGCTGCTGATCAGCTCCAAATTGGCGATGATCTTGTAACAATAACTGCTGTAGATTATTCAACGCATACAATAACAGTTAACCAGAATATAACCTGGAATATAGGTGAAGCTGTTAATTTACCTTATCAAGGGTTAGGCCCAGATATTGGTGCTTATGAATTTGCGTCAGCACCAGCAGACAGCGATAACCCTATTGTGGGGCCAATAACATATAGTCCAGTTTTTGACGCTGGCGCCATAGATTATATAGCAGAAGACTCAACGTATCAGGCAGTGATAACAGATTCCACTTCAAATATTTCTTATTGTGAACAGTCAATAAATGGAGGAGCTTGGGCTAGTGCTACATGGACACCTGATGGAGGAGATCCTAGAACAGGAGTTTGTAGTGGAGCATTTGGACTTGCGGGCAGTGAAGATGGAAACCCTTATACAGTGCAATTGCGTGGTGTTGATACGGCTTCGAATGTAGGCAGTGGATCAGTATCTAATGTGGTAATTGATGCGCTAAATCCTTCGGCTGCTACTACAATCGCTCAGGCCACTTATGACAGTGGGTCATTTGTAGCTAGTACAATAAATGGAACGGGTTCAGATTCAAGTTCTGGAGTCTCATTAATCACAATCACTTTACAAAGATCATCAGATTCTCAATATTGGAATGGATCAACATGGACAGGAAGTGCTACTAATCTGTCAGTCACAACCTCAGATTCTTATGCTACATGGACTTATGAGGGAATTGCTGCTATTAATTTTACAGAAGGTGTTTCATATACAGTTACACCATCAATTACTGATAATATGGGTCATTCTGCATCTGGCACTGCTGATAGTTTTACTTTTGTTTCATCATCGGGTGAACCAGATAGTCCGGTTGTCAGTGTTTTAATTTTCACTCCAAGTTCGGTGGTTTCTGGAACAAGATATGTAAGGACAAATAGCACAGTATCTGCAACAATAACAGATCCCACGTCTAATATAAGTACCTGTGAGTATACTGTAAATAACGGTACTAATTGGTCTTTGGCTACATGGACACCTGATGGTGGCGATCCAAGAACAGGAACTTGTAGTGTAACATTTGCTTATGGAGGTTCTGATCATGGGACAATTTTGCAAGTGAATATGAGAGGGACAGACAGTGTAGCAAATAGCGGAACAGGAGTTATGCTTACTGCTACAATAGACGCTTCTAATCCAGCTGGCTTTATAACTATTGCAAACACAACGTATAATCCTTTAACTTTTAATTCTAATACGATTAGTGGTACCGGCTCTGATACAGGGTCTGGTTTAAATTCAACCACCATAACAATACAGAGAAGTAGTGACAACTATTATTGGAATGGAGTAGCATGGGTATCTGGAGCTTCCGGCTTACCTGTTACTACCTCTAACAATTTTAGTACATGGACCTATGGAGGGATTACTTCTTCTAATTTAACAGATGCAATAACTTATACTATAGTAGCAACACTTACAGATAGAGTGGGTAACTTAGCGGTAACAAGCTCTGATACATTTGTGTGGGATAGCACAATTCCTGATTCAGATAATCCAATTGTAGGAAGTACAACCTTTACTTCAGCGTACGTTGTTGGAAGCAGTACTTATATACGAGAAACATCGATTGCTAGAGCGACGATAACAGATTCTACATCGAACATTTCTGGTTGTGATTATTCCTTAAATAATGGTTCAAGCTGGACTGCGGCAACATGGGAACCAGTGCTTTCTAATCCTAAAACGGGGACTTGCTCATTTGCATTTAATTTAAGTGGAGCATCACATGGAGCTGTGTACAACTTTGTTTTCAGAGCAACGGATTTAGCATCTAATATTGCAGTAGGTTCTGCAAGAAGTATAACAATTGATGCCAGTTCTCCGTCAACCAGTGTAACTATTTCCGGAGCAAATTACTCAAATAAAATGCTTACTACGACTACAATAAACGGGACTTCAAGCGATACTGGGGTGGGAGTAAGTGGGGTTTCGGTTTCAATCCAAAGAAGTGGAGATAATTATTATTGGAATGGAACAAGTTGGGTAAGTAATTATTCAACGGTTCCTACATCCACAAACAATGGTTATGCTACTTGGAATTATGCGGGAATTTCAGGCTCTCAATTCACAAACTCTTTTACATATTCTATAAGATCAATTGCGATTGACTATGTTGGGCATTCAACAACCTCAGAAGCAGATACTTTCACATGGACTACTGATACTATTCCGTCGATAACCATAACTGCTAATCCTTCATTTGTAGTGGATGAAAATACAAGCGTTATATTGAGTGCTGTTGTTGTTGGAGGGGAAGCGCCATTGGCATATTCATGGAGTGGTGTATGTTCAGGAAATTTAAACCAATCAACAATAAACCTTTCGCAAGGACAGTATACTTGCACTGTAAAAGTTACTGATGCTCAGGGTGATGAGGCAACAAAGAGTGCTCAGGTTACTTTTGCAACAACTGATACCCCTGTAGATGAAGACCCTGACACAGGTACAGGAACTCCTACACCGACCCCAACACCTGTAGATACAAGCGGTGAAACGGATTCATCAGCATCAGGTACAATAGGAACAAACGTGATAATAATTTCGATGCTTACTGTTGCTGCAGGATCACTTGGAGGATTGGTATATCTTTTGTTGGGAAGAAAAAAACAAGTGGAGGAAGCTAGTTCAACAATTATGGATGCTTTTAGGAACTAAAAATTCCACCCACCAGAGAGTTTTGAATTGAAATTTTTGGATTGTTTGGTTTCTTTATACAAATAAAGAATTAAAAGAAAAGAAATACCAATAAGAACCGTCCCAGTAATTATATAAATACTGCTTTCGTCTTCTTTTATGGATACTCCAAGTATATTTGCTTCTTTGTTTTCCTTTTGGGTTGATACTCCAGCAACAGTTCCTTGATTTGTAGATGTCGTTGTTTCCTGCTGTTCTTTTTCTTGGTCGATATTGCTTTTTACTAAGGTTGTAAGTTGGATTGGAATAATAAGAAACAACAAAATACTCGCAATTATCGTAAGTACTTTTGGCAAGGTTATTTCAATTTTTGTTGTGGGTTGGTGAACTTGTTTATACATAGAATTTATTGCTAGTTTACTAGTTATCAAATTTAAGACAGATTACAAATACATATTAATTCCACAAGGATCTTTTGGCAATATTCTAGAATCAAGATTCAAAAATTAAGTTTATGAAAAATCTCGAAATTAGTTCAAGTACTTTTCAACATTTGACTGATGTTGTTGAAATGTTTCAGCAAAATATGAGTTACCATTGCTATCGTGTAGAAAGTAATAGTAGCTGGTAGCTTTTGGTTTTAATGCAGCAGTAATAGATTCTATTCTTGGATTACTTATCGGTGCAGGAGTGAGTCCTGTATATTTATATGTATTGTAAGGTGAATCAATCTTTGTATCTTCAATAAGAACTCCCGCATCATTTTTACCTGTAATATAATTTACAGTTGCATCTGATTGCAGCAAAAAGGTATCCCTTAACCTATTGTGAAAGACACCTGCAATTAAACTTCTATCATCAGTTAAGCTAGCTTCTTTTTCTATAATTGATGCTAAAATTACTGCTTCATATAAACTATCCAAATTTGATTGATTAACAGTCACGTTGTTTAAATCGATGCCTGCTTCAGTAATTTTATTTTCAAAATTTGTAAGCATAAATTCTATAATTGCTTGAGAATTCATGTCTATGTCAAAAAAATATGTATCGGGATATAAAAGACCTTCAAGATTATTTCCGCCAGGTTTTATCTCCGATAAAAAGCTGCTGACTTCTGAAGAAAAAATGTATGAATCAGGGGAATTTACTATTTTTAAAAATTCTTGTTTATCGAATTTGCTTAGTTGATCACTTTCTGCATCAATAACATCTGCAATCTGAGTAGCTCTCAAACCTTCTTTGAGTGTTATTATCACCGAAGGTTTTAGAACCCCTTTTTCGAAAACTTGTATCAATTCTGGAAGATTTACATCCCCAGTAATTGTGTACCTCCCAGGTTTTATATTTGGAGTCAAGTTCTTTTCTCTAAGGTAAATTTTTAATACAATATCGTTTTTTACTAATCCGGCTTTTTTGAGATCTGAAGCAATTGCAGAAAGATTGTCACCTTCCTTTACCTCAAATGTAAATCGATCAGAAGAATTTCCTATTGGATCATTGACAGCGCTGTTATACCAGTTAATGAGCACAAATACTGAACCTGTAATCAAAATTAAAAGAATGGAAACTGTTGCGAAAATTCTTCTGAAAATATTCCTTTTTTTTACAATTTTTTTATCATCCATACTTTAATTACTAATGAAAAATAAACTAATAACTGAATGAGCTTTCTAATTAATAATTTCGAAACTTTCATCATTTGCAGAGTCCAGATATTCTTGTAAAATAACTCGTGCGGCTTCGGAATCTATATACTTCTTACCTTTTTTAAAACCTTGAATATTTTTTTTAGCTATTTCTGATGTGAATATTTCGTTCCAAAGAGTAACTTTTTTTTGTGTTAAATTGAAGAGCTTTTTGGAAAATTTTCTAATGACTAAAGACATTTTTGTGTCTGTTTCGTCTGAATTTAAAGGTAATCCGATTATAATCTCATCTACAGAATTTTCTTCAATAATTTTTTTAAGATACGAAAAAACTTTGTCTTCATCCTTATTTATTATTGTATCAAAAGAAAATGCAAAAGTTTCGCTCTCGTCAGAAAGAGCTAACCCTATTCGTTTTAGACCAAAGTCGATTGATAAAACCATTTAGAAATGACGAATAACTAATAAACTAATAACAAATGAATTTTCAATTCTCAAAAGCCAATTTTCAAACTTAACGTTTTACAATTGTCGTCTGAAAGCATGTAACTTGCAAAATTTGTATTGCGATACAATGCGCGAATACTAAATTCATTATATTATACATGTAAATAATTTAGAAATTATTCATTAAAATACCTCTCCTGAGACAGCATATTATGCTGTCGAATGGTGCTAGTTTAGCCCACTCAAAAGCACAATGTGCATTTTCGGGAGAGGAGAGGAAATAATATATGCTATGTTAGTTGATTTTCTTTTTCCAAAGCTTTGTACTATCTGTTATAAAAAAGGTGGTAACCTTTGTAATGATTGTTTTAAAGCTTTTGTAAAGATAAATTGGGTGCAAACATGTCATATTTGTGGACATGAAGTTAGGGTAGGGCTGGTTCACACAGAGTGTAAAGAGTACTCGCATCTTGACGGATTGATATATATGTCCAGCTTTGAGGGCGTGATAAAAAAGCTAATTCATGAAGGAAAATATAATTTGTTTTATTCAATATTTTTTGATTTAGGAGAAATCTTTGCTAAATATTTAAAACTATATAAATTTTCAAAAGAGTCGTTAATTACTTTTGTTCCTTTATATAAGTCAAAAGAGTCAAGTAGAGGATTTAATCAGGCAGAAATTCTAGCAAAAATGCTGGCTGAAAAACTAAATATTCCCTATTGCCAATTAATAGAGAGGATTAAAAATACAAAAACTCAGGTGGCTTTTGATAGGCATGAAAGAGAGCAGAACTTAAAACATGCCTTTTCTTTTATTGGTAATAAAAAACAAGCACGATCTTATGAGAAGGTATACATTGTAGATGATGTTTTTACTACGGGTACTACACTTAACGAATGTGCACAAATTTTAAAGTGGGCAGGGTTTAAAGAAGTAATAGGTGTTACGATTGCAAGAACAGGTGGCTGATTTAGGCATTATATGATATAATATTCAGTGTTAAAAGGTTATAAAGTTCAAACGTTTTAACGTTGGAACTTTGTAACGATTGTACCTTAACAAGAGAATTGACCGCCGCAAAAAGAGCATATCAGCTTCAGAGCAAAAGAGAAAAGAAGCGAGTCTCTAAACCTCTAAGACTGTTAACATATTATGCTCTTCTTGGGGATGTCAATTCGACAATAAATTATTTGATTTTAAAGCAAGCAAGAGCTTATTGTCATGCTCTTTCAAATCCTGGCATTATCCTGAACTTGTTTCAGGATCATTGACTTAAGCGTCAAAAACACAAACTCATTCTTGAGTAAAGTAGTTGCATTCGTAAGAGGTGATTATTCACTAAATTACGCATTCGCTGCCTAATCAAGGAGTTTCCGAAACAAAAAGTAGGAAACCGTCTAATATTTCTTCCCTTGATGAGAAGTATTTGGGCGCAAATCAGTCAAGGTGCAAGCGTAATACTTTTGTTTATGGTATTGCCTTTAAGAATTTATAAACACTAAAGAAGGTGTTTTTCTACTTTATAATTTTCTTTAGCGCTTAAAAAGTAGAATAAGCTTGTAATCCTTTAAAGTTGAAAGTTTATCTGGACAGGGGTAACCCTCATCTCCACCAAAAGAGCCTGAAATTTATTTCGGGCTTTTTTTGTGTCTATTAGCTTATAGCGAATAGCTGATAGCATATAGCTTATGAAAATTTTTCAATATAATTGATTTTGATAGTTCAAAGTGGAATAATGCAGGTAATTTAATTATTTATTCATGGAAATAGTTGGGATCGAGAATGCTGCTGAGGAATCTAGCGCACTTTCTTTTCAGGATAAAATAAAGATTGCGTTAGTAGTTGGTGGAGCAGGCTTAGTTTTGGCAGGATTGCTATTCTGGTTAAGTAAAGTAGAGGAGCGCTTTCCTCAGTACGAGCCAGGACAGAACAATCCAACTCCAATAAGCCAAGAAGCAACACCAGCGAACATTGATCTTGAGCAGTAGTAGACAGTTTCTAAGGCTTTTAAAAAGAACGTACTTCGTGACGGTTTTTAATCGTCTGGTTTTTTTTTGCTTTTTACAGTAATATCTGTAGGTGTCTGGTTAACAAATTAACTGTTCTTACAAGAGCAACGTAATATAATTTTTTTTACTTTGATTAACATGCAAATTTTTACGATTCTTTTTTACGAGCCGATTTACAATGTTTTAATCGTCATTTATAGACTTTTAGGAGAAAATCTTGGACTTGCAATAATTGCAATCGCTCTTCTTTCCCGATTCATTCTGTTTCCTTTTACAATGAGGCAAATCAAAATGTCTGAGTCAAGCAGGGAGTTTAACGATAAGGCAAATGAAATAAAAAAGAGATTTAAAAATAATAAAGAAAAACAGAATCAGGAGTTAATGAAGCTGCAATCAGAGTATTTACCCAAGCAGCTTGCTGGATGTTTACCGTTAATCTTCCAGTTCATTTTCTTTATTAATATGTATAACGTAATTAGAAATATTATTAATGAAGGTGCTATAGGATTTAATAAAGTAGCTTATTCTTTTGTACCAGTATTTGAAGAAGGATATAAGATACATACATCTTTTTTGGGAATAATTAATCTTGATGAATCTGCAAATCAATTAAGTTTTACTGACCCTAAAATAATTCCGTACTTAGTTGTTATATTTTTGGTTGGGCTTTCACAGTATCTTTCAACAAAGATTTTGATGGGCGCTAGAAAGCAAAGTGATGCTAAAAAAGAAGACAATAAAAAACAGAAAAAAGCCAACGAACCTGAAGACTTCTCTCAGATTATGGAACAGTCAACCAAGCAAGCTATGTTTTTACTTCCAATAATGATTGCATTTATATCGTACAGCTTGCCTTCTGGGCTTGGAATTTATTGGACTGCTCAAAGCACTTTTGTTATAATTCAACAGTTTGTAACTCAAAAGTTATCAAGCAGAAAATCTTCTAACCCTTCGACTAATGCTCAGGGTAACAAGTAAAAGAAGTAAAAATTAATTATTATTTAAAGTTTTATGAAACTTGAGGCAAAAAGGAGAGTGATTGTTGGTAAAAAAGTTAAGAACTTAAGAAGAGAAAGTTCTGTCCCAGCAAGCATTTATGGACCTAAGAAACAGTCTGAAAATATTCAGGTGGATACTAAAAAGTTCGCTGAAGTTTTTAAAAAAGTAGGATTTAATAAATTTTTTGATTTAGTTATTGAAGAAGATAAGCCAGTAAAGGTCCTTGTTAAAGATGTTCAAATTCATCCTGTAAAGGATAATATATTGAGCATTAGCTTTTATCAAATTTCAGAAGATACAAAACTAACTGTAGAAGTTCCAATTGTATTAGTTGGAGAGTCACCAGCCGTTACATTAAACTTAGGCTTTTTGGTACAGGCAATGGATAGCATTAAAATAAACTGTCTACCTAAAGATATCCCAGCTTCATATGAAGTTGACATTTCTAAATTAGAAAATACAGGTGATTCTATTTCAGTATCAACAATAAACTTAGGCGAAGGAGTTGAACTTGATAGTTCAGTTGATAATACAAGCGCACTGGTTTACATTGCAGCTAAACAGAAAGAAGAAGAAGTTGTTGCACCAGTTGAGGGAGAAGAAGGAGCAGAAGGTGAAGTTAGTGCTGAAGGAGAAGAGGGAGCAGCAGAAAATACACAAGAAGCTTCTGAATAAATAAAATTTGTAATTTAAACTGGTAGGATTTAGGCATGCCTAAATCCTACCAGTTTTTGTTTTGCCTTGAGTAGAGAATAGGTTACGTGTATTATATTTGTATGAATCAAAATCTAGGAACAAATAATCTTACAAATTTAGACATTGATATAAATCAAGAGATCAAAATTCTTCAAAATAAAATTTTATCTGCAAACTTGCCACCAAGCCTATTAGAAAAAGCAAACGCAATGCTTTTGAGGCTTGTAAAAATGGCTCAATCTGAAAATTTTTCTAAAGAATTTGAACCAGTAAGTCAATATATAAATTGGATTGTACAAATTCCTTGGGGAAAGCTAACCAAGGATAATTTTGATTTAAATACAACAAAGCAAGTTTTAGATAAATATCATTATGGCCTAGAGCCTGTAAAGAATAGATTACTTGAGTATCTTGCTGTAATGAAACTTAAAAACCAAGGAACCTTGTTAACTTCTCAAAATCTTCCGCAAGACGTAAGTAACGAAATGGCCAGACTTCAAGGAAGTTCATCACATGCACCAATTCTTTGTTTTGTTGGAATTCAAGGAGTTGGAAAAACATCTATGGCTAAGTCTATTGCCAATGCTTTGGGTAGAAAATTTATTAGAGTTGCACTTGGCGCAACAGGATCTGTTACTGAAATTAGAGGTAGATCTAGAGGCGAAATTGATGCGGAACCAGGGCAAATTATAAAGGCACTAATTAGAACTAACAGCATGAATCCTTTAATTCTTTTGGATGAAATTGATAAGGTTAGTTCAGTAACTGGGTTAAGAGCTGACATAATGGCGGCGCTGCTTGAAATTTTAGATCCTGAGCAGAATTCAACATTCATGGATAAATATATTGATTATCCAGTAGATCTTTCAAATGTATTTTTTATTACAACTGCTAATAATTTGGGTGGAATTTCTGCTGCACTTCTTGATAGGCTTGAAATTATCCGTTTTGGTAGTTATACCGACGATGAAAAAGTTGTAATAGCAAAAAACTATATGTTGCCAAAAGTGCGTGAGGCTACAGGAATTACCGAAGCGCAGCTTTCTTTTGATGACGATGTCTGGCCTTTAGTTGTTCGTCCTTTGGGTTTTGATGCAGGAGTAAGACAATTAGAGCGAACTTTATCTGAACTTGCGCGTAAAATTGCCCTTCAAATAGTGCAAGGTATTACAACTGGCGTTAAGATCACCAAAGATAACTTCAGAGAATACATTCCAGATGATATGGGAGTTTATAGCTAAGAGTACGATGTTTGACGTAAGCTGTTCGGGATGGTCTTCCCCTTTTTATTCTAATCCGTAGTTTCTCAAACTATCAATTGCCGCATCAGCACAAAGCTTATAAATCCTAGCAATATACCTTAGTTCAGAGGCAATTACAGGAATATCAATAATTTCCTGGATGCCAACAAACTGTTTTTTCATGTGATCGTAGAAGGTTGCAAGATTGACAGGATCACTTTCGTGTTTCGCTAGTTCAGTCCACTTTTCTACTAGCGCAGCTGGAGAATTTAAAATGATTTTCAAATCCAGTTTGTCCTTAACGATAGTTGGACCTTTAGGATCAGCTTTGATGAGAGCCTTTGCAGTTTTTTCGTACAAATTTTGGATTAATCTTAAGTCTTTAGCTACAACTGGAAGTTGTTCAGAAATTAGATGGTCAAAAAATATTCTCATTGTATCGTAAAAGCTTCCATCACTACCAGATTGAGAATGTAAAGCTAATAATGTGTCGATCTGTCTATAAACATCTGAAAGAGTTAGCTGATCTTCCGAAGAACCGCCATTATCTACATTCATTATAGATTTATACTAATAAATGATTTAATATTCTTAGTTGCGGTTTATCCTGCGAGGTAGTTTTTATAGTCCTTATCCTTTCTAATTACCTCCTCAATAGAGTTCCTAACAATTTGAGCTTTGTGCATTCTTTTGGTTTGCGCGGCCCAGTCAAGGTATCTATCGATTTCTGGAGAAATAATCAAAATAAATTTTGTGTCCAGTTTACTTTTAGCTTCGTTAACTGCTTTATCTAAAACCTCTGAGATGTTCTTTTTGTCGTAGTGGACTAAAATAATACTTTTTGAGTCACTTTCTTCAATAAACGGAAGATTTACTTTGTTGGAGTTATGTAAGGCGATAACAATTTTCTTCTCATCAATCGCTCTAGCAATTTCATAACCAATTTTAGAGTCGGCATTCGAAATTTCAGTTAATACAATATCCGTATCCTTAATAGCTTTTTCAATTTTTTTGTAAGGATTTTTTTCTTTGACTTCGAAATCTACAGTTACATTATGACCTAATTTTTTCAAATAAGATATTCCTTCTCCGAAAGCCTGTAAATCTTTTGAGAGAGAGTTTAAGGGTGTGCAAACTACAATCTTCATAAAATATAAATAAAACTTATTAATAATGAAATATATAGGAAGTATATCACCCCTTGCTGGGAATGTAAAATTACGAATGACTAATGTCAAATGAATAGCCAAGTATAAATTTTTCAATTTATAACAAAAATTATTTTGGAAATTTTGAACATTAGTTAGTAATTTATTCGATGTTAGCTTGCCTGCCATAGCCTTTGCGAAGGCAGGTTATTTTAATTTCGCTATTTTACTCGAAGTGTAAGTTAATGTATTATAATAAGTTAATGGCTCATGGTCGGTAGCTATAGCTAAAAACTTTAATTGATTTTGCTTTACCATCGACTATCAACCATTGACCATCAACTATAAACAATTAATATCCAATGATTTTTAAAGCAAAAAATAAACCAAAACAAGAAGAGAAATTACAGACTTACTTGGCGCTGGATATAGGTACGGAGTTTGTAAAATCTGTGATATATTCATCTGAAAAAAATAAAATCAATGTTTTAGGATACGATAGGACAAAACAGTCGGAATCTTCAATGTATGGAGCTTTTATAATAAACCTTCAAGAAGTTATTGATGCGTGCGACAGAAGCGTTGGAAAGGCAATAGAACAGGCAGAAAAAACTTCCGAAAAGCCAATTGCAATTCCTAAAACAGTTACAATTGGAATTGCAGGAGAGCTGGTGCAGGGAGTAACAGTTTTAGTAAATGTGGACCGGGAAAATCCAGATAAAGAAATAACAGAATCGGAAGTTAATAACATCGTAGCCAAAGTAAAACAGAACACTTTTGAAAGCACAAAAGAAGAAATTGCAGAAGAAATTGGTATTAAATCTAGCCAAATTGAAGAAGTAAATTCATCAATTAATAGTGTTTATATTGATGGGGTGAGAAGTAGCAATGCAGTTGGTTTTAAAGGGGCAGAATTAGTGTATAGAGTATTTTCGACTTTTGCGCCGAGAATTCATTTGGATTCTATAAGGCAAGTTGCAAATAATTTAAGCTTAGAGATTGATCAGATTGTTGTTGAACCTTATTCTTTATCATTAGCGCTTGAAAATATAAGAAGACCTGATGCGAGCGCAGTGTTTATTGATATTGGAGGAGGGACAACGGATATTGCTTTAGTTAAAAATGGTGATATTATTGGCACAAGAATGTTTGCAATTGGAGGTAGGGTATTTACAAAAAGAATAGAAAAAGATTTAGGCCTAAGTTATTCTCAAGCTGAAGAGATGAAAATGAAATATTCCGATGGAAAGTTAAACTCTGAAGATGATGAGAAGGTAAGAAAAGCAATAGCTAAAGATATTAATACATGGCTAACTGGAGTTCAGTTGGCTTTGGAGGATTTTGAAGATGTTGAGGAGTTCCCAACCGAAATTTATCTTTGTGGAGGAGGAGCTTTGTTACCAGAAATTCAGGAAGGTCTAATGTCGCATCCATGGATGCAAGTTCTGAATTTCAAAAAATATCCAAAGGTAAACTTTTTTTTTCCAAGTAAAGTTAGAAATATTGTAGACTTAACAAGGACTGCAACGTTGCCTATGGATGTAACACCACTGGCATTAGCACGAATGATACTAGAGAGCTAGGCAGCTTAAGAGCAAAAGAGCTAAGTGTTAGCTCTATATATCTCATATGCTTATAACCTTTTACGCTTTTTTATGGCTATAGTTACACCTGAAAAAATATTTGTTGATCCAAAAGATGAAATTACCTTTATTGTAGAAAGGGTATTAAATTCTGCGAAGGAACAGGTTATTCTGGTTGTTCCTCAAAATTCCTTACTGCTTAGTAGTATTTTAAGTATCAATATTCTAAGCAGAGAACTACTTAGCGTAAAAAACAAAGTAATCATTGTTACGGAGGATGAGTATGGTAAAACAATTGCACAAAAAGCCGGCTTTTTGGTTGTAAACAAGGTAAGTCAAATAACTTCTGATTTATGGGATAAGGCTGAAGCAAGTAAAATAAGCTTAAAATCTCAGTTGGAAGGAAAAAAGCGGGATTTACTTAATAATTATACTGGAGAGGAGAAGGTAGTAAGCAAGGTTGAGAATAAGGATGAGAATAAGATTCAGGAAGCTAGTGAAGCAGAAGCACAACAAGATAGGTATTACGAAGGAGAGCAGAGCTCTGAAGACAGAGAGTCAGAAACATCAGAACAAAATCTTGAAAGTAGCAAAGAAATGGAAGTTGAGAATAAAGTAATTGAGGAAACAGAGGCAGATTTTATTGAAGAAATCGATGAAGAAGACCTGCTTGAAAAAAGTAATGAAGAGGTGGTTGATGAGCTTCAAGAAAGCTTGGAAAAATATAAAAAACCAAGACAAGAGACAAAGATCGTGAATCTAGACGGGCTTATGATATTCGCAGGTGGCGACATAATTGGTTCGAAAAAAACCTTGAAAAATGGTAAAATGCATGAAACTTTTGAAGAAAATGATGAATTTATGGCGGATTCTATACAAACAAACGATAGGTTAAAATTGACACAAAATACTAGACCTGATAATTTTACAGGAAGAGATTTCACTAAAGTTGTAAAGTCTAAAAGTAGACCGTTTGCGTTTTTAGATGGGATTTTAATAAAAAGAAAGTCAACAGATCCTGAAAGTCTTTTAAATGCAAAAACTCCAGCAAGTCACCCTTTAAGAAGAAAAATAATGATCGGTGTAGGAGCATTTGCTTTGATTGCTTTTCTTGCATCGGGGTATTACTTCACCTATCAAGCTTCTAGTGTAACAATTACCCTGGAGCTTAAAAAAGAAGATGTAGAATTCTCTGAAAAAATTATTGCAGATCCAACTTTAACAACAGTAGATGAAGCAAATGTAAGTATCCCGGGCGAAATTTTAAAGCAAGAGAATCTAAGCTTATCCAGAACAGGAACTGCAAATGGGGAGGGGGTAAAAGGATCTAAGGCAAAAGGTTTTGTAACAATTTATAACACAACTACTAGTGAAATTAAAATTAACGCAGGAACTAAAGTTACAAGTGTTGCAACAAATAGAAGGTATGTTTTAGTTAATAATGTCACCTTAAAAGCCGCTACAACTTCTTCGGAATCTGTTACTACTATTAGTATTGCAGACGATGTTCCAATTGAAGCTGAAAATGTTGGTGAGGAATATAATATCTCCGAAGTAGATTCTAATACAATCTTTACGATTGAAGGCTTTACTGGAGTTGATAATGTTTATGCAAAACGATTTAAACCGGTAGAAGGGGGTACGTCTGTTAAGTTTACATCAGTTTCTCAACAAAATGTAGATTCGTTAAAAGAAACAATGATTCCGGAGCTTCAAAATCAAGGGGTTACAAAATTAAAAGCATTTATTCCTCAGGGATATATTTTGATAAACGAAAGTATTAAGTTTACTGAAAAAGAAGTTAAGCCTTTTCCAAATGTGGATGAAGAGAGCAAAGATGGAACATTTAGCTTGAGTATTACAGGTGAAGTTTCAGCACTTACGGTTAAAGAAGATGATTTAAAAGCGGTTTTAACTAAACTTGCGGTAGAATCTGAAGATACTCAAAACCTTATAGTTGATAGCCTTGAAAACTTTACTGTAAGCGAAGTTGTAACTGACGGTGAGAAAACTTCATTTACAATTACCTCTAAAGGAAAAGTTACATCTGAAGTTATTCAAGAAGAAATCAAACAAGATCTTTCAGGCAAATCAATAGAGGATGCAAGAGATTATCTTACTAATCTTGAAGAGGTATCTAAAGTAAAGATCAAGTTTACTCCGGCCTTTGTACCTGCAGCACTTAGAAAGATTCCTTCTAGCGATACTAGGGTTACAATAGAAACAAAGTAGTATTGACAAGTTTTCCTGTGGTTTGATAATATTTTTGAGTTAGCAGAGAAACCTTGCGTCTGCTAGGTTTGCTGACTTATGACTAACATATTCTGCAAAGACGCTTTGTTCCTATCTAAAGAACTAAGAACTTATATCTTATTACTTTTAAACTATGTCCAAACCCAAAATACAGCCAATTGGCGGATTCATTTTAGTAAAACCTGACAAAGAAGAAGAAAAAACAGCTTCAGGTCTAATTATTCAAACATCTGGCAAAGGTGAAAAACCACAAAAAGGTGAAGTTGTAGCATTAGGTTCAGGTAAACTTGACGCAAATGGAAAAGTAATTGCATGGAACGTTAAGGAAGGTGATACAGTTTTATTTAAAAAATATGCTCCTGAAGAAATTGAAATTGATGGCGAAACAATGCTAATTATGCAGGAGTCGGATATTTTGGGGATAATTAAGTAGCTTCCAGCCGCCAGCTATCAGCTGTCAGTTTTAAACTCCTGATAGCAGAGAGCTGAAAGCAGACAGCATATAAATTTTACATTTACCCTTCGACAAGCTCAGGGTGACAAAATAAAAATTAATATAAATTATAATTTTTAAATCAATTAATTATGGCAAAGCAAATAACATACAACGAAGAAGCAAGAAAAAAACTAAAAGATGGTGTTGATAAACTAGCAAATGCTGTAAAAGTAACATTAGGCCCAAAGGGTAGAAACGTTGCAATTGAAAAATCTTACGGTGGTGTTCCTCAAATTACAAAGGACGGTGTAACAATTGCTAAAGAAATAGAACTTGAAGATAAGCTTGAAAACTTAGGTGCTAAGCTTGTTATGGAGGCTTCCAGCAAAGCTGCAGACGTTGCAGGAGACGGAACTACAACTGCTGTGGTACTAACACAGGCAATTGTTGCAGAAGGCTTTAAGAACGTTACAGCTGGTGCAAATCCAATGGAAATAAGACTTGGAATCGAAAAAGCTGTAAGTGCAGTTTTAGAAGAGCTTAAAAAAACTGCTAATCCAGTTAAAGGAAAGGAAGACTATGAAAGAGTAGCAACAATTTCTGCAAATGGTGATAAAGAAATTGGAACTAAGCTTGCAAATATTATCGATAAGGTTGGAACAACTGGAGTTGTAACTGTAGAAGAAGGTCAAACATTCGGTTTGGTTGAAAAATATGTTGAAGGAATGCAGTTTGATAAAGGTTATGTATCTCCATATTTTGCAATTAATTCTGAAGATCAGGTTGTTACAATCGAAAAACCAGCAATTCTAATTACAGATAAAAAACTTTCTGTTGCAAAAGAGCTTTTTGAAGCTTTAGAAAAAATTGTTGCAGGAGGAGTGCGAGACGTTGTAATTATTGCAGAAGATGTTGAAGGCGATGCCTTAACAAATTTAATTATCAATAAATTAAAAGGGCACCTAAATGTTGTTGCTGTTAAAGCTCCAGCATTTGGAGATAGAAGAAAATCAATCTTAGAAGATATTGCAATTTTAACTGGCGGAACATTAATTACTGATGATTTAGGAAAAACATTAGAAAAGATGGAGCCATCAGATTTTGGCAGAGCAGATAAAGTTAAAGTTACCAAAGATGATACAACAATCATTGGAGGGCAGGGTGATAACGCTGCAATTGTTGCAAGAAGAAGATCAATTGAAAATGAAATTGAAAAAACAACTTCAGATTACGATAAAGATAAACTTATGGAAAGATTGGCTAAACTTTCAGGAGGTGTAGCTGTTTTGGAAGTTGGAGCTGCAACTGAAGTAGAACAAAAAGAAAGAAAAGATAGAATTGACGATGCATTACAAGCAACAAGGGCTGCAATTGAAGAGGGAGTGGTTGCAGGAGGAGGAGTTGCATTATTAAATGCAAGTAAGGCTTTAGACAAAGTTAAGGTTGATACTGAAGACGAAAAAGTGGGAGTTGAGATTATTAGAAAAGCACTTGAAGCACCATTTAGACAGATTATGGCAAATGCAGGCAAAGAAGCTGCAACATACATTAAAGAAATGGTTGGTGGAAAAGGCTTTGATGCTAGAAACGATAAAATTGTAGATATGGTAAAAGAAGGAATTATTGATCCTGTAAAAGTTACTAAATCTGCACTTGAAAATGCAGCATCTGTTGCAATGTTACTACTAACAACAGAAGCAGTTGTTACAGAAATTCCAAAGGCAGAAGAACCAATGCCAGCTGCCCCTGGCGGTGGAATGGGAATGATGTAAATCGATAATTGAGCCTCCAGCAAGCGATAAGCGCAGCTGGAGCTCAATTAGATATTTATCCCGACGAAAGTCGGGATCTCTTCTTAAAGCTCCAATTAATAAATTCCAAGATTCAAAATTCTAAGTTCAAAATAAACTCCAAGTTACAAATACTCAAACAAGCCTCACCCTGAGAATGCATATTATGCAGTCGAGCATGGCTATCTCGGAGTTAATTAGCCGCACTCAAATGCACAATGTGCATTTTCGCGGGTGAGGTGGTTTGCTATGAACGTTTAAGAATTAAGAATGAAAGGCACAACCTCACCCGCACTCACTACGTTCGTGCGACCTCTCCTGGAAGGAGAGGAAAAGCTCGCCTTACACTATACGAAGCACGCTTTACGCCCTATCTCTCAAGGTCTTTCGCTGTAAAGCTGCGACAGCAGTGGTACCCAATTTAGCTCCACTCGAATACATAATATGCATTCTCGACCAAAACTGTCTGTCATAGTAAAACGACAAAACCTCAGAATACAAACAGTTATATAAATAACTCTTGCGTGAATTGCCATTTTCTGATAACATCT
Source organism: uncultured Candidatus Saccharibacteria bacterium (assembly GCA_964607415.1). Lineage (GTDB taxonomy): Bacteria > Patescibacteriota > Dojkabacteria > J137 > J137 > CAZSKK01. The sequence goes on along the minus strand of CAZSKK010000002.1, from coordinate 139,658 downwards.
TTGCCAAGGTCAACCCAGACTGACATTTTAGTTAACTAAGTCAAAAGGAACCACAAAGGACAATGAACACCAAAAAGGTAGTCTCTATCGTTCTAGCTCTCACAAGTCTCGTTCTACTCTTCGTAATAGCTCTCTTAGTGTACAGGGTTTATAATTCGCTCAACATTGAAGGTTTACAAGACCCGAAAGCTCCGGCAGCAGTAGATGCATTGAAAGATATCTATGATGTTGCAAAACCAATGATTCCATTAGCTGGAATATTGGTGCTAGTCTCGTTTTTCCTTTACGCCAACGTATCAGTAAAGTATAAAGTTGCCTTTGCGGCTTTATCTTTGCTTTTAGGTGCGGGTCTATTTGTAGATCTTAGCTATTTCTATGATTCAACAGAGCAGGCATTTGCTCTTCAAGATCAGGGGAAAGCCATTGAGGCAATGCAAGCTGGTCTTTTACCGCAAGAGCAGTTAGTCACTGACGGTGCTGATGCTACGGTATTAAATCAGATGCAAACTCTAGGTGGAATTGCATTTGCTGAAGGCGAATTGTTGTTAGACTACACAGAAGTTCTAGAGACTCCGGTCAATGGGGTGATGGCTATGAGTGCTTTTTTGACTCTAGGCTATTTCGGTTTTCTGATTGCTTTGTCGTTCAAGGTAATATCTGATTTGCGCTCGTAAGCATTATAGGGGTTGACCTTAAAAATTTGGTTATCATAAGTTGCTTTTTAGAGTTTCTAAAACTTTAAAAACTTCGAATAGTTGCTGTTTTTACAAAGCAATTTTCGAAAAGTGAATGATGTTTTTTGTAATTATTCGCTTGTAGTGATAACCAGATTTACCCCAAAAATCCATGTTATGGATTTTTGTTTAATTTAATAAGCTCCTTGAACTTATGATCGCTAATTGATAGGATATGTTACATCTATGAACAGTGATCTGATAATAGTAATCGCGATTTTATTACTAACAAGTACTGTTGGTTTATATATTTTCATCTTACGAAAAAAATTCCTTAAAACTTCTGTACACGAAACTATCACAGAAAGAACTGTTCTTAAAATTTTAGTCCCAAAATATAATCGTAAAGATGCAAGAAGCGCAGAACAGCTGTATAGTTCTCTTCACGGAATTTTGAGAAATAAAGAAAAATCGGAAGACCACTTTAGCCTGGAAATGTATGTAAACCCAAACAGCATAAGCTTTTTGATAATCTGCAATAAACGCTATAAAGAATTTATTGAAAACCAAATATATGCTCAATACCCAGATTCTCAAGTTTATTTAGTTCACGACTACGTAGATTCGTTTTTAATGGATGGGAAACATACCGAAATTGTAGAAGTAGGCTTGGGTAAGGATAATTTTCTGCCAATTAAAACTTTTTACAACCTGCAAATTGACCCACTTTCTGCAATTACATCTAATCTTGGTAGTATTCCAGCAAACCACGAAGCATTTTTTCAACTTGTAATTAGGCCAATTTCCAATAGCTGGCACAAAGCTGGTGCAAACTACTTAAATACTTTTAAAACAGATACCGAAACAATGCCTTCCAAAGGTCTTATTGTTAAATCAATTCAAGATAAATTGAATAAACCTGGCTTTCAATTTGTACTCCGAATTGGAGCTACTGGAACATCGGATATTATTTGTGGCCAAATTGTAAATGATTGCCTGGCGTCTTTAAAACAGTTTGATGCGGTTGAACTAAATTCGTTTTCGCAAAGAAGTACAAAGTTAAAATCAAATATGATTAAAGATAGCATTAAAGGTCAAAGGCAAAATCAAAAACTAGATTTAAAGCACAAATTTTCCGAAAGATTTTTAAACGAATTTGAAACAGGAATTTTAAATATTGAAGAAGTTGCATCAATTTATCACCTTCCAAACGAATCTGTACAAACGCCAAAAATCAATTGGGCAAACTCCCGTAAGCTTGAGATGCCTTTGGACCTACCAACTGAAAACGCAAGACTTTTTGCCGTAACCGATTTTAGAAGCATACATACACCTTTTGGAATTAAAAAAGAAGATAGACGAAGGCATATGTATGTTGTTGGAAAAACAGGAGCTGGAAAATCTGTAATGTTAAAAAATATGATTTACGGTGATATTTTGAGCGGTGAAGGACTTGCATTTATTGATCCACATGGGGATGCGGTTGAAGAACTTCTAAACTATATTCCAGAACACAGAATGAAAGACGTAATTTATATTGATCCATCGGATACCGACTTTCCTGTAGCACTAAACATGCTGGACTTAAAAGAAGGTGAGTCAAAGGAACTTCTGGCAGATGGAATTGTTACAGCTTTCAAAAGGCTTTTTGGCGAATCGTGGGGACCAAGGCTTCAATATATTTTAACTACAACAATTTTAACTTTGCTAAATTGCCAAAATGTTTCTTTAGTTGCTGTGCAAAGGATTTTAACTGACGAGAATTATAGAAGATTTTTATTAAAACAAGTAAAAGATCCGTTTTTACTAAAATTCTGGAATGTTGAATTTGCCGAAATGGCGAAAAATCAAAAATTGCTTTCGGATACACTATCGCCAATTCAAAATAAAGTGGGAAGATTTTTAAGCTCTTCAATGATTAGAAATATGATTGGCCAAGTTAAATCTACTGTTGATTTGCAGGAAGCAATGAACTCAGGAAAAATCATTTTGATTAATCTATCTCAAGGAAAAATTGGAGAGGAGAATAGCATGCTTTTAGGTGGAATGTTAATTACAAGGCTTTACACAAATGCAATGCAGCGGGCCAAAATGCCTGAAAATGAAAGACGAGATTTTTATTTATACGTTGATGAATTTCAAAACTTTTCTACAGAAACTTTTGTAAAAATCCTATCTGAAGCCAGAAAATATGGTCTAAATTTAGTTGTAGCACATCAATATATTGATCAACTTGATAGAAATATTCAAGATGCAATCTTTGGAAATGTTGGAACAATGATTAACTTTGTTGTTGGACCAAAAGACGCAAATCGATTGGAAAAAGAGTATTCACCTTATTTAACAGGAGAAGATTTGGTAAACCTTGAGCGATTTAGAATTGTTCTAAAAATGACTATTGACGGAACACAAACCAAACCGTTTACTGCAATTTCGCTGCCAGCAAAGTTTGAAAATTTTGGCCTTAAAAATCAAATAAAAGATATGTCCCGAAAAACTTACGCCCAGCCAAGGCTTGTTGTGGAAGATAAACTCAGCAAATGGGCAGGGCAGAGTTATGATAGAAATGGAAACCTGGTTCAGCGTTAGACGTAGGAAGTATGACGTTTGGCGAAGTACAAGATCAAAGCTTCAAAGATCAAAATAAACTCCAAATTCCAAAATTCCAAATTTAAGAAACGAGTTAAGGTAAGCATATAGCGCATAGCACATAGCTAGAACAAAAGTAAAATTTCGTTTTTAATTTCCTCTCCTTTTGAGGAGAGGTCGTACGAACGCAGTGAGTACGGGTGAGGTGAGCCTAAAGCTTTCTGATCACACCCTCACCTAAGTCCTCTCCCAGAGGGAGAGGAAATCCAACCATTTGCTCTCTATTGCTCTAAACCTTTTCACCTCTCTACCTCTTTCGCCCTTTACCTCAAGCCTCTCTTGCTCTATTCCTCTAACCACTAACCTCATACCTCTAACCTGTTTAGCTCTTTTGCTCTTTACCTCTAAATCTTGTACCTAATTTGCTCTTTTCCTCTTTCGCTACTTCATATACAATATCTTTAAGAGTTAATTTAAAAACCTCATCCGATTTTGCACAAAGGCAAAATCGACTTCTCCTTAAGGAGAAGTAAGTAGAATATGCTTAATATATGAATGAATACTTTATAAACTTCTTCTACTGGTACTATCTTGTTAAAGTTAGGAGCTTTTTTAGGCTCACTTTGTACAGGTTTGTGTTTTTACTAAACCTTACAAATACACTACCCATGGCTAAAAATTTGTTTGTACCAATGTTTGGAGATAACACAGGCGCTGGTAAATTCATTGGTGTATTTATTAGATTTTGGTGGATTGGATTTGGTACTTTGTTTTCAGTAATAATGATTATGCCTTATTTCTTGGCGTTATTAATTTTAATTGTGTTGCCATTTCTGCCGTTGGTGCAGGTGGCAAGAATGATATTGTGACCCCTACCTTTAATTAAAGGGCGAGAATACACATTGTGTATTCGAGAATAAGAAGAATGGGGTTATTCGAACTTTATGAAAATCTATAAAGGCAAAACACAAATAGGAACCCTTTCAAATCTAAATCTGGTTATAGATTTTGATGATTTATTTAGGTTCCATGGTGAACATGAATCCAAAGACGCAATTGAAAAAAATGCTGCAAAATTCGTTCTGTTTTTAGGGCTATTTATATTAATAATTCCATATTTGCTTATAATCCTAAACGGAAGTTTTGAAGTGAAAGAAGTTTTTTCCCCGACCAAAACTCTGTTTTTGATTCCTTATTTTTCAATATTTTTCATTCTTTATTCTTTATTTCTAAATCGAAATAAAAATCAATTTGGCGAAAACTGGGAAGATTTGGAGCTTACTCACGTTAAAAAGAAAATAAAGGCGGATGGCAAATTACACAATGTAGAAATAGATAATTATCTTTCAGATTCGGTTTTTAATTTGATAGATAAAATCTATTTTAAATACGATTCGCAATTTCTTCTTGCATTATCCGACAATATTTTACAAAATCCTGAAATTTCCAAGATTGTTCTAAGTAGACTAGGTGCAGAGCAATCAATCATTAGACAAAGAATTATTGAATACTTTAAAACAAAAGATACAAGCTTTGATACAAATTTTAAGGATCTATTTTTACGCGTATTTAATGAAGCTTTAACTCTTGAGGCTAATAAAATCGATGAAGTGGTTTTATTAACAACATTGGCAAGATTTTACTGGAATCAACCTTTAAAAGATTTAGATATTGGCGAGCTTGAAATTCAAGGCTTAAGGATGTGGATTAAGAATGAAAGAACAAAATCTCAGTACTTTACAATCTGGCAACGTTTATCTAAATTAAAACCAAAGGGTGCAATTAACAGGGCATACACTTCTAAAGCTACTCCAACTTTGGATACATTTGGATCTGACTTTACAACTCAGGCGGCTACTAATAACTTTGAAGTAATGATTGGCAGAGAATCTGAAACTACAGATTTATTCAGAATTTTAGAGCGAAAAAATGGTGCGGCATGCCTTTTAATTGGAGAGCCGGGAGTTGGAAAAACTCATTTTCTGCGAAGCATAGCAACAAAAATGGTTGTTGAAGATGTTCCTGATTCTTTAAAAGATTACAGAATGGTTGTTATTGATCTAAATAAAGTTTTTACAAAATCTTCTTCAATCGATAATTTTAAGATGAACTTACAAAAAATTCTGGAAGAAATAGTTTCATCTGGAAATATTGTTTTGGTTTTAGAGGATTTCTCTCAAGTTTTAACAATTAGAACTGAAGGTCGATTGGAAGTAATTAATTTGATTGTAAATATGATTAGTCAAAGCAATATTAAAGTGATTGCTACAACCACAAACGAGTATTACAACCAGGGTGTTAAGCCACTTAAAAATCTGGCAAGTTTATTTTCAACAGTATTTTTGAACGAACCTGCAAGTAATCTTTCATTGCAAATACTTTTGGATGAAGTAAAACCACTTGAGTCAAAATATCAAATACCAATAAGATTTAAAGCAATAAAAAGAATTGTAGAATTTGCCCCAAAATTTGAATACGAAAGATCAATGCCAGACAAGGGGATAGCACTTTTGGAAGAATCTTTTATAACAGCAAAAAATTTAGGCTTAAAATTTGTTGATGAAAATACTGTAGATGAATTATTAAAGAAAAAAACAGGTGTAAATGTTGGGAGTATTTCTGATGAAGAATCGAAACTACTTCAAAGCCTCGAACAAGAAATGCATAAAAGAGTAATAGGACAAGATCAGGCAATAAGATCGGTAGCAAGTGCTTTAAGAAGATCAAGGTCAGGTTTAGCAAGTGGCAGAAGGCCTGTGGCTTCTTTTTTGTTCTATGGCCCTACAGGAGTAGGGAAAACGGAAGTAGCAAAGACACTGGCGGGGCTTTATTATGGTGACGAGAAGTTGATGATTAGGCTTGATATGTCAGAATTTCACGAGGATAAGAATTTGAATAGATTGATCGGATATTCAGATTCTAACGGAAACTATTTGGGCGGGCTTCTAACAGAAGCTGTTAAATCAAGACCATTCAGTTTAATCCTTCTTGACGAATTAGAAAAAGCAAATCCAAAAGTTCTTGATTTATTTCTTCAGATATTGGACGATGGAAGGATTACTGATGGGGCTGGTAGAGTTATTGATTTCTCTAATACAATTATTATTGCAACGAGTAATGCCGCATCGAAAGAAATTGCAGAATTGACAGCAAAAAATATTAAATACGAAGATATACAAACCCAAACTTTACCAGAACTTAGAAAAATTTATAGAATCGAGTTTTTAAATAGATTTGATAAAATCGTAATGTTTAAGCCACTAAATAAATCAGAAGTTGAACAAATTTGCGAAATAATGTTAAATGATATAGACAAAAGATTGAACGACAAAGGAATGGACCTAAAGTGGAATCAGGAAACACTTAATGAATTAACTAAACTTGGGTATAACATTGTTTACGGTGCAAGAGAACTAAGAAGAATAGTGCAAGACACAATTGAAGACAAACTAGCAGATTTGATTATTAGTCGCGAATTGGTTAGTGGAAAAGGTGTTGAATTTGATGGGTTAGATGCGAAAGTATATTAAGGTCAGTTGTCATGGTGAGGGAAATCGAACCATGACATACGTTTATATAATTCATCCCTCGATTTCCCTCGGGATGACACAAGTATGCATGAAAAAATCAAAACAGCTGTTCTTAACAATTACATCATTTCTTTTTGTACTTGCTTTTGCAGGAAAACTCTTTGGAGTTTCTGCTCAGGAGTTTGATTACACAATTCCAAATCCTTCAAAATACGATAGTCTAGAAGAACTAATCAATGTAGCCACTTCTTTAATCAGACCTATTTTTATCTTAACATTTGGAGCAATGGTTTTATATGGAGGGTGGGTTAGATTAACTGCCAAAACAGATGCAGAGAAAATTGCAAGCAGTACAAAGATTATAATTGCAGCGGCAACAGGATTTGCTATAGCAGTTTTAGCACCAACAATTGTAAACGCAGTTGCTGGATTGTTGGGAACAGATCAACTTTTTACAATTTAGAAGCCTTGTTTGATTCCTATTCTTAATTATTGACTATGTCTCAACTAAATCGACTAAAATTTTTTATTATATTATTTTCTGCTGTTTTCATATTTTTAGTAGCGTTAACAGTACCAGAAAGTCAGAAGGTTAAAGGTACTTCTGATTGTCTACCTCCACTTGGTACACCTGTTTCATGTCCAAGGGCGTGTGAAAATAGCGAGGATACGGACTGTTACGAACCAGATTTCCAGTGCGTAAATGCAAAGATATTAAATCCTACAACCATTTGTTGTAATAATAAGTGCAGAGGCTCATCAAGCAGTATTACAGAGCCTGAAGTTTTTGACGAAGTTGACGCTTTTGGTACTAGATTTTATGTCAAATCAAATAGAAAGCTTGTAGCATTAATTAATGTCTTGATTACTACAACTTTAGGCGCAGGTTCGCTATATGCATTAGGCAGAGGAGTTTATCTTGGAGCAGTAAAAAGAGCGAATACTGAAAATCCAGAAGAAATACAAGCTATATATAATGAAATTTTGAAGGCGATAATTCCTGGGTTTATACTTTTATGGATGGTGATTATAATAGTACAATTGGTATTCAGCGCACTAGGGTTGGGTAGTTTAAATCAGTTAATAATTCTGGGTGATCCAGATCCAGGAACAGTAATAACTATAACGTAACTGGTTAAAATGTTGTAATGTTTCAACGTTAAAACATTCTAACCTTATAACTTTAAACGAGTATTAATCTAAATAAATGGGATTCAAATTGAACAAGCAAAACAATAATACGCTATACGCTATAAGCTATTCGCTAGTCGGTATATGCCTAATCTTGAGCTTTACGTTTCTGTCTACAAATGTTGTGGGGCAATCCGTAGACTTTAATGAAGATTTTAATATTGATGACAACGTAGGATTGGAGCAAATAAAAGTTCCATTTTTCCCCCAGCTTGCACTTGATACTAAATACAGCACAACAATGTCATATATATCTTTTGGCTTTAACGTAGTTTTATTAGCGATTGTGATATTTTGGATTATAAAAATTGTAATGACAGGAATAAAAGCCATGAAAAATGCGTCAAACCAAGAAGGGTTGCAAGAGGCAGTAAAAAAAGTTAGAGCGGTTCTAGAAGGTGCAGCACTTACCTTCGTTTTCCCAATAATTATTGTAGTCGTTGGTGCTTTCTTGGGACTTGGAGCAGTGTGGAATTGGCCTTTAGCTTTTAGAGAATGCAATACTACTATTGATGGTAAAGAAGTACAATACTATTATCAGGCATTTGGGTTGCTTGACTCAAAAGAAGAAGCGGATAGTGTATGTTTTATACAATAGTTTGTGTGTTTTTGTGTTAGCGAGTTAATGAGTTCAAAAGTTCTTTCAGCATAGCGCAAACACGTAAATCTCTAACCCATAAGCAATTAATATGAAAGAAATGAAAAATGAAAAATGGAAAATGAAAAGACAACAAGCTATACGCTATACGCTATACGCTATGTCCTTAGGGCTATTTGCATTTACTGTGTTTACAATATCTCCATTTCTAGGCAGAAACACCGTCCAGGCTTCAAGTGCAGACAGCTTTACCTTCTGCGATATATTTCCTTGTCCTGGTCCATTAAATCCAGATCAAGGGTCCTCCGAAGATGCTGTAAATAATACTATAGAAGAATATGTAAGTTTTGGGCTAAGTATAATTTTTGTTTTAATAATTATTTATGGAATCTTTTTAGTTATCAAGGCCAGCCTTACAATAATCAGAGCTGAATCAAATGCAGAAAAGGTTCAGGAAGGATTTGCTGGAATAAAAGCAGTAATGATAGGGATCGCTGTTATATTTATAGGATTAATAGGTTTGATAGTAGTGGTTGGGTTATTTAGTGGTTCTGGAATATTTTCGCCTGATTTGGAATCCCCAGACCCTGGCTCAAACTTGCCATTTGTAGATTAATATTGTAAATTATACTTAATTCGTTACTTATCTTTTAAATCAAACAAAAAAAATGAAAAGAAAAGTTTTAAGTGTTCTTTTATTAGTAGTTTCATTTTTCTCTATTTATACACCAAATGTACATGCACAAAACGTAATCTGTGACGATATATTCCCATTTTTAAAGAATGTATCTTTTTTAAGCGATTCTTTATGTACTGGTGAAACAACAGGTGCCCAAGACGCAGTGGATACAACTGCAGGACTTGTCCAATTCGGGCTATCACTAGTATTTGTTGGAATTATTGTTGTTTCAATTTACATTATCATTAAGGCTGCTGTTAAGTATATTAGAAGTGAAGGAGATGCTGATAAAATTCAAGAAGCACAAAAAGCAATAAAGAGTGTATTTATTGGAATTGCAGCATTATTTATAGGAATTATAGGGATTGTGGTTGTAATTGCGTTCTTCAATGCTACAGGTGGCTTGAGCCAAGATGAAGTTGATAGACCTGATGATGGTTTTGGAATTGATTTACCAATTTAATTCAAAAACATTATGGGTAGCAGGGCATTTATAGCTACATTATTCGTATTTGTAGCATCTTTCTCATTTCTTTCACTTATAAGAAATGCTTCTGCACAGTTTCAGGATTTTGATTTTTCAGCTAATAGCTCAAGTTGCAGTAGTTATCAATGTAGAGACGTGAGCGGCGGTTCGTCGCAATTAATATATGATTCTTCAAAACAACTTTGCCAATGTTTGTATAAAGATGGATCAGGCGCAATAATATCTACAGAGAAAGCACTTTTAAGACCTCCTAAACTACAACAGGCAGAAGTTTGGTTTGTAAGGGTAGTATATATCGTATGGGGTTTGGTGGGATCATTCTCATTTTTAATGTTAGTCTATCTTGGTTATCAATATACAATTACTCGAGGTGATGTAACAAAAATTACTGCAATAAGGCAAAGAATAATAAATTATGTTTTAGGCTTTATTCTAGTATTTACAGCTATCCCTATTTTGACTACCTTTTTTAGAGTTTTGGGGTTAAATGGAGATGTTAAGTGTTACCAATTCGACACTTTACCAAGATTTCAATTTTTCTTCCCTGAACTTTGTACAGATCCTAAGGGCTTGATGGTTGGAGATCCATGTAATTTTTCTCAACCCGATGCTTCAGGATACGCATGTGCTCCAGAAGGGCAGACACATACATGCAATCAAGTTGGAGGCGGTGCAGTGCCTGCTTTTGATACATATGAATGTAGTGGGGGTGTTTGGATTAGGTATTAATCTAGCTTTTTTGGGGATGGGTTTTATTAAAACTTGCTTCTCAAGTTTTTTATTTTGAAGTTTATTTCTGCTAGTATATATTAATGAGTATTTCATTAATATCTGTCAAAATCGATAACTCAGCAGTAGATCTTTCTAAAAATTTGCCTCAAAAAGTTTTTAGAGAACTTGCTGATCTTTATGGTTTTGCAAATTTTACTAAAGAACTTATTGAAATAGATTTTGACTTTTCAGGACAAAAGCTCAAATTAAAAAAGGATTATTCAAAAGGCACGCTGGATTTATATATAGATGGAAATCATACCTTCGAAAATTTTTTTGAATATATTTCAAAAATCACAAATCAAGAATTTACACAAGAAAATCTGAACTCAAGGATAATAAACATTGAGAGTGCAGTTTCAATTGAGGATTTTAAAACTCTTCTTGAACAAAAAAATATTAAACTCAAAGAATCTACAAATAGCTTAAAATCCGACTTTCAAAAAATTAAGGACTACGAGCAGAAAATGGATTTTGTAGTAAAAACAGAGATAAAAGCCCAAGAAAAAGAGCAAGAGGTAGATAACATGCAAAAGCTTAGCATTGAAATTCAGGATTACATGATAATTCAAAATGCAATTAAAGATGACCTTTCATTTTATAAGCAGGAAGTAAATCGTGATCTTGCGGGAAAAAATATTAGTGAGCTTAAAGCAGAAAGACTTTTCGGAGAGCAAAAACTACAACTTACAAATTCTTTTGCAAATTTCCTTGTCCGTAAAGATGAAGATGATTTTGCCTTCAGAGCAAAGGGGTTATTGATTCTTATTATTTTGCAATTTCTAATAACAGTAAGCCTTTATTTCGGATCTTTTTCTAAAACGGTTATAATAGTAGGTTTATTTGGTTTGTTTCTTCAAATATTAAACTTAATATTACTCAATTTATTGGAATCCCCAGTTGATTTACAATTTTATAACAAAGAGCCAGAAGTTGAGCCAAATCCTACCGACATTCACGAATCGAGAAATGCTGTTTTTGTAAAATCGGCTTGGGCAAAAGCTCTGGAAACCGAACTTCAAAAACTTCAGTCTAGCATTTTAAATATTTTACATAATAGAACTTATAATGACTTTAGAGTAGAGTTAGATAATAAAAGTAAAGAACTTGCAAAGATGAATGCGGCAATAATTACAACTGCTCTAAATTCTATGAGTAGAGAAGAGTATACAGCTTTAAAAGAGCGGCTTAAAAACCTAGCACCTACTGATTTTTCGTCAACAGGGTTTGCCAGTAATACTAGTAATGTTTATAATGAAGTTATGCCGCTTTTTGTAGTTAGTAACGGCGGCACTCAAACTCAATTGGTACAGCAAATTAAAGAGTTCCTTAAAGAAAATAATGTGGTGGGACAGGTGTTTTATGTAAAAGAATAGCAAGTAATACTTGGTAATAAATTGAAATACAATCGCATTACTATGTATTACAACTTTATTACTTGTTTTTTAACATGATAAAAAATAAACTTACGGAAATAATAACTGTAATACTAATCCTGGCTATTTCTAGCTTTAGTTTCATTTCTCTTGTACAGGCTCGGTCATCTGCAGAAATTCAAGCAGAGATTGATGCTCAAAACGCAACATTAAATAAAACTAAACAGGATCTTGAAAAAGCACAACAAGATCTTAACGCAAAAGTTACAGACCTAAATGGCGCTCAAGGTGAACTTGCAACAATCTTGGCTGAAATAGAAAAACTTACTGCTGAAAAAAAATATAACGAAACGTTACTGGAAATAGTTATTTCTGAGCAAAAACTTAAGGAGCTAGAAAAAGAAGAAAGACTGGCAAGACAATCACTATCACTTCGAAATTCTTACATGGATTGGAGAACTAATAATCCAATTGCAAATTCTATTGCTAAAACTCAATATGATTTTAATAAAACAGAGCAGTACAATGCTACTGTTCTTAAAGACGATAATATTGATATCAACTTAATAATTGATGACCTTCGGGATTTAGATGGGCAAATTTCTGATTATCAAGAACAGCTTAAAAAACTAGAACAGATTAATGCTGACTTGGAAAACAAAAAAAAGGAACTTGAGGCTAGAGTTGCTTATTTAAACTCACTTGCTGCAAGTACATACGGGCAAGTAAGTACATTACAAAACCAGTCGCAGAACATACAAAAACAAATAAATAATCTTTTAGATGAACAAAAATCTGCATACGAAAGAGAAAAATGGATTTTAGAGCAGGAAAATGGGAATGGCGGAACCATAAACGAAGGAACACAGTTAAACTTTTTTGGAGTTGGAAGAGATTTATATCAAGGACATGGAGTCGGTATGAGCCAATGGGGGGCTTATGGAATGGCCTTAAGCCATGGATTTACTGCTCAGAATATTATTAATTTTTATTATACAAATGTTGCGATCGCTACAGGATATGAAAATGCTTCTGTAACGGTTGATGGTTATGGGGTTATTAATGTGGAGAATTATGTTGCAGGTCAAGGCGAAGTTCCTGGAAGAGCTTGCGGAACACAAGAACAAAGAGATGCAAGACCTGATAAGTATGTAGTAGATAATACTTCAACTCCTTGGGACTGTTGGCCGGAAGAGGCTATAAAAGCACAAGTTATTGCCTTCAGAACGTATGGTATTAGCAGAGGGTGGTTGTATAGTGATGCAAGGTCTCAAGTGTACAATGGTGGGCAATATACTAGATGGGCCGCAGATGAAACAAGAGGGCAAGTAATTACATACGCAGGGCAAGTGATTGATGCGCTATATTCTTCTGATAACAATCAAGGAAATGGGACAGCAGATAACGATACAATATGGCAAAACTTTTCCGGTTATGGTACTCCTGTCGGATATTTGAGAGCAGTTAATGATAATGCTTACGCGGCATACACTCAGTGGACAAATTGGCACTACAATACAGGTAACTATAATTTTACTCATATTGACGAAATGCTTAATTACGCAGCAAACCCATCTGGGCCATATGCACCCAATGTAAGTAACGAAGCAGGAAGTCTTAAGAGTGCTATTGGTAACGTTACAGGTGTTGGATTTGAAAGAGACGCGTCGCAAAGGGTAAAAAGAGTTTGGTTAACTGGTAGCACAGGTCAAACTAGATCAATTGGAGGATGGTGGTTTAAAAACATTTGGAATTCATGGTCGTACGATACAGGAAGACTAGATTATATTTACAGCCAGACGTTTTATATTAGCGTGCATTAGCCTCACCCGGCCTGCAGCCACCCCGAGATAGGATATTATCCTATCGAGTATTAATCAGCTCCATTCGACAACATAGTATGTTGTCTCAGGACAGGGTGAAGCTAAATGTGCTAAAATTCGAACAGATAAAAACACTCAACCTAAATGAATAATCAACCTTACAATCCTAATATTCAACCACAACCAGTTCAACCCAGAATAAATCAACCATATCCTTCTTATGCGCCAATTCCAGTATCATCTCCTGGAGGAATACCTGCACCACAGATGTTGCCTAATTCAAGTAAAACCATAGGCCTTAGAGAGATTAACAGAGCTGTTCCGCAACATAAAGGATCTTCTTGGGGAAGTGTAGAATACAGACCTTCACATGTTCGATTTGCAACACAGAATAAAGGAGAAAAAGTTTATGTTCTAGTTAGAAGGCATTGGATTACAAATATAAGCTGGATAATTAGAAATTTAGGCTATAGTTTGGTTCCACCAATCTTTATTTTTATATTGAACTTATTAAATATTGAGTTTAATGAAGTATTTACACCTAAAGGTATTTTTTTAATACTTTTAGCTTTCTATTCAGTAATATTTACCAATCTGGTAAAAGAATTTTTTGATTGGTATTTTGATCCTTATATAGTTACAAACGAAAGAATGCTAAGTTATGAGTTTAAGCCCTTTTTCTCCTATACAGTTACGGAAGCAGCCCTAGAAAATATTGAAGATGTCAAAGAAACTGGTGCAAGTGGAATCTTTCAGTCGATATTTAATTATGGGGATATTCGAATTCTAACGGCATCCAGGACAGGTCAAGTTATGTTTAAATCCGTTCCAAAGCCGACTCAAATTAGAGATACAATTTTGGACTTAAGAAATATTGTTAGAAAAATTCAATAATGGAAAATCTTGTATTACCTGAAGTTTTAGAATTAGTTAAGATTGGAGCGATAATTTTCGCTTTAGGGCATTTGCTTTTAGGTTTTAAACTATACCTTGATATGACAAAGATGAATCGCGAGCTAAGAACTAAGAATTCTTTCTTCTTCACATTCTTCACAAATTTTTATATAGTTGTGTTGACAATTATTCTGGCGATATTCATTTTAGCCTAAAACACCAAAATTTTTGATATACTAAGTTAGTGTGAATAGTCGATAGTTTATCCTAATTACTTAAGTCTTTCATGGACTATTAGCTATTGACCTTCGCCAATAAATCTAAAATCTGTAACTTTATATCTTATGAACTTACGAACTGAATTTACATTTGGAAAATTACTGGGTTATGACTGGGCTGGCATTTACGGTTATATCCCTAAGGAGCTTGAAATCCATGAAAGACTTGGGGACATTTTTGCTGTAACACGTTTAAAAACAACAGCCAAAGACGTAAATGTAGAGCCTGTTGCTAAAATAATGGTTGATGAGCTTCAAAATGCTTACTATGATTCTTCAGAGGAAAGCGAGATTCTTGCTAGGCTTGAAAATGCTGTTTGGTCAATGAAGTCTAAAATGGACTTTGTCTTATCTCGAGAGGAAGATATTTTGAAAGAAGGATTAGATTTAGAAATGGCGGTGTGCGTTATAGTAGGAAATATTATGTATGCACTGGTAATTGGAGAAAGTAAGATTTACGTAAAGCGTGGTGAAAAAACAATTGAAATATCAAAAGTTTTGATTGATGCTGCGCAAAGCGGCTTTATGAAAAGTGGAAGCCTAGAATTGGAATCAACAGATCTTGTTGCATTGGCAACTTCAAAAGTGGCGCAAGACGGAAGTAGTCTTGTTGAAAAAGTAATGAATGATAAAAATTTGATCTCGCTGGATGAAATTAAAGCAAAGATCGGATGGGCGTTTTTAATGATTGGCGATGAAGAGCAGTCATGGGAAATGCCTTTTGTACAAGAGCTCGAAGATGTAAGAAGCGATGACATAGAACACGACGATGATTTAGAAAAAAATATTGCAAACAGTTTTGATCATTCTTCAGTTGAAATAGACAAAAATGATGCAGAACAACTAGATGTAATTGAAGATGAAGAGGCATTAGAAGTAGATGAGGATGCTCAGGATATTTCGCTGAAATCCAAATGGACTTCAAAGTTACGAACTTTAAAAGCTACTGTAAAAATAAAATCATCTAACCTTATCGATAAAGCCAAAAGCTTCAGAAACCGTGAAGAAGAAGATGATGATGAATTTGAATATGATGATGATCTTCCAAGAATGTCCAAAAAGGAAGATTTGTATGAAAATGATGAAGCGTTGTTGGAAGATAATGTATATGGACGCGAATCTACAGGTAAAATTGAAATTTTTTCAAAGAAGGCCGCGTCCGGGGTCTCTGGTGTTTGGAATGGAAAAGTAAAAGCTCATTTCAAAAATAACAAGAAAACTTATGCACATATTATTAACATCATTTCTGCCAAAATATCTTTAGTAGCAAACAAGATTTACTCTTTTTTTAAGACCCAAATTGTAGGAACGGGTGATAGAAGAGATATCTATTTGCGAGGCTCCAAGTTAAAAAGAAATAGAAGATTATTAATTATTGTAACCGTAATTTTAGTTATAGTTTTATTTTTTGGTATCAGGAAAGCTCAAAGTGATAGGGCAGAAAAGAGGAGAGTTAATGAAGCTGAAAATGCAGTTTCCAACTTAGAACTTCAATTGCAAAGTCTTTCTCAACAAGTTGATACTGCTAAAAATGAAGGTGAACAAAGAAAAAATCTTGTTCTTGCAAGTTTGAATAATCTAGCATCTAGTGCTGAAACTCAAAAGAAAGAAGATTTATTTACTGATAGGCTAGATACGATAATCGGACGGGTAGGCACAGAAAAAGATGAGCTACTTTTAGTTGATGGTATTACCGAACCTCAGATAATTGTTGATGTTGGAAAAGTATTTCCTAATGCAAGTCTTTCGGATCTAGAATATTCTAACGGTAACCTATTCATATCTGATAAAACCAGAAATGTTGTATACAAAACAGGTGTAAATTTAGGTTCAACTGCACAAGAACACATTACAGGCTTAAGCCAACCAATGTTCCTAGTGAGGGAGCCTTCAAATGATATTCTAGTTTTTGATAATGATCAAACGGCATCAGTAGGTAGGTTTAAAGAAGGTCAATCGAACTCGCTTACTCGAATTAATGGTACGGCTCAGGCAATTATTGGAAAAGTTGTTGAAGCCTCAGTATTTGAAGGCAACCAAGCAATTTACGAAATTCATCAAAATCATCAACAAATTTTCAAAAGAGATAGGAATGGTAATGAGTTTGTTGGCGGAGGTGTTCTGTATGTCGCAACAAATCCACCTAATTGGAAAACAGATCCTGAACTTGCGAATGCTATAGATATTGCAACACCTTACGAAATATACGTTTTGATTTCAGGAAAAGGTATTAGAAGATACCTTGGGGGAGGCGATAATACTATTACCCAAGACACCTTTAGTGGTCTTGTTAGCTCAGATTATACTGCAATGAATTCTGCTACCAGTTTTGATGTGTCTGAGAATTTTATGGTTGTTGCTGATGGTAAAAATAAAAGGGTCTTATTATTTGAGATTCAAGATAACGAACAGAAGTCTATGAAATTTGTTAAGCAGTTTGTTTACAAAGGGTCTGAAAACATGTTCTCTAGCCTTGAAGAAGTAGTAATTAATGAAGCTTCAAGAAAGATATATGTATTAGATGGAACGAAGGTTATCAGATTAGATTTTTAAGTAATGAAAATAGTTGCAAATAATAAAAAAGCTTATGCTAGTTTTGAAATATTAGATAAATTTGAGGCTGGAATTGTACTTCAAGGGTGGGAAGTTAAATCTATAAAAGAATCCCGAATTAATCTTAAAAGTAGCTATATAAAAGAAAAAAAAGAAGAAATTTTTCTTCTTGGTTCTCAAGTTAATCCGTTAAGATTTGCTGGGGAAAAGACTTTAGCTGAAGTAAAGAGAGATAGAAAATTACTGCTAAAAAGAAAAGAAATGGCAAAAATTCGTGAAGCAATTAAGGTGCCTGGGCTAACAGTAGTTCCACTAATGGTTTATATAAAAGATAATAATCTAATCAAAGTCGAAGTTGGAATTGCAAAAGGTTTAAAAAAATTTGATAAGAGAGCAAAGCTAAAGGAACGTGATATTAAAAGAAATATTGATATGGATAGAAAGAAATACGGAATATAAGAAAGTTTAAAAGTTAAAAGGATTTAACTTTTTAACGTTGGAATATTAAAAACTTTTATAACTAAATAAGTTAATAAATGAATCCGCAAAATCCAAATATACAAGAAATTCTAAAAACACTGTCTCAATTCGGGTTTAATTATTTTGGCAATGATGAAAATGGAGCACCCTTGGTTTATGCACCTAATGGACAGGTTGTACCTTTAGATGTTGCTTATAACTTTGTTAAAAATCAAATTGAGCAAACAAAGGTAAGTAGTAGCTCTTCTGGATCAATAGAATCTGTACCACAAATGCCACAATCTACTCCTGAAAAATCTTTGGAGTCGACCTTGGAGCATAGCCTTGATATTAAAAAACCTGAATCGAACATTGAATCTCAGCAAAATCAGTCTCAGCAGCAAACCCAAGCCGTGCAAGGCACTGTTCCTGCACCTGTAATAGTAAAGCCAAAGCCTTTGCCTTATGGCGATGGATTTAAACCTAAAAATTTTGATCCTACAGATATTGCCCAGACCCTAAACTTTATAGAGCAAAATAAAAAACAATCAGATACAGCATCAAATAAGTGGCTTGCTATTCAATTCGAAAAGTTTTTAAATGAAATGAAGGCAGGAAAGCTCTAGCGGCCTTAGTTGAAACTATTGTTAATTAATGAATCTTAATTCTAAATAATGATCGATGCTCCTTCAGTAGATACAAATGCAATAGCAAGTTTTTTGATAACAATCCTAGCTGTTGTTGTCGTACTTGCAGGTATATCAATTTTAGCAATAAGACTTTTTAAGGAGTTTCTAAAGAATATAAAAGAAAAGTCTTCTTTGAAAAAATCTTTGGGCCTTGCTTACTTTGAAGTTAAATTACCACAAGATAATGAAATTGAGATTAAGGCTGCCGACCAAATGTTTACAGGATTAACTGGAATCGGGAAGAAATTAAAAAGACTTCAAAAATATTTAGATGCCCAAACTTTCGTAAGTTTTGAAATTGTTGCGTTCAAAGATAATATAAGGTTTTTTGTGGTTTGCCCTGAAAAAATTGCGAATCTTGTTGATAGGCAAATTAATGGTAATTATCCTGAGGCAGAAATTAATAGAGTAAAAGAGTACAATTTATTCCCTGATGATGCATCTGTTGCTTTTGCTGCACTTACATTAGATAAAGAATCAAGATTACCGGTCAGAAATTACGAAGAGCTTCCTGTAGATCCTCTTGCTACACTTTTAGATGCTTTCAGTAAGCTTCAATCAAACGAAGCTGCCGCATATCAGGTTGTAATAACCCCGGCAGGGTCAAGCTGGCGAAATGATTCAAAAGACTATATCAGAAAAATAAAAGAAAAGATGAGTGACCCCGATAACAAGGGTAAGGTCAAGGTGAATGAAGACACTCTTGAAATGATCGATGTGAAAGCAAGCAAATCTGGGTTTCAAACAGACGTGCGCGTAGTGGTGGTTTCCGATATGGAAGGGTCAGCAAACACTCATCTTTCTAATATTCTTAGTACTTTTGATCAGTTTACAAAAGAAGGGGGCAATAGATTTAAGAAAGTCGATAAAAAGAAATTAAAGAAAATAACAAAGGATTTTGTGTACAGATTGCCAAGGGAGTCTATGATTTTAAACTCATCGGAGCTTGCGACACTTTTTCATTTCCCTAACAAGCTAATAACAACTCCCCACATACAATGGCTTTTATCTAGCAAAATGCCAGCTGCGGATTTTGTAACAACTGCATATCAACAGGATTACATGTATATGGGGAGAAACATTTTTAGAGGAAAAACCAAGGAAATCTTTATTAAGCCTGATGATAGGTTGAGGCATATGTACATTATTGGGCAGACAGGTTCTGGTAAATCATATTTTATGAGCAGCATGATGATCAGGGATATAAAAATGGGGCATGGGTGTGCCTATATTGACCCACATGGTACTGATGTAGAAAGGATAATGGAACAAATACCACCAGAGAGAGTCGAAGATGTTGTTGTTTTTGACCCAGCGGATCTTGAAAGACCAATTGGCCTGAACATGCTCGAATTCAACACTGAAGCAGAAAAAACTCTTGTAATTAACGAAATGCTAAATATTTTTGATACACTATACGATTTGAAAAAAACTGGAGGTCCTATTTTTGAGCAGTATATGAGATACGGAATCTTACTTTTAACCGCCGATAAAGAATCGGGCTCAACACTTCTAGAAATACCTAAAATTTTTGCAGATGATGGCTATAGAGCTTATAAACTTTCCAAGTGTGATGACCAGGAAGTTATTGACTTCTGGAAAAAACAGGCTGAAAAAGCAGGAGGAGAAGCATCACTTAAGAATATGACGCCATACATTACTTCAAAACTTGCAAGTTTCTTGTCAAATGCCTATGTAAGACCAATAGTGGCTCAACAAAATTCTACAGTAAATTTCAGAAATATTATGGATGATGGGAAAATTCTTTTGGCTAAGCTTTCAAAGGGTAAAATTGGAGACTTCAATGCAAATCTATTGGGTATGATTTTAATAGGTAAGTTACTGGTTGCAGGTCTTGGCCGTGAAAGTGTTTCTGAAAGTCAAAGAAAACCGTTCTTTTTGTACATAGATGAGTTCCAAAACTTCTTGACTGATGGAATTATGATTATTTTGTCGGAAGCTAGAAAGTACAAATTATCTTTAACGATAGGCCATCAGTTTATAGGACAGCTGACAAGAACTGGAGGGGATACAAAAATTAGAGATGCTATTTTTGGAAACGTTGGTAATAAGGCTGTATTCAGAGTTGGGGTTGATGATGCAGAATTTTTAGAAAAGGAGTTTGAAGGGGCATTTACGAGAAATGATTTAATTCAAGTAGAAAACAGAAATGCATTTATAAAAATGCTTGTGGATGGTAAGCCAACACCACCATTCTCCATTACTTCAATGTATGATCAATCTCCATTTGGTATGATTACATCACCAAATCCAGAGCTTTCAGATATAATTAAACAGATTTCAAGACTCAAATACGGCAAGGATAGAAATATTATTGAAAATGAAGTTAAGCTAAGAGGTACATTTATAAAAGAAGAGGAGAAAGAAAAATCAAATCCTTTCGGAATGCCTTCATTTGGATTCTAAAAAGTTATTCAAAGTAGGCCACTTGGACTCGAACCACGTGAGACATGATATTATCATGTCGAATGAGTTCCCGAGCTTTAATTCTAAAGTAAAGATATTAAAAATAGACCTGCGTGGACTCGAACCACGGACCCCGGCTTTATAAGAACCGTGCTCTAACCAACTGAGCTACAGGTCTATTTTTAATACCTAACTTCTTTAAAGAACCCGTGCTACCTGCCTGCATGCCATGCATTTCGGCAAGGCAAGTAACCAGCTGAGCTAGAAATCTGTACTGAATTATTAACTTCAGTATTATAACTCGCACACTTTATCTATTCCAGTAGGTTTGTATTTTTTTGAAAGAAGACGGATATATTTTTGCGTTGTAAGAATATTTCTGTGGCCAACAATTTCAGCTAATTTTGAAATAGACATCCCATTTTCCAATTGCCTTACGATAAAAGTATTTCTAATATCGTTTACACATGCATTTTTAACCTTAGCTTTAATTATTGCCCTATCAATTGAGCTCCTAATGTTTCTAATTTCCATATTTTTGCCACTACGTGTAGGGAATAGTGGGCTAGTTTGAGTTTTTCTAGGTAAAGAATCAATGTAAGAAGCTAAGATTTTATTTATTTTATCGTTTAAAGGAACTCTTCTTTCAGGGTTGTTTGAATATTTTTCAACGTGAAGGTAATGTTCACCAATTTTGTTTTGCACATCTTTCAAATTTAGATTCGATAATTCACTTATTCTAATTCCGGTTTGTAGTAGTAGTTCAATCATTGCGTAAAGTCTTGCATTATCTCTGCTTACTTCCTTAAGCGCAAGACACTCCATCTCTGACAGAACTCTTTGTTTTTTTAGTGGAAACTTTGGGTGAGTAACATTCTTGCTGGGATTATCTTTTATTAAGTTCTTAGCTTCTAAATATTTATAAAAAGTTCTAATACTATTTAATTTTCTTGAAACAGTCTTTAAAGTTAGTCCCTTGTCTGTTCTTAGGTAATTTAGCCCATTTTTTATATCATCAACAGTGTACTCAGTTAGATTTTTTCTGACATTTAAACTTGCGAGTTGCTCAAGATCTTTTTTGTATGCAATAATAGTTGAATGAGACTTATTTTTTCTTCGCAAGTATTGTACGAAATTTTCTATCAGTTCTTGAGAAGTCTGCATTTATAAAGGATCTAATGTATAATATTATAGGACGCTTACCTTGCGAATGTTATCATAGCTTTAGTTTTTGGGTCAAATAAAATTTTTTATGTTAAAAAACAGATTCTTTTCTAAAAAAAATGTTTTAATTTTAAGATTGAAACACTATACCAGCCACATTATTTTCGAGGGAGTTAGTTTAACTTTTTTGCTATCCTTTCTGTCGGTTATATTAATTTTTAATATAATTAGTACTCTTAATAGAGGTAAATTTAACTACGATACCTATCTTTATGAAAAGGAAAGCTTATCTGAGCTGGAAGAAAAAAATAGGGATTTATTGGATGATTATTCATACTATTCTTCAGATGAATTTAGGGAATTAGCTTTAAGAAATGGCTTTGGATATGCTGGAGCCAACGAAACACTTTTTAGAACAAAAGAACCAATTACTTACTATATTTCAGAGAATAAGGAATATCTGGATTTAAAGTCTAAAGATAATTTTTTGGACTGGTGGTTAAACTTGATTAATTTTTAAAATAAGTGTTATCATTGTTTGCACAAAATATCGCGGGGTAGAGCAGTGGTAGCTCGTCAGGCTCATAACCTGAAGGTCGTCCGTTCGAATCGGACCCCCGCAAAATAAAGCAATAGTTTAAGTAAATAACAATAGCTTGGTACTTGAACTTCAACTCTTTCCCCAGCATAACTCGTAGACAATTTTTCCAGTAACCCGTATAATGTCTCTACGGTCCCGCATGTTAGTGGGACCGTTTCTAAATAAATAAAAGTTTTATTCTCGGCAACACATGGTGTTGTCTCGTGTTAAAATACAAAAGCACTTTATATCAATCATCTGGTATTTTAGGGAAAGAGTTCCGAACTGCCAAAATGCTTGGCATATTGGCAAGGAGCACAGGATTCATCTGCCCACAAAGTACAAAGCCACTTAACCAAGGTAGCTCAGTTGGCTAGAGCACAGGATTCATAAACCTGAGGTCGAGGGTTCGATCCCCTCCCTTGGTAAATTTGAAACTAGAGTTTGTAATTTGTCAGGCAGGTAAACCTGAGGTCGCGAGTTCGATCCCTAGCTCTCACTATGAGAAAGCAATAGTGTAAGTGAAAGCACGAAACAGCATAATATGCTGTTGAGAATAAAAATTTAACTTTCACTTAAACTATTTCATTCATATCCTAACCTTTATTCTACATTCTTACGAATTAAAACTAAGAAGAATGGTCAGAATTTAGAAAGGAGAATAATACTAAAAGACAATAAGGAAACTGGTAGCTTATTTAAACTTAATAATTCTTGAAGAGATAATATGCCTTCTCACCTTCAAGCTGGTATAATTACTATTGATATGGCAAAAAAAGAAAAACAAACCAAAAATTCAGAAAAAGATCTAACACAAGAAGAAATTGAGAAGTTCTCTCAAGAGCTTACACAAAAACTTTCTCAAATTAATACTCCAAGCAAAAAAACAAAGAATAATAAAAGAACTTTATCGATTAAGGTAAACCCTTTTATTATTATTGTGACCGTTCTTCTTGGAATTTTTGTAATTTTTAGTCTTCTTAATAGGCAGTTCTTTCTAGATAAAACAACTTTAGACAATTTGATAAAAGGGCTAAATTCAAACGAATTTTCTCAACTTTTAGTGCAAGATGATGGAAAGATTGTAGCTAATGGCAAATATTACGTTTTTTATGAAGGAAGTATTGGAGATAACGTTAAATCAACTAACGACACTAAGGTGCTAAGATTTGATACAAGTATAAGAAAGGTTGAGTTTACTGAATTTGTCAATTATCTAAAACCTGAGGGCTTAGTAAATGAACTAAGAACCTTTTTAAATTCAGGTAATCAGAATGTTGAAAAGATAATAGTGGGTGATAATTTTATTCTTGGTATTACAGGTGGAACGGCAAAAGATATTCTCCTTGAAAATGTCAATGAGCAAGCTTTTACAGAAAAGCTTGAAGAAAGCAATATCAACTTAAGTGATTTACAAATAGAGGTAAGAAAATTGAGTGTGTTTGGTAAAAAAGTAGAAGAAGATTCGTTCTCATCAAGACTAGAGTCACAACAGTTCTCGAGGATTTATCAATTAGATAATATTGTAGTCGGGGAAATAAACAATGATTATGTTGAAAAAGTCTACATAGATTGGACTCCAAATATAAACAGCTTTACAGAAATCCTGCAAAACGAGGGCATTTCCCTGAGCTCAGAAGATTTCCAGATAATATCTGTAAATGTTCCGGCAGGAATCAGTCTTGATGACATTTTGACTATCTTAACTTTAATTGGGTTTGTAGTTTTAGGAATTATAATTTTTAGAGGTGCTCAATCTTCAGGGATGGGATTGATGCAATTTGGACAGTCAAAAGCAAAAATGTATTTTGGCTCAAAAACAAATACAAGCTTTAAGGATGTTGCAGGAATTGATGAGGCAAGAGATGAGCTTAATGAAATTGTAGACTTCTTAAGAAATCCAGGGAAATATACAAGTATAGGAGCTAGAATTCCAAAAGGTATTTTAATGTTTGGTCCTCCAGGCACAGGAAAAACTTTACTAGCAAGAGCAATTGCAGGTGAAGCGGCAGTTCCATTTTTTCATACTTCTGGGTCTGAATTTGAAGAGATGTTGGTTGGGGCAGGAGCATCTAGAGTTAGAGACCTTTTTGCAAAAGCTAAAAAGGCAGCGCCTTCATTGATTTTTATTGATGAAATTGATGCAGTTGCAAGAAAAAGAGGAACAAGAATTCAATCTGGAAGTACCGAACAAACACTAAACCAGATTCTGGTTGAAATGGATGGCTTTGAAACTAATACAAACGTAATAGTAATTGCAGCAACTAATAGACCTGATGTGCTTGACCCAGCTATTCTAAGGCCAGGTAGGTTTGATAGGCAAGTAAGAATAGAGGTTCCGGATGTGGAAGGTAGAAAACAAATACTAGCTATTCACGGATCTAATAAAAAATTAGATTCGACTGTTGATTTAGAAAGAATTGCAAAAAGAACAGTAGGATTTACAGGAGCAGATCTTGAAAATATTATGAATGAAGCAGCTATTATTGCCGCAGGAGCTGGCAAAAAAACAATAGGAATGCATGATATTGAAGAAGCTGTTTCCAAAGTTGTTTTAGGTCCCGCTAAAAGATCCAGAAAAAGAACTGACGATGAACTTAAACTTGTTGCGTATCACGAAGCTGGACATGCTATAGTTGCTAAATTTACGCCAAAAGCTACGCCTGTAGATAAAATTTCAATTGTGTCCCGAGGTGGAACAGGCGGAGTTACAATGTTCTTACCAGAAAAAGATGAAAATATCATTTCTAAGTCAAAACTTATGGCTGATGTTACAGTTAGTCTTGGAGGTCGCGCTGCCGAAGAAGTTGTTCTAGGAGATATCTCAACGGGAGCTTCAAATGACATAAAACAAGCAACTAGAACAGTAAGAAAAATGATCCAGCAATTTGGTATGAATGATAAACTAGGCTTAGTTGAGTACGGTGATCACGCAGATTCAGATTTTCTTGGGTATGATTATGCAGATAGTAAAGATTATTCAGAAAAAACAGCTGAGATAATAGATGATGAAGTAAGAGTGGCAGTCACAAAAGCCTATGACGAAGCAAAGAAGATTATTGTTGAACATAGAGCTAAATTAGATAAACTTGCTCTATTGCTTCTAGAAAAAGAGGTTATTGATAAAGAAGAATTTGATAAATTATTCGATTAATAAAATGCGTAGATTTCAGGCATGCCTCAGATCTACGCATTTTTAATGTATGAACCACCCAGACCTTTCTACTTACAATTCTCCAAATGTTAAAAATCTATTATTAAATTTCTATTCTAAAAATTTTCAGAAAGCTGGAATTGGTTATTCTTACGGCCAAAATATTATCAAAACTTTTTATGATGGTAGGGATAATTCAACTTCTGAAGCACTTCGAGAAGAAATTAATAAGTTATTTAATAACGCAAGAGACTTAAAAACTTCGCAAACTAAAGAATTGGATCCAATAGAACTGATAGATTTTGCAGATGTTAAAACATTTTTAGATTACGGCGCAAATAAACTAGATGCACTAAATAAAGTTGCAACTCGCTATACTAATGTTGAAAAGCTAATCGCAATTGATGTAATTCCACAATCAAGACCTTTCTTAGAGCCATCTAAGAGTCAATATTTGCAGGTAACTTCAAATGAGAATTGGACCATAAAGCCAGAATCTGTTGATTTGATTAATATCCAATTTGTACTTCATCACGTTGAATCTTTAGAAGTTATTACGAGCATACTAACAAATGCTTTTAAAGCTCTAAAGACTGGAGGAAAATTGGTTTTATGGGAAGAAACTTTTGAAAATCTTACTGATATAAAAGAACTTGTTGCGTCAAATCAAAGACTTAATATTCAAACTGATTTTGATTTGACGCAGGAATTTAATAATTTATCCGATCTAGAAAAGTGGGAGTTTATAATAATCAACGATTGGATAATTAACGTAAATAATCCTCATATGCAGTGGAGCATGCAATATAGAACTTGGGAAGATTGGGTTAACATACTTTCAAAACACGGCTTTAGTCTTCAAAAACAACACAATCTTGGTTTAAGAATTAATGCGAGAGTAAAACAAGGCGTACATATGATTGGAGAATTTACCAGACGCAAGATATAAATTCCAAATCACAACTTCCAATTTCTTTCTTGTAAATAATCTGAAAGAGATGATAAAATCCCGTATTTTATTAGCCCTTAGTTTTATTATGGAACAAGAAATTCTTGAAAAAACTATCGAGTCTTTAGTCGGGGCATATGTTTATACAAATAATCTTGAGGAGCTAAAAGATTTAGAAGAAGAAATTTACGAGATCTTTACGCCTTCTGTTAGAGGTTATATTTTTTCTACGCAGTCTAAAATAGATTGGTATGAAGATCCTGATGATCTTATGCAAGAGGCTAGGTTAGGAATAAGGCAAGGACTTCAAAAATATAAATCAGGAATAATTAACTGTGAAAAAGCTCCCCCAATCGCATATTTAGGTACATGCTTTGTTAATAAAATTCGCGATAAATTAAGAACATTTAATAACCAAGAAGTTGTGTTTTCAGATGTTAGCAATGAAGAAAACTCCGGCCCGGTTGATGAATGGATTAATCCCAACGCGCAATCAGTATATGGTGATGTAGATTTTAAAATTGACATGGAACTTATGATTAAAGCACTTGAGAATGAATACGGAATAGATTTTATCGATGTTTTTATACTGAAATTCCGTGTCTTTCAAAATTGCAGTTCTAAAGATATCCAGTTTTTAATAAAACAAGAATTTAATGTAGATATTTCTGTTGATAACATCGATCAGAAAAAGTCTCGGTTAATGGCAAAAATAAGAGAGTATGTGCAGGAATGTTGGTTGTAGCTATTTTGCTTCTATGTACCTTTGATTTTAACGTCATGCTAAAATCAAATCATGTCTAAAGAAAAAATTCTTCTAATAATTGATTCGCACGCATTAATTTACAGAGCCTACTATGCAATGCCACCAACTTTAACAACAAAAAATGGTGAGCAGATAAACGCAGTGTATGGATTTACATCGCTTTTAGTTGATGTAATTAATAAATTTCAACCAACAAACGTAATTGCAGTAATGGATTCGGAAGGACCAACGATAAGGCAGTCAAACTTTACACAGTATAAAGCTAATAGGGAAAAAACTGATGATGCTTTTATTGCACAGATCCCTAGAGTACAGGAAGTTCTTGCATCGTTAGGAATTCCAACTTTAAAACTAAGGGGAATTGAAGCTGACGATATTATTGGAACTATTGATAATAAACATGCAAAGGAAGTAGACAAAGTAATTATTGTAACTGGTGATCAGGATATCTTTCAATTGGTAGATGAAAATACAAATGTGTACCTGGCTGGTAGAAAATTTTCTGAGTCTAAACTTTACAACTCAGATGGCGTTTTCGAAAAACTTGGTATTACTCCTACTCAAGTTCCGGATTACAAGGCAATTGCTGGGGATCAGTCAGACAACATCCCAGGTGTTAAAGGTATTGGAAAAATTGGCGCTGCAAGTTTAATTAAAGATTTTGGAACACTAGATTTAATTTATCAAAATATTGATAGAGTTGAAAAACGTTATGCTCAAAAATTAATTGATAGTCATGACATTGCCCTGCTTTCGAAGTCTTTGGCAACAATTGACAAGGACGTTCCAATCTCATTTGACTTTACTGAATCACATTTTCAGGAAAAGTTGAACTTAGAGGCCTCATCTGCACTTTTCGAAGAATTAGGATTTAGATCGATTATTCCAAAGCTAAAAAAATTGGCTGAAGCTTATCAAATCAATGATCTAAATTTCTTACAAGTTGAAAAAAATGGAGAAGTAGAAAACTTGAAATTGCTAAAGTGGGATGGTAGCACTATTAGTTCAAATGAGGCAATTTTACTTTCAACATATCACTCTGATACTGTCAGTCCAGTAGATTTAAGGATAAAGGAAATCTTCTTTTATAATAATGATAATTGCTATTGGGTTGATGAAGAAAATATTCATTCGTTTGTAGAAATAATTAAAGACAAAAAAATTGTCACTTTCAATTATAAATTTTTGGTACATGCTTTCTTAAATATTGGGATTGATATTTTATCCAATAACTTTTGCGATCTTGGATTTTATTCTGTGATTTTATCTTGTGGCAAAACTGTTGCAAACTTAAAAAACGCAATGAATTTTTGGGGTAAGGATTTTGAAGACGAATTTTACAAAAACATTATAAGTTGTAAGCAAATTTACACTGGTCTTTCAGGTTCAGATCCAGAGCTTCTAAAAGTTGTAAAACTTGAAGAAGAGGTTCTGCCGCTCGTAATTGATATGGAAAGAAAAGGGATTAAGATTGATATTAAAAAGTTTAATGAAATAGAAGAAACCTTAAGAAATAAACTTGATCTTATTAGGCAAAATATCTTTAAATATGCGGGACATGAATTTAATATTAATTCTCCACAGCAAGTATCAGAGGTTTTATTTAATGAAAAACAGCTTCCAGGAGCTGTGAAAACAAAAACTGGGAAATTTAGTACAAACGAACGAATTTTAAGAAAATTAAAAGCAGCAGATCCAATTGTTGCAGAAATTTTAAATTTTAGAGAAGTTGACAAGCTTTTATCAACCTATGCAGAGACGTTACCGACTTACATTAATTCTGTTACAGGGAGAGTTCATGGCTTTTTTGACCAAATGGGTGCAGTATCTGGAAGATTTTCTTCTAAAAATCCAAATATTCAAAATATTCCAAAAGGCGAAACCCAAGGTGTAAATATGCGAGAAGGATTTGTGGCAAGCGAAGGAAATATTTTAGTTTCTTTTGACTTTTCTCAGCAAGAGTTAAGAATTTTAGCTAGTCTTTCAAAAGAACAAAATATGATTGACAGTTTTAACTCTGGAGTTGATATTCATAAAGTTACTGCAAGCGAAATGTTCAATGTTCCTTTAGATGAAGTTACCGACATGCAAAGAAATGTAGGAAAAACTTTAAATTTCAGCTTGGTTTATGGGATTTCTTCCTTTGGGCTGAGTGATAGGATGGATATTGATAGAGCAACTGCATCAGAGTTTATAAAAAGGTATTTTGAAACTTATCCAAATGTTAAAAAATATTTTGATAATATAGTTGAGGAAATAAAAGAGCGTGGATATTCAGAAACTTTTTATGGTAGAAGAAGAATTAATGAAATGATCAATGCCAATAATAGAAATCTAAAAATGGCTGCAGAACGTGAACTTATTAACTTTGTAATCCAGGGAACGGCTGCAGATATCATGAAGGTTGCAATGACTAAGATAAAAAAGACTCTTAAAAAGTATAAAGCTAATATGATAGCTCAGATCCACGATGAATTCTTGTTTGAATACGAATTGGGTGGAATTGACTATAAAAAAGATATACAATTTAATAAATTTATAGAGGAAATTAAAGTTGCGATGACTAATTCTTTAACATTAGAAGTTGTATACAAAGTTGATGCGTCGGTTGGAAAAAGTTGGGGAAAGATGGAGAAACTTACTTAACTAATTTCCTCTCCCACTGGGAGAGGACTAAGGTGAGGGGTTGATAACCTCACCCGATCCTTTCAGGATCGACCTCTCCTAAAAGGAGAGGAAATAAAAAATGCCATGAGATTATTAAAAATATTTCTTACAATCGTAGTAGTTTTAGTAGCACTTTTTAGTGTGATTGGAATTATTGGCCTTGCTTGGCTATACTTTGTTGGAAAAGAAAGTTTTGGAAATATCCTTGAAGATGAAAAAGATCATATCTTAGGGCAAAAACCTGCGAAGAAAGTTCCTGTTAAAGTTAAAGCTATCGCTTCAAAACTTGAAAAACCTTCCCTAAAACATTCAAATCTTAACGAGAGGCAGCAAAAAATCCTTCAAGAAGTTAAAAATCAAAAGAAAGTTAAGTCTTCAGAAATAAGAAATCAGTTTAAGAATATAAATGAAAGAACGTTACGACGAGATTTTGATAAACTTGAAAAGTTAGGAATTGTAAAACAGACTGGAAAAACGAAGGATAGCTTCTATGAATACTTACGCTAAAAATTAACAATTTACAGTTATAAAAATTTTCAATTTGTAACTGCAAAGCCTTTTGAAAATTCTTTAAATTGTTATTTGAAAAATTCTGGTTTTTCCTGCTTGCTAATTGTTTTTTTCTTTGATAAAATTCTTACCAGTCCATTGCTAATCCTAACCACAGGAAGCAGTGATTATGGTTCCTCTAAAATATTTTCCGAATTATTAGGTGCTTAAATTTTTAAGCATCTTTTGTTCTGTTTGCTTGGTCAAAAACCAGCAGGGGAAGCACATTGAAACTTTAACAGTGATAAGAATCACCGACAATTCTTTTGTAAATTCGCTTGGATCTAAATATTCTCAAAAAAGTTTTAGTTCTTTTTTCAAAAGAACATAATCAAATTTTTTCAAGCTAATCTAGTCTTCGGACTTTTTTAGTTTTATGGAGAGTTTGATCCTGGCTCAGGATTAACGCTAGCGACGTGCCTAAGGTATGCAAGTCGAACGGTTGAACTTTTCAACGCAAGGCGAGAAGTTCGACAGTGGCAGACGGCTGAGTAACACGTGGGAATCTTCCCTAAACTCTGGTATAGCCCACCGAAAGGTGGGGTAATCCCAGATAGTCTCGCAAGAGTAAAGCTTTCGCGGTTTAGGATGAGCCCGCGGCCTATCAGGTTGTTGGCGGGGTAAAGGCCCACCAAGCCTATGACGGGTAGCTGGTCTGAGAGGATGATCAGCCAGACTGGGACTGAGATACGGCCCAGACTCCTACGGGAGGCAGCAACTAGGAATCATGCGCAATGGACGAAAGTCTGACGCTGCGACGTCGCGTGGAGGACGAAGATCTTCGGATTGTAAACTCCTTTTATTGGGGAACAAGTTCTGAGTGTACCCAATGAATAAGTGCCTGCCAACCACGTGCCAGAAGCATCGGTAATACGTGGGGCACGAGCGTTATCCGGATTTACTGGGCGTAAAGAGATGCGTAGGCGTCCTGGCAAGTTTTGTGTTAAATCTTTCCGCTTAACGGGAAAACTGCACAAAAAACTATCGGGATTGAGTAAGGTAGGGAAGAAGGGAATTCCTGGTGGAGCGGTTAAATGCGTTGATATCAGGAGGAATACCAATGGCGAAGGCACTTCTTTGGACCTTTACTGACGCTAAGGCTCGAAAGCGTGGGGAGCAAAACGGATTAGATACCCGTGTAGTCCACGCTGTAAACCATCCCTGTTAGATGTTTGGTAGTTTGCTACGATTTTTTCCGACTTGTCGGAAAAGGTTAAGGCAGCTATTGAGTGTCGCAGTTAACGCGTTAAACAGGGCGCCTGGGGACTACGGCCGCAAGGCTAAAACTCAAAGGAATTGACGGGGACCCGCACAAGCAGTGGAGCGCCTGGTTTAATTCGATGATCAGCGAAGAACCTCACCTAGGCTTGAACTGTAGCTGCACGCTCCGAGAAACCGGAGAAGCTTTCGAGGGTGCTACAGAGGTGCTGCACGGCTGTCGTCAGCTCGTGTCGTGAGATGTAGGGTTAAGTCCCACAACGAGCGCAACCCCTATCCGATGTTACAATTACTTCGGAGACTGCCTTGCCAAAACGAGGAGGAAGGTGGGGATGACGTCCAGTCAGCATGTCCCTTATGTCTAGGGCTACACAGACGCTACAATGGCTATTACAATGGGCTGCCAAGCCGTGAGGCGGAGCTAATCCCATCAAAAATAGTCTCAGTTCGGATTGTAGGCTGCAACTCGCCTACATGAAGTTGGAATTGCTAGTAATCGCGTATCAGCATGGCGCGGTGAATACGTTCTCGGGTCTTGTACACACCGCCCGTCAGGGCATGGGAGTTACTCATACTCGAAGTCCCATTTTATGGGCCGAAAGTTATGGGTGGCGACTGGGCTTAAGTCGTAACAAGGTAGCCGTAGGGGAATCTGCGGCTGGATTAACTCCTTTTTAAGGAGCTTTATTCCAAATAAAACGAATAACGTTTTGGATACAGATTTCCAACCCATGATTCAAGTTGAAACAAAAGACGGTGAATTCTTATCACTTTTAAGGATTTAATTAGCTGCTAGCATATAGCAAGTAGTTTCTAGCTAAAAGCTAAGCACTATGAGCTATACCGCTATCACAGGCGATTAGCTCAGGTGGTTAGAGCGTTCCTCTGATAAGGGAAAGGTCCCAAGTTCGAGTCTTGGATCGCCTACCAAGTTATTCTTAGCACGGAGTGCTTGGGGCCTTAGCTTAGTTGGTAGAGCGCCTCATTTGCAATGAGGAGGTCAAGGGTTCGAATCCCTTAGGCTCCAAAAACAATTTTATAAACAAAATTGCAAATTCTAAATATAAATTCGAAATTCGAAATCTTGTATTAAAATAAAGTAATATAAATTTCGGAATTCGATTTTCGGATTTCGTCCACGGAAGTGGTATTTGATCTTTAACAACTGAATAGAAAAAGTACACCGGGTATATAATTGATTAAAAAATAAATAAGGGCATACGGTGAATGCCTTGGTACAAGAAGCCTAAGAAGGACGTGCCAGACTGCGATAAGTTCCGGTAAGCTGTCTAGAAGCGTTACAGCCGGAAATTTCCGAATGGGAAAACCCCTCCTGATTCGTCAGGAGACCTTACGATAAATTCATAGTCGTATGGAGGACATCCAGGGAACTGAAACATCTTAGTACCTGGAAGAATAAAGACAATACTGTTATTCCCTTAGTAGCGGCGAGCGAAAGGGGAAAAGCCTAAACCTTGGTCGTAGGAAATTTGTTTGATATCCCTGATTTATCAGGGAAGGATTACTTTTTTCGCTCTTTTAGGAGTGGTTACGGTCAGGGTGTTGTAGGACGATCCGTTTCTTGGCTAAAAACAAGAGGAGTAAGTTACAAAATTTCGTTATAGTAGAACTTAGCTGGAAAGCTAGACCATAGGACGTAACAGTCGTGTATACAAAATGACGAGATCTTGCTTGGATCTGTTCCTGAGTACTACCTTATAAGCGTAACTAGGTAGGAATCGACCCAACCCACTGGGTAAGGCTAAATACTTCTTGTAACCGATAGTGAACTATCAGTACCGTGAGGGAAAGGTGAAAAGAACCCCTGTGAGGGGAGTGAAATAGAACCTGAAACCGTATGCTTACAAACAGTAGGAGTCCCGATTTATCGGGATGACTGCGTGCCTATTGAAGAATGAGTCTGCGAGTTATTATGCGTTGCTTGGTTAACCTCTTCTGGAGGGAAGCCATAGGGAAACCAAGTCTTAACGGGCGACTATGGTAGCGTATAATAGACCCGAAGCCATGTGATCTAACCATGAGCAGGCTGAACCCTGTAGAAATACAGGGGGAGGGCCGAACCGGTAAGCGTCGAAAAGCTTTCGGATGACTTGTGGTTAGGGGTGACACGCCAACCGAACATGGCAATAGCTGGCTCTCCCCGAAACAACTTTAGGGTTGGCCCTGGTTTTGAATTTTATGGAGGTAGAGCTCTGAATGGGTAGAGGGCTTCTTCGGAAGTACCTCATTCTATCAAACTGCGAATGCCATAAATGGATTACCAGGAGTTAGACTGCGGGAGATAAGTTCCGTTGGTCGAGAGGGAAACAGCCCAGAATATCGGATAAGGTCCCTAAATCTATGCTAAGTGGTAAAGGAGGTGGAGTTTCTTAGACAGCCAGGAGGTTTGCTTGGAGGCAGCCATCCTTTAACGAGTGCGTAACAGCTCACTGGTCGAGAGATTCCGCGCCTATAATGATCGGGGCTCAAGCATAGTACCGAAGCCATATCACCTTGTGCATTTATGTACAAGATGGGTAGGGGAGTGTTGTATGATACTGCGAAGCTGAATCGTGAGGTTTAGTGGAGTGCATACAAGTAAGGATGCAGACATGAGTAGCGAAAGATCGATGAAAAATCGGTCCACCGGATATCCAAGGTTTCCGCAGCCATGCTAGTCATCTGCGGGTTAGTCGGTCCTAAGCTGAGGCTGAAAGGCGTAAGTGATGGACAACAGGTTAATATTCCTGTACTGCTAACAATTCGTTATTAACTAAGGAGGGACTGTTCAGGAGAATTAGAGTGCTATAAGGATTAGCATCTAAATAGTTAGTTAGAGTAGCTAGGCAAATCCGGCTATTCGTTTTCTTGCGAAAGTGAGAATGAAAGCGAGCTATGGGGTAGATATTTCCGAAAGGATTTATCAAGTCTAAGGATTCTGGGCACAGGAAAAACTTCTATGTGAGAATTGTTGGTAACCGTACCGCAAACCGCCACAGGTGGATTAGTTGAGTATACTAAGGTGTACGAGTCAGACCTTGTCAAGGAATTCGGCAAATTTGCCCCGTAACTTCGGAAGAAGGGGCGCCCTTGCAGAAATGTAAGGGTCGCAGTGAAAAGACTCAATCGACTGTTTAACAAAAACACAGGTGCGTGCTAACTCTTAAAGAGGAAGTATACGTACTGACGTCTGCCCAATGCCAGAATATCACGGAAAGAAGTGACCTTTTGCCTTTTGGCAACTGGAGGCTTCTGACTTAAGTACTGGTGAATGGCGGCTGTAACCCTGACGGTCCTAAGGTAGCGAAGTTCCTCGGCGCTTAATAGGCGTCCTGCACGAAAGACGTAACGAGTTGGGTACTGTCTTGACAGGGTGCTCGGCGAAAATGAAATGGCAGTGAAGATGCTGCCTACTCACATCAGGACAAAAAGACCCCAGGAGCTTTACTATAGCTAAGCATTGAAGTAAGGTTGTTATTGCAGAGCGTAGGAAGGAGACTATGAACTCTGGTTTTCGGACCAGGGGGAGTCGATCTTGGAACACTTCCCTCTAATTATCTTATTTCTTATCTGGTCCCTGATCGGGATTTCAGAGACAGTGTTTGGTGGGTAGTTTGACTGGGGCGGTCTCTTACTAAAGTGTAACGTAAGATTTCAAAGGTCACCTCAAGCTGCATGGAAACCAGCTGAAGAGTATAAAGGCATAAGGTGGCTTTACTGCGAGACCTACAAGTCAAGCAGTTACGAAAGTAGGACTTAGTGACCTTTTCGTAGCGTGTGGAAGCGCGATTGGTCATAGGATAAAAGTTACCCTGGGGATAACAGGCTAGTCTTGCCCAAGCGTTCATAGCGACGGCAAGGTTCGGCACCTCGATGTCGGCTCGTCACATCCTGGGGGTGTATAAGCTCCCAAGGGTTGGGCTGTTCGCCCATTAAAGTGGCACGCGAGCTGGGTTCAGACCGAAGTAATTCAGGTCGGTCTCTATCCGATGTGAGCGTTCGAATTTTGAAGAGATTCATCCTTAGTACGCGAGGACCAGGATGAGGCAACCTCTAGTGTGCCAGTTGTTCCACCAGGAGCATCGCTGGGTAGCTACGTTGCTATTTGGATAACCACTGAAAGCATCTAAGTGGGAAGCCAGCTCTAAGATTAAAATTCGTCATCAAGGTTCCTAGTAGACTACTAGGTTGATAGGTATCAAGTGTAAGTCTAGTAATAGATTCAGCTGAGATATACTAATAAACCGAAAATTTTTTAATCATTTCTTGGTATTTATATCAAATGCTCGGAGTACTTTTTTCTATTCAGTTTTTAGAGTTCATAAGCGTTTAACGTTAGAAGTATGATGTTAAACGTGATGTGATCTTTTAAAATTTATTGTACTTGTCATCAGACAAATGCGCTAATACATACAACGCTTTATGCAAAACGTAAAACGCATTTGTCCGGTGACGGTATCGCTCTGGAACCACCTGATCCATCTCGAACTCAGAAGTGAAACAGAGTTGAGCCGAAGATACTTGGTCCGAAGGGTCCTGGGAAAATAGGTAGTCGCCGGTTTTTCATTAAAAATCTAAAATCAAACAGACGCTTCTTAGAATTTTTCAATTTAATTAAAGCTCCTACCTGCGTTTAGCAGAAGAAACTTAATTAAATAACTAAGGTAGTCGCCGGTTTTTTATTAGCAATAAGCAAATAGCACATAGCGAATAGCGTAATTGGAATATCTGAGGAGCTGTTAACTATGTGCTATATGCTATCAGCTATACGCTCTTTAAGAGACAGAGCAAATTTTTTATTTTTGGATCTCTTTTAGTCTTGGTGATTTAACCAGACAAAATTAAAATGGCAAAAAAAACTCTTGCAGCAAAATCATCCAGTGAAATGGATAAACTCCTTGAAGGAATCAAATTCCCAAAAACATACAAAAAAGGTCAAATTATTGAGGGTAGTGTTGTCGCTGTAAAACCAGGAGAACTTATAGTTGACGTTGAAGGTAGAGCAGAAGGTGTTATTTCAGGAAAAGAACTTAGATTTGATGGTGAAAAAATCGCAAAAAAAATTGGCGATAAAGTTATCGCTTTTGTAGTAAAACCTGAAAATGAAGAAGGTTTAATAGAACTTTCAATCAGAAGGACAGGTGTAGCGCTTAAATGGCATGAGCTTGATGAAGCTAAGAAAAATGATTCCGCAATTACTGTTAAAGTAATTGAAGCTAATACTGGGGGAGTTATTGTAGAAATAGGAGGTGGCTTAAGAGGATTTGTTCCAAGCTCTCAATTAAAAAATAGCAGAATTTATTCTGGAGGTTCATACAATAGTAAAGAAGATGCTACAAAACAACTTCAAGGTAAATTGGCAGAAATGATTGGCGAGGAGCTTCAAGTTAAAGTAATGGAAATTGAAAAACAGAAAAATAGAGTAATTCTTTCTGAACGATATGCATATTCTGATACAGATGTTAATCAAAGAAAAGAAACTTTAGAAAATTTGAAAGTTGGAGACAAATTAGATGGGGTTGTAACAGGAATTGCACCATTTGGTCTATTCGTAAATGCTAAAGGGCTTGAAGGACTGGTTCATTTGTCAGAAATCTCATGGGACAAAGTTTCAAATCCAGCAGATCTTTTCAAAGTTGGAGATAAAGTTACTGTACAATTAATTGGATTAATGGATAACGGTAAGAAAGTTGCTTACAGTATCAAAAGACTTATTCAAGATCCATGGCAGAACATTGTTAAGAAGTATAAGATTGGACAAATTGTTGAAGGAGAAATCAAAAGTCTTGCAGATTATGGAGCATTCGTAAGAATCGAAGAAGGATTAAACGGATTAATTCATATTTCTGAGCTTTCAAACAAACTTGTTAAAGATCCTTCACAAATAGTAAACATTGGAGATAAAGTTAAGGTTATGATTATTTCTATTTCAAATGAAGACAGGCATTTAGGCTTGAGCTTAAAGAGGCTTGCTGCTAAAACCAAATCAAAAGCAACAGAATCAGAAGACACAGAAAAAGTAGAAGAAAGCTCGAGAGAAATGGAGGGATTGGATGCGATTCTTGAAGATGTAAAGGAAGAGGAATAGGTTTTAAACTAGAGACTTTAAAAGAGGCGGAAATTTATTTCCGCCTCTTTTGCGTAATGAAAGAATCCAAACGACATTTAGGATTCGCCTTAAAATCCTTGGCATGATTACCTAAACCCCTATGATATAATATTTGTTGTTTAGTTAACCAAATCATTTTATGAATAGCAATATACCTCTGAACGAAGAAGATATAAAAGGAGTAAATAGATTCACCATAAATGCACGAAGGATAATAGGTGAAGGGTACAGGATTGCTTTAGAAAATAAAGCTTTTGAATACATGCCTATTCATCTTTTCCTAAGTCTTATGCTTGATAAAAATGGTGTTGTTGATGAAGTATTTAATAGACTTGGAATTGACATAGAAGCAACAATTAAACGTGTAAGAAGTAAACTAAGTGAATATAGTCCTTCTGATTTGAATCCACTAAATTTAGAAGTAATAACTAAACCAGGATTTTCTATACAGATCAAAAATGTTTTAAACGAAAGTTTCCTTGTTGCTTCTGATTTAAATCATGTTTACGTAGGAACGGAACATATTTTACTGTCAATGTTTAGAACTCCTGGAATTGACTTTATAGAAGATGTAAAGAAAATAGGTATAGATTATGAATCACTAAGAAAAACATTGATATCAATCGGAAGTTATCCATTAAAAGATTCAAATTTTGAAACTAAAGATGATCCATTTTCATCATTAGGAGTTCCATTTGGCAAAGATTTTCTTAGAAGCAAAGAAGAGGAAGCGCAGATGCCATATTTCTGTAGAGATATGAATGAAATAGCGGCTCAGGGGAAATATCATAATATTACTGGTCGCGATAAAGAAATACAAAGGTTAATTCATATACTTTCAAGGAAAACAAAGAATAATGCAATTTTAGTTGGAGATGCTGGTGTTGGTAAAACAGCAATAGTTGAAGGTTTTGTTAATTTGCTTGTAAATAAACAACTGCCTGCATCTTTTATTAATAAAAGGGTAATGAGCCTTGATATTTCATCTATTATAGCTGGTGCAAGATTAAGGGGAGATGTGGAGGAAAGGATTAAAGGAGTAATAGATGAAGTGATCGAAGATGGCCAAACAATTCTGTTTATTGATGAGATACATATGATTGTTGGAGCTGGGTCCAGTGGAGGAAAAGACTCGCTCGATATTGCAAACATATTAAAACCATATCTTACAAGCTCAGAATTGACCGTAATAGGCGCTACAACCTATGATGAGTACAACAAGTACTTCGAGGAGGATTCTGCTCTAAAAAGGCGGTTTCAGCCCATTATGGTTGATGAAATAAACGTGGAAAGTGCAAAAGAGATTTTATATAACTTGGTTCCTCAATTTGAATCTTTTCATAAGGTTAAAATTAGTAAGGAAGCAATTGATGATGCTGTTGTTTTGTCGTCTAAATTTATTCAAGATAGGTATTTACCAGATAAAGCAATCGATTTGATTGATGAAGCCGCTGCTAGTGTAAAAATTGGTAGAGAAGTAGCAATAGAACCTGAATTAAGCTCTTTAGGAAATAAGTTAATTAAAATTCAAAATAAAAAACAGCAAGCACTTGATGCCTCTAATTACGAAATCGCTTCTAAATTTAAACAGGAAGAAGACATTATAGTAGATGAGATTGAAGATATAATTGAAGGTAAGAAGAAACCTAAAACAAAGTTTGCTCAGAAAGTAGATGCAGATTTGATACGAAGCATTATTGTTGAGTGGACAAAAATCCCAATCGCAGCCAGCGACATATCCGATAAAACTTTAAAGACATTAACCTCAAAGCTTAAAGAGAGTATAGTGGGGCAAGATAATGTGGTAGAAAACGTATCACTTGCGATACAAAGATCGCATTTAGGATTAAACGATGAAAAAAGACCTCTGGCATCATTTTTGTTCCTGGGTCCAACAGGAGTAGGCAAAACAGAGCTTGCTAAAACTCTTGCGAAAGAACTGTTTGGCTCCAGTAATCTTTTGTATCAAGTTGATATGAGTGAGTTTATGGAAATGCACAGCGTTTCTAAGCTTATTGGATCTCCTCCTGGATACGTTGGGCATCAGGAAGGCGGCCAGCTAACGACTTTTGTGAGGAGAAAGCCATATTCTGTAATTCTTTTTGATGAAATTGAAAAGGCTCATGCTGATACACTAAATGTACTTTTGCAAATTTTAGAGGAGGGGAATCTTACAGATTCTAAAGGGATTAAGGTAAGCTTTAAAAATTGTATTATCATAATGACTTCGAATATTGGTGCGGAGAAAGTTTCAAAAGATACAAAACTTGGATTTGATATCCCTATAGAATCTAAGAATGATGCAGAGGTAGAGACTGCATATGATGAGATGAGGGAAAGGATCCTTGAGGAATTAAAATTTTCGTTAACTCCAGAATTTATTAACAGAATAGATTCTATAAATGTATTCAGGGGTTTGAATAAGGATGATTGTTTGCAAATTTCTAAAAATCTTGTAAACGAACTGATCTTGAGACTTATAGAGAAAGGCATAATGTTAAATGTATCCGATTCTGTAGCTAAATATATAAATGAGCATGGCTATAGTAAAGAATATGGAGGGAGAAATATAAGAAGAAAAGTAACTGAGGTACTTGAAGATGGACTTGCTACATTCCTGCTTCAAACTAAAGTTATTAGAAAAAGGAAGGAATTGCTTAGAATTAATGCTGTATTAAAAAATAAAAGAGTAAGTTTTGAGATGGAAAAATAATTAATGACTCCCAAAAACAGCATCGCTTCCCAAATTTTTCCCAAATTTTTCAGAAACCGTTAAATTGGCTATCTGTTCGCTAAGATCTTATTACACCTGTATTTAAAGATCAGGCGGTAATTTTGTGAATTTTTGCAGCACCCCCAAAATACTATAAGACGGTATAAAAAAAATACTATAAGACTTGACGAAGTGAATTTATAGGGTATAATAGGTATAGAAATCGTTAATTTACGTTCTTTTACAATTGCTATTTGGTCCCAGAGTCTGGTTCGCGTACATCATTTCCCAATCCGGGATTGAACTTACTGGACTCTCGGATTAAATAGCAATTGCTTCTTAAATTAAATTTCACAAACGTATTGATTCATTTTATTTTTTTATATATATTGTTACTGAGATCTCTCGCAATTAATTCCCCAGGAGTCAATTTCTAATTTTTAATTTGAAATTAATAACATAGAAAAATTTAAAACTTAAGGCATTAAACTGTTCAGATTTAGCTATTTGTGATTTAAATTCTTGAAAATTGTTTAAAAATTAAAAATTGTAAATTTATTATTAAATATATTTAACTATTAACTTTTCATTATTATGGCTGTTCAGAAAGATAATATTGTTCAGTCTACAAGTCTTAAAGAACTTGAAGATAAAACATTAGCGGAACTTAGAAAGCTTGCAGGTAAACTTGATATAAAGAACTTGCAGGACTACAAAAAAAACGAACTGATTTTACAAATACTTGCAGAGCAAACTAAAAGAGGTGGAAATATTTTTGCTGAAGGTTATTTGGAACTTGTAAAAGATTCTCACGGTGTTTTAAGATCCCTTTCAATGTTACCCGGTGAAAATGATGTATATGTTTCAAGCTCACAAATAAAAAGGTTCAATTTAAGGCAAGGTGATTTTATCTCAGGACAAGCAAGGCCACCTAAAGAAGGGGAAAGATATTTGAGCCTTCTTAAAATTGAAGCTATTAACGGAATGAGCCCCGAATATGCAATTGCTAGACCTTCATTTATGGAATTAA
Source organism: uncultured Candidatus Saccharibacteria bacterium (assembly GCA_964607415.1). Classification (GTDB taxonomy): domain Bacteria; phylum Patescibacteriota; class Dojkabacteria; order J137; family J137; genus CAZSKK01. The sequence goes on along the minus strand of CAZSKK010000002.1, from coordinate 97,741 downwards.
CTCCAATTTACCCAGATGAGCAAATAAAACTGGAAACAGATCAGCATACTTTAGCAACAAGAATTATTGATGTTCTTTGCCCAATAGGTAAAGGTCAAAGAGGCATGATCGTAGCCCCTCCTAAAGCTGGTAAGACATGGTTGCTTAAGGATATTGCTGCAGGGGTTGCTGCTAACCATCCTGAAATTCACTTAATGGTGGTTTTAGTTGGTGAAAGACCAGAGGAAGTGACTGATTTGAGAAGATTTGTTAAAGGAGAAGTGATTGCAGCAAATTTTGATGAACCACCTGAGTATCATACAAAGATTGCTGAAATGGCGGTCGAGCGAGCTAAGAGGCTTGTAGAAATGGGAAAAGATGTAGTTATTTTAATGGATAGTATTACAAGGCTTGCTAGAGCATATAACATAACTGCTCCTCCTTCAGGTAGAACTCTATCGGGAGGTTTTGATCCTGTTGCTGTTTATCCTCCAAAGAAATTCTTTGGAGCTGCAAGAAACATGGAAAATGGTGGTAGTTTAACTATTATTGCAACGGCACTTGTTGATACTGGAAGTAAAATGGACGATGTTATTTTTGAAGAGTTCAAAGGTACAGGAAACATGGAAGTTAAACTTGATAGAAGGCTTACAGAAAGAAGAATTTACCCAGCAATAGATGTTACTTCATCTTATACAAGAAATGAAGATAAATTGCTATCACCTGAAGTATTGGCTCAAAGTTGGAAAGTTGTACGTATGTTGGATACTTTGAAAGCTGAGACAAATTCAAATCCTACAGAAGTTTTGGTTCAAAGATTAAAAAAGACTAAAAATAATGAGGAATTTCTTGCAACATTGCATGAGCCTTTATAGGAGGAAATAAAACGCATTTTTTGGTATAATTGTAGAAGGTTTCTAATAATCTTTTATATTAAAACTAAATAAAAGTGAAGAAAATAAGATCTTTAAAGGTCAAACCTTTAAAGAATTTAAAAACAAAGAATATAGCCAAAAACATAATTAATATACCGGTAAATTTGCTGGGACTATTGATTATGGCTTTGAAAAAACTTTCTCAAATAATACCAATTATTGTCGGTTCTTTATTTGAAATTTCATTGAATGTAAAAACAGGCTTTGTTTATAGGTTATTCTGGGGTAGAGGAAATTTGTATAAAAAGATTTTGCATACTCTTTTTGTAATTCTAACTGTGTCTATTTTAGTAACGGGAATTTCTTCAAGAATCAGTGAAAGTAGTCAAGTAAATGCAACCATAGAATCCGGATCTGGAATTATAAGTAACATTGACGTATTGGAGCAGGGCGGAAGCATACAAACTGTTTTAGCTTCAACCACTCCTTCAAACTTTAGAATTTTCGAATACACCGTTCAATCGGGAGATAAGCTTGAAGATCTTGCTAAAAAATATAGTATTTCAAAAGAAACAATCAAAGATTCTAATAGGGATAAGATAGATTATTACCAAGAGAATCTTAAACCTGGGGACATTTTATATATTCCAGAAATTAATGGAGTCTTATATAAAGCAAAATCAGGAGACACAATAAGTTGGATTTTAAGCCAGGTTAAGAATGGTGATCAATTTGAAGTTTTAGAAATTAATCAGATAAATGATGCTAATAAAACACTAGCTCAGGATTTTAGAGTTCTAATTCCTGGAGGAAGCTTACCAGCTCCACCTCCACCAATACCAGGTCCATCATCATATTTTTCCGCTCCTTATACTAGTGCTTCAATTTTAACTGATGTACAAGTTCAAGCTTTAAATGGGCTTAACTTTGTTGATCCGTTGTCTCATCCTTCGTGTGCCGGATACTCATGGAGTAGAGGCTTTTCAGGATGGCATGATGGAGTTGACCTTGCAAAAGGAGGAGGGTGTCCTATCAGGGCTATTGCTGCGGGTAAAGTTGTAGTTGCAGGGTGGGAAGTAGTTGCAGGTGGAGGTTATTCTGTAGTAATAGATCATGGTAATGGGATAAGGTCATACTACTATCACGGAGATGGAAATGTATGGGTTAGAGCAGGGGACACAGTATATGGAGGGCAGGAGATCCTGAATATGGGGTGTACAGGCAATTGCACTGGTACTCACCTTCACTTGACTTTAAAAGTTGGCGGGTTCGCAGTTGATACAGCGCCATATATACCATACTGGAGACCGTATTAAGATTAAGTAATAAGTTGGTAGTTACTTTAAGCCTTCGTTTCTTTAATTTTATTCTTTCACAGTTAAGAATTCTGCTATATAATTCGATGTAACAAAAGCCCTCATAGTTCAACGGATAGAACAAGGCATTCCTAACGCCTAGATCTAGGTTCGATTCCTAGTGAGGGTAGTTTTTAGTTTTGCAAAACATGACAATGTCATGTTTTGGGATAGAGCAATCCCGAGACAGCATATTATGCTGTCGAGAATATAAAAAAGAAATAGGTTCGACTCCTATCAAGGGTATATAATTTTTGCAAACAACACAATGTGTTGTTTGGGATATCACAAGGCATTCCCGAAACAACATTTTATGTTGTTAAGTAGATAAAGTTACTGAACTCTTAGACCAAATTCGTCGTGAATGTGTGATTCACGATTCATGCTATTGAGAATATAATAACTATTGGCTAAGGACAATCAACTTATTCATTTAACATTTAACTTTTAAATTTTTATTATGGTTAAAACACAATCTCACGAAAGAACCTTGGTTCTTCTAAAACCCGATGCAGTTCAAAGAGGGCTAATGGGCGAAATTTTATCAAGGTTTGAAAAAAAAGGTTTAAAAGTAGCAGCAATGAAAATGGTCTGGGCTACAGAAGAACAAGCAAGAAAACACTACTGGTGGAGTGATGAAGAGAAAACAAAAACTGGTAACAGAACAATTGAAATTTATAAAGCTAAGGGGATTGAATTAGATAAGTCTCCCATTGAATTAGCGGAAAAAGTGCAAGAAAAATTAGTAAGGTTTTTAACTGCTGGGCCAGTAATTGCAATGGTTATTGAATCAGCTCATGCAATTGAACATGTAAGGAAGCTTGTAGGGCATGGTAGCCCATTGTCTGCAGACGTAGGAACAATTAGAGCAGATTTTACCATAGATTCATATATTGTTGCCGATGAGGTGGATAGAGCTGCAAGAAATCTTGTGCATGCTTCAAGTTCCGTTGATGAAGCTGAAAGAGAACTTAAAGTATGGTTTACCGAAAAAGAAATATTTGACTATGATTTGGCAATAGAAAAAATTCTTTATTCAATGGAATGGGAATCTGAAAAAAAGAATTAGAAAATTAAATGTAATTAAGAAACAAAATACCGTAGATTGCTATCCTGACTGTAGTCTACGGTATTTAAATATCTAGCCTGTAAATGTAGGCAATTTCTTTCCCTGTTTCTTCTGAAATAATGTTTATTTGAATTAGTATTTCGGTATTGCTTTTATTAATTAAAGTATTATTGCCAATTTGAGTATTCTCTAAATTTACAAGTTCAACAATATTATTTATTTTTCTACTTGCTGCATAAATAACCCCAGCATTATTAATATATTTAAAAGTAAAAAAAGATGAATCTGTTGACCAGTGTATACTTTCTTGATTAATTGGTGAAGTAATGTCTGATTTTTGGTAATTCAAGCTTACACTTTTGTTATTAGCTATTTTTTCAAGTTCCAGAGCGAAGTAATTACCATCTTTTTCTAGAAGAAAATTCTTATTATCAGGGCTTGCAGAGATTAGGATATAGCTACCTATGTTTTGTTTGATGCCAGCTTCAACATCAATGTAATAAAGCCCATCGGTGTTATTGGTTATAATAATGTTATCTTTTGAATAAACTATAGATTTTATGTATTCTAATTCTGTAAATACATCTTCGCCTTCCAGCTGAACGATTTCTTCACTTCTATCGACAAACCTATATAGCTTATTATTTCTAACAAAATATATTTGTCCCAAATCATTTGAGAGATTATAAATTTGATCTTTATCGAAAACATTAACTAAATTTGTGGATTTATCTTCAAGGTTGTATCTGAAAAGTAAATTACCAGAATTTACAATTAGATGTTTGGAATCTTTAAACCAGTGTAAATTTCCTACTGGATAAGGAATTTCTATCAAATCTTGATCATTTGGTGCATTAAACTTGTTAGCCGAAATAGTTTGTATAGATGTATTGTCAATACTTTTTATAAGTAGTTTTTCATTATCAGGCGACACGAATACCTGGAGTTCATTGGTAGCGATTAAGGTTTCTAGTTCTGGAGTTAAGTCCATAAGTTTTAATTTAGAGTCCTCAATTACAGAAATAATTGAAGACTGTAATGACCTTCTCCAAATTCCGCTATTCTGAAAAGAAATCGGATCAGAAACAATGTAGAAAATATATTTCCCATCTCCAGAATAGGTGGCGAATTTAATATCTGAATCTATAAAACGTTGAATGTTTATTTTAGAAGGAAATAATTGCACGTTAATTGATGAGATTATTCCAGCTCTTATTTTTACAAGGTTTTCCCATGATGAGTAACCTGCTTTTTCAAGCCTGATTTTATACTCTCCTGGCTGCAGATCTTCAACCCTGTTGTTACTTATACTTACTTCTTTGTCTTCAAAAAAAACTTTGTAATCTTTTACATTGCTTTCAATTCTTAAGGTACCTGTTGTAACAATTTCTCCATTAGATAAATCGATAATATTACCTTGAGCTATAATAATTGCAAGAACTGAAGCTATAAAAAAGGATAATAATAAAAAGAAAGAAATCAGTCTTAATAAAACAGTTCGATTTACTATATCTTTGTTTGGTTTCTTCATAATTGGTCAATAGCTTATAGTTACAAAAAGTTAATAAATACTAAAGTTCTAAAAGCTAACTGCTAATAGCTATTAACTATGATAAAATTTAATCAATTTAATTGCCACACAAATTATACAATATTTATTCAAAAGAGTTTGAAAACAATAAAAATTCCAAAACCTACCACTGGTATGTTCAAACAACCCAAAATGGCAGTTGATTTTGGTACTGCTAATTGTGTGATTATACTAGAAGGTAAAGGTGTAGTTGTTAATGAACCTACTGTTGTTGCAGTATCTCCAAAGGAAAAAAAAGTTGTAGCAATAGGTAACGAAGCAAAAAAAATGTTAGGAAAAGTTCCTGTAGGTTTAGAAGCAAAACGACCACTTAAAAATGGAGGGATTGCTAATTATCGACTTGCTGAAGCGTTGTTGAAGCGTTTTTTTAACAATGCATTGGGAAAAATTAGATTTTTTAAACCGGAAGTAATAGTTTCTGTTCCTGCAGGGCTTACTTCTGTTGAAGAAAGAGCAGTTATACAGGCATTAAACTCCGTCGGTGCAGGAAAGATATTTTTGTTCCCAGAACCCATTGCAGCAAGCATTGGTGCTAAATTGCCCATACATGAATCTTCGGGAAATATGATTGTAAACCTTGGTGGGGGAACCGCAGAAATTGCTGTACTTTCACTAAATGGTATTGTCACGTATTCATCTTATAGGGGTGCTGGTGATGCTTTAAATAACGCTATTATAAATTATTTGAAAACACATAAGGGCTTGGTTATCGGAGAGCAGACTGCAGAAAACATAAAAATTAAGCTGGCTAGTGCAATAATTCCAAAACATGAAAAAGAAATGGAAGTGAAGGGAAGAAACATTAAAACAGGCCTTCCAGATACAGTAGTAGTTACAAATATTGAGCTTGTAGAATCCATAAGGCCAGTTTTAAATGAAATAATAGATGTTATAAAGCGAGTTTTAGATAAAACCCCACCAGAGTTAATTGCAGATATTTACGATAGAGGAATGGTGTTAAGTGGAGGTACAGCTCTTTTGGATGGACTGGATCAACTAATTACTAATTCGATAGGTATTCCTGCTCATGTAGTGGAAGAACCGCTTTTATGCGTTGCTAGGGGCCTAGAAATAGCATTAAATAACATTGATCAGTTTAAGAGGAGTGTTAAGCGGGGGTAGAGTCTAGCATGTGGTGTAACACTTCTTTTGGTATATTTTTCCCAGTTACTTTTTCAAATCCTTCAAACTGTGGCGCTCGATTTACTTCTAATACTAAAAGTTCTCCATCCTGGTTATAAATAGCATCTATGCCCATAAATTCAAACTTCATGGCCTCGGCTACTTGTTCACCAAGTGTAATAATATCAGAAGTTAATTCTATGGGAACGGCATTGCCTCCGCTTGCAATGTTAGTGATAATAGAATCTCTAGGTGCTACTTTTTTATAAGCTCCCAAAACCTTTTTTCCTATTGTTATGATCCGAATGTCCTCTTTGTTAGTAGAGTTAGATTGAATGTATTCTTGTATGAGGAATTCATATACTTTTGTATGCTTCTCGAAAAAATTTAGCAGGTCTTTCTCGGAGCGTACTAGTTTTATCCCTCGCCCATGGCTTTCGTTAACTTTCTTTATAATTAAAGGGAATTTAAAGCCAGGTAAACTTTTCTTTAAACAAACTACATTTGGGAAAATAAAACTTTGAATTATTGGTATTTTATTTTGAGAAAGAATTCTATAAGTTTCAACTTTGGGTGTATTACCAAAAACATTTCTGGATTCTTCTGTAAAATTAAGAATTCTTTTGCCTTTATCAAAAGCAAATCTTTTAATGACTTCCGCTGTTTGTTTATAATTATTCCCATGTTTATCTTTAGTACATCTAAAAATAAAGTAATCGTAGTAATTGGTGATTTCTTTATCTTTACTATTTTCTCTCCATGCTCTTAACTCACCTTTTTTAAAGAAGAAGTTGATATCAGAGTATCTTAAGTGGTCCAATTCCAAGCCCAAATTGTCTGCCTCAGTTTTAAAGCGCTCAACAGTATAGTTGTTATCATCCGTTTCAGAAAATAATGCTATTTGAGCTTTCATTTGAGCTTCAATCTTTTAGCAGGGTCAATTAAAAATTTCTTAAGATCCCTTTTTCCTATAATGACTTTATAAAGCAAGTTGCTTCTATCTGCAACATTAATATAAGTATCTATCTGAAAGTCTGAAATTTCAAGCTTCATTGGAAGCTGAATTCTATAAGTAATTCCGTTACTCGCTTTGACAATAGCAGTTTTTTGAATATCTGGATGCTGTTCAAGCCTTTCGTTTAAGTTGTGTTTAGTTGCGTACTCTTTTGCTTCGTGAATTGAGGAAAATGTTTGAGGGATTTCACTTAAAATACTTTGAGCATATTCGATTGCTTCTTTAAAACCAAGTTCTTTTGCAAGTTCCACATCAATTGAAGAAATTGTAGCTCCTGTATCAATTTTAGCCTTCACCAGTTCAGATTTCTCTTCTTTACCGTAAATATTAACGTTTTCAATAAGCCCAATAACCTGCTTACCAGAGATTTCTTCAATTTCTTCTTCAATTTCACCTCCAAATAAATCTTTTGCTAATCGTACACCTTTTTCAATTTTATTAACTTTAATGTCTCCAGTTTTTTTAAGTCTCCATCTTAACCCATCATCATTTGCGAGTTGAATTGAAAGCCCTGGCCTTGCATTTAATTCAACAATTAACGGGCCTAGCTCTTTATCAATTAAAAAATCAATGGCACCAAAACCTAGCCCTGTTGCCACACTTGCTTCTGCAGCATATCTTAAAATTCTATCCCAATAAGGAATTTTCAAACCAGATAAAGGAAGCTTGTACTCAGGTAGATATTCAATTTTTGTAGACTTTCCAATAATAGAGTTAGTAGTTTTACCAACGGCCATATCAATTCCTGCGCCGATTGCCCCTTTATCTAAATTCGCTTTACCTTGAGATTCTTTTGTTGGAAGCCTGACATAAGACATTACAGGGACTTTATTGTAGACAATCACTCTAATGTCAGCGGCACCTTTATATGCATAGTATTTAAAATTCTTATGAGCTCTTATTCGTTCTTCAATTAGAACTGTGTCAGGTTCATTGAATAAGGAATATTTACCATCCAGAATGTCTCTGCAAAGTAATTTTATATCTTCAATTGTAAACCTTGAACCATCAGACTTAATCCAATTGCCATCTTTGTCTCTATTATAAAAAATTTCAACTCCACCACCTCTTACACCTCGTACTGGTTTTACTACAAATGATTTTGGCAGAGATCCAAAATCAAATTTTTCTAATTCTCTTCTATTCTTTATTACTCCAAGCTGTTTAGTTACTGGGATATTATGTTTTTTCAAAATCTTTTTTGTAAGGATTTTATCGTCAGCAATTTTTATAGCGTGGGATTTGTTGCTAGGTCTAATAAAGTTTAGATACCGCTCGTTTCTACCTAAAACCCTTTTCCTATTTTGGAGAATTGTTGTTATTGTCGACATCTTGTTTCAGAAGTAAGTCTTTAAAACGCCAGTATTCTGTTACTCTTAGGCCTGTAAACCTACCTACGAATAAGTTTATCAAAATCGTAACAAGAACTATATATGGATATCGTTTTAAAACTTCCTGGAAGGATTCTAAGGTTATTACAAGATAACAAATTACTGAAATTATAAACGTTTCAGTACTGATAATGAATGCATACTTAAAATTTTTCTTTGGGAAAATGGACATAAACCCTTCGGATAAAGCAATTATCATGATAAGTGTAAATGTATTAATACTAAAGAAACCTGTTTTATTAAAGTAAGCATTAAAGAATAATAAAAAAGCCACACTAAAACTAACTCCAGTAATTACTAAGCTTGTTTTAGGAATATAGTGCATCCTTAGTTGCTTTATTAGAAAGTAGTAAAGGAGCGCGGAGGTTAGTAAAACTGTGTAAAACAGAATGGTTCCCAATTTTAGACCTTGAAAAACATAATTTTGTCCACTTACGAAACTTATTTCATAAAGTGCAAATGTTATAACAATGGGTGCATAAATACTTATGTTGCTGATTCCTATTATATGCCTTGTTATTCCAACAACTGTTGAAACAAAAGGCAACATTAAAAGAAGCAGAAGCGAATGCTTTAATATCTCCAATTCCTCAGCTGAAATCCCTCTGTCTAAAAATAATTGCCAAATTTGATCCATTATGTTTTTAAGTAAAAAAATAGGCAGGTTTATTATAACATATCAGTATATAATAAACCTGCCTTGAGTTACAAATACAATGAACTTAAAGCAATTTTACAAGCGATAAGCCAATTTATGGGACAACCCCAATAACTTATTTAAGTTCTACTGTTGCTCCGTTTTCTTCAAGCTCTTTCTTTAGAGTTTCAGCATCTTCTTTCTTGACATTTTCTTTTACAACAACTGGAAGAGTTCCATCTACAAGATCTTTAGCTTCTTTTAGACCTAATCCTGTTGCATTCTTAACTACTTTAATAACACCGATTTTGTTTGAACCTGCATTTGCAAGAACAACATTGAACTCAGTTTTTTCTTCAACTGGTTCAGCTGCACCGCCTGCTGCTGGAGCCATTGCCATTGCAACTGGAGCTGCTGCACTTACACCGAACTCTTCTTCTAAAGCTTTCTTTAGTTCAAAAGCTTCGACTACTGAAAGTTCTTTAATAAGATCAACGATCTCTGTTACTTTTTTTGTTGCCATATCAATAAATTAAAAATTAATAATTAAAAATGTAATAATAACTTTTATTGTTTATTTGCGTATGCTTGCTCAATTATACTCATGTAGCTTCTAACTGGATCTTCAGTAACTGTAATAACACTTGAAAGAGCCATGTTAAGAATACCAACAATTTGAGAAAGGCTTCCTTCAAATGTAGGTAGATCAGATAGTTCAACTACCTGTTCTTTTGTTAAGCTTGCTCCGTCTAAGATTCCTGAAACAACTGAAATTTTATAATCTTCACCGACTTTGGTATCGTTCATAAATTTCTTTAACTGTTTTATTGCAGAGACAAAGTCATCTCCACTGAACAAAACCGCATGTTCACCACTGGTTAAATTTTCAACCTCAGGAAGCCCAGCTTCTTTTAGAGCAATTTTAAAAACAGTATTTTTAACAACATTGAAACTTGATTGAGTCTCAAAGATATCTTTTTTGAATTTAACTACATCGTTTGCAGTTAATTTTTTTGGAGTTACTATAACTATACATTTAGAAGCCTTCAGCTTTGCAACGTAGGCTTTAAGCATCTCCTTTTTTTGATCTTTAGATTTGGCCATTTATTTAAGTGTTAAAAGTTAAATGTAAAAGATAAAAAGTCAAAAGAATAACCTTTAACAAAAAAAAGCACCTCCTTCGAGACGCTCTTAAATGTGTAACTTCAAGTAACGAGTTTAAGCTCGTCTTGAATCTTACATGATAGGTCTCGGTAGGGCTTAGAGAATTGGTTTAATGTAAAAAGAATAAAAATAATTCCTATTGCTTTCTACTTACACTTAAACTAATTAATGCCTGCTTTCTTTGACTAATTAAATTGTTAGATCCTTCGCATTATATCATTAACATCAAGCTTTAGACCAGCGCCCATTGTTGGGGAAACAACAATCTTTTTAAATGGATTGGCTCCATTTAGTTTTTTTGCTTCAATTGAACATGCTGATAGAAATGCCATGATATTTTCTTTTATTTGTTCTGGAGTCATATCAAGTTTTGCAACTTTTGATCTTATTACCCCTTGATCCTGAGTCATTCTAAAACTAATTTTTCCAGATTTAAAACTTTTTACAGTTTTTTCTATATCTGTTGTGATCGTGCCATTTTTAGGATTAGGCATCAATCCTTTTGGGCCTAAAATTTTGCCTGCTTTTACAATTTTAGCCATTACATCTGGAGTTGCAATAACAACATCAAAATCGCTAAAACCATTAACTACTTCCTCAACTAAATCCTCAAGTCCAGCCTTAACAGCTCCTGCATTTAATGCAAGACTTACATTTTTAGCATCACAAAATACTATTACTTTTTTATCTTCTCCTAACTTGTTAGGCAATTCAACACTTCCTCTTACGGATTCTTTTTTCTGATTTTCTTTTAATCTTAAAACAACATCCACATCTACAGACCCTACAAATTTGCTAGTTGAAAGTTTCGGAAGCAATTCAACTGCTTCATCCAATGTCTTTGGAAGTTTTGTATCGATTCCTTCAAGTTTATTTTCTTTTTTCATTGCTTTAAATTTTAAATTTATAAATTAATTAATCGGTTACTTCGATACCCATGCTTTTTGCAACACCTTCAACTATCTTTACTGCTGAATCAATCTTTTTTGTATTTAAATCAGGCATTTTTCTTTCTGCAATATCAACAAGATCTTTTCTTTTAACTTTGCCAACCTTGTCCTTATTAGGAGTTCCAGAACCTTTTTGCAATCCAAGCTTTCTTTTTAACATGCTTGTTACAGTTGGTTGTTTGATAGTCATTACAAATGATCTATCTTTAAAAACTGTTACAACTACTGGAAGCTCATCATTTCCCATTTCCGCAGTCTTTTTATTAAACTCGTTGCAAAACTCCTGGATATTAATTCCGTTCTGACCTAAAATAGGTCCAATTGGAGGGGCTGGATTAGCTTTTCCTGCTGCAATAACCAAACTAAATTTATTTGCTATCTCTTTTGCCATATATGTTAGCGATTAGCTTTTAGCTCTTTGCTATTAGCGATAAATTAATTAAATTTTGTTAACTTGTAGAAAATCTAGTTGTACAGGAACTTCTCTTCCAAACATAGAAAGAATTACAGTAACCTGACCTTTTCCTTCGTTAACATCTTGAATAGTACCAACAAATTCTTTGAAAGGTCCTTCAACAACTTTAACTGCATCTCCAACACTGAAATTAGATTGGAATACAGCAGGTTGTTTAACCTTCATAAATGCCAAAATACTTTCAACTTCTTTTTCTGAAATTGGTGTAGGCTTTTTGGTTGTACTTGTTGATCCTATAAATCCAATTACTCCTTCAGTATTTCTAATCAAGTGCAAAGTATCATCGGTAGCTGCCATATGAACCAAAATGTATCCTGGAAAAATTCTTTCCTCCACATTTTGTTTTTTACCTCTTTTTATAACTACTTTCTCTTGAGTTGGAACAACAACTTCTGTAATTAAATGTTCAAGGCTATTTGCTTTTACTCTTTGTTCAATTAGTTTGGCTGTCTTTTTTTCCTGACCTGAGCTGCTGCTTACTATATACCATTTTAAATTCACTGGTGCTTCAATCATTTTAATCTCTTCTTGTAAATTTTCTTCTTTTTTTGCCATTTTTAATATTTTTAAATGTTTTGTAGTATTAAAACCCCTCTAATTTCTGTAAAAATTTTATCAAAACCCAATATTACAAGTGTTCCAATAACCAAGACTAGAATTACAAAAATACTAAACTTAACTAAATTGTTTCTTGGAAGCCATGTAACTTTTTTAAGCTCAGCTACAACATTGCTTAAAAAATTTGGCACAATATTTAATATATTTATTAATTTCATAGTTCTTATAAATTCAGAGTCGAGAGGATTCGAACCTCTACGAACGGTTTTGGAGACCGTCATGCTACCATTGACATCACGACTCTAAAACTTCGATCTTTTCAAATGGTAGCTCTCTTACTCAATCTACTTTACCTTCTTGGTTAATTTGAACTCAACGTGTTTTTTAAGCTTAGAGCTATATTTCATTATCTTTTTATCTGCTAGTTTATCAAATGCTTCTCTAGATAATCTAATAGTGTAATGCTCTCCAGTTTCTGGATATATAAATCTAAATACGTTTGATTTGTTCTTCTTGGCCATATTATTTACTTACTAATGTTAGATTCTGGGAATTAATTGGCATGTAATTATATATGTAAATCCAGTTAATTTCAACAAAGAATAATAACCTATTTTTACAAAATTGTGTAGCTAAATCCATTAGTTTTTAATTTAATATTATGAAGCTGATCTGTACGCAGTACTTTTATATTGTTTGCTTCCAATAGGTCCAGAGTATCTAAAGCTGGATGTCCATAGGAATTATCTTTGCCAACAGGTATTATTGCAACTTCTGGTTCAATGAAATTGATTAAATCTTGTGAAGTGGATGTCTTACTTCCGTGATGCCCAATCTTTAATATATTTGTATCAATATCTTCATCTAAAAATTTTTCAAGAGACTTCATCTCATTTATTCTACCTAGATCTCCTGCTGTAAACATGCTGATTTTGTTGTATTTAATAAGAATGGCTACGGAATTTTCATTACTTTCCTTTTCTGATGCGTCTTTTAAAGGCCATAACACATCAAAATAAAGATTTTCTGTCTCGAAGTCGTTTTCAGAAAACAGTTCGTAAGTGGTAGTATTGGTTAATACGAGTTTATTCTTCAACTCTTTTATTAACTCGTTATCCTTTGAGGATGTATTTATAAAAAACTTATTTATTTTAAACCGATCCAGAATGCTTAAAAATCCTTCAATATGATCTTTGTCCAAGTGCGTAGCTATTGCAAAATCGAGAGTTGTTCGACTTTTGGGGATGAATTTATCGATTTGGTAACTAATATTGTTGTTAGGACCAGCATCAATTAAACCAATTGTCTTGTGATCTTTAATTAAAATGGAGTCACCTTGACCAACATCCATAAACACAATCTCTACTTGACTAGCATCAGAGAATATCACAGCTCCAAGATCTCTTACATAAATTAAGTTTAAAATTATTAGTGATAGCAAAATTATGATTTTATTCATTTTTAGATTTAACTATTATTAAGTAAGTAAAAAGTAATAAGTATGGAAGCAAGAGCCCTAAACCCTTTAGATTTGGTAATCCAAGTTCAAAGCTGCCATGGATTATTAGATCTATATAATAAATAAATGGATAGATTATTATAAACATAAACCTGTTGAGAGGCTCAATACCTGCAAGGCTTAAAATTTCAGTCAGTATCCCATAGATTGTTATAAACGGAATTAATGGTAGTACAAGTATATTTGTAATAAGCCCTGCTACAGAGCTTTCTTGAAATGCAAGATGGATGACGGGTAGGGTCGCAAAATAGGCTGCAAGCGATGTTGCTATAAGGTCTAATAAAACACTATTTTTTATCAGATGATGCAACCTGCTGCTAAGCGGTTCTTTAAAATAAATAATCCCAAGGGCAGCTGAAATTGAAAGTTGAATGCTGATATTTGATAGATAATACGGGTAAATCAGAATAAGAAGCACAAGGCTATAAGCTAAAATAGATTGCTGTGTGGACTTTCTTCCATAAATGGAGCTTATTAAAAACAGAACTATTACAATAAATGCACGTAAAGCCGTCAAGTTATTTAAACCTACAACTAGTAAATATGAAAAAATAAATAAGCATGAGGTTATAGTTAGTTTTTTTCGATTAAATTTCCCTGATAATCGCAAAAGAATATTAAAGCTCAGAAGTAGGTTGAATCCAGAAACGGCTAATATATGTGATAATCCTGAAGCAGTTATTTTTTGGCTATAATCTTTGCTGAAGTTGTCTTTACCAATAGTTATACCATTAAATAGTGATAGGTATGGTTCGTTTAGATACATGCTTGAGCTTTCAGTAAATTTTTTGCTTATTCTAAATCCAATAGAGCTTAGGCTAGTTTTGCTGTCTGTGATTTCAAATCTATTAACTTCAAGTTTATTAAAAATTTTCTGTGACATTAGAAATTTACCGTAGCTATCATCAAAGTTTATTTCTAAAAACTTAATGTTAGCTTTTATATTATCTCCAATAGAAACTTTGCTATATTTTGGAAAAATAGCAAGAGCGTTTCCTTTGACACCTTTAAGTTTTACAATTGCCTCTGTGCCGAATTCTTTTTGAACAGGCGCAGAAGCAACAACAAGCTCTACAGAATCTAAAGCTGTATAGCTTTTGTTTTGAAAAATGATGGTTTTTATATAGATTTGTGAATAGTAAAAACCAAAAACCACTGAAAATACCAATAATATAAGAGATAACCTGAAGTTTATTCCGCACCAAAAGAGTAACAAAATAAGCCCAAAGGGTTGATATTGAAAAATTAAGCTTCCAATAATAAAGCCCATGGAGATATTTAAGGCCAGGTGATTGTTAAAATACCTTCTTAGAATAAGAAGTTTTAGAAACAACGATGTGATCATTCTAGCGAAACTAAGTGTTTAACTTGATTAAATTTTGATTCTCCAATGCCTGGAACATCTAATAACTCCTCGATAGATAAATAAGGTCTATTTTCAATGATTTTTTGCCCGGTAGATTCACCAATACCTGGTAATTGCATGAGTTCAGAAATTGTTGCGGTATTTAAATTTATAAGATTGCTTGTTTTGGAGGGTTGAGAACTGTTTGTGATCTTTGAATTGATAAATATATGATCTTCATTTTGAACTTTTCGTGATAAATTTAACTCGTTGTTAATATAATCAGGATCAGCATTTTCGGTAAAACCGGCCGCAAGATTGATCAAATCTATGACTCTTGTAGCTGAATTTATTTCATAGACGCCAGGATTATTAACTTGACCAGATATATAAGCATAGTTTTTTAACAACGCACTTTCTTTTGGGACTTCTTTTGTAAAAACTAACTTACCATCACTTTGAAATGTGAAGTAAAAACTTAGTATTAAAACTATTACTGAACTTATAAACAGTGCACATATAAGAATTTTGCTGAGTTTACTAAAAAATTTGCTCATCAAGACTAACCTAATAAATTAAGTAATCTCAGAGATATCGTTTTGTTGGGGGGAAATGTACTATCTGTTATAGATTTCTATTCTTTCTATAACAATATCCTTGGTAGGGGTAGGTTGACTATTTTTTTCTTCTGTGGGAATTTGTGAAATCTCCGTTAATACAATTCCACCGCTTATTATCTTTCCAATTGGCGTAAACCTTCCATCAAGTTCTTGAATTCTAGGATCATCAAAATTTGCAATTATAATAAAAAATTGAGAACCGTTTGTATTAGCTCCAGCATTAGCCATTCCAACACTGAATCGCTCGAATTTAAGAGTTTCGATGCCTGGAGTGGAAGAATATCCTTTACTGGAAAGCTCATTTCGTATACTCTGATTCAGATCCAGACTATCCCAATTTATTTCATCTTTAATTAGATAGTTTGGTCTTCCTTTTCCATCATTTCCGTCTTCTTCATCTAGTGTGTTCCTGTCTCCACCTTGAAGTAAAAAATCGCTAATAAGCCTATGGAATTTGGTCCTAGAATAGTAGCCTTCGTTGGAAAGATAAACAAAGTTGTTCACATTCTGAGGTGCCCTATCTTCATATAAATCAAGGGTTATTGTTCCATAATTTGTAACAATATTTGCAAGGTAATCCTTACTTAAGTCAAGTGTAAAGTTAGGTGCATCATTAAAATCATTTGGGGTTAGGTCTATTGATCTTCTTCCGTAAATGAATGGTACTAGTACGTCAGAACTGATGGTAATTAAAATACCAAACATTATTATTATTCCTATGAAGTATAGCCAAGTTCTACCTTCTTCTTTGAACACAATTTTTGAATTAAGAATTAAGATCTAAGAAAATTTCTGAATTTTTGAATAAACTTAATTTTTGAAACATGAACTAAGTTTCAAAAATTAAAAAATTTAAGAATTGGTCAGTCTCTGTCTCACATGCTCATACATTATTATACTGGCAGCGACACTCATATTTAAAGAGTTTACTTTTCCAAATTGTGGAATTGTCAAAACTGCATCACATCTTTCAAGGATGTTGTTACCCAGGGACTTATCCTCACCACCAATTATAAATAGACAATCGCCTGAAATGTCTTGATCAAAATAATTTTCTCCACCTCTTTCTATTGCAAATATTTTGTAACCATTATGCTTAAATGTCTTAATTGTTTCAAATATCGATTCGTTAATAATTGGAATATTAAAAATGCTTCCAACCGATGTTTTTGCATTTGCAGGAGTAATATCGATCTTGTGTGGTAAAATTACACCTTTTAAGCCAGCGCATTCGGCACTTCTGGTTATTGCACCAATATTATGTGTTAGTTGAGAATCATATATGTATATAAATGAGCCTTCGATTAAATTACTATCTGAAAACTTTTTTAGTGAAGGGTAGGGCTTGTAATCAACTTTTAATGCAACACTTTGATGATCTTCGGTTCCCGCGATTTTACTTAATTGCCTGTTTCCAAGAAAAGTTACTTTTACGTTTTTGGTTTTAGCGATAGCTATTATTTCAGGGATTTTATTGGATTTGTCTGAAGTGTTATCCACAAAAACTTCTTCTGAATTAAAATCAGATCTTAAAGCCTCCAATACTGTATTTTTTCCAAAAATTATCATTTAGTTAGTCTAAAATGATTCTTCCGTTTTTGCTTGTTGGGAATTCTTTTATTTTTTTGTAAGCCTTCATGGATACTTTGATCGTCTGAGGGACGCCGTTAGCGATTACTCTAACAGTTCTTAAATTAGGCTCCCATTTTCTAGAAGTTCTTTGGGCTTTAAATCTCCATTTACCTCCTCCTCCTGAAGATCCTCTTCTGTGCTTTCTATTTCCACCAAAAACTGTTTTTTTTCCTGTTAGGTCGCATTTTTTAGCCATGATTTTCTCTTTCTTAAATTAAACGAAGTTATTTTAGCACAAAAAATCTATATTGTGGCAAACTATTAATTATTTTTCTAGTAGTTTGCTTTGTAATTTTTAAAGATTTTTTGTTATACTTCTAGTGCTCTTTTAAAAGTAATCAATTATACTTAAATATTTTCTGTTGAGCAATAGCAAGATCTGTGATATTTTAATCTACAGATTTAAACAAAATCCGCCACTCTAGCTCAGTTGGTAGAGCAGCTGTTTTGTAAACAGCGGGTCGTCAGTTCGAGTCTGACGAGTGGCTTAGAATTAGCAATAGTGTAAGCGATAGCAATAGTATGAAACAGCATATTATGCTGTTGAGAATATAAATATTTACTTAACTTATACTTAAATTATTGCTTATTACCCGGAGATGGCGGAGTGGTCAATCGCACCTGACTGTAAATCAGGCACCCTTAGGGTTACGGAGGTTCAAATCCTTCTCTCCGGAAAATTAAAATTTGCCCGCCGCTGTAGCTCAGCTGGTAGAGCATTCCCATGGTAAGGGAAAGGTCTGCAGTTCGATCCTGCACAGCGGCTTTTTCTTACCAATGAATAAAATCTTCAAAACAGCTTAATTACACTGTTTTGCCCCAACAAATAAAGGTATAATCACCTAGAAACAATTAATTAATTTTGCAATTTTTTAATTTTCAAACAGTTTTAAAAATTAGATTTATTTAAAAATTGGATTTTCGTATGTTTAATTCACTTTTTCAAGACATAGCTATTGATTTAGGGACAGCTAATATTAGAGTTGCTGTTAAAGGTTCTAAAAACCTTATTCGAGAGCCATCTGTTGTTGCTTTTAATACAATCACAAGGCAAATTCTTGCTGTAGGTGTAGATGCCAGACAAATGATTGGAAGGACTCCAGGTACAATTGTTGCAACTCAACCGTTAAAAGATGGTGTAATTTCTGATTTTGATGCAACTGAGGCTATGATAAGATTTTTCATTAATAAAGTTAAAGATAAAAATGGTTTTTTTAAGAGCATGGCAATAACACGAGTGATAGTAGGAGTTCCATCTTTGATTACAGAAGTTGAGATTAATGCAGTTGTTGATGCAGCTAAATCAGCAGGGGCTAGAAAAGTTTATATTGTAGAAGAACCTGTTGCAAGTGCAATTGGGGCTGATCTTAAAATAGAAGATGCTAGCGGATCTATGATTGTTGATATTGGAGGTGGAACAACTGATATAGCAGTAATGTCTTTGGGTGGAGTTGTTGTAGATAATACAATAAATGTAGCTGGTGACGAAATGGATAAGTCTATTTTAGATTATATTAAAAACAAATATAATTTGAAGATAGGTATTAAAATGGCAGAAGATGCAAAGATTCAAATTGGAGATGTACTTCCAAGCAAAATTGAAACAATGAATATAAAAGGGCAGGATATGCTTTCCGGTCTGCCTAAAGCTGTGGAATTTTCAACCGTAGAAGCTAGTGAGGCATTGATGCCTGTAGTAGATGAAATCACAATGGCAATAAGAGATGCTATTGAAAAATCCCCACCTGAAATTGTTTCAGATCTTTTATCTGAAGGATTAACGCTCTCGGGAGGTGGTGCTCAGATAAAAAATCTGGATAAATTTCTTTCGAGAAAACTAAAAATGCCAGTAAAATTAGATAATGATCCTAATTTTTCTGTGCTAAGAGGCTTACAAGTTTTAATGCAAAATCCCCAACTGTTAGAGAAAGTTCAAGTAAAGGATCTTATACTTAAATAGTTTAGTTGTTATAAAGACCAAAAATAACTAAAAATTTAAAGGTTTTTAAAATTGATAGTTTGGAAACTATAAATAGTCCAAAGGTTAAGGCTATGCATTCAAAGCCTCTGGGTTTATTTATTGCTTTTACGCTTTTGGCTGTAATTCTGTTTGTAAGTCTTTTTAATATACAGGCTTTAAATGGAAGTTCCTACGATGCCAAAGCAAAATCGCTAAATGTTATTCAAAACTATTTTCAACCAGAACGTGGGCTTTTTTTTGATAGAAATGGTATCCCATTAGTACAAAATGTGATCAAGTATGATATGTTTATCAAACAGAATAACTACTCCTCAGAAACCAAGGAAGCTATTGTGGAAAAAATTGAAAAAACGCTATCAGTAGATAAAGTTGCACTAAGAGCTAACTTAGAATTGACAAAAGAAAAAGATGTAAGGTTGCTATTTAATCTATCTGCAGAAGAAAGCTATCAATTAAAGGAATCTTTTAGCCAAGATAGCTACATTTATTTTAACTCAGGCTACAAAAGAGAGTATGCTTTTCCTGAAGAATTTGCTCATATACTTGGGTATACAGGTATAGCTAGTGAAGAAGACCTAAAAAATAATTATAGTATTAACGATCAGCTTGGTAAGTATAAACTTGAGAAGGATTTAGAAGAACAATTAAAAGGCGTAAAAGGAAAAGTTGCAAAAACAGGGGATGTAATTACAGAACAGCAGGGGCAACCAGGAAAGAATATAGTTTTAACAATTGATAGCAACTGGCAAAGATCTTTTTATAGAGTATTGAAAGACTACATTGAAACATATAATACTCCAGGAGGTGCGGGAATAGTTGTTGATAATGAAACAGGTGAAGTTATCGCAATGACTAGTTATCCAGGCTTTGATACAAATAAAGTTTCGCAAGGACTAGATTTCAATTATTATCAATCGTTGTTAAACGATTATAAAAAGCCACTCTCGGATAAAGCAATAGGCGCACAAGCCACTCCTGGATCAATTTTTAAAGTGATTTCTGCCTATACTTTACTTGAAAACAATATTATAGACAGGAATTCAATTTATTATTCTAATAGGTGCATCTATTTCCCGGGCAGTGAGTTTTGCGAATTTAATAAACTTTTTTACGGAGAAATGAATATAGAAAGAGCTATTTATAAATCCAGTAATGTATTCTTTTGTAATTACATGCTTGAACTTGAGAAAAATTATGGAATCAATAGATTTGTCGAAACGGCAAGGCTATTTAATATTGGTGGTTTAACCGGAGTTAACATTTCTGGGGAAGTTACAGGGAATATGGATTCTCCTGAATATAAAATGAATACTTTCAATCAGCGTTGGTTTAGTGGAGATACATGTAATGCGACAATTGGGCAAGGGTCGGTTGTTACGACACCAATCCAGATGGTAATGGTCGCATCAAGTATCAATAATCAGGGAATTTATTATACTCCACATCTAATCAAATCTGTTGAAGAGTTTGATAAAAGCAAGATCGAAAATTACGGACCAACAGTACAAAAAACCATACCTATGAGTGAGGAGAGTAGAGAATTGATTCTTTCAGGAATGTATGGAACTGCGCATAATCCAGAAAGTTTTGTGTATGGATTTTTAAATGATTTACCAATAAATTTAAGGGTAAAAACTGGTACGG
Source organism: uncultured Candidatus Saccharibacteria bacterium (assembly GCA_964607415.1). Classification (GTDB taxonomy): domain Bacteria; phylum Patescibacteriota; class Dojkabacteria; order J137; family J137; genus CAZSKK01. The sequence continues at coordinate 76,819 of CAZSKK010000002.1, read as the reverse complement.
CAGAAACCTTCGAGATTATTGATGGAATTGCATATCCAAGAACTAACAGTTGGATTATAGGAACGTTTGACAAAAAAGGTAAGTCCTATTCCTTCGTAATGTTTTCTATATTTGGACCTGGTAGTTACTACATGGCTCCTTATCTAGGAAATTATTTGGCATGTGTTAATGCCGATTTTCCAGCAGAATGCTTTTAAAATTGCTAATGTGAGAAATTTATCAATAGAACAAAAAAGAAGGTTAACTTTAGCACTTATAAATCAGAAGGGCTTAGGAAGAAAGTCAGTCAAAACTCTTTTTGATTTTTATGGTGATTTGGACCAAATAGTCCTACAGTACAAGGAATCGGATATCTCTGACGATGTAAAACTTAAAATTGTAAATGCAATAAGTTCAGAACCTGAAATATACAAGTTGGAAAAGGAATTGGAAAGAAGATGTATAAGTTATTTATGTTTTTGGGAAGATGGATTTCCTTCAGGGCTAAGAAACATGCCTGACCCACCAATTATCATTTTTTACAAAGGGAATTATAAAAAAGAAACCCTTGATAAATCAATTTCGGTAGTTGGGACAAGGAAAATTACCGAGTACGGCAAAAAAGCAGCAAATTTTATTTGTTCTCAATTAAGTCAAAACGGATTTTGTATTGTAAGTGGTCTAGCATTTGGTATTGATGCAGAGGCACACAAGTCAACATTCCATAATGGTGGGTATACTGCTGCAATTTTAGCAGGATCGGTAGACAACTGCTTGCCTAAAGGTAACATTTCAATCTATAATCAGATTCTTGATTCTGGTGGAGTTATAATTTCAGAATACTTGCCTAACACAAATGTTGTTGCTGGAATGTTTGCAGAGCGTAATAGATTAGTTGCTGGAATTTCTATGGCAACATTAGTAATTGAAGCTCCAAATAAAAGCGGAAGTTTAATTACAGCTGATCTTGCGCTTGACTATAATAAAGATGTTTTTTGTATACCTGGAAGTATTTTTACTGAAAATGCAAAAGGTTCTAATGATTTAATAAAGAACTCAAAGGCTAAGTTAGTAACAAACGCTGATGACATTTTAGAGGAATTAGGTTATTCTACAGATGAGATTGGGGGTAAGGTTAAGAATAATAAATTTTTGGAAAGCTTGACAAAAGATGAATCCGACGTGTACTCTTTTATAGCCTTGAAAACCTTAAACGAGATGGATTTGAGTTTAGAGCTAAACTGGACTATAGATAAAGTAACAAGTGTGTGCAGCGTTTTAGAGTTAAAAGATTTAATTAGAAAAAATATTTACGGTAATTATGAATTAGCATAATTTTATGAATTTAGTTGTTGTAGAATCACCATCAAAAGCAAAAACAATAAAAAAATACCTTGGCAAAAGCTATGAAGTTATAGCTTCTAAAGGTCATGTTATTGACCTTCCTAAATCTGATATTGGGGTTGATGTTGAACATAACTTTAAACCTAATTATGTTGTAACTAAAAAGGATTCTTTAAAGAAGCTCAAGGATGCTTATAAAAATGCAGATAAACTTATACTGGCTGTGGATATGGATAGAGAAGGGGAAGCCATTGGGTGGCACATTGCGCAAAAATTAGGAGCACTTGATTCAAAAAATAAAATCAAAGCAGGAAATAAGCTTGAAAGAATTGTTTTCCACGAGATTTCAAAAAAAGCTATAGAAGAAGCCATAAATTCTCCAAGAGATTTAAATATGGATCTTGTTAACTCACAGCAAGCACGAAGAATCCTGGATAGGCTTGTAGGTTATAAACTTTCACCGCTACTATGGAAAAAGATTTCTTTTGGTCTTTCAGCAGGTAGGGTTCAATCCGCTGCGGTTAGACTAGTTGTTGAGAAAGAAATTGAACGCGAAGCCTTTGATGCTAAAGAATATTGGAGCATTGATAGTCTTTTACACGAAGAAAAAAAATCAAAGATTGAAATCAACTTTGTAAATATTGAAAAGGAGGTAAGCGAAGAGGAGGAAGAAATAAGCTTTAAAGACAAGCAAGGTATTAAATTTTCACTAGTTGAGGTAAAGGGCAAGAAGGCCGAGCTTCCAAATAAAACAAGTAGTGAAGAAGTTGTGGGTAAGATTAAAAACTCTAAATGGATCATAGACTCAGTTACTAAATCGAATCAGGCTAGAAATGCTAAACCTCCATTCATAACAAGCACGTTACAACAGGCTGCGGTTAACACATTGGGATTTTCTGCAAAAAGAACAATGACAATAGCTCAAAAGCTTTATGAAAATGGGCATATCACTTATATGAGAACTGATTCTGTAACAATGTCTGATGAAGCAGTTGCAAAAACAAGAAAATTTGTTGAATCTAAATACGGTTCAAAGTATGTTCCAGAAAGACCATTGATTTATAAAACAAAGTCAAAAAATGCTCAAGAAGCGCATGAATGTATTAGACCTGTAAATGTTGAGTTAACAGCTGATGCGATAGGATTGGATACGGACGAAAAGAAGATTTACGATTTAATTAGAAATAGGGCAATGGCTTCTCAAATGAGTTCAGCTTTATTTGAAACATTGCAAGTAGATATTGTTATTGATGAGTATAGGTTTAGAGCAAATGGTTCAAGAGTGTTATTTGACGGATTCTTAAAAGTTTTAAGAGAAAAACAAGCAGAAAATATTCTTCCAGAACTTAAAAAAGGTCAGGAACTATATGCAAGCGATATTTTGTGTAAACAACATTTTACAAAACCACCTGCAAGGTTTAGCGAGGCTACATTAATAAAGAAGTTGGAAGAATTGGGAATAGGAAGACCTTCAACTTATGCATCTATTATTTCTACAATTCTTTCCAGAAAATATGTCGAAAAAGAAGGTAGATATTTAAAACCAACAGATACTGGAAGAGTTGTTAACAAATTGTTAACAAAATACTTCTTTAATATTGTAGATTATGCATTTACAGCAGAAATGGAAGATGAACTGGATAAGATTGCTGACGGAAAATTAGATTGGGTGGCAATGCTATCTGATTTTTATTTTCCTTTTGAAAAAACAATAAAAGAGAAGGAAAAAGATATTCCAAGAGATGAATTTACAGTGCTAGGAGATGCTCCAGATAGCGTTAAATGTCCGGAGTGTGGATCAAAAATGGTTATTAAATTAGGCAGGTATGGAAGATTTTACAGTTGTTCCAGGTTTCCTGATTGTAAGGGAATGTTATCAATTGATCTTCAAAGCAAAGAGGATATCGAAAAAGAAGCACAATCAGTTGAATTTAAAAATGACTATGAAGACCCTCCAAAAACAGAAGATGGCAAAGATTATGTTCTGAAAGCTGGTAAATTTGGCAAATTTTGGGCACACCCTGATTACCCAAAAGTTAAAGATGCCAAGCCACTTGTCATGAAGCCGGAAAAATTAAGAGCAACATTTGGTGAACCTCCCAAAACTGAGGATGGAAAAGATTATCTTCTAAAATCTGGTAAGTTCGGCTTCTTTTGGGCGCACCCAGATTATCCAAAGGTTAAGGATATAAAGAGAATTGCTAAAAAGCAGTTAGTGAGTAGTTAATTTGTTAATTCGATAGACAAATTAACATTAAACAAATCAACAATCTACTATAACCCCAACCGGACAATGATCTGAGCCTTTTACTTCTGGTCTAATAAACGCATCTTTTACGTTACTTTTTAAAGATTTCGAAACACAAAAGTAATCTATACGCCATCCAATATTTTGTTCTCTTGCTTTACCAAAAGGTGCCCACCAGCTATATGCGTTAAGTTCATTAGGGTGAAGAGTTCTAAAAGTATCTATAAATCCTGCATTTATAATATTATCAAAACCTTGTCTTTCTTCTTTGGTAAAACCATGGCTAAATTCGTTTGTTTTTGGTCTAGCAAGATCAATTTCCGTATGTGCAACATTTAAATCTCCACAAAATATTACTGGCTTTTGTTTTTCAAGTTCTTTAATATAATTTAAAAAAGTTGGATCCCAATTTTTATGTCTAAATTCTAACCTTGTTAAATCTCCTTTTGAGTTTGGCGTGTAAACACTAACTACAAAAAATTTTTCAAATTCAGTTGCAATTACACGTCCTTCATTGTTTGCGTTACCGTATTTATCTGCAATTTCAATTAATTTTCCATTTGCAGTAATATTGTTAAAAACCTTAATAGCAGGAGTTTTACTGAAAATTGCAGTTCCTGAATAGCCTTTTCTTTCGGCAGAGTTCCAATATTCAATGTAATCAGGTAAGTCAATTTCGGCTTGTCCTTGCATTGCTTTAGTTTCTTGAAGGCAGATTATATCTGGATTTTCTTGTTTAACATAATCAACAAAGCCTTTCTTTAAAGCTGCTCTAATTCCATTTACGTTCCAGGAGATTATTTTTATTTCAGACATAGGGTAGTTTTAAAGAGTAATTACAAATTATATCAGATGAAATTTGTGCTGCGGTACAATGCGGAACTTTATACTATTCGGTACACTTAATAACCCCTCCTTTGATTCCTCCCCTGAGACAGCATATTATGCTGTCGAGTGGAGCTAATGAGGCCCTCTAGTAAGCTGCACTCAAATGCACAATGTGCATTTTCGGGTGGCTCGGAGAGCCGGTGGGGTTATTCCAATTATGACTAAGTTATACAACACTGAAAATTTAAAATACTACAGAAGAGAACTAAGAAAGTCGCCTACAGACTACGAGGCTTTGATGTGGAAAAATCTTAGAAAGCGTAGGCTGTATGGCGTAAGATTTCTAAGGCAGTATTCCATTGGCAAATATATTTTGGATTTTTATTGCCCTGGTAGCAGACTAGGTATTGAAATTGACGGTTCACACCATTTATTACCTGAAATATCAGATTACGACAGAGTAAGAACTGTACATATTGAAAGTTTCTATATAAAAATAATCAGATTTACAAATGAAGAGGTTTTCTTGGATATTGATAAAGTACTGAATAGGATTGCAGAAGAGCTTTAATCTTATTATTAAGCCGTTAATTCTCTAACCCGAAAACACGTTAACTCTTAAACTTACAATTCCTTGACCAACTCACTAAGTTTGATATTAGTGTTAAAGGCTTTTCTTTCTTTTATATACAACTTTGAATTGATCAGATTTTTTTCCTAGAAGTGCTAGAGGTAAAAATAAGCAGCCAAAGCATGCTGTCTTGGCACAACCATAATTACCAGAAAGAGTCTCGGTTTCTAGAACTTCCCAACCAGAAGCTTGCATATTGGCTATTCCATTATTCATAGAAGAAATACTTTTGTATAGAATAACTTTTGTTTCATACTCCATTGCAGAAAAATATAAAAATAATTTTAGGGTTACTGCTGATAGAAGAGGAGTATGTCAGAAATTTAATGCAAGAAATTAAGCTGTAAATTTTTTATCCTTCAAAATTCGATTTAGGCGTAATCAGATTTACAGCTAGGTTTTCTATAGTTTTAACTGCATCGCTTATTAACTCAATTGTTGCGTTGTAAAGCTCGATAGTAATTTCTTCTGCATTTAACTTTGTGTTCAATGCCTCCATAAAAGTAGGGTCGAATACAGGCGCACCTATTGTTTCTATTAAATCTTTAACTTGCTTTGCTAATTCTGCTTGATGCCTAACCTTATCCAATGCCAAATCTAATTCTAGAATTTCTTTTTGGATTTTTTCCATCTCAATTTCAAGAGGGTCTAATAATTGCTGTTTTGGGTCTTCCATATTGTTTTTGAAAAATTAATTTCCGGAATTATAGCAGAGAAGAGTAGTCAGTAAATAGTAAATTGTATTTTGTAAATAAAATTTAGTTAGATCCTGAAACAAGTTCAGGATGACGTCCTGATAGAATTGACAAACTGATTAACCCGTAAACGCGTCAACTCTTTAACTTCTTGACCTGTTCTGATATAATCTTTCTTAATCCAGCACGAAGAATTAATTTTCCTACCCGGAAACGGGAGCATTCTTCGGAAGAATATTTAATTTATTATTATTAAGGAAATGGCGACAGACGCTTCAACAACTCACGCAGAGGCTGCGGTAGAAAAAAAAGCCCCAAAGAAAGTTAAATTACCTACACTAAAAGACCTACTAGAGGCAGGATCACACTTTGGACACGAAACTCAAAGATGGAATCCTAAAATGAAGAAATTCATTTACAAAGCTCAAAACGGAATTCACATTATTGATGCAGAACAAACAATTGAATCACTTAAAAAAGCATCGGAATTCTTGGTAGAAGCTGCAAGCAGAGGACCGGTTTTATTTGTAGGAACAAAAAAACAAGCTCAAGAAATTATTAAAACTAACGCAATTAAATCGGGGTCATTCTTTATTGATAAAAGATGGGCAGGAGGACTACTTACAAACTTCGAAGAAGTAAAAAGAAGTTTGAATAAATTAAAAGCTCTTGAACAAGCATTTACAGAAGGTGTTGAAGGAAGAACGAAGTACGAAATTTCTAGAATGAAGAAAGAATGGCAAAGATTAGACAGACTTTACGCAGGAGTAAAATTATTAGCAAGCAAACCAACAGCTGTAGTTGTTGTTGATGTTAAATATGACAAGGGAGCAATCAGAGAAGCTAAAAAACTAGGAATCCCTGTTGTTGCTCTTGTTGATACAAATAACGATCCTGATAAAGCTGACTATGTAATTCCATCAAATGATGATGCAGTAAAAACTCTTGAACTAATTGTAGGATGCCTGGCAGATTCAGTCTTAACAGGTAATGGCGGAAATGGTATTAAACATGACCTTAAAGACTACGCAAAAGCAGAAGTTAAAATTGCAAAGGTAGAAGAGCCATTAGAAGAAGAAAAAGCTAAAGCAATAGTTGAAGCAGAAGCTAAAGCATTTGTAAGTGAACCAAAAGTTCAAACAACTGCTCCTAAAAAAACTGCTACAAAATCCAAAGCAGTAAAGGGGATTTTAGAGAGAGTTCAGGAAGAAACTGAGAAGAAAAGAAAAGCTACAAAGAAGAGTAGTAAGAAGTAAGATTCACGATTCATGAATTAAGAATTCTTAAATCTTGAATCATAATTCCTGAATCTAATTTATTAAATATTAACTAAAAAATATGATAACACTAGACCAAGTAAAACAATTAAGAGAGATGACAGGCGCAGGACTTAATGCTGTAAGAGAAGCATTAGAGCAAGCAAATGGAAATCAGGAAGAAGCAATCAAAATTTTAAGACAAAAAGGTGTTGCTAAAGCAGATAAAAGGAAAGAAAGAGTAGCATCTAATGGTATTATTGGAACATACATTCACCCAACAAATAGAGTAGTGATTGTTGTTGAAGTAGACTGCGAAACTGACTTTGCTGCAAATAGCGATGACATGAAAAAATTTGCAAGTGATATGGCAGTTCAAGTTGCTGCAATGAGCCCTAAATACATAAAAGTAGAGGATATTGATAGCCAAATTATTGATGCAGAAAAAGAAGTTTACATGAAAGAGCTTGAAGGCAAACCAGAAAATATTCAAGAAACAATTCTTTCAGGAAAACTTGAGAAATTCTATAAAGAGATAGTATTATTAAAACAGGATCTTTTTGTTGACGACTCAAAAACTGTAAAAGATTACCTTGATGAAATGGTTGCAAAAATAGGCGAGAAGATTGAAATTGTTCAATTTGCAAGATTTGAAGTTGCGAAAGAGACAGTAATGGCAAAACAGTAATCAGTATTGGGTAATGGGTTATGAGTTAACACAAACTCATAACTCAAAACCCATAACTCATAACGAACTTTTTACTTTCTACATTTAACTTTTAACTTTTTTCAAATATGCTTTTCAACGAACAACAGTTCAAAAGTGATGCACAAGGAATCGTAGATCATTTTAATAGTGAATTAAAAAAACTACGAACGGGTAGAGCAACCATGGAACTTTTTGATAATATTATGGTTGAAGCTTATGGTGCAATGAACAAGCTTACAGCTTTAAGCAATATTGTTGTTGAAGATGCAGTTAGTGTAAAAGTTAATATCTGGGATAAAAACGTAATGCCAAATGTAGAAAAAGCTTTAAGAGAAGCAAATATTGGTGCAAATGTGATTATGGACTCAGGTTTTATTAGATTAAAATTTAATCCAGTAAGTGAAGAAGATAGAAAAGAAAGAGTTAAGGAATTAGGCGAACTTTTAGAAAAAGCAAAAGTTTCAATAAGGCAACTAAGACAAAAGTTTAAAGAAAAAATTGAAGCAGCAACAGGTGTTTCAGAAGACGAACAAGAACGAGATACAAAAAAGCTTCAAGAAGTTGTTGATAATCAAATTGCTGATTTAGATAAAATTGCTTCACAAAAAGAGCAGGAAATTCTTAAAATTTAAAATATGAACTTCCTATTAACACTATTTTTCCTAATTTTGATTTTGGGGTTTCTAGTTTTTATCCATGAACTGGGTCATTTTTTGGCTGCAAAAGCAGTCGGAGTACATGTACACGAATTTGCAATAGGATTTGGTAATGCCATTTTTTCTAAATCTTATAAAGGCACAAAGTATAAGATTTGTACAATTCCACTGGGAGGTTACGTTCAACTTGAAGGAGAACGAGAAGATACGGGACCAGGAAGTTTTAGAAGAAAGCCTTTATGGGCTAAGGCTTTGATTTTGGTGGCAGGAGTGGGAATGAATTTTATATTTGCGTGTATATTCTTAACAATATTTTTGTTTGCAACTGGCTCTAAGTTTATACTTCCTAACTATTCGAATTATAATTTCTCAAATGTTTCGTCACAAAATAGTTACTTTCCAATTTCCATTTTAGAGGTAGAAGAAGACAGAAAATGGGATCAATCACTAACGGATAAAACTATTGTTAGTATCAATAATCAAAAGATTGAATCGTTTGAAGATTTTCAGAATAAAATTTATAGAAATTTAAATCAGGATACAGAATTTGAGGTCTTAGATTTAGATACTTTTAAAACAACAAAAGAAACGTTTAATGTAAATTTCTTAACGAACGATGGTTATTTTCCAATAACAGTAGAAGAAGTTGTTTCTCAGGATATGCTTCAGTACTTAAAACCGGGAGATGCTATCATTGGGGTTGATTCCAAGTTTTTTACAAGTTTTGAAGACTTTACTGCAACAGTAGATCAATATCAAAATTCAGAGGTGAACTTTCAAATGCTTAAAGAGGATGGAACCATAGAAAATAGGCTTTTAAAACTAGGTCAAAGAAACGATCAGGGTCAGCTGCTTTATGCAAGATTAAGTTATGGTTTAGGCTTAGGTGTAAGTTATGACACTGCATCAAATAAAGAAAGTTACTTTCTTTCATATAATAAGAATATTTTAAATGGAACTTCTCTTACATTTGATTTGAGTATCTATCAGCTAAAAGTTCTTGGCGGACTTATTAGCGATGCATTTAAAACAGGTGATTATAATCAGGTTTCAGATGCCGTGGGAGGGGTTCCAAGGCTTGGGGAAGAAGTAGGGCAAGTTGTCGATTTTCAAGCTTTTAGTTTTTTAATCCCTTTAACAGCATTGGTGAGCATAGCTTTAGCCACTGCAAACATTCTACCTTTTCCGGCTTTAGATGGTGGTCAGCTTGCAATTGCTATAGTTGAATCAATAAGTAGGAAAAGAATCCCGGATAAAATTTTGAATTTAATCAACATGAGTGGATTTACAATTTTGATTGCATTTTCAATATTTGTAACCATAAAAGATGTAGTACAGTTGGGATGGATTGATTCGGTAGGAGAGTTTGTTAGGAGTGTTGTAGGAAGATGATCAGATAAGGCAAACATTAAAGCTTTCAAAACAAGTACAAATTTTCATTTAACTTAGTTGAAAATTGATGCTTGTAACTTGAAAATTTTGAATGCTTCCTGCCTGCGAGCCGAAGCACTTAGGCAAGGAAAGTGAACTTTGTTATTAAAGCATAATTTTGTATTCATTTTCTTAATTTTCGTGCTACAATTATTTCGTTTCTAATTTAAGTTTGTTTAATTCTATTCAATATGTCAGTTATAGTAAACGACAACACACCAATAGACCTTGGCTTAAGACTTCTTTGGAGAGAAGCTACTAGAGAAGGTGTTATAGAAAAACTTCAAAAAAGAAGATATTATGTTTCGCCTACAACATTAAGGCACGAGAAAAATAAGATTTGGGCAAAGACTAAAAGAAGAAGAAGAGCTGCAGCAAGAAGAAACAAATCTAAATAATTCTTCAATTTCTAAAAAGAAATAATTAAACCCTTAATATATCAGCGTAAAAATGGACGCAGTACTATATAGAAAATACAGGTCTAATAGCTTTGCAGAGGTTGTTGGCCAGAAGCATATTACTGATATTTTAAGAAATTCCGTTTCTTCCACAAATATTGCTCATGCATATCTTCTTTGTGGTCCTAGAGGAACTGGAAAAACGACAGTTGCCAGGATTCTAGCTAAAGCAGTTAACTGCGAAAATTTTCAAATTCATTCTGACGTTTGTAACGAATGTAACTCATGTAAAGAAATAGCATCAAATGCAAGCCTAGATATTATTGAAATGGACGCTGCATCCAATAGAGGTATTGAAGAAATTAGAGATATAAAAGATAAAATAAATTTTCTGCCAAATAATTTAAAATACAAAGTCTACATCATTGACGAGGCTCACATGCTTACTAAAGATGCTTTTAATGCACTTTTAAAGACTTTGGAAGAACCTCCTAGCCATGTAATTTTTATTCTGGCAACAACGGAAGCTCATAAAATACCAGTTACAATTTTATCTAGAGTCCAAAGGTATGATTTTAGACTTGCAACAAACTCTGAAATGAAATTTAAGCTCATTAAAATTTTAGAAGCAGAGGAGTTTAAATATGAAGATTCAGCACTTGATGCATTATATAAATATTCTGGTGGAAGTTTTAGAGATGCAGAAAGTTTATTATCGAAAGTCCTATCGTCTTCAAAAGATAAAAATGTTACTTTGGATATTGTTGTTAATTCATTAGGATTGATCTCGCAGGATATTTTGAATGAATGCGCAGAAATTTTGATTGAGTCAAATCTTCAAAGAATGAATGAGTTTACTAAAAAGATTTTTGACCAAAGTATAGATTTACAGTTCTTTTTAGATCAACTATTAGATATTTTCAGAGATATACTTGTTAAAAATATTGAGTCTGGTAAAACAAATTCAAGAATTTTCATTATTGTTAAGGAACTTGTGGATGTAAAAAACCAGATGAGGTTTTTTAACGATAAAACTCTCTTGTTGCAAATAGCTTTTATAAAACTTTGTCAAAATACAAACGTATCAAATTCATCGCAAAATAAAGTAATGCAAGAGATGATCGCTCAACCATCTAGAAAAGAACAAATTTCAGAAGTGATAGTTGAAGAAATTATTTTATCTGATAAAACGTTGGAAGATAATCTTAGTAAAGATATTTTAAATGCTATTTTTGAAAATGCAAAGAAGATTGATCTTGGATTTTCTATCAAGCTTGAAGCTTCGGTTATTGAGCTTAAAGAAGGTGTTATTTATGTTTACGTTAAACACAAGCACGATTATACATACATTAGTGATTCTGAAAGGAAACAAAAGTTTCTTGATTTATTAAAGCAATCTATTACAAAAATCTCTGGTTTGCAGGTTATAATGGATAAAGAAAAAGTAAATAGTTTGAGTTTAGATTCTAAGAAAGAAAGTGTAGACAATAGTTCGGTGGTAGAAGGACTATTATAGTTCCTGGTTAATAGCTAATGGTCAATAGTGATACTATGAACCATTGACTATAGACAATAATTGACTTGTGCATTTAACTTTTAAAATTTCTAAATATGGGTTTAATGGACACAACAAAAATGATTCAGAAGGCAAGACAGGCAAAAAAGAAAATGGAGCAGCTAGAAGTTGCGGGTCAGTCAGGAAGCCTTGCTTTATTAATGAATGGTCTTTACGAAGTAACGGAAGTGGAAGTTTCTGAAGAAAAACTTAAAGATGAACTTCAGCTTGAACTTTCAGAAAAAGATCTTCAAAAAATTGCTGATTTATTAAAGAAAAACGTCAAGGAAGCTTTGAAAGATGCTAAAAAACAGCTGGAAAAGCAGATGGCATCTGCAACAAGTCTCGACGATTTGAAGGATTTATTAAGCTAATGAATACACCTAAAGAGATTGTAAATTTAAGCGACGCTTTGAATTCATTGCCAGGAATTGGCCCTAAGATGTCCAATCGATTGGCAATGTATCTTTCAGTAGGTGGTAAGAAACAAGCAATTAACCTCGCTAATTCACTAGTTGATGTAAGTTCAAAAATTAGAACTTGTATTGAATGTGGAAATGTCACCACTTCAGAAATTTGTGAAATTTGTTCTGATGACACAAGAAAAAAGGATATTTTCTTTGTTGTAGAAGATGCACTTGATCTTTATAGTATTGAGTCAACTAAAGAATTCCATGGTTTATATCATGTTTTGAACGGAGTTATTTCTCCAATTAATGGCATAGGACCAAATGATATAAACTTGGATAGCTTGTTTAAAAGAATTTCAGAACTTCAACCTAGTGAAATTATTTTAGGCTTAAATCCTAATGTTGAAGGAGATTCTACAAGCATGTATATTAAAGCCCAAATAAATAAGATTAATGCTGATGTGAAAATCACAAGACTTGCAAAAGGAATTCCTGTGGGCAGTGATTTAGAATTTGTGTCACAACAAACGATTGTAGATTCCTTAAAAAGCAGAGCAGAATTCGATTGAACCCCTTGTTAATTTCTCGGCTTTATAAAAAAAGGAGGAAGACAGAGAAGCAGGTTGGAGGGTTTTTCTATAATCAATTGATAACAGGATATTTTTATATTATAATTCAAACTGACTTTTAGTTATTAATTGAAACCATAAATGCAAAAATATGAATTAATGGTTGTGCTAAAGCCTTTGTTGGTAGAAGATATCAAAGAGAAGGTAATGAAGAAGCTTGAAAAAAAGCTCGCAGATCATAAAGCTAAATTAGAGCTTAAGGAGCTTATGGGTAAAAGACTTCTTGCATATCCTATAAAAAAATATAAAGAAGGTTACTATGTTCTATTCACCTTGGAAGCTAATCCTGCTGAAACGAAAGAAATCGAAAAAACTCTGAATTTGACAGATGAGGTTTTGAGATATCTTTTAGTGAAAGAAGAAGAGCTTTAATTTTTATTTTAAGTTTTATTTTTTAGCAAAAAAGACAATGGCAAAGGCAAGATCACTAAATAAAGTTATGCTGATAGGAAATTTAACAAGAGATCCTAGCTTAAAAGAAACCGGAAACGGAGTTAAAGTCTGCACTTTCGGAATTGCTACAAACTCTATGTGGAAGGACGCTTCAGGAAATGTTCAAGAAAAAGCTGAATTTCATAATATTGTAGCATTTAATAAATTAGCTGAAATTTGTGTACAAGTTTTATCAGTAGGAATGTTGGTTTATGTTGAGGGAGAGTTAAGAACAAGAGTTAAGGAAGAAGAAGAAACAGGAAAGAAAATTTACAGAACAGAAATTAAGCTTAACGATATGGTTTTGTTAAATTCTAAGGACAAGAAAGGCGCAGGCAGTATTGAAGGTGAGCCAGATGCTACAGAAACTCCAGTAGTTTCGGAGGAAAATGCTCCATCTGAAGATTATTCTTCAGAAGAGGTGTCTGATGAAGAATTCGATAGTAAAGAATTATTTTAATTAATTATTTTATAAACCACACCTCGAAACAGCACATTGTGCTGTTGAGTGTAGCTAATTAACTGCATTTGAATGCATTATGCATTCTTAGGAGAGGCATGTGGAATAACTTTTTATATATGGCAGTTGCAAAAAAGAAAGTAAAAGAAAAAACTGCAAAGCAATTAGGCATAAAATGTCCTTTTGATGGAGATTCTTCAAGAATCGACTACAAAGATGTGCAAACATTAAAAAAGTACATTACAACAAGGGGTAGAATAAGACCAGTAACTAAAACTGGGGTATCTGCAAAATGCCAAAGAAAACTTGCACTTTCAATTAAGAGAGCAAGGCAGGTAGCTTTGCTTCCATACACTCAATACGTGTAACTAACACTCTTAGAATGACTAAAAAGAATTCTTTTAAACAAGATAAGGACAAAAGCAGTCCCGAATTTAAAAAATTCGGGACTGCTTTACCATTTGTAGTCACTGCTTCCGTGCTTGCAGGTTTTGTACTAGGTGTACTAGTAATTAAATTCCCTGATTGGATAAGTCTAAAATCAAAAGATCCTGAAACAACTGTAGAAACAACACAGGTAGACTTAGAATTTCTAAATTCAGGCTCTTTAGAACAAGTTTACAGCTATTTAAAACAAATCTATATAAATGAGCTTCCAACTAACAAAGAATTAAACTACGGAGCTATAAAAGGCATTATAAACTCTTTAAACGATCCATACACAACTTACCTAACCCCTGAAGAGGCTAAAGTATATTTAGAAGGCCGTACAGGTGACTTTGAAGGTATAGGTGTTACTCTAGCATTCGACGGCGAGAACACTTATGTTGAAACAGTTCTAGAAGGATTCCCAGCGCAGAGAAATGGTATAAAAGTTGGGGACACAATTTTAGAAGTGGATGGAGAAGATCAGCAGGGTAAACAACCTCAAATTGTTGCTACAAAGATTAGAGGGAAAGAAGGAACTAACGTAAAATTAAAACTTTTCAGAGCATCAGAAAACTCTAATGGGGAAATAAAAGAATTTGAAATAACTAGAGAAAAAATTGATATTGATAATGTAACCTGGAAAGATCTTGGTAATGGACAAATTTTAATTGATATTTCTCAGTTTAGTGATGAATCGCCAGATAAATTTAATGATTCCTGGGATGAAGTAGTAAATGAAATTTTAGCTAAGGGCAAGCCTACAAATATTATTATTGACCTAAGAAATAACCCTGGTGGCTTCGTTGTAAGCGTTAGGCATACATTGGAAGAGTTTCTGACTAATGGAACTACATTGATGTCTGAACAGATAAAAAACCAAGATCCTAAAATATATAAAGATTTTAGAGTAGGACGGTTTGAAGATGTTCCCGTTGTCGTTATGGTAAATCAAGGAAGTGCTTCTGCATCTGAAATTTTTGCGACTGCAATTTCTGAAAATAATAGGGGAAAGCTTGTAGGAATGCCTACAGTTGGGAAAGGGGTAGAGCAGATAATACTAGATGATTTTGAGGATGGGAGTATGTTACTACTTGTATTTCAAAAATGGCTTACACCAAATGGCAATAACATAACTAAAGAAAGCCCTGTAAAGCCGGATTTTGAAGTAGATTACACGCAAGATGACTTTAACAAGGGAACGGATCCGCAATTGGAAAAAGCCAAAGAAATAGCAACGTTATAATTGTCTTAGAGTTTTGTTCGTTTCTGTAAGAACTTCTTCAATTTCACCATTTAAAATCTCTTCCAGATTAAACCAACTTTGATTAATTCTGTGATCAGTAACTCTACTTTGTTGAAAGTTGTATGTCCTAATTTTTACAGATCTGTCTCCTGACTGAATAGATGATTCTCTTAAATTTTGAATAGAGGTAGCTTTCTTTTCGTCTTCAATTTGTTGTAATTTATTCAATAAGATACTCATCGCCATTTCTTTATTTTTATGTTGCGATTTCCCATTTTGACATGATACGGTTATCCCTGTAGGTAAGTGGGTAATTCTAACAGCTGAATCTGTAGTATTTACAGATTGTCCACCAGGACCTCCAGCTCTGAATACGTCAATTCTTAATTCTTCTGATTTAACATTTACAGTGCTCTTTGAAAACTTTGGCATAACAACTACTGATGCAGAAGATGTATGAATTCTTCCAGATGATTCTGTTTTGGGAACTCTTTGAACTCTATGTACTCCACTTTCAAATCTTAATAATCCAAATGAATCAAGTTCATCAACCAAAAAAATCGCCTCGTTAATGCCACCTTCAGAGTTATAGTCTATTGAAAATACTTCAACCTTCATTCCATTATTTGAAAAATATCGCGTGTACATTTTGAACAAATCTTCCGCAAACAATGATGCTTCAACTCCCCCCACACCTGGTCGTATTTCAATAATGGCTTTCTCCTCATCATTGGCTAGAGGTACTTTACAAAGCTTGGCAAGTTCTTTGGTTATTTCCACAATTTTCTCTTCAATTTTCTGGGTTTCTTCAGTTGCAAGATCTTTAAAATCTGGATCACTAGTTAACTCAATGTTTTCTAATTTTTGTTTTTCTAACTTCTTAAATTCAGATATTAAATCCTTAATTCTTTGTGTTTTATTAAACTTTTTAAGAAGTTCAATATTTTCCTGCTTTCCTGAATCTTTAGGATTAACTAATGAAAGCTTTTTTGATAGATCTTCAAAATCAGAATCTAATTTATTAAGATCTACAAATATGTTAAGACTTTCTAAAGTCTTTTGGGTTGATGAATCCATATTGAGGGTAGTATATCTACTGTAAATCTTTAAGCATGTCTTTTAGTGTGACAGGCTTATTAGCGATAGATGCAGTAGTTCGTCTTTTAGCTCTTTTTTCTTTTTTACTGACTACTTTTGAAGAAAGATTTTGAGCAGCTTCTCTTTTCTTATTGAATTTTTCAACAAGGTTGTCGGTGTCTACTAAGATTTGTTGTCCTGTATAGAAAGGATGATTTCCAGACCAGATTTCAAGATTAAGCTCAGGTTTTGTTGAACCTGCTGTCATAACCTGTTTCCCGTTAAAGATTATCTTTGCATTTTTATGCCATTCTGGATGAATTCCTTTTTTCATAAGACTGTGTATTACTTTTAAAGCATTAGAATTATATCGATAAAATTAACATATGTAAAGAACAATTCTCTGAATATAAATTCACGATTCGTGAATTAAAAATCAAGTCTGAACAAAAGTTCTAGCTAGAGGTATCAGATTATGTTAAAAAACATTTGTTAAATTTTCAAAAGATATTATAATTACTGGGAAGATTAGAAGTCAGAGAACAGATGATAGAGTTCAGATTTCTGATTAAGATTCGTGAGTAAAAGCCAGAGACTTTAAGCCAGATAAGTATAATGAACTTTATTTAACATTGTAATTATGTCATCCTGAGCTTGTCGAAGGGTAGACAAAAATACTTGGCTGAGGTATAGATTCGATAAGCTCAGGATGACATAAGTGACGCATTTACGAATTTCACACAAAGCTCAATCATAGGCTAATAGTCACTAACATCTGATCTCTTTTTGTAAATCCTTTAGATAGTGAAGTGTTAATTAATTTTTATACAAGGCAGTTCAAACAGCTTTAACATTCAACCATTAACTATTAACATTTAACCTTTAACTAACTTTTATGACAATTAAAAAAGCAAGTAAGACTCAATTGAGCTTTGAAGTTCCTAAATCAAAAGCAATTCTTGATTTTTCAAATGTAAAAGAAATTAAATTCGTTGTAAATTCAGAACGAGGAGAAAGTGTAATTGAAAAACCGGGCGAATATGAATTTGGAACTTTAGATATTCTTGTTCTAGAATCAAAAAAAGACCAGATGGAATCAAAAATAGATCTGAGTTATGTAGAATCTGGATCGGTAGGAGTTGTGTGTATGTTTTCGGATGTTGAGGTTGAGAAAAAACAGGCAGAGAATTTATCTAATTCGTATGTTTTGATACTTTCTAATGTGAGCGAAAAGTATCTAAAACGTTACATAGAAATTTTTGATCCAGTTAAAGTAATTTTAACTGGTGATTCCAGCTGGATAGAATTATCCAAAAAAGAATTAGGCAGCCAGAATATAATAGAAGATACCAAGTTTAAATTTGACGATTCAGACTTTGAAACTTTAGAAGATCACGCAACAACTTATCATATTCTGAACTAAAATGAATAATAATTTACGAGTTCCTCCACAAAATATTGAAGCAGAAAGGGCGGTTTTAGGGTCAGTTCTGATAGATGATGAAGCTTTTAATAAAGTTGCGGATTTATTAGAACCTAAATATTTTTATGATCCTAGAAACGAAATAATATTTGAACACTTGTATAAGCTTTTTTCTTCCAGCAAAGCGTTAGATGTTTTAACGTTATCTGCTGAGCTAAAAAAAAGTAATAAACATAAAGAAGCTGGAGGCAATAGTTACATATCTGATCTAATCAATTCGGTTCCAACTTCTGCAAACATTGAAGAGTATGCAAATCTTGTTAAAGAGGCTGCTGTTAGAAGAAATTTGATTTCGTTTGGTGCAAAACTAGATGAAAGTGCTAGGAATGAAGAACTTGAACTCGATCAAGTTATTGATGATATGGAAAAAGACTTGTTATTAGTTTCTCAAAAAACTATTGCAAAAGATTTTTTTGATGCTGAAACTCTTCTTGAAATGCAAATGAAAAAAGCTGATGAGTTTGCTAAAAACCCAAATGCATTAAGGGGTTTTCCAACAGGGATTTCGAGCTTTGATAATCTTCTGGGTGGGTTACATAGATCTGATCTTATAATTATTGCTGCACGTCCTAGCGTTGGAAAATCAGCTTTTGGATTTGATATTGTAAGACATATTTCAGTTGTAGAAAAAAAGAATATTGTAATTTTTTCTTTAGAAATGCCTGCTATTCAGGTTATTGAAAGGCTGCTTGCTCAACAAACAGAAATAAGTTTGTGGAAACTAAGAATGGGTGGGATGAATAATGACGAATACAAAAGATTTAACCTAGGACAGGCAAAGCTTGCTGACAGTAATATTTTTGTAGATGAAACTCCTGGTATTAGCATTATGCAATTGAGAAGTAAGGCTAGAAAACTGATGATGGATAAAAAAATTGATTTAATTTTAATTGACTATCTTCAGTTAATGCAAGGTAACCCTAAGTATGCAGATAGTAGAGCACAAGAAGTAGGGGAAATATCCAGATCGTTAAAGATTTTAGCTAGGGAGTTAAATGTTCCAATTATTGCCTTGTCGCAGTTAAATAGAGCAGTAGAGAACAGGCAGGATAGGATCCCACAGCTTTCAGATCTTAGAGAATCGGGATCTATCGAGCAAGACGCAGACTTGGTGATTTTTTTAAGTCGCGATATGTCTCAGGAAGAAGACGTGTTAAATCAAAAAAGTAAATTGGTTGATATTTCTGTTGCAAAACACAGAAACGGCCCAACGGGAAAACTTGTGTTAAAATTCGTTGGTGAATTTCAGAAGTTCTACGATGAAAAATAAAAAAGAAATGTCGGAGTGGTGGAATGCTCAAGAGATTCTAAACGAGACAAGCGTAAGTGAAGTCGAATTTAAGAAGATCTTAGTTCCGTGAAGTTTTAACGAAGCGGGAGCAGACATAAACTTTTTAAAAATTTAACACAATTATTTAGTCGGAGTGGTGGAATGGCAGACACGTCAGACTCAAAATCTGGTGAGGATCAAACCTCGTGAGGGTTCAACTCCCTCCTCCGATAAACTAGTTCAAGTTTAAGTCATCAGCGCTTATTACTTGAACATATACCTAAGCTTAAACTGTCTCTTTCTCTTTTTTTGCTTTTCATATTCTCTTCTTTCCTTTAATCTGCTATAGTTAATTCTAGTCTAGTTAGTTATTAATTCTACCCACTATGTTTGATTTCATTTTAGATATTCTTCAAGTTAATATTGATTATAAAAGTATTTTAGCCTATGCTGCTGTATATTTAGTATCATTGTGGTTACTATTTTGCATTTGGGTATTTTTTGATGCTAAAAAAAGATATGAAAATTCACTAACTCCAATTTTGTTATTTATAGCTGTTCTAATTTTAAATTTTCCGGCATTGATTTTCTATTTGATTATTAGACCTGAAGATGATGAAGATATGTTTGTATATGGACCAGAATCATATTCACCAAATGGTGGAATTAACGTACCACTTGTCAATTTTGTGGGTGAGTCTGGAAGTATAGAATTAAGCTTTGGTTTAAATATTTCAAAAATTGCTTTAAATAATCCAAATCTTAAGATCAATGTAGAGGTAGATGAAAAAAATCCTAACTTGGTTGTAGTGGATAGGGCAAACCTTACTCAATCATCTGAAATTAAAAAAATAGGTGGATCAAATGAGAAAGTTAAAGAAAAGGTAAGTGTTATTAAATCTAAATTTGGTAGTGGTGCTAAAAGTTTAATTTCGAGTGTTAAAAATTACTCTTCAACACTTTCAGAACACGAGCAAAAGTTGGTAAAGCCAGAAGATTCTGCCCAAGAACAAGAAAAGAAAACTAAGAAGTAAAACTTATGATCCAGTCTTCTATAATTACCAATATAATTATTGTTTTAATTTGTATATCTATCTATTTTGTTTGGATATATGTAGCTTCGGTAGTCAAATTCAATTTTATAGCATTTGACTTTTTGTTTACATCAATAATTACTTTTCCTATACTATCGAGAGTGCTAGGGGTTTTAAAAGAAGCTTCGTTTTATATAGATCAAGGTTTTTCTATTTTTCCGTTCATACAAAATGCACAAGGAGAAGCCAAACTTTCTTCCGAGCTGCCCTGGTCATTAATAAAATTTTGGGATGGGAATTTATATTTTTTTTGCATTCTGCTTGTACCATTAATTGCGCAGATAGTAATTAAAAAGGCCCATACAAAAGTTAAGTTAAGGGATGAAGCACCATTTATAGCTAATTTAAATGTGTTTGCTGCTGTTTTTTTTCTCTTTTTTTCTTTTTACTCAACAATAAACGATTATGAAAAAACAGATATTCAGTTATCTTTACTTTCAGAGCAGCAAAGAACTTTAATTGTATTATCTTTGTTATATTTTCTTTGGCAAGTAATACTAAAGGTAGCACTAAGGAAGAATTTACAAATTTGGGTAAATATAAACTGGGCTTCCTTCTTGGGTTTTATAATTATCTTGATATCTTTCGATATATCAGAAATCTCTACCAACTTTATAGCGTTTTTAAGCGGTATAATACTATTATTAACTTTTCTTACATTTAATTTCTATAAAACAGTTAGTAGTAAACGATTAAGAAGCTAAATACAATGATTACTAGCACTAAATTTAAACAGAAAAAAAATCATTTTAAGTACTTACAAAGTACTTTAGTGGGTCAGGTATTTATCAAGCTAAATAGGTCACTTAAATCATCAAGAAGATCTGATAGAACTAACGGTAATTCTTTAAAGAAAACTAAATTGACTAAGTTTAACTTCAAAGTTTTTCAAAAGTTTCAAACTTACATTCTAATTTCAGTAGTTGTTATTTTGATAGGGACTTTATTGCTTAATGTAATACAGTACTTTAGTATCAGACCCGTGGAGTTTAATAATTCAGTTATTAGTACTCAAAATAATATTAACGGAAACCAAATAAATATAGTATATCTTGGATTTGAAGATAAGGGTGACTATATGTTTTTATATAACATTGTTCTTCAGTCTCTAGATACAAAGACAGGCAGAGTTAAACACTTGCTTATTGATCCAAATTTCAGTTACAGAATAGAAGGCTTTACAAATACATTTACCTTCAAAACAATGTTTAATAACTTGCAGGTTACAAATGAGGAAAAACTTCAGAAATTGCTTAGTTCATTGAATAGTTTCTTGGGGTTGAGAATAGATAGATACGTCGCATTTAAGTATTCAGATATGAAAGCTTTTATTGATAAGCATAATTTGCAATCAAAAGTTATTGAAGATTCTTTTATTGGTATTAAAAAGAGTTTTTCTTTAGGGAATACAATCAAAGGGCCAGAATTAAATAATTATCTATTTAATGAAGATGATCTTGTTAAAGCTGACACGAAGGTTTTTGAAAGATTTTTAACTTTTTTGAACAATAATATCGAACGAAATTCGAATTACTTTAATATGTATAAGCTTTTTTGGAAATCATCAGAATTAGTTAAAATATTTTATACAAATTTGAATAGAGAAGAGATCTTCTACATAAGTAGGATAATGGTTTCTGCGGACTACCCGGTTGAATCTGAATTCATTTCAACAGAAGGAGCGTTGAAAGATCCTAAAAGTATAGATAATGGTTATCTTTCAGATCAAGTTTTAGTTGATGAAAAAGTATCCAGATTCTTTCGAGATGTTGAAATTTTAAAAGAACAAGCAAAAATTGAAATTTACAATGGTTCAGGTTTAAGTGGACTTGCATTTTATTATAGAAGGCTTTACGAAAATAGCGGTTCAAAAGTGGTTAAATATGGTAATTATAATCAGGAAAGAGAAAAAACTACGGTATTTATTACTAAAACAGACGTAAAATCTTTAAGAAATACAGTAGATATGATTAAAAGATCTTTTGATTTTGAAGTAGAAGTTACAACAGAAGGTTATAATGAGAATTATTCAGGAGATATAATTATAATCTTGGGAAAAGATATAGGAGCAAATTGATTTACCTGGTTAATTCTTAGTTAAGACTGGCCTCGCCTGGAGACATAAACAATGTTTTATGTTCAAGAATACTTGATTTACTGTTCGATTTCGAATGGAGCTAAGGCTAGTGCATAAACAGTATAATTCTCCGGTGAGGTAAATAAAACTTATATATGTCAGGTCATTCCAAGTGGGCTACAATCAAAAGATCTAAGGGAGCGGCAGACGCTAAGCGTGGTGCAGCCTTTACACGTCTTTCTAAAGACATAATTAATGCTACAAGGCTAGGCAAGAGTGGGGATATAAATTTCAACCCAATTTTAAGGGTTGCTATTGAGAAGGCTAAGCTTCAGAATATGACAAATGAAAGGATAGAAAAAGCCATAAAAAAGGGTCTAGGTATTAGCGATGAATCAGAATTTATATTTGAAAAGACTTACGAAGCATATGGACCAGGTGGAGTTGCTATTCTAATTGATTGTGAAACAGATAATCCAAACAGAACTGTTACTGAAATTAGAACTATTATAACAAAAGCAGGATTTAAGATGGTTGCTGAAGGTTCACTTTCCTGGCAGTTTGAGGAAGTGGGTGAGATTATTGTTGATATTCCCTCGTCAGAAATATCTTTGGAAGATGAATTTATTTTAATGGTAATGGAATACCAAGGAGTTAAAGATATTCAAGTTGAATCAAAAAACTCTGTCAGAATTACTACAGAAAGGGAACTACTCAAGGAAGTACACGATAACATCCTAAAAGATTTTGGACAAAAAACAATCATAAATTCAATAAAAATAGTTAAGTTAGCTAAGAATTCAATCGATTTATCAGATAATGATATTAAGGCACTATTAGAATTGGAGGAAAAGATTTATACTTGTAACGATGTTGTTAATATTTGGACTAATTTAAATGAATTATGAAAGTATTAGGAATTGATGCAGGTTTTGCTACAACAGGGTGGTCTATTGTAGAAAAAGATAATTTTTCAAAAAACGGAATGAAGCTTATTGATTTTGGCGTTATACTTACGGATAGTAAAGCTCCTTTCGAAGAAAGATTATTACAACTTTTTAACAGCCTTTGTAGTATTATTGATCAATATAATCCAGATCATATGGCGGTTGAAAGTATTTTCTACTTTAAAAATCAAAAAACTGTAATAAATGTTAGTCAAGCAAGAGGAGTAATTTTGCTTGCTGGTAAAATTAAAAATATAGAAACTTTTAACTATACACCCTTGCAGGTAAAAACATCTGTAACTGGATATGGTAGAGCAGAAAAAAAACAGGTTCAAAAAATGATTCAAATGGTTTTTGGATTAAAAGAAGCTCCAAAGCCAGATGATGCAGCCGATGCAGTTGCAATTGCCACATGTCATATAAGTAGTTACAGAAAGCCTAACCTAACATCTAAAGCGAGTTAATTTTGTTACTACTATAGCTAGGTTAATTTGTAACTATTAGCTAATCAATAATTAACTTTTTTTGAAAATTTAATTAAACTTTATGATAAGTTACATAAAAGGTACACCCAAATATTACGAGAATGGTAAGGTAACAATTTTGGCGGGCAATTTAGGCTGGTTAGTTAACGTTGGGAATTTATCTATTGACGATAACCAAGAATTGGAACTTTTTATACACACTGCACTTAGGGAAAACGATATATCGCTTTGGGGCTTTAAAACCAAGAATGAACTTGATATTTTTAACCTACTTCTAACTGTTTCGGGAGTTGGTCCAAGAACAGCACAGTCAATTATTTGCGAAAAGGGCGTGAAACAAGTAGTTTTGGGTATAATAACTTCAGATATAACAAAAATTAAAGTTTCGGGAGTTGGTAATAAAACAGCTGAAAAGATAATAATAATGCTTAAAGATAAAATTAAGGACTTTGAAAGCACTCTGGGTTCTGAAAACACATTAGGGCAGGGTGATAATCCAAATTTTGTCAGCAGTTCTATAATAGAAGATGCAATTAACGGTCTTGTGGCTTTAGGATATTCATATATTGATACTAAAAAGATTGTGGAACAAATCAGCAGCCAAGTTGAATATGAAACATCTTCTGATTTAATTAAATTAGCTTTAAAGAAATTATAATTATGGATAGGTTTTTAACTAATGACCAAAAAAATGAATCTGAAGTAGAGCTTGAGCGTAATTTAAGACCAGATAACTTTGCTGAAATTATAGGTAGAGAGATTGAGAAAAAAAGTCTTAAAATCATGATTGAATCAGCAAAAAAAAGAAGCAAATCTATTGATCATATTCTTTTTCATGGTCCGCCAGGCCTTGGTAAAACAACACTTTCTTATGTTGTTGCAAAAGAAATGAATGTACCGATTCATGTGACTAGTGGAGGTGCTATAGATAAGCCTGGTGATTTGGCAGCAATACTAACATCTTTAGATCAATTTTCTATTCTTTTTATAGATGAAATTCATAGATTAAAAAAATCAATTGAAGAAATTTTGTATCCAGCAATGGAAGATAGTGTTTTGGATATTGTTATCGGCAAAGGGCCAAACGCAAAGACCTTAAGAATAGACCTTCCAGAGTTTACCATAATTGGGGCAACAACTAAGCTATCCATGATTAGTGCACCTTTAAGGGATAGATTTGGAATGAACTTTAGGCTGGATTTTTACTCCGACGATGAGCTAGTTTTATTAGTGAAGCAAAAGGCTAGGATGATGAATATTTCAATTGATGATGAAGCTGCGATGATTATAGCGCAAAGAGCCAGAATGACCGCTAGAATCGCTATAAGAATACTAAAAAGAGTACGCGACATGGCAATAGTTAATGAAAAAAAATCAATTACAAGCGATACTGTTTATAAAACACTTGAATTGTTGGGTGTTGATGAGTTTGGATTGGATGAAATAGACAGAAATTTACTGTATTCAATAATCAAAAATTTTGATAATAAACCTGTTGGGCTAAGCACATTGGCTGCATCAATATCTGAAGAAGCCGAAACAATTGAAGATGTTTATGAACCGTTTTTAATAAAAAAAGGCTTGCTGAAAAGAACTCCAAGGGGCAGAGTAGTAACAGATAATGCTTTAAGGTTATATGGTAATAAATATGATAATATAGCCTAGTAATTTATAAATTATCAATTACTTACATTAAATAATGAGATTTCTTAAGAATTTAAATACAAGACAGAGAGCGATGTTGGTAAGTTTTGTCCTTCCAATCATTCTATTCTTTTCAATTAGTCCTATAAGCACCTGGACTTATGAAATTATTACTAGTCCTAAAAAAGTAAGTAATATCGAGGTTATTCAAAAATCAAGTGAGATAGATCTTTCCTGGAGTGCCAATAAAGAATTTGATATTAAAGGATATAGAATACAGCTTTTTAGGGCAGGGAATAAGGTAAATGAATACTTTACAAAAGAAACGGCATTTTTACTTACTGGCCTTGAGAATGGGGTAGAGTACAGAGTGAAATTTTATGCTGAAGATGATTCATCTAATAAATCGAGTGGAGTAGAATTTGATGCGATTCCTAATATTGAAATAAATTCTTTTAAAGCCAATATAAATGAGAATGTGGATAACTCTAATGGGTTTATAGCAGTAAATTTAATTTTAAGCTCAATGTTCTTGCTTTTAGGGACATTGTGGACTTTATTTTTTAAATTGAAAAAGATAACATTCTTTACTATAGGAGTATTCCCTTCTGTTGCAGCAATGCCTCTTTTATCATTAACGCTATCTTTGCTTTTAAGTGTTAATACAACGGCTAATAAGTTTATTTTTTCTATGGGTGTTGCACTTGCTTATGGAGTAGGCGTCTATTTAATCTTATTGACTGTAAATATTTTAAATACATCTGTATACGTGAAAATCCCTTTAGAGCAGGCTGCGAAAGCATCTCAGTTTATATTTTCGTTAATAACTACTTACTTAACCTTGATTTTTGTTTATGGATCAGAATTAGACTTCCTAGTTAGGTTGATTTTTATTTCGGGGATTATTTTCTACTTATCATACTCATGCATTTGGTTCTTGAAGGAAATAAGCTTGCAACAGGTACTAACTAGGTCATTAAACATCTATTTCCTAATGGGGCTCGCTGTAGTTATATTCTCAGTTTGGCCGGTAAATTATGTGTATGCTATCTTATCAACTGCAGTGATTTATTACGTACTTTTAAGTATGAGCCTTGAAATGCGAACAAATCTTACAAAGTATGTGTGGTTAGAGTATAGCCTTCTAATTCTTCTTATTTCTATTCTACTCGTTTCCAATAGTGTATGGGGTATTAATGGTTTAGTCTTCTAGAATAGCAGAATAATATTAAGTTTTTATTAAAAACTTTTAAACATAGAGTAGTTGGGGCTATTTAAAATCGCATCTTTTTAGCATGTTTTTACTGAGTATAATATCTCTTATATTTAGTAAAGCGTTAAATTGAAGAGAAGGGAACTTAAAAATCATAGTATTTTATAAACCTAATTATACTTCTCTATTCTTACACACTTAACTACTATTTCAAATTAGTTTACAATTTTTAAATTTTTATTTTTAAACTACTTTTTTGAGTTTTTTCAAAATTTTCACTTTTTACTCTATTTTTAGATGATAAGTTACTCGGCTTTTGGAAAACTATGCCCTTCTAGCTCATTTCAGAGCGTTACGGCCTAAAATGGCCTGCTATAGGACATTTGAGCGGTTTATGGATAGAAAAGGGTGATTTTTAGCTTTTTTACCATTCAATTTGTGAAGTTGTTTACTTTTATATTGAAAGTTTATCCTTTTTTTCTTAAATATTCCGTTAAGTTGTAGCCTAATAAGTTTAGAAAGTAAATATTACAACAATACTGGTTTACAGTGGGTAGAATTTCCCAATCTAAGCTCATTGTGTAAAACTCACTATTAAGTAGAAGTTTTCTTGCACGTTGTATGGAACAAATTTGCGGAAGTCTTCCATTATAAATGTAAACCTTCAAATCTTCACCATCTTTACTAAATGCAGATATGATTTCTGAGGTGTAAGCTGAAGCCTCATTTATTTTCGAAAGCTCAAGTAACTGAGCCTTTATTCCTTGTTGAATACTGTTTATTGATTCTTGAATAGCTGTATCAGAGTATTTAGATGACTCAAGATTTGATTTTAGTGTATCAATGAACTTAGCTATATCTTCAGATACAGAAGTTGGCGTTATGTCAGCGAAAATTTCACTATTAGTGCCATCACCAAAGTTATTATTATCACCCATATGCAAAAATAAAGTAATAAGTAATTTATCACTTTAAAAGCTTAAAATTATAATAGGGTGATGAATTTTAACACTTATTTATACAACTGCAATAGCTGCAACTTTATCATCCTGTTTAACTTTCATTAAACGCACACCTGATGTTTGTCTACCTTGAACAGGTAAGTCGTTTGTTGGAATTTTAACACCAATTCCTAAGGCGCTTAGGATTAAAAGTTCTTTTTGTGGATGGTCTAAAACTCTTGCGATAGCAAGTTTTCCAGTTCTTTCTCCAACTTTTGCTGCAAAAATACCAGAACCACCTCTATTTTGGATTGTAAAGTTATCTAAAACAGTAAGTTTCCCAAATCCTTTCTCGGAAATTGTTAGCATAAAATCTTCAAGTTTTCTGATAACATCCATAGAAATAACTATATCATCAGCTTTTAATTTAATACCTCTAACTCCTCGGGAAGCTCTACCAGTTTCTCTAACATCTTCTTCTTTGAAGTGGATTGATTTGGCACCTTTGGTAATTAAAATAACTGTATTAGATCCTGTTGTAGGTTTAACCCATACAAGCTCATCACCTTGGTCTAAGTTAATTGCAATAAGTCCGTTGGATCTAATATTATCGAATAACTCAATCTCAGTTTTCTTAACAACCCCTAGTTTTGTAGCCATAAATAAAAATTTGTATTTTGAGCCTTTATTTTCTGTCTTTTGCTCTCCTTCCTGAGTTGTATCTTCATCAAGTATGTAGCCATCTGCGCTTCTTGTTAAAACGCTTGTTATTAGTTCATCAGGCTCGATATTGATTAAATTTACCAAAGGTAGTCCTTTAGCGACCCTTGAATATTCAGGAATCTCGTAAACCTTTAGTGCATAAACTTTTCCCTTGTTAGAAAAGAACATGACTTCATCATGAGTATTACAGTTAAATACGTGTCTTACAGCATCATCTTCTTTCGTAGTCATAGCTTTTTTGCCCACTCCTCCTCTTTTTTGCGATTGATAAGAATCATTCTTAACTCTTTTAACATAACCTTGTTCGCTAATTGTTACGAAAGTCTCTTCTTTGGGTATCAAGTCCTCTTCATTGATTTCGCCTGGTTTACCGTTTATTATCTTAGTTTTTCTACCATCTCCAAACTTTTCCTTAACTTCTAATAGTTCTGTTTTAATTGCACTTAATATTTTCTCTGGTGAGGTCAATAAAGCTAATGTATCTTTAATACTTTGCTGTACTTGTTTATATTCTTCTTCGATCTTTTGCCTTTCTAGTGCTGCAAGTTTTCTTAATTGCATGTCTAAAATAGCTTGAGATTGAATGTCAGAAAGCTTAAATTTAGCCATTAAAGCGGTTTTTGCAGTTTCTGCATCTTTAGAATTTCTAATTGTACTTATAATTTCATCGATATTATCAAGAGCAATCATCAAACCTTGTAGAATGTGCTCCCTTTCTCTTAATTTCCCGAGTTCAAATTCGTTTCTTCTTATTAAAATTTCTTGTCTATGAATTATGAAATATTGAAGAATTTCTTTTAAGTTTAGAAGTTTAGGTTCTCCATTGACTAAAGCTAACATGTTAGCATTAAATGCTTTTTGAAGTTCAGTATACTTATAAAGTTGATTCTGTACAGTTTTTGGTTTTGCGTCTTTTTTAAGATCAATTACAATTCTAATACCTTCTCTATTGTTGGACTCATCTCTAATATCTGATATTCCTTCTATTTTCTTATCTTTATATAATTGAGCAATTTTTACAATCAGGCTTGCCTTATTTACCTGATAAGGGATTTCCGTAATTACAATTCTGAATCTACCTCCCTTAACTTCTTCTATTTTAGAAACACCTCTCATTACAATTCTTCCCCTTCCTGTCTCATAAACTTCTTTAACCTCATCCGAATAGTAGAATTCTGCTGCAGTAGGGAAATCTGGGCCTTTAAGCTCGGTTAAAATGTCCGAAATCGTTAATTCAGATTCAAACTTGTGGTATCTGCCAGCAGGTAAATTCTGAATATCTGCAACTGTTCGTAAATCTTTTTCGTAATCAAGGTTAAGCTTTTTTATTTCATCAAAATTCCATTTGTTGCCCGAATCAATTAATTTTACTGTAGCGTCAATAACTTCAGAGAGACTATGTGGAGGAATTTTAGTTGCCATTCCGACAGCAATTCCTTCACTACCGTTTAAAAGAAGTGTTGGTAGAATAGTTGGTAATACTTTGGGTTCAATCTCGTTACCATCATAGTTGGGTCCAAAATCAACAGTCATTTTATCTATTTCCTCAAGCATTTTGGCACCATTCTTATCTAATCTTGCTTCAATATATCTTGCAGCAGCCGCAGGATCGCCATCAACGGACCCAAAGTTTCCTTGTCCGTCTATTAGCGGGTATCTCATGTTAAAGTCTTGAGCTAACCTTACTAATGCATCATTGATTGAAGCGTCTCCATGAGGGTGATATTTACCCATAACTTCCCCTGAGATTCTTGCAACTTTCTTATAGGAAGATCCGGGAGTAATACCCATTTTGTACATAGCATATAAAATTCTTCTTTGAACAGGTTTCAAGCCATCACGTACATCGGGTAGTGCTCTTGCAACAATAACACTCATTGCATAGTCAATGTAACTTTTCTTCATTTCATCTACAATATTTTGTGAAGTTACGTTGTCATTGATAGCTACAGAATTTAAGGTAGTTTGTTCTACTTTTTTTTCTGTATCTATTGGTTGTTCTTTTGGTTTAGTGTTATCGTTGTCAGCCATAGATTTTTAGACTTATGATTCATAAAAAGCAGTTATGAATCATAAAGCAAGAATTAAAATTTAATTATGTTTATTGATTTAAATATTTTTAGATATCTAGATCTGCTGTAGCACCATATGTTTGGATGAATTTCTTTCTTGGCAGTACGTTTTCGCCCATTAGAACATCAAACATTTTATCTGCTTCTTCAGCATCTTCTATTTTTACTTGTTTTAGAATTCTAGTATTTGGATTCATGGTTGTTTCCCATAACTGTTCTGCATTCATCTCTCCCAAACCTTTAAATCGATTTATTAAAGGATATTTTTTAGGTTGTCTCTCTTTTAATAATTTGTCTAGGGCATTATCATCTTTTACCCAAACTACATCATTGGCTGAGAAAGTAACTTTATACAAGGGCGGTTGTGAAATATATATGTAACCTTGTTCTACGACTTTTTTCATATGCCTATAGAACAAAGTTAACATCAAAGTTCTAATATGAGATCCGTCAACATCTGCATCGGCCATTAATACAATTTTATGATATCTTAGTTTTGAAATATCGAATGTTTCACCTATTCCAGCGCCAAGTGCTCTAATTAAATCGCCCATAGATGGATTTGCAAGAACTTTATCAATTCTGTATTTTTCAGAGTTAATTGGTTTTCCAAAATAAGGAAAAATAGCTTGAGTTCTTCTATCTCTACCCATTTTGGCACTACCACCTGCCGAGTCTCCTTCAACTATAAAAATTTCAGATTCTGAAGGATCTTTACTTGTGCAATCCGCTAATTTGCCAGGTAGCCCTCCTCCTTCCAATGCACCTTTTCTTACGACAGCTTCTCGAGCTGCTTTTGCGGCATTTCTTGCTTTAGAAGCAAGAATTACTCTTCCTAATATTGATTTTGCATCTTTTGGGTGTTCTATCAAAAAGGTTTTAAAGCTTTGTTCTACAAGCTTTCTCACAGCCTGTGTAACTTCTGGGTTATTTAGCTTTCCTTTTGTTTGTCCTTCAAATTGTGGTTCACTAATCTTTATCGCTATGCTTGCGGTCAGTCCTTCTCTAACATCTTGTCCCTCAAGTTTCAGTTCTTTTTCTTTTTCATTTCCATATTCATTTAGATAGCTATTAATTGTTTTTGTAAGCCCCAGTCTTAAACCTGAAAGGTGAGTTCCACCATCAATATTAAATACGTTGTTTGCAAAAGGATATTCTCTAGATTGAAGATCATCTGTATATTGAATGGCAACTTCAATCTCAACACCGTCCTCTACCCCCTTTGCATGAAATATATCGCTGTGAATGGGTTTCAGAAGTCTATTTATGTGCTTAACATATGATTTTAAACCTCCTTCAAAATAGAAGGCGAAGTAATTTTCCCCACCCTGTGTCTTATCGATTAGTTCAAATTTTATACCACCGTTTAAATAAGCGTGTTGTCTTAATCTTGACTGAATAGTTTTATATTTAAATTCAACTGTTTGAAAAATCGTATCATCTGGCAAAAAAGTTACTAATGTACCCTGCTCTGTTGTTTTTCCATCTTCTTTTACTTTATATAATGGAATTCCTTTCTCATATTCTTGAACATATTTAACACCGTCTTTATAAACTTCAATCTTGCAATATTTACTTAAAGCATTTACAACAGAAAGCCCTACTCCATGTAAACCAGAACTAACTTTATATGTATTTTTATCAAACTTCCCTCCTGCATGTAAAACTGTCGCAGCAAGCTCTAAGGCACTTACTTTCTCAGTAGGATGTATGTCTACTGGAATACCTCTACCATTATCTTTTACACTAATAGATCCGTCAGGATTCATGATTACTGTTACAGTGTTAGCATAACCTGCGAGTGCTTCATCAATACCATTGTCAACAATTTCGCCTACCATATGGTGAAGTGCTGCTTCATCAGTGCCACCAATGTACATTGCAGGTCTTATTCTTACTGCTTCAAGACCTTTTAAAACCGTAATATTTGATGCTGAGTAATTTGATTCGTTTGACATAATATGAACAGATTTTAAGTTAATTGTATACAGTAGTTAGAATCCATCCTGTAGTGAATAGTTATATTCGAGCGCATATGATTTTACACTGAATTTGGGAAAAATGAAAGTATTCATCTACCACTCAATCGCTAAATCACATGGCACTTTAAGCTCCAAATGAATTAGGTTTTATCAGTAGAATCTTTTTTAGAAGATCTCTGTAGACTATGTCTAATAGCATATTCTAACTCTCCAATTACAGGAACACTGTAAACTACAATTGAGGTTAATAGAATTGCCATAACACTTATTAAAACATCTTTGACATCAGCAGTTCTTCCATCTACAAAATTCTGTACGTATTCCTCAAAAATTGAAAATAATGTTGTTCCAAGTGCTGTAATAATTACTACTAAAGTTTCTATTATTAAAACAAATTCAGCATCTTCAGTCTTTTCCTTTTTAGATCTCCATGATGCAAGTCGTGTCACTGTACTTTTTAACGTTATTATTATTGATCTGTAAACCAAGATAAAAAGAATTGAATACAAAGTCATTTTGAAAATA
Organism: uncultured Candidatus Saccharibacteria bacterium; assembly: GCA_964607415.1. Taxonomy (GTDB): domain Bacteria; phylum Patescibacteriota; class Dojkabacteria; order J137; family J137; genus CAZSKK01. Next base: position 43,953 of record CAZSKK010000002.1, on the reverse strand, counting down.
ACTTTTACAAGTTCATCAGTTACTTCATCTCCTGCATCCAGATTTGGAATTGTTGCAAGCCAATAAATAAGCCCAGCGAATAAAATTGTTGTACCCCAGGCATAAACTAAAAAGGATAATTTCTTCATATAAAGTTTTAAGTAATAAGTAATAAGTTTTAAGATTATCTAAATTTCAGTTAAAGCTTTATAATATTGTTAATAAAGTCTTAATAACTGTTAACTGAAGACTATAAACTTACTTAAGGATACTATTCTTTTTCTAAAAGGGCAATATTTATTACATCCAGACTAAGCTTTGTATTGGTGCTCATTTCAATTCCAATGTAAGAAGCTTTGATTGTTTCAACTAGTTTGGTGTTGTGGCCATCATTCTCAACTGTTTTTTTTATTAGAATGTATAAAAAGTCTTTTATTACTGCTCTATTTTCTCTTGCCAGGTTTTCTAAGATTACTGACCTTTGCAGAAAGTCTGAGTTCAGGAAGGTATTTACAAGTTCAGAGTTTTCATTATTATTTTCTTTTTGTTTAAAAGTAATGATTAAGCATCTTGACTTAACTGTTTCTAGAAGAGAGTCAATATTATTAGTAGATAAAACTATTAACGTATTTTCATTGGGTTCTTCTACTACTTTTAAAATAGCATTTTGAGCTTCAACAGTTAACTTCTCAGCTTGTCTAATTAAGCTTAACTTAATCTTATCTTCAGTTTTCATAGCGTTCCATTCGTTAATTGACCTTACATCGGAAATTCCAAGCTTATTGTCTTCCGTGAAAATTTCTATTTGATTAAATTTATCAAAATTATCTAATGTTTCATGAAATTTTTCGGCTACAGTTTCTATGATCTCTTTTGTTGTAGGCTCTTTATCTCCATGAAAGAATATTACAGATTGGTATTTCATTTTTGACCGAATTGAATATATAATGTATCTTAGCTAGATTAGCTATGTTTAATCTTTAAAAGATAATACTAGCCTACTAATTATATTTAATTAAGTAAAATCTTACTATCTAATAAATAGTATAGGATATGAATCAAAATTCCAACCCTCCTACAAGTAATCAAGCAAGTCTGGTGGAAAAAACCAGGCAGCTTTTGAGCTCTGATCCTAAAGCGCAAGTGACATCTGGAGTTCAAAAAACAGATGTAAAAGGATTAAATAATATATTGGATGCTCTTTTGGCTAAAGGGTTAATAACAATTGATCAATATAATTCAATAAAGTTTGAGTCAATAAATTCAGGAAAGTCACAAGAGGCTTTGCTAAGAGACCATAAAATAATATCTGCAGATGCTATTGCGAGAACTTTTGCCGAAATGAAAGGCTTGGATTTTATAGATCTTAAAGCAATAGATCTTAAATTTGAGACTTTAAACAAGATTAACGCCGAGACTGCTAAAAACAATATGGCTATTGTTTTTGAAGAAACGCCAAATAGATTTAAAGTTGCATTGCTGGATCCTCTAGATCTTCAAAAAATTAAATATCTTGAATCAATTTTAAAAAAAACAATAGAACCATACTATGCCAGTTATGACGATATTATTCAGATTATTGATACTAAATATGGAGCACAATTAGGCGAAGATGTAGATTTGGCTTTAGAGGATGTAGGGGAAGGATCTTTGGATATTAATTCTTATACTGAAAGTAAAATTGATAATGTAGAAGAAGCCCCAATGATTAGAATTATCAATATGATTTTGGATTATGGAATTAAGAATAAGGCCTCAGATATTCATATTGAACCGCAAGAAAACAGAATTGTTGTTAGGTTTAGAATAAGGGGAATTTTATATGAAAAACTTACTTTACCAAAAAAATTACTTTCGTCTGTTGTTACTCGAATTAAAATACTTTCGAATTTAAAAATTGATGAACATAGAATTCCTCAGGACGGTCGTTTTCAGGTAAAAAGTTCTTCTGCTCTTTTGGATGTTAGAGTTTCAGTGCTTCCTGCAATCCATGGAGAAAAAATAGTAATGAGACTTCTTGAAAAAACTCAAGGAATAAAAGACCTTGAGGATCTTGGTATTAGGGGTGTTAGCTTTACAAGATTAAAAGATGCCTTGAGTAAGACGCAAGGTGTAATTTTAGTTACTGGCCCAACAGGTAGTGGTAAAACCCAAACACTTGCTTCTTGCTTAAAGATTTTAAATTCATCCGAAGTTAACATTATTACACTTGAAGATCCTGTGGAGATAAAATTAGATGGAGTTAATGCTGTACAAGTAAATTCCGAAGTTGGGTTAACTTTTGCTTCAGGCTTAAGGTCGATTTTAAGACAGGACCCAGATGTTATTATGGTTGGAGAGGTAAGAGATTCAGAAACAGCAAATCTTGCAATTCAAGCTGCTCTTGTGGGAAGGCTTGTACTTTCTACAATTCACACAAATAGCTCAGCAGGAGCGTTCCCAAGGTTAATAGATATGGGAGTTGAACCATTCCTACTCTCTTCTACAGTTAATATCGTTGTAGCTCAAAGGCTTGTTAGAGTTCTTTGTGAATGCAAGGAACCTTATGCAGCCCCAAAAGAAATTTCAGATAAAATTCACGAAGAACTAGACTTACTTGGTGGATTTAACTTATTAAATGAAGATAAGAGTCTTAAGTTACATTTTGATAAAAATAGTCAAAATCTCACGCTTTATAAGGCAGTTGGTTGCCCTAAATGTAATGATTCTGGTTATATTAGTAGAACTGGAATTTTTGAAGCTATGAAAATGTCTGAAAATATATCAAAAGCAGTTATAGAAAAGAAGGCGATTTCAGAAATCCAAAAAATTGGTGTTCAAGAAGGTATGATTACAATGATTCAAGATGGGTTTATAAAAGCCTTGGAAGGAATAACAACGATAGAAGAAGTCCTAAGGGTTAAAAATGAATAATGGCAATGAGTCAAAAGGAGTTTATTCTTAAATTGCATAGATTTAAAATTTGATCTAAACTTAAGTGTCCGAATTTTTAAATTAAGAAAATGCCTATTATAGATATAACAAATCAAAATGCATCTGGAACCCCTGGCGCAACAACGGGCCAAACACCTTTATCTATGCAGTATACTTCTCATTCGGACACAGATTCTGTTCAATCTCCTAAACAAATTGAAATGGCGGATGACTTTAAGGTAACAACAGATGAAAAAGGAATAAAGAGTATTTCTAAACCTTCAAATGTAGAAATAAATCAGGATGAGATAAAGGACGTCTCAACAGAATTGGAACAAAAACTAAAGGATTTAAATTCAAAGCTTCCACCCCTACCAGTTGAAGCACCAAAACCAGCCAATATTGAAACCCAATCATTACTAACTACAGAAGATCTTGTTAAAACTCAGAATAATTCAGAACCTAATCGTAGTATGCAATCTCAAGCTGAAAATTTGAATGTTACTGAGTTACAGTCGAAGGTTTATTCTTTAGATGAACTTTGCACAGAAGCAATTAGACTTAATGCTTCAGACTTGCATTTGACAGTTGGATATAGAGCAATTGTAAGAGTAGATGGAAGCTTACGAAGTATCAATTCCCAGACAATTACACCAGATCAAATGTTTGAATACGTTAATAAACTAGTGGTATCTAGAAAAAATATAAGTGTTGAGAACATAGAACAAGAAGATTTGAGCTATACATATCAAACACGAAGATTCAGAGTAAATATCTTTAAACAAAAAGGACAATATTCTGCTGTAATGAGATTAATTCCTGAAAGAATTCTAACTACTGAAGAATTGATGCTACCAAATATTTTAAGGGAATTTGGAAAGCTTCCAAATGGTTTAGTTCTAGTAACTGGACCAACAGGGAGTGGTAAATCTACAACTTTAGCTTCAATTTTAAATGATATTAATTTAAATCAGCCAAGGCATATAATCACACTTGAAGATCCAATTGAATTTGTTTTTCCAGCAGGTGTTGGTTTAATTGACCAGAGAGAATTTGGAATAGATTTTTCTGGTTGGCAAAAGGCTTTAAGATCAGTATTAAGACAGGATCCGGATGTTGTACTTGTCGGAGAAATGAGGGATTATGAAACTATTGCTACAACAATTACTATTTCTGAGACAGGGCATCTTGTATTTGCTACTTTGCATACAAATTCAGCTTCACAAACTCTTGATAGAATTATTGATGTTTTTCCAGACTCTCAGCAGGCACAAATTAGGGCACAACTTGCCAATGTAATTGCAGCTGTCGTTTCTCAAAGACTTGTACCTTTAACATCTGGAGGAAGAAGAGCTGCAACTGAAATTTTAATTGCAACACCTGCAGTAAAAAATGCAATTCGAGAAGGAAAAACCTATCAGATTGACAATATGATTCAAACAGGTCAAGATATTGGAATGATGTCAATGGAGAAATCATTGGTAAGTATGATTAAGCAGGGATTAATTTCTCTTGATACAGCAAAATTAATCAGCAACAAACCAGATGAAATAGATTTATTGATGAGAAAATAAACAGAATGATTCAAGGGAAATTAAGAATCAAGAGTATCTCAATCCTGAAACCATAGCATAGGCTGGCAAGCAAGTTCAGGATCAACTCGAAAAAGCATATTATGCTGTTGTCGAGAACATAAAAAAAGAATTTAACTTAAAACCTCATCCTGAGACAGCATGTTGTGCTGTTGAGTGTAACTAAATTAACTGCATTTGAATGCATAATGTGCATTTTCAGGAGAAGTAAGATGTAAAAGCATTTTTTATATATGGCCGAATTTAATTATACTGCGATTACTGCAGAAGGAAAAAGAATAAAAGGGATGCGAGAATCCGAATCCAAGGATGACGTTGTTAGCTATTTGACTGCCAACAATTTGACTGTTATTTCTGTTGATGAAAAAGTCGGGGTTAACTTGAATAAGATAATTAATATTGAAATTGGTGGCTATCCACTTTCTGAAAAGGTTGTTCTTGTAAAACAACTAGCTACAATGATTGCAGCAGGCATTCCTTTAATTCAGTGTATAGATATTTTAGGTCAGCAGGCCGAAAAAGATTCTATAAAAGTAAAGTTGGAAAATGTTTATAAAATGATTGAATCAGGTATAACTCTGTCTGAAGCATTTAGACGAGAAGAAGGTATTTTTACAGAGGTGCAACTAAATTTAATTGCAGCTGGAGAAAAAAGTGGTAATTTAAGTGAAATGCTTCAGAAGGTTTCTGAAGATTTGGAAAAAAGTAAGAATCTACGAGGTAAGATTGTGGGTGCAATGATTTATCCAATAATAATTTTCATAATAATGTTCATAGTTCTTGCGATAATGATAACTTTTATGGTTCCTCAAATTAAAGAATTGTATACCAGTCTGGGTCAGGATGAACTACCTTTGGTCACCCAAATTCTTGTTGTTATTGGTGAAATACTTGGTAAACCTGTAAGCTTATTTTTGACTCTTCTTTTCTTTGCTATGTTATTTGTTGTCTATAAGTACATAAATTCAACTAAGCAAGGCAAAATTCTGGTAGATCGTTTTAAACTGAAAATTCCTGTATTTGGCAAACTTACAACAAAAATTGAGCTTGCTGAATTTTGCCGAATTTTATCTATGCTTCTAAAAAGTGGTATTCCTATTCTGGATGCAATAAATATAGTTTCAAGAGCTTTAGGAAATAAGATATTCGTAGAGGCTGTTGCAAATTCAGTTGAAGGTATAAAAAAAGGAGAAAGCTTATCTATTTCTTTGGCTAAAAATAACACTTACGGAGCAATTCCAGTGGTTCTTCTTAAAATAATAGCAACAGGAGAAGAAGCAGGAAAGTTGGATAAAGTCTTGGAAGATATGAGCGTGTTTTACGATAATGAAGTTGAACAGATGACTAATAACTTGACAAAGCTTTTGGAACCTTTTATTCTAGTTATAGCTGGGTTAATGGTTGGATTTCTTGCTATTGCAGTTTATTTGCCAATTTATTCAATACTGGGAAAGATTCAATAAAAAGTAAGTTCTTAAATTTGTATTTTTTAATTTTTAATAATGAGAAAAAATAAAACAAAAAAAGGTTTTACTCTTTTGGAACTTATGGTAGCAATGGGAGTTATTGCAATTCTTGCTGCAATGTCCATTTACGGTATTTCACTTGTTCAAAGATCTTTAAGAAATACTTCTAGAAGAAAAGCTGCTGATGATATTAATTTGGCTATTCAACAATACTTTGAAGCTACAGCTAATTATCCAGCCTACAATACCGCAGCAGGTATTAGATTTTATTCGGACAGAGTCGAAATAAATAGTCAGGTAGTTTATAGATTTACAGGTGCAACTGTACCTCAGAATACTACAAGCGCAGTTAACTCAACATATACAAGATATTGTTACTCTGTTAATGCTGGATCATACAAACTTTCCGTTGATTTAGAAGGAAGTCTATGGGGCCTTCAACTTGGAGAGCCTAGCCTTCCAAATTGTACAACTCCAGTTGCAGTTAATTAAAACTATTGAAATTTTAAAACTGGTAGGTTTTGAGGAATGGCTCAAACCTACCAGTTTTTGTTTATATACTATATAATTTTTTTATGAGGAAAAAGGGAGCTTTTACTTTAATAGAAATAATGGTGACCTTGGTGATTATTGCAGTTCTTTTGCTGCTAGGCCTTTATGGCGCATCTATTTTGCAAAAAAACTCAAGAGATAAAAAACGGCTTACTGTAGGGGCTGAAATAGTAAATCAAATAAATAGGTATACAAGGGTAACCTTGTCTTACCCACAAAAAGTTAACGTAGAGTTTAATCCATCAACTTTTAGAATTGATAACAGGACTTATTATACGTTCTCTGGATTTACTCAGCCTGCAAGTATCACTAGTTCCAATGGAACCAAGTATTTTTATAATAAAAGTGCAAATGGTTTTATTTTTTGTATACAACTTGAGTCGAATGAAATAAAAAGTTTAGGCACAGATGAATGTCCTCCTATTTCAAATTGGAATTAAATTATTAACTTTTTCTTAAGTGATTATTGTCTCCTTGATTTTTCTATATACTGGATCTGTTCTTTCAAATCTTTTTTTGTTTTTTATAGATAAACAAGAAAAAATTTATAGATTTAATATGCTGCAAGGGGATTTAATTCGCTCAATTTTTTTACCTTTTTATTTGCAAGTTATTTATTATAAAAAAATTGATTTTAAGAAACATTTGAGACTTGTTTTTATTCAGCTGTTAGGACTTATCAGCTCCTTTCTTTTGATTGTTAGTTTAGAGAGGTATCTTAGAAGTATCGAAAATTTAAAAATAGAGGAGATTCTTGTGATTTTGATTTTTTTTATAGCTAGTTACATATTTTTTCTTTACCTTTCTATATTTGATTCCTTGTGCTACTCTATTCCAACAAATGTTGTAAAGCTTTTTCTAATGTTTGTAGGCTTTTCAAATCTATTTGTTGTATCAGTTAGATTTTTTTCTTTCCAGTTATCAGGTGATTTAATTTTTAAAAATGTTGAACTTGGCCAAGTGGATAATCTTTTAATCGGTTTGATTTTTTGGGCAGTAACATACATTTTAGTTAAAGTTTCTAAAGAAAAAGGACTTGGTGAAGGCGATGTTGATATTATGGGAATAGTTGGTCTATCTTTAGGCTGGCCTTATTCACTTATATCAATTTTCTTTACTTTACTTACAGGGGGAGTATTTTCGCTAATTTTAGCTATGTTAGTCAAGAAATTTAGAGATGTTTTAGTGCCCTTAGTTCCTTTTATTTTTTTAGGATTCTTGATAGTTATTGGCTTCGGGGAAGATTTTATAAACTTTGTTTGGCTTACCTAGTTCTTGAATTATGTTAGATTAGAATATAAACTGGTATTAGTAAATCTCTGATTACAAATATGAATAAAAAAGCTTTCACCTTGCTCGAAATAATGGTTGTACTTGGAGTTATAGCCTTTCTTTTTGGCCTTGGCACAATTGCGTTAATTCGATTCAGAAACTACACACAACTTACTACTTCGTATAACGAACTAGTTTCTTCTTTAAAGAGTTTACAAAATAAAGCAAAAAACTCAGTTGCTAGTTCAGCCATATCAAGTGATATTCCTAATGCAGTACCTGACTTATACACTCTAAGAGTTGAAAATAATTCATATGATTTTTTTGACTGTATGGTTCTATCTGATCGTTTAAATTGTTCTACTTTAAGTCAACAGGAAAGTGTGATAATGCCTTCAGGTGTGCAGCTTCAAATCGAAGGTTGTATAGGAATTGCATTTGAAAGGCTAACTGGTAACATTGATTTAGTCCAAACAAATGGTGCGTTGTTTACTGCAGATCCAACAGGTTCTTGCACAATAAGATTAACGCAAACATCCTTAGGAGATTTAAGAAGCATAATTGTAAATGCGGATAATGATACACTCCAATTAAATTGATTATTATGCAGAAAAAAAAGAAAGCTACAAGTCTTGCTGAAGTACTAATTATTTTAGCAATAATATCAACTACAGTGATTGCTTCTACTACTCTTGTGGTTAAAGCATTGGCAACGATTAAAAATAATGAAATAGAAGATACTGCAAATGGAGTTATGGTAAAGGCACTGGAGATTGCAAAATCACCTGCTGATATTTATGTTTCGGATACTTCTCTTGTAAACACTGTCAATGGGCAAGTTTACTTTTTTAGTATCCAAAATCAGAATAATCAATATACATTAAGGCGTGAAAGCTCAACTGCAAATAGTTGTGATTCACAAAGTCCTTATATAACCGATTTAACTCAAGGATCACAGGCACAGAATATTAACGTTTGTCTAGTTATAGAGATCACGCCTCAAAATACCTTGGATCAAAGTATTTATGCAATAACTTCTAAAATAGTTTATCAACTTGAAGGTGAAACTATTATAAATAGTGTTACAGGTTATAGAAAAGATAGTTTCATTTTAAGATAACATGACAAAAAACTTAACCAATAAAAAAAAGAAAAGAGCATATTCTTTAGCGGAAGTAATCATAAGCCTTGCAATAATAGGAGTAATTTTAACAATTCTTTTTAATGCATTAATCATTGCAATTCAAGTTACAAACAAAACCTTATCGAGAAGTATTGTCAGAGAAGAAATAGGTGAGGTTACAACTTTAATATCCAGAGATGTAAGAAATGCAGATATTATTTTAAACTGTGGTGATAGTGGCAGCACCCAAAGCTGTGATCTAGTTGTAAACGGAGAAAGGATTTCCTGGGCACAATGTGGCAATGCAGTTTGTAGAAATGTAATAGACTCTGTTTCTGGATCAAGCGCCCAAAGTTTTCAAACATCACCAGTTCTAAGCGTCACTACTTTCTCATTTGAAAGAGGTGTTGCAACTTTGACTGATCCTAGAAAAGGGAATATATTGTTTACTGTTGTTGGGAATCATAGCAATGAGAGATTAAACATTACTAACGTTGTAAGACAAGTAACTATTTCAACTAGAAACTATACACTATAAATAAGATTACAGATTAAAATGAAAATAAATAAAAATAACAAAAAGCAAGAGAAACTCAATGGACAGATAATGCTAATTACGCTTTTGGTATTGATGATTTTGGGTATTATAGTTGTCAGTATTGTTGTATTAACCAGAAGAGATACTCTGGAAGTTGTAAACACTGAGAAGTATGAGCAAGCTTTAAATGTTTCTGAATCAAACATTTTAAATATAATAAGAAAATATGGTGATTATACAACTTCTTTAAGCACACTTCCGAATGACTTTAATTCGGCCGCTACTGGAACATGTTCACAGGGCAACGTTTCCACGAACTCAAACCAATACAGGTGTACATTTACAAATATAGATTTAACTGAAGCTAACTTATTTACAGAAATGACAATTTCGGACACGAGAGACGTTGATGGCTATACTATAAATAAAGATCAAAGCCTTGTTTTAAACTTAAATGGGTACAATCAAGGGCTTAACTTTAGTTGGACTGGATCAGAAGTAGCATTAGACTTCAGCTTAATTTATAGAAACTTAGGACCTGCTGGCGAATACAGAGTTATAAAAGATGTTTTTGATATGGATCAAGTTTATACTTCATTAGCCTCTGATAATCCATACGATAATTTGAATCCAATTCATCCTTTTAATTTTACTGTTAACAATGTTTCTGATACTGATAATACTGTGTCTTTTAATATTTCAACTTTTGATGGTTGGAACGCTTCTCATACGACAGTATCTTTACGAATAACAGTAAGAACAAGAGAAACTTATGGAAGTATAGACTTGGATGTGCTTTCAACAAACCCCGGGAATTTCCCTTACCAAATACGACAATTTGAATCAGTTTCATTTGATCCAAGCGATACAGCAAGCCCTGTTGCAAGAGTTATTACCCAAATTCCTCTTTTCCCACAGGTAGATAGTGTATTTGATCATAGCTTCATAACAAATGATTCAGTAGATACAAACTGAAGGATTGTGTAGAATGATAATGGCTGAGTTTTAAGGTTGTAAGGTTTTAACGTTAAAGCGTTAAACTTAAAATCTTAAAGACTTTATAACATTTTAACTTTTGTAACTTTTCATATATGGCTATACCAGAATTTTTCGGACTTGATTTAGGTCATAATTCTATAAAACTTGCTCAATTGAAAAGAAATGGAGATAAGGCTCAATTGATTGATATAGGGTCTGTGCCAACACTTGGTGGTATTTTAGATAATAATTCTGAGGCAGGATTAACTGCCCTTTCCAACGAGTTAGGTAAGGCATATAAAGCTTCTGGAATTGATACAAAGAACTGCGTTGTTTCTGTTCCAGAAGTTTCAGTTTTTTCTAGACTCTTAACATTACCTGTTGTAAAAGACGAGGAGGTTTCCGAATCGGTACATTGGGCATTAAAGCCTTTGATTCCTGTGCCTTTAGAAAATGTGAATGTTTCCTTTTTACAAATAGATGAAAGAAAAATAGATGATAAAGCTATGGCTAATTGGTATGTTGTTGCTGCGCCAAAATCTTTAATAGAAAATCTTAAGACCGTTATGGATAAAGCGTCACTAACGCTTTTAGCTGTCGAAACAGAGGCATTAGCGATTGCAAGGATGGTAGCGTTTGCAAATAAGGAGATAAAAGACATGATGGTATTAGATTTTGGCGCAGAAAGTTCGAATATTATCTTGGTACGAAACGGTGTTGTTGTATTTTCTCAAAGCATAAGCACCGGATCTAATGCACTTACTAAAGTGATTGCTGCTGATTTTGGTATAGATAATGTCCAGGCAGAAAAATACAAAACAACTTTTGGTATGGACTTTAGCAATGGTGATGGAAAAATTGCCAGGTCTATTGAGCCAATAATGAAGATTCTTGTTTCAGAAATCTCAAGAACATTTACTTACTTTAAGGAAAGGGTTAGTGGATCAGAAATAAAAAATTTATTTTTGACAGGAGGTGGTGCATTACTTCCTAAACTGGATGAATACCTGAGTAAAGAAATCAATATAAAAGCTTCTCTGGTAAATCCACTTGCTAACATTACATTATCAGGTAATGTTAGAAAAGAAGTAGACCAGGTTAATATACATAGCTATTCTGTAGCTATGGGCCTTGGTCTAAAAAGTGAAAATGATTAATTATGGAAAATAATTCTAAACTATTTAAATTTAATCTTATACCTCCAAAATCAAAGGAAGAGATAGTGATTATTCAAGAAAGAGATAATTCTATACTCTACTCTTTTATTCTCATTTTCTTTGCTGTACTGATCTTTTTTATTCTAAGTATAATTCAAACGGTTTTTATCAAGCCTAGAATTAATAAGTTAAAATCTGATCTTTCCAAACAGGATAGTCAAATAGCAAGTTTTGATACCATTAGAGCTACAAACGGGGAATTATTTGTAAAAGCCCAAGCTCTAGGACCTATTTTGGAGACAGATTTTGAAGCAATTAAATTTTTAGATACAACTTCAAAAATAGTTGCTTCTGATCCAAATTCAAAAATCATTTCTTATGGTAGGGAAAGTACAGGAAAGTTTGCCCTGACAATAGTTACTTCAAATTACGATACAGCAGCTAAAATCATTGAAGAAGGTAATGCCGTTTCAGGCATAGAAGATATATTTTTAAGACAAGTATCCAAGGAAGAGAATACCGTAAGACTTACAATATCGTTCACAGTTAATAATGTATGAGTGAAATTGATGAAATATCAAAAAAGAAGAAAAAAACAAAGTCTTCAAATTTTATTAAGATTTTAAGACTCTATATAATTCCCATAATTTCTGTAATAGTATTTATAGGTATTATTGTAGGGTTTGTATTTCCAAAGGTTTCAGATATTTTTTCCGAATTAGATGAGATAAATACACTTAATAATCAAATTGCTGAAAAAAATAATACTTTATCGCAGTTATCTTCTATCTCATCAAGATCTGTGATTATTCTTGATCAATTAAGTATTATAAATAGTATTGCTCCAAGTGGAACAACAGAGGTTGTAAATTTTAGAGATAGAATAACAGCGCTAGCATTAAAAAGTAACCTTGAAATATCGTCACAGAGATTCAGTGAAGTGGTAGAACCTAACCTATCAAACCTACCGGAAGGAGGAAATAATTATATAGGTGTTGTTGGGCTTCAGGAAGTGCCATCTGAATTTAAAATGAATGGGACTTTGAATAATATTAAGAATTTTTTGCAATCCTTAGATCAGCTTGAAGATTTTGTTGTTGTAAAAGAAATGAAGCTTAATTTTTCAGACTCTGATTATAATAATATAGAACAAAAACCTTGGTCGTTCGAAATTCAAGTTGTAAAATATCAATTTAGTGATAAAGATTCTGAGGAATTGCAGACTGTTTACAAAAGAATTCCATTAACGGCTCAGATTGATGAAAAAGTTAAACAATATATAGAATCAAGGCAGACTGTTAATTAAGAAAAAAACTTCCAAGTTCTTTCAAAAGTTTGATTCAAAGAAAGTTCAATGTGATTTATTCAGCAGCCGATGCTTCTGGTTCTGGAGTTTCAGCTGCTTTTTTCTTAGCTTCTATTTTTTCTATCTTAGCTTTAGCTCTTTCTACTGATTTCTTTTTAGGAGCATTTTTAAAAGCAACTTTTTTATCAGTAGCTTTAATAAAGCCTTGTCTAACAAAAAGTCTTTTAACTGTATCTGAAGGTTGTGCACCTACTGATAGCCAGTATTCTACTCTTTCTTTTTCAAGTTTTATTTCTTTTGTATGAGGTGAGTAATATCCTAACTGTTCTATAAATTTAGAATCTCTTTTCTCTCTTAGAGGAGTTACAACAATTTTGTAAAATGCTAAATGTGTTCTTCCTGCTCTTGATAATCTAATTCTTACCATGTTTTTATATATTAAACTTAATTAAAACTTGAATATTTTAGCAATAAGAATCAATAAAAGCAATCATAAATCTAGTTTGCTTTTTCGTCACTCCATGAATTTAGGGCATTTAGGGCAGCATTTTGTTCGGCCTCTTGCTTACTTTTACCCTGCCCTCTGCCGTGGATCTTTTCACCAATATAAACTGCCATTTCAAATGTTTTATTGTGATCAGGACCACTTGAACCTAGGAGCTTATAGTTAGGTGTTATTTTTAAAACCTCTTGAGATAGTTCTTGTAGTCTTGACTTGGAATCTATATACCCCTTACTTTCAACAATACTATCTATTTTGTAACAGACATTTTTTAAAATAAAATTTTCAACGGCTTCATATCCTTTATCCAAATAAATAGCTCCGATCAATGCTTCAAAGGCATTGGCTAAAATGTAAGGTCTATTTCTCCCCCCAGTAGATTCTTCTCCTTTGCTCATTAAAATAAAACTACCTAAGTCAATTCTTTTTGCTTCTTCAGCTAGACTTTCTGTTCTAACCAAGCTTGCTCTTAAGCTTGTAAGTTCACCTTCTGGGAATTCGGGAAATTTTTTTAGTAGAAATATTGTTACAATCATTTCTAAAACCGCATCACCTAAAAACTCCATTCTTTCGTTATTCTTTAATGCCTTATTTTTTGATTCATTCAAATGCGATCTATGGGTCAGTGCTTCTTTAATTATTGATTCATTAGAAAATTCTACCTTAATTTTTTTGTAGAAATTTTTCAAGGATTTATCCATACTGTTAATAATTATTACCTTAATATTATTTTAGCTTCGTATTTTTTAAAATATTTCCTAAAACACCGTTAATAAAACCTGCGCTTTCTTCAGAACTTAGTTCTTTTGAAAGTTCGATTGCCTCATTAATAACCACTTTACTTGGAGTAATTTCTCCAATAAATGCTTCCCAAATAGAAGCACGTAGAATGCACAAATCTACTGTATTAATCTGGTCTAAAGGCCATTCTGGAGCATATTTAGTTATTATTTTATCAATTTTTTTTGTATTTTCTTCCACACCTTCAACTATTTTTTCATATAGCTTTCTATTAAATTTTTTTTCTTCTAGAATTCCATTTAAAATGGATAGAGGGTCAAAACTTGCAGACTTCTCAGCAATACTTAGTTGATCCGCTTTAGCTTTAGAGAAAAGGTATTGTATAACTAATACCCTGGTTACATGCCTGGTATCTTTTGAAGGATTTTGACTGCTAGTAGACATTTTATTTATTCCTCTGTATTTAGAACCTTAACACCATTATACACAGGATTGTCTTTCGTTACAGTATGAGGTGGAACAAATTTATTTGTAGAGGTTTTCGCTAGTGTCTTACCACCTTGTTTTTTTATCTTTTTAAATTTAGTTAGTAATTTATCGTATCTATTAGAGCTTCGTGTGCTATTTCTCTTACTCTTAGACCGTCTATGTTTCATTGTTGCTGCCATATTTTATTTTATAAAAACTGTAATTTAAACATGAAATTGTAGCATGGGTAGGCAGGTTAGTAAAGGAAATAACTTTAATTTGAAATGTAAGAAGCAAGGTTTATGATTATTTAGTTTTTAGATTTCCAAATAGACTTAATTTTCGAAATAAAACCATTATAAAAAATTTCTCTTAAGCTTCTTTTCCTCCCCTCCTTGCGGAGGGGAACCTAGAGATGAATCCTACCCCAACACTATAGATAACCTCTAAGTGACCTAATTTTATTTCAAATTTTTTTCTTACGCATTGTATTGCAATACAAATTTGGGGAATTTTTAGTCTTTTTTTGTGTTTTTCTGCAGAATTAACACCCTGTTTATACCTATTTCCTTATCTTTTAAAATTTCAAAACTATTTGGAATATGTGGGTCGCGTATTTCTGAAGGTAATTTGAATACTGCAACCCCACCATTTTTTAATATTCTTAAAAGCTTAAAAACTGGAAAGTCTTCACACATAAAAAATGGTGGATCCACAAAAACTAAATCTGCATCTAATCCCTTATTTTTTCTTATGAAGTTATCAAAATCTGTTTTGATTACCTTAAACCTACCGGAATCAATAGCTAAGTTAGCTAAGTTTTCCTTTATAGTTTGAATTGCATCTTCTGAAGAATCCATAAAGTAAGTAATACTTGCTCCTCTACTCAAAGCCTCACAGCCAAAGCTTCCAGCACCTGCAAATAAATCTACAACAAGAGAATTTTCGACGTAATCGCCTAAAATATCAAAAATTGTTTTTTTTACTCTATCTGTAACTGGCCTGGAGTCAAAAGGCACTAAAAGTTTTTTATTTTTAAATTCACCAGCAATTATTCTTGGGTTAAGTTTATTAATCATGTGAAAAGACTAAATAAGATAATACGATACCAGATGTTAAGGAAACATTTAATGAATTCTTTTTTCCTGACATAGGAATTTCTACAATTAAATCTGCCAATTCGAGTCCGTCAGTACTAACCCCTGTAAGCTCATGTCCAAAGATTAAAGCTACTTTATCGGGATAAGTTACCTCGTTAAAAATTTTAGAATTTTTGACCTGCTCTACAGCATATATTTTATACCCTCGTTCTTTTAGATCATCGATACTTTCTCTAACAGATTTAAAGTACTTCCACTTAACGTAACCTTCTGCCCCAATTGCTGTCTTTTTTACCTTTGGATGATTAGGTGTAGGACTAATTCCAATAATGTGTATTTCTTTTACTCCAAGGCAATCTGAGGTTCTGAAAATGCTGCCAACATTTAAGGCTGAACGAATGTTATCTAAAACAAGTATTATTTCTCTTGCCATTATTAAAAATTAAACAACAACATCAGAATTATACCAGCAGATAGTAAAATTCTGTAGATACCAAAGATTTTTAGATTATTTGTTTTTATAAATTTGAAAAGAAAACTTATAGAAAAATATCCAACCACAAACGAGCTTACTACTCCAGCTATATAGTTGGTCACATCTGTAGATGTTAGAGAATTATTCACAATTAACTCGGAAGTTTTATAAATTGTTGCACCGCCAACTACAGGGATACTCACCAAAAATGAAAAATCTAAGGCCTCTTCTTTTTTAAGCCCATTCAACATTCCTGCTATTATTGTAGAACCAGATCTAGAAATCCCATATATTAAAGCCAGTATTTGTAGAAGCCCAATAAAGAAAGAATTTTTATATTTTAATTCTGTAATTTTGCTATTGGAATTTTTGAAAAGTTTTTCGCTAAAAATAAATAATAGTCCAAATAAAAAAAGAGTTGTTGAAATTAAAAGCAATGCTTTGTCCTGATTTTCAACTTTTCCATAAAATTCATCCAGATTATTTTCAATAAGAAATCCTACTAAGGCAATTGGAATTGAGGCAATTGCTATTTTAAAAACAAGTTTTAGTGTTGTGCGTGCCTTTTGCTTATCTTTGCTGAATAAATCTAATGCATAAGTTTTAAGTCTTAATCTGTAGTATAAAAGTAGAGCTATTAATGTTCCAAGATGTAAAAATACACTAATTGCATTTAAATTTTCATTCTCAGAAGAAACACCAAGAATCTTTTCAAAAATTAAAATGTGCGCAGAACTAGATACCGGAATAAACTCCGTCGCGCCCTGGACAGCACCCAATACAATGATTTGAAATATGTTCATAAGTAAGTAACTTAACTAAAAAGTTCGATTTTTCTAACGCCATCATTATACAACTTTTCAGCAATGATTCTGCTTTTGTTTATCAATTCAATATCGTTTAGTTTTGCAATTTTAAGATTAGGTACTCCTGTTTGTCTTTGACCATAAACTTCTCCAGGTCCACGTGTTTTTAGGTCAAATTCAGCAATCTTACTCCCATCAAAATTGTTTGCAAGAAAAGTTAGACGTTCATTGCTTGTAGGGCTAATACTGCTTTGGAACAAAAAGCACCATGATTGTTTGCCACTCCTACCAACACGTCCTCTGATTTGATGAAGCTGAGCCAATCCAAATCGTTCAGCTGATTCGATAACCATAATTGTTGCGTTTGGAACGTCAACCCCCACTTCAATAACTGTTGTTGAAACCAAAATGTCGATTTCTCCACTTACAAAGCTATTCATTATTTTTGATTTTTCAGTTTGCTTCATTTGCCCATGTAAAAGGCCGAATCTAATATTTTTCTTTAATTTTTTAAGTTTTTTATAAATTTCCTCAGCGGAAGCTATTTCTAGCTTTTCAGATTCAGATATAAGTGGGCATACCCAATAGGCTTGGTTGCCCTTTTTAACTTCTTCTTCGATCCATTCTAGACACCCCAATCTCTTTTTTTCTTCTATTAGAAATGTTTTCACGGGTTTTCTATCTTTAGGTTTGGTTTTTATAGAGGATATTTCTAAATCACCAAAAAATGTTTGTGCAATTGTTCTGGGAATAGGAGTTGCCGTCATATTTATGTAATGTGGGAACTGGGATGTGTTTATTGATTGCTGAAAAGGTTCTAGCAGTTCTTCTCTTTGTGTAACTCCAAACTTATGCTGTTCGTCTACAATCACACAACCCAAATTTTTGATTAAATTGGTCTTTCTTGCCAAAATTGCTGATGTACCAATCAAAATATCGGCATCTTTTGTCTTTTTATTCTCTGAAGTTATAAACTCGATTTTTATATCTGGGTTTTGGCTAAAAAGTTCAGTAAATGTCTTGAAATGTTGTTTGGCAAGAATAGTTGTGGGTGTGAAAATCGCAACTTGATAGCCAGAATTTGCAACTACTAAAGCTACAATTGCCGCAACAATAGTTTTACCGGATCCTACATCTCCTTGAATTAATTCATTAAGAAGTTGTCTAGCTTCTATTTTTTTAACTAGGTGTGTAATGATACTGCTTTGGTCTGAAGTTAAATCATAAGGTAATCTTTTTATAAAGTTGTCAATCAGTTCTTCATTTTCTTTACCAATGATTGGTGCTTTAAATTTTTTATTTCTGAGCCGTTTTTCTTCTAATTGAAGCTGAATATTTGTAAGTTCCATTAAAGAAAGTTTTTGTTCCGCAAGCTTAACGGCATCAAAGCTTTCAGGAAAGTGTAGCTGAGCGATTGATTGTTTTAATGTCTTATCATCAATAAAGTAAGCAAGTTCATTAGGTATATCTATGCTGTCGATGTTGTCGATTAGATATTTAATTCTATTCCTAAACCATTTTCTACTCACACCTTCCGTTAATGAATACTCTGGAACTATCCTTCCCAGGTGTACATTCTCTCTATCTTCAATTATTGGTTCGTAAATATTAGGATAAAAGGTTATAGTCTTTCCTTTGGATCTGATTCTTCCTTTCATGAGAAATTTTGCATTTCCTTTTAATGCCTGTTCCAAATACGGTTGATTAAACCACATGGCTTTAATTGACCCGGAATTATCATTTAGTTCTGCCCGCTGTAATGTCTTCCTGCTTCTTAGGTAAGCATTCGTGAATTTCAAAACATTTACTTTTAGAATATAATCTTTCTTTTCGTTTGGCTCTAAAAATATATCGCTAATTTGATCTATCGCTGTAGCGTTTTCGTACTTTCTTGGGAAGTATGTAAGTAAATCTTTTAAAGATTTAATTTCTAGTTTATTAAGTAACTGTTCGTACGAACTACTTATTTGTTTTAGCGTAGTTACAGAGTCAGTCAGTTGCATTAAATCAAGCATTATTAATTAGTTGAATTATTGCCAGAAGTGGCGGAAGTAACAGACTTAGAACTATAACTATCATTATAATCCACCAAACGGTGCTTTTATGCTTCTCTTTTCTTTTACTCATAATTGTTCCACAATTATATAGAATAGCGCAGACAAAAATACCTGCAAAAATATTTTACTTTATTTTGCGGTGCTGGTAAAATAAATATTGTCATTACGATTGAGAGGAGGTTTATAAGGGATAGTCCTTATATAATTGCCTCTCTTTTTTTTGCTTACTAATAATCTACTTGTTTATACTCCAATTTATTTCTAAGATTATTCATAAAATCAATTCGATGTGCTGCATGAAAATTTAATAGTTTTGAATAACTTGAATGGTTTGGTACTAAAACCTTTAGGAATTTATTTTTCTTTTTTAAATAATCAATCAAGCAGTAAAAGTCTCCATCTCCAGTGACTAACAGTGCCTTGTCATAGTTCTCAAATTCTATCAGAGCTTTTAAGGTAAGTTCTACATCGGTGCTGGCTTTAGATTTGCTGTAGTGCATCTCGAACGTGGGTTTAAACACAAGTTCATATCCAAAGGCCTTTAGAGCATTGTAAAATGTTTCGTATCCAGGAATGTATCCAATAAACAAAAAAGTTTTTTGTACATTGTACTTATCTTTAAGGTATACAAGGAATTTTTGATAGTCAAGTTTCCAACCTTGGGCTTTTATGCCTAAGCTAAGGTTTTGGCTATCTATAAAACAATAAATATGTTCAGGCATTTTTGGGGTTAGGATTTAATTCTTCCGGAATTTTATCACATGTGCAGGAATTGTCAAAATATTTTAGATGGATGCGCTTGGTTGTATACAGAATGCTCAAGGAGCGTATATATGCAGTATATGTATTGTCCAGCAGCATTGACAGTGACTAAGGGGAAGAGAACTTAAATTGTTAGAAGTGGAAAGGTAAATGATTAAAGAAAGAAGATAAAATTTCTACAACAGATTGTGTTTTAGTGCTATAATTTCGAAGCTTTTTAGAGAAACAATCTCGGGAGGGATGGCAGAGTGGTCTAATGTACCCGTCTTGAAAACGGGCGTCTCGCAAGGGACCGTGAGTTCGAATCTCACTCCCTCCGCCAAAAAAAATTAGCAATAGTTTAAGTAACTAGCAATAGACTCGATACTTAAGCTTACACTTCAACTTAAACTGAAGTAGTTCTCCTTAATACTTTCAAAAACCCTATCTATTTCCTTCCAAGAAATTTTCATATAAAATGCGATAATATGGAAGTAGAAATTAAAGAATACAATGGCAGACAAACTGAAGCAGATAAGGAAATATGTGATCTTCTTGCCAATAATATTGATAAATTCTTGGTCGATGCAGAAAATAAAATCTGGCACAGACATCCGGTCTGGTTTTTGCAGGGAAACCCAATTGTAGGCTATAATAAGTTGAAAGATGGGGTAAGACTGATGTTTTGGAGCGGCTTAAGTTTCGATGAACCTCAGCTTAAAATAGGAACGGGTAAATTTAAAGATGCTTCAATTTTATATACCTCAGTTGATCAGATAAACGTAAAGGATTTGAAGCGCTGGCTTAAAAAATCACGAGAAATTCAGTGGGATTACAAAAACATTGTAAAAAGAAGAGGGCTGCTTGAACGATTAAAGTAAATCAGTAAAGATTTCGAACTTGAACTTTTTCTTACACTTAAGTCTATCTTATTGTATACTATTTTATGCGCTTAGATCCAAGTGTACACTTTTTTGTACTTTAATAAAGAAGCGCAAATATTTACAGGATTAATTGATAGTTTTATATATGAAAACAAAGAAAACATCATTAAATACAAAGAAAACACGAAGTAAATCACTGTACTCTTCTAGCAATGCTAGGCTTGCTATAGCAAAAAGCAATTTAAATAAATCAAGAGTTAGATCTTCTAAAAAATTTAAGCTTAGTAAAAAAGTATCAAAACGGTTAAAAAAAATTGCTCTAGTTTTGGCTACAGTATTTATTGTAGCTGGAGCAATTATTGGATTATTGCTATTTTCATGGCTTCAGAGACTTAATAAAGAAATTCCAACAACAGATGCAGTTTTTCCCGAGATCCCAGTAGCAAGTGAAATTTATGATAGAAACGAGCTAGAGCAAGGAGATGGTAAGGGCACTTTATTATATAGACAAATCGATGAACAATATAATAGCGACCCTGTAAATATCGAAGAAATTCCTGAGTACGTAAAATGGGCATTTATTGCAGCAGAAGACGAATCATTTTATGAACATAAAGGATTTGACCCTGCAGCTATTCTGCGTTGTGGAGTTAACTATGTAAAAGATTCAAATAATGTTTGTGGAGGAAGTACAATTACCCAGCAGTTGGTGAAAATCACAACTAAACAAAGTGAGGTAAAAATTGAAAGAAAAATAAAAGAAGTTCTTCTTTCTATTAAAGTTGAGCAATCAAACTCTAAGGACGATATTTTGCAAATGTATTTGCAAGTTGCACCTTTTGGAGCAACCATTTATGGTATTAATACAGCTTCACAATTCTATTTTGATAAAGATCCAAAAGATTTAACATTAGCAGAAGGAGCAATTTTAGCTGCTATTATTCAAAATCCTTCAAGGCTTTCACCTACAAAAGGCCTACCTGATCCTGAAACTGCTCAAGCTAAAGTTAAGGAAAGACAGTTATATATTCTTGGCCAATTAGAAAATAATCTAGGAAAAATCAATGATCAAACTAGAAAGAATTACGATGATCCTGAAATGGACGATGTAATTACGAAGGAGATGCTTGAAGAAGCAAGAAATCAAGAACTTGCATATAAACCACCTATTGCAACTGACAAAAAAGCCGGCCACTTTGTTGACTACGTTCTAACTCAACTAACAACTAGAAACTACAAAAATGGTCAGGAGCCTTTTACAAACGCTGAATTAGGTTCTGGAGGCTACAAGATCTATACTTCTTTAGACTATAACATTCAAAGAATTGCAGAAGATTATGTAAGAAGAGCTGGAAATGATTACACGTACTGGGATGTTTATAATGCAGCCGTTGTAACTACAACGCCAAGCAATGGACAAATCATTTCGATGGTTGGGTCTAAAGACTTTTATGGTACTAGTGAAGGTTGTGACGGTAACGGTGCAAACTGTCTATACAATCCGCAAGTTAATGTTCTAACAACACTACAATCTCCTGGATCAACAAATAAACCATTGGGTTATTATATGGCTTACAAAGAAGGAAAGCTATTCCCAGGAAGTTTCTTGCCAGACATTCCTATTCAAATTGGAGGTTATAGTCCGAAAAACTGGAATGGAACCTTTAATGGTATTAACTACACTGCACAGCAAGCGCTAAGAGATTCTAGAAACCTTCCAGCTATACAAGTTGTAGAATTGGTTGGTGTTCAAAATTATGTTAATACAGCTCGAGAATTCGGCTACACCACATATAATGAAGATTATGGTCACTCAGTAATCCTTGGAGGTACTTCTGTATATCCAGTTGAACATGCACAGGCTTTCGGTGTATTTGCAAATGGTGGTGACTTTGTTCAGCTTGACCCAATTTTAAAAATAGAAGATAAAGATGGAAATGTAGTATATCAAGCAAATCCGCAAAGAAAATCTGTAGCAGATGCGCAAGGAGTATACCTTCTAAATCAATCATTAAAAAATCTTGATGGATTTTCCTGGGATCAAAGAGATTTATCTGGTAAAACAGGAACATCAGAAGACAACAAGGATAACTGGTTTGTGGCATATTCACCTGATTTTGTGACTGTTGGATGGGTAGGAAATAACAACAACTATCCAATGAATCCAAATGCAGCATTCCCAATAACAACTGTAATACCATGGGTTAAAAATTACATGAGAGATGTAGGAGAAGCTCCTTACTTCTCTGCCAAGACATCTTGGGATACAAATAGACCGGGATTTGTATATGAAGGTGGTGGTGATTGTAATGACGCGGGAGAATGCCAAGGTTTTGAAAGAAACTGGATGATAGTTGATAGGAATCCAGAAAGAACAATCATAAGAACAAGGGCTACTGTTTGCAGGGATCAAAGAGACAGGCTTGCAAGAGATGTAGACAGAACACTAGGTTTTGCTGAAGAAGTAGAATTTACTTATTATAAGAGCCCTGTAGCTGGATGGCAGAATTTTTTAGATGCTTACATCAGCGGTAAAAGTGCTGAAGATCCTACCGTTAAGCAAAATATAATCCCTACAGAACAATGTAATATAGATAGAAGTTCCGGAACACCTGGTCCTTTCTTCTCTGTTCAGGCTCCTACTGCAAACCAGGTTATTTCTGGCAACAATATAAATATTCGTGGAAGTGTATTTACTACCAGTGGAAATATAACAAGTCTTAGTTTTTATCTTGATGGATTACCAATTGGTACTTCAACCACATATTCTAACTTCGATGTGACATTTAATATTGCGTCTTTGAATTTAGAGAATGGAACTTATACTTTAAGATTGTCTGCTAGCGATAGTAACTCATTAACAAGGAATCAAGACATAAGAGTTATAATAGGTGCTGAGGTTTCTTCAAACCTTTCTTTTGGACCACTTCCTTCAAGTTTACCTGCAACTCCTGCTTCACTACCAGATCAGGCTGTTACAGTAACTTATTCTGGTCCTAATGCAGTAGGTACTGCACAAATTTATCAGCTTAGGACTAGAGCCGGAAATACTACAACAACTCTATTGCCAGGAAATATGAATCAAATAGGAAATGTTTACAGCTATTCATGGACGCCGCCTTCTGATAGGCAAGTTGGTGACATATACGCATTTGTAGTGTTTGTGTCAGTGGGCAATACAGGTACATTAAGATCACCCAATAGTGGCAATATTACAATAAACTAACCGGAAGATAATAAAGATAATAAAAAACAGGAGGAATAATTCCTCCTGTTTTAATCTCTTTAACTTATTATTTAGTAACTGTTTCAACAAGTATCTTGAAGCTTTCTGGTCTTGTTACGATCATTTCTGCCAAGTTTTTTTTATCGATAATTACTTTCTTGTCGTTAAGCATTTTACTGAATTTGCTGTAAGAAATTCCATGATTATAAAGCTCCGCAGAAATAGTTTTTATCCATTCTTCTTTTTTTTGCGATTTTCTTCTTAATCTATGTGCATAGTTATAGCTACCTGCATGTCCCGATGCTTCCTTAGCTCTCCTATATAGTTTGCTATATGATAGTCTATATCCTTTTGTTTGTTTTAGAACTTTTTTATGTTTAGCTTTTTTGTTCTGGCCTCTTTTTACTCTCATGTTTAGTTATTTAATAATCTTTTAATTTTTTTAGACTCTTTTTGAGAACTTAACCCAAGGTTTTCTGGAATAAGTTTTCTAGTAGATTTTCTTTTATTTTTTAAGTGTGAACTATTTCTAATTCTTTGTTTGTCTCTAACAACTTTGCCTTTGCCTGTTATTCTGAATCTTTTTTTACTTGCTTTGTGTGTTTTAATCTTTGTTTTCATTGTTTGTTTCCTCAACAGTTAAATTCTTTTTTGTGTTATTTTTCTTTATTTTTATGTAAATTGCCATATTTCTTCCTTCTCTAAGCTTTTCTGATACAGGCTCTGCAAATCCTTCACTAAATTTTACAATTCTATCTAGGGCCTCTGCAACTTGTCCTGGAGATACCCTCCTTCTAGATCTAACAGTAAGTTTAGCTTTGCCACCTTTTTCTATAAACTCTTTGATTTTATTTAATCTGATTTCCAAGTCACGGTCACCTATATTTGGATTAAACCACCACTCTTTTGTTTCTTCTGTCTTTGATTTAGATTGTCTTGCTTTTTTACTTTTTTCGTACTTAAATTTAGACCAGTCAATTATTTTTGCAACTGGAATTTCTAAATTGGATGCGATTAATACAAGATCTAATTCTCTTTCGCGTGCTAGGTTTAATGCTTCGTCCCTTGATAAAATACCTAAATTTTCACCGGATTCATCAATAACCCGTAATTTAGGCATTCGGATCTCTTCATTTTTAAAATTTCTTATTTGCGGAGCTTTCGGCTTGTAATAATTGTATTTTTTTATACGAAAACAGTTCTAATACTTAAAAAGCATAGTAATAATATCACATTAGTTTTTTAATCACAATGGGATTTTCTTTAGTAATTTAGATTTTCTGCGAGGTAGTCTTTAAAATTATCAAGGCTTATTAATCCAACTTCTATACTGTTTTGCCTTATTGAAACTGCTTGGTTAACAGCTTCTTTATTACCCAGCACAAGAATGATAGGAATTCCCTCATTCTCTGCGTCTTTAATTTTTTCTTGCATACTATTAGCCCTCAAATCAATTTCCGCTGAATACCCAAGATCTATAACTTTTCTTAAGATTTCCTTAGCATATTCATGTTGTTTTTTGGTTAAAGGAATACACTTAACTTTTACTGGTTTCAAAATAAGAGGCAATTCACCTTCAAAATTTTCAATAAAGTATCCGTAAATATTTAAAATAGGAAATATATTCTCTAATACAACCGTGTTTTGTGAATTGTTTACATCATTTATATATCTAGGTGTATTTTCACTTCTTAAGTTTATGACACATAAATTCCAATCTCTTGAAATTGAGTCTTTTACCTTCAGAATTAATGAAATATCGTTTCTATTTTTAGTTAAAACCTTGTTGTGTGAAATAAGATTACCTTTCAAAATATTTGAAATGCTTTCTAAATAAGGATCATCTAGGTTGCTGCAAAGAATTTCGCCAAAAATCTCCAGATTAAATTGCTTAAATATACCGATTGTATTTTCAATGGCTTTGCCAAGCTCGGTGGCTGCATCTGTTGCTTTTAGATAATTTAAAAAAATGATTGCTTTTCCTTCTTCTATTTCATTTTTTACTTTTGACTTTACATTTGTTCTTATAAAAAAATATCTGGGAAAATCTTTGTAACTATGGTTGTTAGAAGATAGATAAGAATCTACACTTCCAGTTATTTCCTCTACACTTTTTTGAGTTGGTACTGTTATCTCATCGGCAAGCTTGTTGCCTTTAATTTCAGCGACAATAATCTTCTCAATTTGCCTTTGGACTGACGTTCCACGGTTTGTAAAATACAAATCTTTCCCAACCACAAAACCAAGCTTTGAAGTTTCTGAGATTTTTTTGAAGTCTCTAGACTTCTCTTCTAACTTTGCATTGTGAAAGTTTACTGCTTCTTCTGCATTTCTAAATACTACACCATGAATTCTTTCCATTTTAGGTCTTTTAGGATCCTCTTTCCAATGTGTTTCTGTTATTTTATCTATCTGAATAATGCCAAGATATCCAGTAGATTTTAAATGAGGACCTCTGCATAGATCGGTGAATTCATCACCGACCTTAAAAAAGCTAATTTCTTCGTCTGGTATAGATTTCACAAGTTCAGCTTTGTAGCCTTGACCGTTTTGTAAAAGCATTGTTATTGCCTTCTCTTTGTTCAGATAAAACTGAGAAAAAGGTAAATCTTCTTTAACGATTTGCATAATATTGGTTTCTATTGCTTTCTTTTCTTCTTCTGTAAATCTTCTACCTATATCAAAATCATAGTAGAAGCCTTCTTTAGTGACGGGACCAATTCCTATTTTTACGTCTGGGAATTGTCTTTTTACTGCAAGAGCTAGAACATGTGCAGCAGAGTGCTTAACTTCATCTGAAATGGGAATTATTTGTGCCATATATAAACCAGGTTTATGTTATGTGTTATAGCTTTTGAGTTAGCTTATAGCCAATAGTTAATAGTTTTATCACTTGGCTAATTACTCAAAATCTAAAAAATTATAGCACTAAAATCGATGGGTTAATTAGTGATTTGTTTCCGTTAATCTTAATTGGTTAATTTGAGCACTATAGGGATCGAACCTATGACCTAACGCACGTCAAGCGTTTGCTCTACCAGCTGAGCTAAGTGCTCATAAAAGTTACAGGTTAATTGGTTTATCAGTTAATTAGTTCGATGATTTGTGCTACGAATTAACCGTTTGCATTTTCACTAATTAACCCTTATGCGAACTTGTTTTTTTTGAACTTGATGTTTCTTTCTGTATTATCTTATCTACTAAGCCATATTCAAGTGCTTTCTTTGCATCCATAAAATTATCTCTATCCACATCTTTTTCAATTTTATTCAATGTTTGGCCAGTTTTTTCAGCTAAAATTTTATTTAAAATATCCTTCTGTCTTAATATTTCCTTAGCACTTATTTCCACGTCTGTTGCTTGTCCTCCGCCTCCGCTTGACCATGGTTGATGAATCATTACTGTTGCATTTGGCAATATAAATCTTTTACCTTTAGTTCCATTTGCTGCAATTAATGCACCAAAAGAAGCAGCTAGTCCGACAACTACAGTGCTGACATCTGCTTTGATATGGTTCATTGTGTCTAGAATCCCAAGCCCGTAATAAATAACCCCCCCAGGACAGTTAATATACATTGTTATGTCTTTTTCTGGATCTTCTTTATCTAAAAATAAAAGCTGGGCAATGATTGCATTCGCAACACCTTCATCGATAGCTGTTCCTACAAAAATGATTCTATCTTTTAATAATCTTGAATATAAATCGTATGCTCTTTCACCTTCTCTTGATCTTTCTATTACTGTTGGTACTAGATAACTCATATAAAAAGATTAAAAATAAGAAAAGTACAAATATTTTGGATCAATTATATTAACTATTTTAGCTAAGTTTATATGTTTTAGCTATAATTTTGAGATCTTCTTCTCCAGAAAGCAAATTATCCCGTCACCGGGATAATTTGCTTGCACTTTTAACTATTTTTACTGCCTCGAAATTTTGTTGTGCTACTTTTGTACTCATATTCTATCCTAATAAAAATTTTTTGTCAACACTTTTTCTTGGACTTATTGACATACAATTGTTTCCGAGATAAGCCTACTGTTCAATTTATTCCAACTATTTCAAATTGGTCACCAACATTTAGGTTGTTTTTTTCTGACCAACCTGCATTAAGTTCTATGCCATAAAGAGCTTTGCCGTTTGAAGGATAAACTTCCGTTGTCTGGTTTTTCTGAGTTGACTCGTGGAAACTTACAACTTTCAAATTTTTGTCTAAATAAATCACATCCAGAGAGACCAAGGTGTTCTTCATCCAAAATGTCATTTCTGATTCTTGCTCTGAAATAAAAATCATTCCTGAGTTTTCTTCAAGGCTAGTTTTGAGCATTAATCCATTCATTCTTTTTTCGATTGATTTGGCAACTTCCAATTCAATTTTACGATTTGAAGGGATATGTTTTAAAGTAACTGTTGAGTTATCAGAAACAGTTTTAATATCAAGGATCCCACTAGTTTTTGAATTTGAAGATAGCATATAGATGGTTAAAGATCCTAGTACTAGAATTAATATGAAGATGAAAATTGTATAGAAAATAAAAAATTTTTTCATAATATACGTTTAAAGTTTTTTTCTAACTCTGCTTTTTTAAGTTCCCAGAAAACAGGCCTTCCATGTGGGCAAGAGTAGGGGTTCTCTAATTTAAGAAGGTCATTTATTATATTTTTCATTTCCATTGAATTTAGACGCTGCCCAGCTCGTATTGACCCATGGCATGCAGTTGAGGCGATCATTAAATAGATTTTTTCAGACAGGGAATTATTTGTCCTGCTATATTCAAAGAAGGTCTTTTTAAATTCTATTGGCTCATCCAGCAATTCTAATATAAGACCTTCAAGATCGTGATCATCAATTTGTTCTGGAATTTCTGAAATTTGTATCGAATTGCCACCAAAATCATTTACCACAAGGCCTAATTTTTTAAGTTCATCAGTCATAGCAATGATTTCCTCTTTCTGGGCTGAATTAAGTTCAATTATTTTAGGAAGTAATAATGGTTTTGTTTTAATAGAATCGATATTAGAAATAAGCTTTTCAAATGTAATTTTTTCGCTTGCTGCATGCTGATCCACGACAATTAGTGAATCATTTTTTTCATATAATATATAAGTGTTAAAAAGTTGAAAAGCGGAATCTAGCGCAAATTCATTAAAGTTATTTATGTCGGATTTTTCACCATCGAGCGGCTGTAATAGCGCTTTGCTAAAACTGATTGCTTCTTCGATAATAACTTTTGGTGATGATGATTTGTTGCTACCATAATTTTCATATTTGTACATTTGCTTTGCAGATTTGTTGAAATTAGAGATAAAGGCAGGTGATGTTGCCTCATTTCTGTCGGCTAAAGTATTGATAGTTATGGATCTGCTTTCCTGTTCAAGAGATTTTTTTGCTAGTGAGTAGGTTATGCCATAAATATCTTTGGGATTTGTAAATCTAACCTCAAGCTTTCTAGGATGAACATTTACATCAACTAACTCAGGGTTTATGTGGATAAATGCGAACCATACAGGTTTGAGTTCTTTGTGGATAAATCCAGAAAAACCATTGGCGATACTTGCTTGAATTACTTTATCTATAACAAATCTATTATTTACGAAAGTATATTGATTGGTTGCGGTTTTTTTTGATAGCCTAGGGCTTCCCAAAAATAGGTTGATGGTACAAAAATTATTTTCATAGTGAATTGGTCCAATTAAGTTTGTACTTATTTCTTTGCCAAATAGTTCAAAAACTCTTTCTTTAAAATTATCAGTTTTATTAAGTCTGTAAACAAGCTTGTTGTTATGAAATATTTCAAAATGAATGTTTGTATTTACTAGAGCTATGTTTATAAAAGTATTTAATAAGTGCTTGTACTCTGTATTAGGATTTTTTAGAAATTTTTTTCTAGCTGGCACCTTTGCAAAAAGATTATGTATCGAAATTACTGTACCGACTGTGCTTTTGTTACTATCCTGATTAATTACGGTATTTGATTCTGCTTTAATTTTAACTGGCTCAGCATTTTCCTTTTTTGTTTCCAGTTCTACATATTCAGCAACAGACGCAATGCTGGCTAAAGCTTCACCTCTAAATCCTAGTGTATTTATACTATTTAAATCGTCTTCTTTTGAGATTTTTGAAGTTGCGTGTTGAACAAATGCTAGCTTAGCGTCGGTAGCATCCATGCCGGCACCATTATCTTCCACTTCTATAAGCTTTTCACCGAATTCTTCTAGCCTGATTATGATTCTTGAGCTTCCAGCATCAATTGAATTTTCAATTAGTTCTTTTAGTGCTGAAGCTGGTCTTTCTACTACTTCGCCTGCTGCAATCAAATTAATTATGTTTTCGGGTAGGATTTTGATACTCATTTTTAGGGATTTTTGAAATTTATGTTACTAAAATAAAGATTAACATTTTTAACATGTTTCTAAAAGTTCATATTTGCGTCTCAAAACATAAAAATTACAAAATTTTGCAAATTTTGCGTTTGATAACAAAAGTAGAACCAAATTTAATTTTCAATTTGTAATTTTCGAATTTTCAAAAAAGCTGAAACAAGCTTCTTGCAAAGGGTTGCAGCTAGCTATGGATAATTTGTTTATACATTCGCTTGATGTATATCCAATAAATATTATGGAAATATAAAAACACATTAACTTTACATTTTTACTATGATCAAATTTGTTTCGTTACGTAAAACTTATCGATGCGCTTTGCGAGCAAGTATTCTAAAAGTAGAAGTAAACTGCAAGTATAGAAAATAATACTTACTTCTCTACTTTAAGTTTAGGGGTTCAATCAATACTCGATATATATACTACACTAAAATGCGATGTTGACATCTATTAATAATTGAGTAAAATCATATATTTTAAATGTAGGCTAAAAATTTACTGAAGATTTGGGCTAAACAAACGTTAGAAAGAAGATAAAGCACTCCGTTGATTGCCTTCAGGATAAAAGTAATAAACACTAGTTTAATATTATAGGATATTTTAAAAGTCGCCTAGAAGGAATATTTCTAATTTTAAATCTAAGTCCAGTTCTTGTTTAGCTCGAGTTTTAATTTCGTTTATTACTGAAAGATAGTCTGAGGCAGTTGCAGCTCCTTTGTTTTCTATGAAATTATGGTGCTTTTCTGAAACCCAGGCGTCCCCTACATGGAATCCGGTCATTTTTAATAGGTGTTCAATCACATACCCTGCACTTCCTGTAGGATATCCTCGTTTTTGTACTTCATCATTCGAGAGGGTTTGAAACACGCTTCCACACGATACTGCAGGTTGAAGGGCACCTTTACGTCTTGCCCATTCAATGCTTACAAATTGGGCTTTTTCTTTATCTCCTGCTCTTAAATTAAATAAGCCATTTAGAATTATCTCTTTTGAATTATGGAAGCGAGATTGATCATATCCAAGACCCAATTCAGATTTATTTAAAGTTACAATATTATTCTTTTCATCTAAAATTGTTACTGATTCAAGAATTTCATTAAAAAAATGTGTACCTCCATGAATATTATTATAAATTCCGCCACCAATTGTTCCAGGAATTTTGGAATACCATTGAAGTCCAGTAATGCCTTTACTTATTAGATAATTGATTGCATAAGGCAGATCTACCCCGCTATCCATTTTTACTTGAATAATAGGTTTATCTGATTCATCATAGTTCAAATCTTTAAAATCGTACATTTTGCGTGCGCCCTGCTCTTCTGTACTTGCAGTCCATCTTGCAATTACTTCTGTATCATCAGAATTTTCCTGTGATTCGTTTGAACTAGTTTGCCCAAGAACTTCAATATTTTTAGAGTTATTTCTTATTACAAGGCCTCTAATGCCTTTATCTGCGATTAAAACATTTGCACCCCAGCCCAACATGGTTACTGGAACTCCCAGGCTTTTTGCAGCCTTTACAGCGTTTACAAGCTCATCGGTTGATGTTGGCGTGAAAAAAATATCTGCAGGTCCACCAATTTTTAAGGTCGTGTGTTTTGAAAGGGGTTCGTTTAATTTAACGTGTTCGGGATTTAGTTGATCTATAAGTTTTTGTAGATTTTCCATGATTAATTTTAACAAATTGAAGGAAAGAAGTCAGAAGTTAGAAACCAGAGGCCTGAGGTCAGAAGCCAGAGAATGGAATAATGTTGCCATATTAAGGAGGCTTTGGTAAACTTTCGCAATTATTAATTATTTTTTATGAGTGATCTCAATCACACAAATTCCGAACCAGATCCAGTTTATACAGAAGGGTTTCAATTGATGCTTGAAAGAAAAAAACAAGAATCTTTTAATAACAGGCTTAACGATTTTTTAGAATCACCTTGGTCAAGCCTTCTACTTGATGAGGATATTGAGCAGATAAATCAAATTTTAGTAAACAACGATTGTAGGGATGTTGATTTAAATAAAGCTGTTAAAAATCTAGGAGAATGCGATAATTTTGATGATTTAGTATATTTTTTTCAAAATAGCAGTAGAAAAAACCCTATGGTTGCTTCACTGGTTAGTAACATAAGATTTAATAAAGATTTTATTCCAGCAAAAGCAAACAGACAGGAAATCCTTGAAAGATACTTTTTAATTACTAAGGCAGTTATTGCACAACGACTTTCGCAAACGAACTATAGGGAATTTAATTTTGAAACAGTTCTAGGTGGGATTAGGAGACAGCGCTATTCCTATCTATTTTCGTTGAAAGTAGTTGGTGGTACAAGTAAATTAGAGATACAAGAGCTAGAATTTCTAGCAAAACGATTAAATAGAAAAGGTGTTAATGTAGTTGGAGGAAGCCATTTCCATACTCATGCACCTAACCCAGAATCATAACTATGGATACAAAAGATCATCTGGCTGAGGCATTTGAAAATCAAAATATTTTATTTAATACTGAATCTAAGTATAGGAAAGCAGATGTGATTCTTAACTTGCTTTCCGGTATTAATTCTTATTCAACTTTGGTTAATGAAGCAGAAAAAGTTAAAAATAGTGAATCGGAAAGAAAATTTGAGTCAAAGGCTTATATAGTATATTTCAAAAGAATATTTGAATATGGGACTTTAAATATAGAGGAACATAGAGAGGCTATTTTTGAGAGATTCATCAATCAGCTTGAGCAGAGAGGAACTGCTAAAATAAAAGGAGGCTTAGACATGCTTCTAACCTATACTTTAATGGAAAGAAAAACAGAGCTTTTTAATCTTAGTGTTACGCGACAACTTACTGGGACACAAGAAACGGAATATAGGGCACTTATTGAAAAGCTTGATAAAAAAGCTAAGGCTGCTTATAGAGAATTTCAGATCTTCTCTATCTTAGCTCCTAACCTTTGGAATGTTTCAATAATCTCGGGAAATCTTCTATAAATAATATCTGCATTGTGAATTATTGTAGTACCTTTCCCGCTTAATCCTGCAAGTATTAGCGCATGTGTAGACTGCAAAATTGTGGATGCGTTTACGGTGGTCCCGGATATAGTACTTTTATTAAAAGTAATAATCTGATTAGGATTGGTTAAGGACATGCTAGCCCTCATTTTGAATAGCTCTGCAAACAATTCTACAAGCTGAACTTCGTAAAGATTAGAATATACTCGAATGTTTCCTTTTGCATTTAGCGCAAGAATTAAAGCTTGTGGAATTAAATCTACTGGAAAGCCTGGCCAAGGCAAGTCATTGATCTTATCAATATCTCCTTTAAAGTTAGGAATTGCATATAATTCCTGTCCAGATGGAACAAAAATATTTTCACCTTGAATTTCTACTTTTAAATTAAGCTTTGCAAAGTAATTTAAAATTTGAGTCATGTGGTTTGGGATTGCATTTTTAATTAGAAGCTCGCCATTAGTAACTGCTGCTGCAACAATCATTCCACCAATATCAATATGATCTGAAATGACTGTCCACTCTCCCCCACTTAGGTTTTGAACACCATCAATTACAAGTTTGTTAGTTCCAATCCCTTCAATTTGGGCACCTACAGAAACTAAAAAATTGCATAAATCCTGTGTGTGAGGTTCGCATGCTGCATTGTAAATTACTGTTCTACCATTTGCTTTTACTGCAGCTAAAACCAAGTTTTCAGTTCCAGTTACAGATGCCTCTAATAGCCAGATTTCTGCACCTTTTAGTCCTTTGGTTGTTACTGTGTAGCCAGTTTCTTTATCTACTTTTGCTCCAAGTCCAATCATTCCTTGAAAAAACGTATCTAAAGGTCTATTGCCTAACTTACATCCACCGCCATCTTTTATGGATGCAGTCCCAAATCTTGATAAAAGTGGTCCTAAAAACAAAAAGGATGATCTTTCCTTTCCAGCAAGAATTTCGTCTAACGCTGATTTTGTGATTGTAGATCCGTCTAATCTAACCGAATCATTTTTAAGGTATGCAACTTTCCCACCTAAATCTCTATAGATTTGAAGCAAAATCCTAACTGATGAGCTTTTAGGAACATTATGAATTGTAACTGGCTCATCGCAAAGAATTGTTGCTGGAATTAATTTTAAGATTGAGTTTTTGTTGGGTAATGCAGTATAAGTTCCTTTGATTGGGTAGCCACCTTGAATTTTGATTGAGCTCATATATATTAAGTTTATTCCACATGCCTCTCCTTTAGGAGAGGTCGATTCTGACTTTGTTCAGAATCGGGTGAGGTATATAAATTAAGTAATAAGTTTGGTTATGGTTATTGTTTAGCTCCATTCGACAGCACACTGTGCTGTCTCATATTATAGCTCAAGTTAAGATTTGTATACAGGCCATGAATTAATATCGAGGATATATTGAAGGGAATGAATAAACAGAATGAGCGCTGAGGGATTCGAACCCCCGACCCTCTCGGTGTAAACGAGATGCTCTAACCAGCTGAGCTAAGCGCTCTTTATTCAAGAGTAATTGGATTTTAGCAGAAAAACTGCTGAGATCCAAATAAGATTAAGTATAAGTTTGAGATTAAGTAAATTTGTATTCTCAACAGCATAATATGCTGTTTTGTGCTTAACCTTAAACTATTGCTACTAATGGTGCCGGGGGGCGGACTTGAACCGCCGACACCACGATTTTCAGTCGTGTGCTCTACCAGCTGAGCTACCCCAGCGTACCTTTGGTACGCATCCTTCGATTTCCCTCAGGATGACATAACGCCTACTTGAGTTCGAAGTATTTAGTACATGTGATTATATTAAAAAATCCAGGTTTAGGAAAGGGCATTTACAAAGAAAAGGTTAATTATGGTAAAATTGCCAGTTTTTATTGTAAATAGTGTTAGCTATGCTATTGGAAATCACTGATGATTTGTCTGTTTCTGAAACAGAATCAACAATAACTACAGAATTATTAAGAATCTCTGAATCAGAGGATCATCCGCTACATCTATGCTCAGGCCTATTGATTCATGAAATCCGAAACATTTGGAAAACTCTTTATAAAGGTGAAAGTGATATCTTTGCTATTGTCGATTCTCTCCAAAACTTAAGAAATGTTGTAGATGAAAATATTTCTAGCAGCAGAACTATCACAGTATCAGATCTAGTTAGTACTTTCACTTACTCAAAAAATGAGCTTATTATTGCTTCAAATTTTCAGTTTGAAAATGTTGAGCAATTTTTATGTGTAAGAACACTGGTAGATAATTCCTTAGCTCACGGTGATTGTGAGGTTAGATATAATCATGAAGAAAATGCATTTGAAATTATAGATATTACTGGAAAACCTTGGAAGGAGGGATACTGGCAAGAAGTAGAAAAAGCGTATGAAAGTGGTAAAACTTGGGATAAAGGTCAAAGATTTGCCTTAGCAGAAAGAGGTAAAACTATTGTTGCTGCTATTATGGGTATTAGAGGCTATCTAATACCCAAGGAAATTAAAGATGAAAATTTGAAAGGTATAAAGCTATCTTTTTAAAACTTTTAAAACAATTACATTTCTTCAATATTTTTATGGGGAGTTTTTTCTTTGAAATCTTCGTATTGAACTATATCCTCGTCAATGTGAGCAATACCTGTAACTAAAAACTCTGTATGATTGGCGTACACTTTGATATGTCCTACTGCCTTTGATTTTAGAGAATGTTTCTTCATTAAGTGATGCTGAACAATTGTAATTAAACTTACGTCTGTAATTTGGCGATAACCTTCTAAATTCTTCTCCATATTAAACTACCTGAAAAATAAAGTTGATGCCATTATACAAATTCTATAGAAGATATCAAGATGTGGCAGCTAATTTTCTGAATATAAATGAAAGTGGACTTGTTTTATATTCTGGTACTCTCCTCCATTTACTACAAGATGGTAATCAGTCATTTTTTCTTTTTCTAAAATCACTGGAACTGCTTTGAAAATTTCAGTAATATAAATTTCGTTATTGGTAAGCTCAGTAAGATCTTTAATTTGTTTTTTAGGAGTAATGATTATGTGCTTTGGGTAACTTGGCTTTGAATGGAAAAAAGCTAGAACAAAATCATTTTCAAAAACGGTTTTTAAAGGCAGGATTTTTGAGTAATTCTCAAAAATCCTGCCTAAGGTTTCACCTGTTAAGCTTGAAACTTGTTTTTTCATCATTCAAATAATTTAACCAGAATATCGTTGCTTTTATAAAATTTATCATCAGACATAAATTTATCAATGAACTTTAATAAATTTTCCCTAGACTTTATTTTCGACTGTGCATAAGGTTTGAAATAATCTAATCCTTTTACCTCTATACTTTTTTTGAGAATGTATTCTACATTTTCTAATAAAAGTAGGGTTTTGGGACCAGGCGTTAGATTCCGTTTATTAATATAACTAATGGCTCTTATGATAATATTTGTCTGAAAAGCAAAGTAGTTTTTGCTATCACCTTCTCTGGGGAAATGAGCCCAAGGGAAAAAACCTTCAAATCGAATTTCATAAATATTTTTTTGATGGAAATTTAATGCATCTTTATTAGTCAAAATTTTACCGTTATGGTCTATTAGGAATTGAGAGTTATATTCAGTGTGATAAGAAAAGTACCCAACAGTTCGCTCAATTGGGTTAAGCTTTGGCTCTTTTTCGAATGAATTTTCCAGGTCTATTGTAGATTTGTCAAAGTAGTTAAAAGCTAAGGTGTTTAATTTTATTCTTAAATCTTCGCAAATACATTCTGAACTATTTTCTCCGGCTGAGTCACTATGGCAGTAGAATAAATCAATATCGTTAGGATCAAGGTTATATATCACATCTAATGCGGCACCTCCTCTTAGAACTATATTATTAATTTTAGGGATTTTTTGCTTTATTAAAGACAGATCTGTAGCAATTGCATTAATTTTAGACTTATTTGTGTCATTTGATAATATTGAGGTTGCGTCTACTATGTAATTGGACATTAAAATTCTAGCTAAACTTAAGCATGAAATATATTAACTCGATAAACAGGTAAATGTCCATTAATTACAAGTATTTCTGTTGAGAGTGTTTAAGCGGCTATGCTATACTTACAAGCTTATATATTATGACGACAATAATGGATGGCAATTATGAAATAGAATCAGAAAACAATGACTACAAAACTGTACTTGTATATGGGTTTGATAATGATATGATTTCCAAGACTATTGTTGAAGCAATTTCGGAAAGTGAAGCTAGTAAAGACATTAGGGTAAATATGCCAGTGCTGGAAATTGATGCGACATTTGGTGAACTTTTTACCCTTGTTCAAAGACAATTACCCGTCATAGATTATAAAAAGGCATTTGCTATTTCAAAGTTACTAATGCTGGATTCCTCTGAGGGTGTAGCTTTCAAAAGGAAACTAGGTTTGCCTGAAATGCTTTGTAATGCAATAAATAACTCGAACTTGCATTTATTGACAACTGTGGACTATGTAGATGAAGTAACTGCTGAAGTAAGGGAGAAAAAACTTTCAAGATCACCATACCTTGATTCAATTTTGAAAGAAGATTCTAAGTTTATAATAACAATAGATGAAAAGATTAGAGATTTTGAAACTAAGAAAGGTAGAAAATCTAGGGGAGAAGCAAGAGGTTGGCTAGACGAGGAGTATCTACAGTGGAGCGAAGTCTTTCATAATATAGAGGCATCTTTAGAAGAATCTCTAACATCATTAGGGATAGAATTTGATAAAAAAGTTATTTTTTCTTTTTTTAAATTTGACAAGCCTTAC
The DNA here is from genome assembly GCA_964607415.1 of uncultured Candidatus Saccharibacteria bacterium. Lineage (GTDB taxonomy): Bacteria > Patescibacteriota > Dojkabacteria > J137 > J137 > CAZSKK01. The sequence goes on along the minus strand of CAZSKK010000002.1, from coordinate 5,944 downwards.
TCTAAGGAAGAAGCATCTGAATTTTTTGATGATGCGGTGATTTCAGGGTTTCCTGGAACAAAAGTTACCGATGGAATTGCAAAATTTGAAAGGGTACTACATAGGCAAATGGTTAATTCTTTGATTATCTATAAGCAAATCAGAAGAAATTTGGGATTACCAATGGATCTAAACTTTCCTGCATTGCCTGAATCCCTATTGAAAATGGTTTATCCAATGAAAACTAATATAGAAACTGTATTCAGGTGTTTTATTGGTGCCAAAGAATACTTTGAACCAATTTTAGAATATAGTATTGATTTGGCTGGAAAAAAATTTGAAATGACAAATCCTGACTTCGCATATTGGTATGTTGCAAATGTCTATTATCAAACTTTATATAGAGATTATGTTGTCAGAAGCTTAACTGCAAATAAAGGAACTAAACCACTTGACTACCCTATGACCGATAATACGCAGTCAGGGTTTTTAAAGGCTGTTTATACTGATTTGCCTACAATTGATGTTCAGGTTTTGATAGATACTTTAGATAAAGCTGTAAATGAAGGATGGACAAATGAACAACTACTTTCTGATTTGGATATTAGACATGTAAAGGAGTCTTAATCAATTTTTGAATATGCTACAATTCCTTAATGACCAAAGAAGAAAAAGTAGCTTTAATTACCAAAAAACTAAAAGAAGAATACCCTACTGTTGAAACACCATTAAATCATAAAAATGCCTTTGAGCTTTTGGTTGCAACGGTTTTGTCTGCACAAACTTTAGATACTACTGTTAATAAAATTTCACCTAAATTTTTCGAGAAATATCCAACGCCAAAACTTTTAGCTCAAGCAGATGAGCGCAATATAGAAAGGCTTTTACTTGGTGTAAATTACTATAAGACTAAAGCTAGAAACATAATAAAACTTGCTCAAATGTTAATTGCAGAATATGGCTCTGAAGTCCCTGCTACTATGGAAGAACTTGATAAATTACCTGGAGTTGGTAGAAAAACTGCAAATGTAGTTCTGGCGGAGTGGTTTTACAAGCATGCTGGTAATCTTCCTGTTGGATTTGTTGTAGATACCCATGTAATTAGAGTCAGTAATAGACTTGGTTTAACAACTCAAAAGGAGCCTGAAAAAGTTGAGCAGGACTTAATGAAATTATTCCCTAGAGAAGAATGGAGTGAAATGGCTTTAAGATTAGTTTTTCACGGCCGATACATGTGCAAAGCCCGCAATCCTGAATGTTATAAAGACGAGTTTTGGAGTAAAATGTGTGGGTGTGTGAAAGAAGTTAAAACGTTTTAACGTTATAATGTTAGGGTTATCTGCGAAAATTTAGTTATATTCCGGGATTCTCTCGCAAACATGTTGAATCCGGAATGACAAAGAATAACATGCCATTTAAATTACATTCAAAATACGCTCCAAGTGGAGATCAGCCCCAAGCAATAGATATTCTAACTGCTGGTGTAAAAGCTGGCCTTAAGCATCAAACACTTGTTGGAGCGACAGGGACTGGTAAAACATTCACTATGGCTAACATTATTAACAATATGCAAAAGCCAACACTTGTTCTTGCGCATAATAAAACTCTAGCTGCACAACTTTTTTCGGAATTTCGTGAGTTCTTTCCTGAAAATGCAGTTGAGTACTTTGTAAGTTACTACGATTATTATCAGCCCGAAGCATATGTTCCACAAAGGGATTTATACATAGAGAAAGATTCTGACATAAATGAAACCGTGGAACGTTACAGAAACTCTGCCACCCAAGCACTTCTATCCAGGCGCGACACGATTATTGTTGCAACTGTTAGTTGTATTTATGGTCTTGGAAATCCAGGTGATTATATGGCTTTAAGTTTTGAATTTAAAGTTGGTGAAAGTTACAACCGAGATAAGTTTTTGGCTAGATTTAGAGACATGCAGTATGAAAGAACTCAAAATGACTTTGCACCTGGAACTTATAGAATCAGAGGAGAAAATGTTGATGTTTACTTAACTACTTCAGAAGATCAAGCTGTAAGATTAGAATTTTTTGGTGAAAAGCTTGAATCAATCAAGATTATAAATCCAATTAGCGGTGAATTTATTTCTGCTACAGATAATATAAAGATTTTTCCTGCAAAACATTATGTAAGCCCACAAGAAAATTTGCTTTCAATTATGGAAAAAGTTCGAACTGATATGGTTTCTGAAGTTAAAGAATTTCAAGATAAAGGTAAAATAATCGAATCCGCAAGATTAAAACAACGTGTTGAATACGATTTAGAAATGATTCAAGAAACAGGATATACAAAAGGAATTGAAAACTATTCAAGATATATTGATGGAAGGCATCCCGGTACTGCACCATCGTGTCTTTTGGATTACTTTCCAGATGACTACTTAATGTTTATTGATGAATCTCATATTACAGTTCCACAAATAGGCGGAATGTATGGTGGTGACAGAAGTAGAAAGGAAAACCTGGTAGACTATGGTTTCAGAATGAGGGCAGCTTTGGATAATAGACCATTAAAGTTTGAGGAGTTTGAAAAAAGAACAAATCAAATCATTTACACAACAGCAACACCAAGAGAATATGAAATGGAAAAAAGTAAGGAAGAAGTAGAAAGGTTGAGGAAAGAAAAGCAGGAAGTGTTTAGTGGGAAAGAGTTAACTTACTAACTAAATGTTCGGCATTCCTGCGAAAGCGGGAATCTGGCTATTAAGCTCTTATTTTAATTACCTCACCCGATTCCGAAACAAAGTTCGGAATCGACCTCTCCTGTAAGGAGAGGAAAGTGGAATAAACTTGTTTATATATGCTAGCATCAATCGCAGATTTTTTATTAGAACTTTTAGATAAAGTTGGATATTTGGGAATATTTATAGCAACTGCTATTGAATCTTTTTTTGCGCCTATTCCATCTGAAATCGTATTAATTACGGCAGGGCTTTACGCAAAATCTAATGGCGGCATTCCTGCTTTGTTTCTTGTAGCTTTTGTTGCTGCATTAGGAAGTTTTGTTGGTACACTACCCTTTTATGTAATTTCAAGATATGGTTCTGAAACTTTTCTACCAAAATTTTTAAAAAAGTGGGGAGCATTTTTACTAATTTCTCCAAAAGATTTAGAAAAAGCTCATAAACTCTTTGAAAAAAGAGGAAGTGTAATGGTTTTTGTATCAAGGCTTATTCCTGGAATTAGATCTTTAATATCATTCCCTGCTGGCGTTGCTAAAATGAACTTTGCTAAATATACTTTCTATACAATTTTAGGAAGTTTTAGCTGGAATATAATTCTTGCTACAGTTGGGTATCTTGCTTATGATTCTAAAGATAAAATTTTTCAATTTCTAGATCCTTTTCAGTATTTGATTTTAGGGATTTTAATACTAGGAGTGCTATTCTATATTTATAAAGTAGTGAAGAATTTTATAGAAATTAGAAATGCTTAAAATCCAAAGTTGGATCTTGTTACTGTTTGTGTTGGTGCATATTTTAACTCGTTTGAAATTCGAGCCACTACATTTCCTATTTCAAATATTGGACCAAAAACCTCAGGTGTGCGGAACCAAAGTTTATTAATTGCGAGAACGCTAGTTATACAAAGATGACTCATTTGACTTACAAATTCAAAGGTTAAGTCAGGATCACCATTGTTTATCTCGTTTAAGTATAGGACGAGCTCAGAAGTAGTGTACACTATTGTTTTAAAATGAATAACGCATCCTCTTGCAGTTTGATCGTAGATTCTTACGCCTTCAAATTCAGTATACTTTCCAACTGATTTTTCAATTCCGATCAATTTGCTATTTAATTCGGATAAGCTACTAAGTAGCATAGCACCTTCAATTGTTTGATGGATATCTTCAAAGTTTGACATAGTGTTTATTACACTAATGCGGCTTTAATTCTTTTAACTCCTGCCCCTACATTTTCTTGTTTTTGAATCTTGAATTTTTTCCCTCCTTCGCCTATTTTGCTTGTGTTGGAAACGTGTGGGCCACCGCAGAATTCTATAGAAAACGGACCTTTTGGAATTTCTCCAGCAGATAAGTTAGCAGCTTTATTATATATAACGTAAACGGAGACCCTATCTGGATATTTTGCTCCAAATTCCATTTGTGCACCTAATGTCTCAGCGGCTTTTTTATCCATTTCAAATCTAGAAACAAGCAAACTCTCATTAATTTTTTCATTTACAAGATCTTCAATTTTTTTAATTTCTTCTTCAGTAAGCTTTCTATCTAAATTAAAGTCCATTCTTAATCTTTCTGCAGTAATGTTACTTCCTTTTTGCTTAATGTTAGGATCAATAAGTTTTTGTAAACTAGCCAACAACAAGTGATGAGCTGTATGTAGTTTTGTAGTTTCTTTTGAGCTGTCAGCCAATCCGCCTTTAAATTTTTGTTCTGCTCCTGATCTAGATAATTCCTGGTGCTTCATTTTTTCAGCGTTGTATTCTTCTGTAACTCTTTTTATTTCATTTTTGTCTGAAATACCCATTTCATCTAGAGTCATTTCGAAAGGAAACCCATACGTTTCATAGATATGAAATGCGTCTACACCATTCAAAGTTTTTCCTGACTGCTTGAATTTCTCAATTTCTTTAATGCCTTTTAGCAATGTATTTCTAAACTTAATTTCCTCTTTTTCAATTTCTTCCAAGATCTTTTGCCTATTTGTTTCTAAATGAGGGTATCCTTCTTTCATTTTTTCAATTACAGCTTCACTCAAAACTTTTGTAAAGTTTTCTTTGATTTCCAAATCTAGTGCAAACCTAACCATTCTTCTGATTAATCTTCGAAGAATATATCCTTGATCTTTGCTTGAAGGTACAATACCATCAGCTAGAATAAAAGTTGCAGAACGAGCGTGCTCTGCAACTACTCTAAATGCTTTCGTGTCTTTATCGATTTTAATTCCTGATTTATAAGTTTTACCTGAAATTTCTTCAATTTTTTTTATTATTGGTTCAAATAAGTCTGTAGAGAAGGCATCGTTTTTGTTTTGAACTGCAAACATAATTCGGTCAAATCCACCACCAAAATCTATATTCTTTTTTTCAAGAGGATTATAATTTAGATTCTCATCCAGCTTATATTCCATAAACACATTGTTTCCAATTTCAACAAATCTTCCAGAATCATCGTTGATATGATAAATCTCCTGATCCCTTTCCTTAATACCTAAATCATAAAAGATTTCAGAACATGGACCTCCTAATTCACCTGGAGCATGCCCTCTTTCCCACCAGTTGTCGCTTCTACCATAAGGGAAAATTCTATATTTCCATTTTTCACCTTCTTCAACATTATCAGGAATATTGGAAATATCCTCAGAAAATTCAGCTTCAACACCATATTTTTTGAATGCTTCTTTCCATAGATCAATTGCTTGCTGATCCAAAGGTACTACATCATCTCCACCCCATACGCTTACATATAATCTTTTTGGGTCCAATCCAAATCTTTCTACGTAAAGTTCCATACACCAAGGAATTTGATCTTTTTTTGAAAAATCTCCTAAAGACCAGTTTCCAATCATTTCAAATAAAACTAGATGTCTATTATCTCCAACGTCTTCAATATCATTTGTTCTAATACATCTTTGAACATTGCAAAGTCTTGTCCCTAAAGGATGAGGTTGTCCACCAAGATATGGAACAAGCGGAAACATCCCAGAGTTTACAAATAAAAGGGTTGAATCGTTATTGGGAACCAAAGATGCGTTCGGTACAATTTTTGCATTTCTTGGAGATTCAGTCCAAAAGTCTAAAAAGGCCTTTTTTATTTGTTCAGATGATTTCATTTTTAAGAATTTAAGAATTAAGAATCATGATTCAAGAAGAATCAAGATAAGGAATTATAGCGGGAAAATGAAAAAACTTTAAGTAAATAGTAAAATCAAGCTATCAGCTATCAGCTATCAGCTATCAGCTATCAGCTATCAGCTAAAGTTAAT